>JADIZG010000005.1 GCA_016704895.1 Betaproteobacteria bacterium
CCGATCTCCTCGGCGTTGGTATCGCGCGTGGGTCGCGCTTCGGCGAGCCGGCCCTGCGCGATCACGGCGAGCCGGTCGCAGATCTCGAACAGCTCGTCGAGCTCCTCGGAGACGACGAGCACCGCGACGCCCGCGTCGCGCAGGTCGATCAGCGCCTGGCGGATCTGCGCGGCGGCGCCGACGTCGACGCCCCAGGTCGGCTGCGCGGCGATCATCACCCGCGGCTGCTGGCGGATCTCGCGGCCGACGATGAATTTCTGCAGGTTGCCGCCCGACAGCGACCGCGCCGTCGCGTCCGGTCCGCCGGCCTTCACGCGGAACTCGGCGATCGTCTGCTCGGCGTACGCGCGCACCGCGTCCGCGCGCACGAAATGGCGGCGGACCAGTCCCTGGCGGTGCGCGGTCAGCAGCGCGTTCTCGGCGAGCGACATCTCGGGCACCGCGCCGCGCCCCAGGCGCTCCTCGGGCACGAACGCGAGGCCGAGCGCGCGCCGCTCCTCGGCGTCGAGCCTGCCCGCGGCGGCGCCCATCAAGCGCACGACGTCCGGATCGTCGACCGTCCGCTCGCCGGAAAGTGCCGCCATCAGCTCCTTCTGGCCGTTGCCCGACACGCCCGCGATGCCGACGATCTCGCCCGCGCGCACGGTCAGCCGGATCTCGTGCAGCGCCGTGCCGAACGGGTCGTCGGCCGGAAGCGAGAGCCCGTCGACGACGAGCCGCGGCTCGCCGACCTGCGCCTCGCGGTGCTGCGGGTGCGGCAGGTCGCCGCCGATCATCATCCGCGCGAGCGACGCGGACGACTCCTCGCGCGGGTCGCAGGTGCCGGTGACCTTGCCCGCGCGCAGCACCGTCGCGCGCGTGCACAGCGCGCGGATCTCGTCGAGCTTGTGGCTGATGTAGAGGATGCTGCAGCCCTCGGCGGAGAGCCGCCGGAGCGTCTCGAAGAGCTTCGAGACCGCCTGCGGCGTCAGCACCGACGTCGGCTCGTCCATGATCAGCAGCCGCGGGTCCTGCAGCAGGCAGCGCACGATCTCGACGCGCTGGCGCTCGCCGACCGACATCGTGTGCACGTGGCGGTCCGGGTCGAGCGGCAGCCCGTAGCGCGCCGACACCTCGCGGATCCGCCCGGGCAGGTCGCCTCCCGCGCGCTCGCGGTCGAGCGCGAGCGCGATGTTCTCCGCGACGGTGAGCGTCTCGAACAGCGAGAAGTGCTGGAACACCATGCCGATGCCGAGCCGCCGCGCGCGCGCCGGATTGGCGATCGTCACCGCCTGGCCCTCCCAGCGGATCGTGCCGGCGTCGGGCTTGACGACGCCGTAGATCACCTTCATCAGCGTCGACTTGCCCGCGCCGTTCTCGCCCAGCACCGCGTGGATCTCGCCCGGCGCGACGTCGAGGTCGATGCCGTCGTTCGCGACGACCGCCGGGTACACCTTCGTGATGGCCGAAAGCGCGAGACGCGCGGCCGGCGGGGCGGGCGCGTGCGTCACGTCCGCTCCTGCCGCCGCGGCAACGCGCGCACCGTCGAGGACTCGGACGCGGCGCGCAGACGTTCCCGCACGCCGAGCATTTCTGCAGCGACGCCGACGGCGATCGCGCCGGGCTCCTTGCTCGCGAGACCCGACTGCGCGCCGATCGGGCAGGTGACGCGGGCGAGCTCCGTCCCGGGCGCGCCGCGAGCCGCGAGCCGCCGCTCGAATTGCGCGCGCTTGGGCTTCGACCCGATGAGCCCGAGGTACGCCCAGTCGTGCCGCTCGAGCGCGGCCTCGACGATGTCGAAGTCGAGGTCGTGGCTGTGGGTCATCACGACGACGTACGCGCCGCGCGGAGCATCCGCGACTTCGGCGGCGGGCGCGTCCGTCGCGACGATCTCGACGTTGTCGGGGACGGTCGCGGGGAAGTCGTGTTCGCGTTCGTCGATCCAGCGCACGCGGCACGGGAGCGCGCCCAGGACCTGCACGAGCGCGCGGCCGACGTGGCCGTTGCCGAACAGCACGACGTCGAACGCGTGCGGCCGCACGACGTGAATGAAGAGCGAGGCGCCGTCGACCTCCGTGGTGCCGGTCCTGCCGCCGGGCGCGAGTCGCGCACGCGCTGCCGCGACGGCCGCCGCGTCGTGCGACGCGCTGCCGAGCGATCCGCGCGCGGTCTCCGCGGTGACGACGACGCGGTGCGGCGCGCCCGCCGGCTCGCCCAGCCGGTGCACCAGCGCGAACGCGGTGGACGTGCGCTCGCAGGCGTCCGCGAGCTCGAGCCACGGCGCCGCGCCGTCGACGATCGCGAACGCGACCGTCGCGACGCCGCCGCAGCACTGGCCCAGACGCGCGGCGAGCGGGAAGCGCACGAGCCAGGTCGCGGCCGGCGTCGTGCCCGCGATCGCCTCGCGCGCGAGCCGCGTCGCCTCGTGCTCGAGATGCCCGCCGCCGATCGTCCCATGCTGGCCCGAGGCGGAGACGACCATCCACGCACCGGACTCGCGCGGCACCGAGCCGCTGCCGTTCGCGATCGCGACGACGACGGCGCGCCCGTCGGTGGCGATCGCCCGGCCCAGGACGCCCGCGAGCCCGCTCATGCCTGCGTCTCCGCGCGGCGCTTCAGATCGTCGACCGCGGCGAGGATGCGCTCGTCGGTCGCGGGCGCGTCGAGGTCGGGCAGATAGCGGTAGCCGGCGACGCTCGCGACGGCGTCGCGCAGCGCGTGGAAGCCGGCGAGCGCGAGCATGAACGGCGGCTCGCCGACGGCCTTGCTGCGGTGGATCGTCGCTTCGCGGTTCTCGCCGGGCCAGAAGTCGACCCGCGCGCGCGCCGGCCAGTCGCGCGAGGTCGGGATCTTGTAGGTGGACGGCGCGTGCGTCCTGAGCTCGCCCTTCGCGTCCCAGACGAGCTCCTCCATCGCGAGCCAGCCCCAGCCCTGCAGGAAGCCGCCCTCGATCTGGCCGCGGTCGATCGCCGGGTTGAGCGAGCGCCCGACGTCGTGGAGGATGTCGACCGCGAGCAGCCGGTGCTCGCCGGTCAGCGTGTCGATCGCGACCTCGGCGCAGGCCGCGCCGTAGGAGAAATAGAAGAACGGCCGGCCGGTCAGCGACTTCGGATCGTAGTGGACCTTGGGCGTCGCATAGAACCCGGTCGCCGAGAGCTGCACGCGCGCGAGGTACGCGGCGCGGGCGAGCTTCGCGAACGGAATCGACTTGTCGCCTCCGCTCGCGACGCCGTCGCGGAACTCGACCGCGTCCGCCGCGCACCCGAGCATGCGCGCGGCGTGCGCGGCGAGGCGTCCGCGCAGCGTGCGCGCGGCGTCGCGCGCCGCCATGCCGTTCAGGTCGCTGCCCGAGGACGCAGCCGTCGGCGAGGCGTTCGGCACCTTGCTCGTGTCCGACGCGGTCACGCGCACGCGGTCGGGCGCGAGCCCCAGCTCCTGCGCGACGACCTGCTGCACCTTGGTGAACAGCCCCTGTCCCATCTCGGTGCCGCCGTGGTTCAGCAGCACCGTGCCGTCGGAATAGACGTGCAGGAGAGCGCCCGCCTGGTTGTAGTGCGTCGCGGTGAACGAGATGCCGAACTTGACCGGCGTCAGCGCGAGGCCGCGCCTGATCACCGGGCTCGCCTCGTTCCACGCGGTGATCTCGGCCCGCCGCTCGCGGTAGCGCGACGTCCGCTCGAGGTGCTCGATCAGCCCGGGCGCGATGTTGTCCTCGACCGTCATGCCGTAGGGCGTGACGTTGCGCTCGCTCGTCCCGTACAGGTTCGCCTTGCGCACGTCGAGCGGGTCGAGCCCGGTCGCACGCGCGACCGCGTCGATCACCGCCTCGATCGCGAACATGCCCTGCGGGCCGCCGAAGCCGCGGAACGCGGTGTCGGACACGGTGTTCGTCCGGCAGCGGTACGAGTGGATCGCCACGTCGGGCAGCCAGTAGGCGTTGTCGGCGTGGAACACCGCGCGGTCGTTGATCGGACCCGAGAGGTCCGCCGAGAACCCGCAGCGCGACGCGAGCGTGAGGTCGAGCGCGAGGATGCGGCCCTCGTCGTCGTATCCGACGTCGTACCCGTGCACGAACGCGTGGCGCTTGCCGGTCGAGCGCATGTCGTCGTCGCGGTCGAGCCTGAGCTTCACCGCGCGTCCGGTGCGCCGCGCGAGGATTGCCGCGACGCACGCGAACAGCGACATCTGCGTCTCTTTCCCGCCGAACCCGCCGCCCATCCGCCGGCACTCGACGACGACGTCGTGGTCCGCGATGCCGAGCGCGCGCGCGACCATGTGCTGCACCTCGCCCGGGTGCTGCGTCGAGCAGTGCACGTGCATCGCGCCGCCCTCGCGCGGGATCGCGAGCGCGACCTGCCCCTCGAGGTAGAAGTGGTCCTGGCCGCCCGAGCGCACGGTGCCCGACAGCCGGTGCGGCGCGCGGGCCAGCGCCGCCGCCGCGTCGCCGCGCCTGACGTGCACCGGCGGCAGCACGAACGACGCTGCGGCCATCGCCTCCTCGATCGAGAGGACCGCCGGCAGCGGTTCGACGTCGAAGCGGCCGAGGCGGGCCGCGCGCCGCGCCGCCTCGACGCTCGTCGCCGCGACGGCGAACACCGGCTGTCCGGCGAACTGCACGCCGCCGTCCGCGAGGATCGGGTCGTCGTGCACGATCGGACCCACGTCGTTCGCACCGGGGACGTCGGCTGCGACGATCGCGTCGACGACACCGGGCGCCGCACGCACCGCGTCGAGATGGACCGCCCGCAGGCGTCCGTGCGCGACCGGCGAGATGCCGACCGCGGCGTGCAGCATGCCCTTCGGCTCGGGCAGGTCGTCGGTGTACGCCGCTTCGCCCGACACGTGCAGCGAGGCCGAGTCGTGCGGCAGCGGCATGCCGACGACGGTGCTCGCATCGGCGACGGCGAGGTCGGGCAACGGCACGCGGGGATCGTTCATCGCGGTCACCGGGTCGCGGAGACCTGCTCGACGCGGGTGGCCGGGGGCGCGCTCGCGCCGGTCTCGAGCCACAGCCGGCGCATCAGGTTGCCGAGCGCCCGGCGCCGGTAGGCGGCCGAGGCGCGCATGTCGTCGATCGGCGTGAACTCGCCTTCCAGCGCGCGTGCGGCCGCCTCCGCGGTGGCGGCGGTCCAGCGCGACCCGGCGAGCGTCGCCTCCGTCGCGACCGCGCGCTTCGGCGTTGCCGCGACGCCCCCGCAGGCGATCCGCGCCGACACGATGCGCTCGCCGTCGAGCACGAGCGCGAACGCCGCGAACACCGCCGAGATGTCCTGGTCGCGGCGCTTCGACAGCTTGTACGCGCGGAGCGCGAGGCCGCCCGCGCGGCGCGGCACGCGGACCGACGCGACGAACTCGCCGGGGACGCGCGCGGTCTTCTGGTAGGCGAGGTAGAAGTCCTCGAGCGGGATCGCGCGGACCGTGCTGCCCTTGCGCAGCACGACCTCGGCGCCCAGCGCGATCAGCGCCGGCATCGAATCGCCGATCGGCGAGCCGTTCGCGACGTTGCCGCCCAGCGTGCCGGCGTTGCGGATCGGCACCGACGCGAAGCGCTGCCAGGCTTCCGCGAGCTCCGGGTAGTCGCCGTCCAGCGCGTCGAAGGCGTCGGCCAGCGTCGCGGCGGCGCCGATCTCGATCGCATCGCTGCCCGCGCGAACGAGCGCGAGTTCGCGCACCGCGCCGGTCGAGACGAGCGTGCCGAGGTCGCGGTGCTGCTTGGTGATCCACAGGCCGACGTCGGTGGCGCCGGCCACGATGCGCGCGTCGGGATCGGCGGCGCAGGCCGCGGCGAGGCCGTCGGCGTCGACCGGCGCGATCCAGCGCTGGCCCTCGCCTTCGTAGACGAACGTCCGGTCGCGCCGGAGCGCGTCGAGCTGCGACGCGAGGAACTGTTCGTCGGCGGAGACGATGCGGCTGCCGTCGGCGGCGACGCCCGGACCCCGCCAGCCGGTCGCGCCGCACGCCTGCGCGTCGATCGCGCCCATGCGCTCGGCGGCGGCGAGGATCGGGCGGTAACCGGTGCAGCGGCACAGGTTGCCCGACAGCGCGTCGTCGGCCGCCTCGCGCGACGGCGCCCGCGCGTTCTTGTACAGGCCGAAGAGGCTCATCGCGAAGCCGGGCGTGCAGAAGCCGCACTGCGACCCGTGGCACTCGACGAGCGCCTGCTGCACCGGATGGAGCGCGCCGGACGGGTGCGCAGGCTCTCGACGGTGAACACCGCCTTGCCGTCGAGCGAGGGGATGAGCCGGATGCAGGCGTTGACCGGCTTCCAGGCGAGCGTGCCGTCGCCGCGCGACTCGGCGACGACGACCGTGCACGCGCCGCAGTCGCCCTCGGCGCAGCCTTCCTTCGTGCCGGGGAGCTGCCGCGTCTCGCGCAGCCAGGAGAGGAGCGTCGCCTGCGGCGAGACGCCGGAGACGTCGACGCGCTCGCCGTTCAGCACGAGGCGGATCGGGTCGTTCCCGTTGGCGGGCATGGGCGGAGGCGGTGCGCGGGCAACCGGGCGCCGGTGCGCCCGGGATCGTCGTGCATCCTCCCGCCGGGACTGGCGTTTGTCAACCGCGCGCGCGGGCCGTGCATACCGTTGCTGGCGCGACGATTCGGGGCGGTTCCATTGAGCAGCCGTGGCGGAACGCGGCACGTTCGGTGAACGCCGGGTGTCGATCATGTATACACGATTGTGAGTGCGCGTATCCCGTCCGTATTGACCCGAAAGCGCCAGCCGGCTTACGCTGACCGGAGGGCGGATCGGGGAGAGGGACGATGGCGGCGCGGCGGCAGGCGGCGGGAGGGGCGGAGGCGCGTATCTGCGACGCGATACGCGCCTCGATCCTCGCGCGTAGGCTCGCGCCGGGCACCAAGCTGCAGGAGCTCGCGCTCGGGCAGTTCTTCGGCGTCTCGCGCACGATCGTGCGCCAGGCGCTGCGGCGGCTCGACCACGAGGGCATCGTCAGCCTGCGCGAGAAGCGCGTGGCGGTCGTCGCGAGGCCCTCCGCGTCCGACGTGCGCCACACGTTCGCCGCGCGGCGCGTGATCGAGGCGGCGGCAGTCGAGGCTGCGGTCGCGCGCATCGACAAGGCGTCGATCGCGGCGCTCAAGCAGCTCGTGCGGGACGAGGACGCCGCGTACGCGCGCGGCGACCGCGGCGCGGGGCTCGAACGCTCGCTCGCGTTCCACCATCGCCTCGCCGACCTCTGCGGCAATCCCGTGCTCGCGCGCTACGCCCGCGAGCTGGTGCTGCAGTCGTCGCTCGCGATCGCGCTCTACGAGCGGAGCGGCGTCGCGCACGCGCGCGCCGACCACGCTGCGCTGGTCGACGCGATCGCGCGACGGGACGGCCGGCGTGCCGGGCGCCTGATGGCGGCGCACGTCGACGAGCTGGCATCGCGCCTCGCGCTCGACGGCGCGGCGACGCCGTCGCTCGCCGAGATCCTCGGCGGCCGGACCGGCGCCGCGGCAGCGGCCGCTCGCAGGAGGTTGGCGCTAACTTCGCCGCCCTACGAGCCCGACGGCCATGCGCCAACGCCTGACTCCGCTTCGAGCCGCGCTCGCCGTCGTCGCCTGGTCACCGGCGCATCCGCGAGTGCGGCGTCGCCGGTCCGACGCTCCGCATCCGGGCGACCGGCACGATCGAGCTGGGCTACCGCGACGACGCCGCGCCGTTCTCGTACAAGGATCGCGAAGGCCGCGTGCGCGGCTACTCGGTCGAGTTGTGCGAGCGGGCCGCCGCGGAAGTCGCGCGGGTCGCGGGCGTGCCCGCGCTCAGGACCGAATGGAAGCCGCTCTCCGCCGGCGAGCGCATCGACGCGGTCGCGCGCGGCGCGGTCGACCTCGAGTGCGGCATGACGACGATCTCGCTCTCGCGCATGGCGGTGGTCGACTTCAGCATGCCGATCTACGTCGACGGCGGTGCCGTGCTGGTCGGCACGCGCTCGAAGGCAGGCAAGCTCGCCGACCTGAAAGGCAGGCGCGTCGCGGTGATCCCGGGCACGACGACGGAGCAGGCGCTCGCGCGCACGCTGACGGCGATCGGGGCGCCGGCGATCGTCGTCCCGATCGCCAGCCTCGCGGAGGGGCTCGCGCAGCTCGCCGCGGGCAAGGTCGACGGCGTGGCGGGCGACCGCATCGTGCTGACCGTCCAGCGCTCGCGTACGCCCGCCGCCGCCGGCAGCGACTTCCTGCCCTCGGACATCTCGTACGAGCCCTACGGCCTCGTGATGCGGCGCGACGATCCCGACTTCCGGCTCGCGGTGAACCGCGCGCTGGTCGAGCTCTACCGGAGCGGCGACATCGATCCGATCTTCCAGCGCTGGTTCGGCGCGCTCGGCCGCCCGGGACCGATGCTCCACGCGATGTTCTATCTCGCCACGGTGCCGCAATGAGCGGGATCCGGATGGGGCGGCTTCGGGCGATGTTGATCGCCGGCGCGACCGTGCTCGCCGCGGCCGCCGTGCAGGCACAGCCGGCTCCGCGGTGCGACAACTGCGGCACGGTCGCCGGCGTTCGGCAGACGACCGAGAAGAACACGTGGACCCCTCTGGGGACCGCCGTGCCGTCGGGCGGTCCCGGCGATTCGATCGGCACCACCGGCCGGGCGACGAGCGCCTTCCAGATCGGACCGCAGGGGAAGAACCAGGGGCTGGTGATCCTCGGGTCGGCTGGCGGAGGCTCCTACGCGAAGCGTCCCGACAGCTACGAACAGCCGCGCTGGGACCTGGATGTGAAGATGGACGCCGGCGGGACAAGGACCGTCTCGCTGCGCTACGATCCCCCGTTCCGGCCCGGTGACCGCGTGCGCGTCTACGGCACGCAGCTCGAGCTGATCGACCCCTGACGCTCCCCAGCCTTCATGGCCGCGCTCGCGATCAACGACCTGCCCGACGGACGCCGCGTCCTCGCGCTGGACGGTCGCCTCGACTCGAACACGGTGCGCGCGGTCTGGAGCGACGCGCACCGCGCGCTCGCCGACGCGCCGGGCAAGCCGGTGACGGTCGACGCGGCGAAGGTCGACTATTGCGACGGCGCCGGCGTGGCGCTGCTGATCGACCTGATCGCGCAGGAGCGCGCGGCGCCGGTCGAGATCGCGAACCTCAAGCCCGCGTTCGAGCTGCTGCTCAAGCAGTTCGACCCGAAGCGCGTGGCGAAGGACATCGATCCCGAGGTGAAGCGCCGCCCGGCGATCGAGGAGATCGGGCGCGCGGCCGCGGCCGTCTGGAAGGACATCGCCGAGCAGATCACGTTCATCGGCGAGTTGAGCGCGGCGCTCTTCCACGCGCTCCTGCGGCCGCACACGGTGCGCTGGCGGGACGTGTGGCGCGTCTGCGAGCGCGTCGGCGTGGACGCGCTGCCGATCGTCGCGCTGATCAGCTTCCTGCTCGGCATGATCCTGGCGTTCCAGTCGGCGGTGCCGATGAAGCGGTTCGGCGCCGAGATCTTCGTCGCCGACCTGATCGGACTGTCGATGCTGCGCGAGCTGGGGCCGCTGATGACGGCCATCCTGCTCGCCGGCCGCTCGGGCGCGGCGTTCGCGGCCGAGATCGGCACGATGCGCGTCAACCAGGAGGTCGACGCGATCACGACGATGGGGCTCGACCCGGTGCGCTTCCTGGTGACGCCGAGGGTCATCGCCGCGCTCCTGATGACGCCGCTGCTCGTGCTGTTCTCGATGCTCCTGGGGCTGGTCGGCGGCGCTATCACGATGACCTCGTTCTCGATCCCCGTCGTCACCTTCATGAAGGAGGTCGAGAGCGCCGTCTCGTTCACCGACTTCATGGCCGGGTTCGTCAAGTCGTTCGTCTTCGCCATCCTGATCGCCGGCATCGGCTGCCTGCGCGGCCTGCAGACGGCCGCCGGCGCGTCGGCCGTCGGCGAATCCGCAACGAGGGCCGTGGTTTCGGGCATCATCCTGCTCGTCGTCGTCGACGGCATCTTCGCCGTCGCCTTCTACATCCTGAACATCTGACGCTGCCGCCCCCGATGGCCACCCACGACCCGCTCGCCGCCGAAGGCCCCGCGCGCCGCACGCCCGGCGAGGTCCTGATCGAGGTCGACCACCTGTACGCGGGCTACGACGGCACGGCGATCCTCGACGACGTCTCGTTCAACATCCGCGCCGGCGAGGTGTTCGGCATCCTCGGCGGCTCGGGCGGCGGCAAGAGCACGATCCTCAAGCACATGATCGGGCTGGTGCCGCCGGTGTCCGGCCACGTCCGCTTCGCCGGCGAGGACATCGTCGGCGCCGACGGGGAGGAGCTCGAGCGCCTGCGGCGCCGCTTCGGCGTCATGTACCAGTCGGGCGCGCTGTTCGGCTCGATGACGCTGCTCGAGAACGTGCGCCTGCCTATCGAGGTCTACTCGGGCCTGCCGGGCGACGCGATGAACCTGATCGCGCGCATGAAGCTCGCGCTCGTCGGCCTCGACGCGTTCACGGGCCACCTGCCGTCCGAGATCTCCGGCGGCATGCAGAAGCGCGCCGGCATCGCGCGCGCGATGGCGCTCGACCCGTCGATCCTGTTCCTCGACGAGCCGTCCTCGGGTCTCGACCCGATCACGTCGGCGACGCTGGACGCGACGGTGCGCAGGCTGGCCGAGAGCCTCGGCGTCACGTTCGTCATCGTCACGCACGACCTGCCGTCGGTCTTCGCGTCGATCGACCGCGTCGTGCTCCTCGACAAGAAGGCGCGCGGCATCATCGCCGAGGGCGATCCCCGGGAGCTCCGCGACTCGTCTCCCGACCCGCGCGTCCGCGCGTTCTTCCGCCGCGAGCCCGAGAAGGCGGCCGCATGACGACGAGCGCCGCCGGGGATTGGCGCGACGCCGCGCGTGCGGCCCCGGCAGGGGAGGAGTCCCGTTGAGCCAGAAAGCCAACTACTTCAAGCTCGGTCTCTTCGTGATCGGCGCGCTCGTCGCCGGCGTCGTCGTGCTGCTCGTCATCGGCTCGGGCCGGTGGTTCGAGCGCAAGTCCACGATCGAGTCCTATTTCAACGAGTCGGTGCAGGGCCTCGACATCGGGTCGAAGCTCAAGTACCGGGGCGTCGTGATCGGCGAGGTGACGAAGATCAGCTTCACCTACGTCGTCTACCAGCAGGACCTGCCGATGTCGCAGCGCTTCCGCTACGTGCTGGTCGAGTCGCAGATCAACCCGCGGCTGGTCGGCGGGCGCGCGGCCACCGGCGACCTCACGACCCACGAGGGGGCGAAGGCCGAGGTCGAGCGCGGGCTGCGCATCCGGCTGACGCCGCAGGGCATCACCGGCACGAGCTTCCTCGAGCTCGACTACGTCGATCCGCCGCCCCCGACGCTGCCGATCGCGTGGACGCCGAACAACGTCTACATCCCGAGCACACCGTCGACGGTCTCGCAGTTCGTGAACGCGGCGTCCGACATCATCGACCGGCTGCAACGGCTCGACATCGAGGGCACGCTCGCGAACCTCAACAGGCTGATGACGACGACCAACGACCGGCTCGCGGCGATCGACGCGCAGGGCCTGTCGGACCGCGCGACCCGGACGCTCGACCGGCTCGACACGACGCTCGCCGGGATCGACTCGAAGAAGCTGACCGAGGAAGGCACCGCGCTCCTCGCCGAGCTTCGCGAGACCAACGTCGAGCTGAAGAAGATGGTCGCGAACCCGGCCTGGCAGAAGCTGCCGGAGGATGCCGCCGCCGCCGCCGCGAAGATCCGGGACCTGGTGGCCGACCCGAAGCTCGGCCAGACGATCGCGCGCATGGAGCGCTCGCTCTCGCGCGTCGACCGCATCCTCGGCGGCGGCGAGCAGGACCTCGCGTCGACGATCGCCAATCTGCGCCAGATCACCGACAACCTGCGCGACCTCACCGAGGACGCGAAGCGCTACCCGTCGAACCTCCTGTTCGGCGAGCCGCCGAAACCGCTGCCGGGCCGCCAGCCATGAACCGATCTCTCGCTTCCGCGCTCCTCGTCGCCGTGGCCGCGGCGTCGCTCGGTGCGTGCTCGATCACGCGCCCGTCGCCGGTCAAGGAGATGTACCTGCTCGAACCGCCGCCCGTGCAGGCGCTCGCGCAGACGAGCCCGCTTTCCGTGCGGATCGGCACGGTGACGGTCGCCGCGCCCTACCGCGACCGCACGTTCGTCGTGCGCGAGGCCGACCTGCGCTTCGAGAACGACTACTACCACGAGTACGTCGTCGCACCGGCGCCGATGATCGCCGAGGCGATGGCGCGCGCGCTCGCGCAGTCGAAGGCGTTCGCGAAGGTGATCCCGCCCGGTGCGCCGGCGGAGGCCGACCTCACGGTCGACGCATTCGTCGGCTCGCTGTTCGCGGACAACCGCGACCCGAAGGCGCCGGCCGCCGAGCTCGCGATCACGTTCTACGTGGTGCGTCCCGACCGCTCGGCCGTCCCGCTCTGGACGAAGGAGTATCGCCGGCGCACGCCGCTCACGGCCGTGAGCGCCGCGAGCTACGCGGCGGCGCAGAGCGCTGCGCTGGGCGAGATCCTCGCCGAGCTCGCGCGCGACCTCGCGGCGGAACGTACGCTGCGATAGCTGTTGCGCTGCGCCGGCGAAGGCGCCGCGCTGCGAATCGTCGGGTGTGCCCGGCCGCCCGCTGCGGAGATCGTCGTGATGAGTGTCAACCCGTTTTCCGTCCCCCGCCGCCTGCTGCTCGCGGCGCTTGCGGCGGCTGTCGCCGCCTGCGGCCAGCAGAAGGAGGCCCCCAAGGTCGTCCCCGCGCCGCCCCGGATCGGCGTTGCGGCGGTGCGCACCGCGGCCGTTCCGGTGATCCGCGAATACGTCGGCACCGTCGCCGCCTACCGGTCGGTCGAGATCACGGCGCGCGTCGAGGGCTTCCTGGAGGCCCGCCACTTCACCGAGGGCACCGACGTCAGGAAAGGCGACCTGCTCTACACGATCGACCCGGCGCAGTACCAGGCGAAGGTGCGCGACGCCGAAGCCGAGCTCGCGCGCGCCGTGGCGAACCTCGGCAACGCCAGGGCGAAGGCGGAGCGGCTCGCGCCGCTCGCGAAGGAAGAGGCGATCAGCCAGCAGGACTTCGATGACGCCGTCGCGGCGCAAAAGGCGGCCGAGGCGCAGGTCGAGAGCGCGCGCGCGAACCTCGAGACCGCGAAGCTCAACCTCGGCTACACGAGCGTCTACGCCACCGAGTCGGGCCGCATCGGCGAGACGCAGGTGCCCGAAGGACGCCTCGTCGGGCGCGGCACGCCGACGCTGCTCGCGACGATCGACAAGATCGACCCGATCTACGTGTCGTTCACGACGCCGGACCGCGACGCGCTCGTGCTGCGCAAGGCGTTCGAGAGCGGCGAGCTCCGCCGGGACGATCTCGCGAACACCGCGCGCTTCATCCTGCCCGACGGCTCCGAGCTGGCCGTCCCCGGACGCGTCGACTTCAGCGCCGCGCAGGTCAACAAGGACACCGGCACGATCACGCAACGCGCGGTGCTCCCCAACCCGACGCGGATCCTGCTGCCGGGGATGTACGTGCGCGTCGAGCTGCGCGTCGGCGAGCGCCCGAACGCGGTGCTGGTGCCGCAGAAGGCGGTCGTCAAGATGCCGAACGCGCACATCGCCTGGGTCGTGGGCGCGGACAACAAGGTCGAGCGCCGCGACCTCGTCGTCGGCGAGTGGGTGGGCGACGAGTGGATCATCGAGAAGGGGCTCGTCGCGGGCGAGCGCGTCGTCGTGGACGGCGTGCAGCGCGTGCAGCCGGGCATGGCGGTCGATCCGGTGCCCGTGTCCACCGCGGCCGCGGCCGGGCATGGCGCCGCTGCCGCCGCGAAAGCCGCGGCCCCCGTGCCGGCGAAGACGAAGTAGGGACCGGCGATGGGCTTCTTCGTCGACCGGCCGGTCTTCGCGACCGTCATCGCGCTCATCCTGACGCTCGTCGGCGCGATCGCCGTCGGGCAGCTGGCGGTCGAGCAGTACCCGAACGTCGCGCCGCCGCAGGTCAAGGTGACGGCGGTCTACCCGGGCGCCTCGCCCGAGCTCCTCGAGAACGTCGTCGCCGCGCCGCTCGAGCGCGAGATGAACGGCGTGTCCGGGCTCCTCTACATGACGTCGACCTCGTCGTCGTCCGGGCTCATGGAGCTCAACGTCGTGTTCGAGCCCGGCACGGACCTCGACATCGCGACGGTGGAGGTCAACAACCGCGTCAAGCGGGTCGAGCCGCTGCTGCCGCAGGTCGTGCTGCAGAACGGCGTGAAGGTCGACAAGACCAACCCCGCCATGCTGCTGATCGTGACGATGCAGTCGAAGACCGGGCAGTTCGACCGCGACTACCTGTCGAACCTCGCCAACAGCAACGTCGTGCCGGAACTGAAGCGCATCGGCGGCGTCGGCGACGTCACGCTGTTCGGCTACCCGTACGCGATGCGCGTCTGGCTCAACCCGGACCTCCTCGGCAAGTACCGGCTGACGGTGACCGACGTCGCGAACGCGATCCGCGAGCAGAACCAGAACTACGCGGTCGGCGAGATCGGCACGACGCCCGCGCCCGTGGGGCAGGTGCTGACCTTCCCGGTCCAGACCTCGGGCACGTTCACGGAGCCGGAGCAGTTCGCGGACATCATCGTCCGCGCCGCCGCCGACGGGTCGGTGGTCCGCGTGCGCGACGTCGCGCGCGTCGAGCTCGGTGCCGAGGACTACCAGGTCGCGATGCGCCTCAACGGCAAGCCCGCGAGCGGCATCGGCGTCTACCTGCGCCCGGGCGCCAACGCGCTGGCGACGGCGGAGGAGGCGCGGGCGAAGATGACGGAGCTCGCGGCGAGCTTCCCCCGCGACGTCGAGTGGCGGATCCCGTACGACACGACGGTCTTCGTCGACGCGTCGATCGAGCTCGTGTTCCACACGTTCATCGAGGCGTTCGTCCTCGTGCTGATCGTCGTCTACCTGTTCCTCGGGAACCTGCGCGCGACGCTGATCCCGATGCTCGCGATCCCCGTCTCGCTCGTCGGCACGATGGCGGGCATGCTGCTGATGGGCTTCTCGATCAACATGCTGACGCTGTTCGGACTCGTGCTCGCGATCGGCATCGTCGTCGACGACGCGATCGTCGTCGTCGAGGCGGTCGAGAAGATCATGCACGACAAGGGGCTCTCGCCGCGGGATGCCGCGCGCGAGGCGATGAAGGGCATCGGCAGCGCGATCGTCGGCGTGACGGCGGTCATCTGCGCGGTGTTCGTGCCGATCGCGTTCCTGGGCGGGGTCACCGGCACGCTCTACAAGCAGTTCGCCGTCACGATCACGATCTCGACGCTGCTCTCGGCGATCACCGCGCTGACGCTCACACCCGCGCTGTGCTCGCTCATCCTGAAGGCGGGACAGCACAAGCCGAGGCCGATCGCGGCGTTCGACCGGGCGTTCGAGCGGCTGACCGGCGGTTACGTGGGTATCGTCGGCGTCGCGATCCGGCGCTGGCTCGCCTTCCTGCTGGTCTACGGCGTGCTGATCGCGGGCGTCCTGTTCCTGTTCAGGACGATCCCCGGGGGGTTCGTGCCCGAGGAGGACAAGGGCACGATGTTCGTCGCGATCGACCTGCCCTCGGGCGCGTCGCAGGAGCGCGTGCGGGAGGTGCTCGTCCGCGTCGAGGCGATGCTCAAGGAGGAGCCGGCGGTCCGCGACACGATCGGCATCCTCGGGTTCTCGGTGTTCTACCGCTACGCGAACCAGGGCTTCGTCTACGTCACGCTCAAGGACTGGAAGGAGCGCGAGGACCCGTCGCAGCACGTGCTCGCGCTGATTCCCCGCATGAACGCCAGGTTCGCCGGGATCACGGAGGCGCGGGTCTTCGCGATGAACGAGCCTCCGATCTCTGGGATGGGCAACATCGCCGGCTTCGACTACCGGCTGATGGCGCTCGACGGCGACCGCGAGAAGCTCGACGCGACGACGGCCGCGATCGTCGAGGCGGCCCGCGCCGACGAGCGCCTCGCGGGCGTGCGCAGCGTCGCGGCGCCGCACGTGCAGACGCTGTTCGTCGACGTCGATCGCAACAAGGCGAAGTCGCTGGGCGTGCCGCTCCCGGACGTCTACCAGACGATCGGCACGATGCTCGGCTCCCAGTTCGTCAACCAGTTCACGGCGTTCGGCACCAACCTCAAGGTCAAGCTCCAGGCGGAGCAGGCGTTCCGTTCGGACCCGTCGTACCTGTCGCGCTTCCTGCTGCGCAACGCCAAGGGCGAGATGGTCCCGCTGCCGGTCATTGCCGCGACCGAGTTCCGCTCGGCGCCGATCGCGCTCAACCGCTACAACGGCTATCCGTCGGTGCAGCTGAACGGCGTGGCGGCGCCCGGCCGCAGCTCGGGCGAGGCGATCGCCGCGCTCGAGGCGATCTCGGCGGAGAAGCTGCCGCAGGGCATGGGCTTCCAGTGGTCGGGCCAGTCGCTGCAGGAGAAGGTCGCGGGCGGGCAGGCCGGCTTCATCTTCGCGCTGTCGTTCGTGTTCGTGTTCCTGTTCCTGGCCGCGCTCTACGAGAGCTTCACGCTGCCGGTGGCGGTGTTCCTGATCGTGCCGATCGGCATCTTCGGCGCGCTGGTCGCGCTGCTGCTGCGCGGGACGCCGAACGACGTGTTCTTCCAGGTCTCGCTGATCACGCTGGTCGGGCTCGCCGGCAAGAACGGCATCCTGATCGTCGAGTTCGCGAAGCAGCGCTACGAGGAAGGAATGTCGATCGTCGACGCGGCGCTCGATGCCGCGCGGCTGCGCCTGCGGCCGATCGTGATGACCTCGCTCGCGTTCATCCTGGGCGTGCTGCCGCTCGTGAAGGCGACGGGCGCGGGCGCGGCGACGCAGCACTCGGTGGGCACCGGCATCCTCGGCGGCATGCTCGCCGCGACGCTGATCGGCGTGGTCTTCACGCCGCTCTTCTACTGGCTCGTGATGACGTTCCTCACGCGCGGACGCAAGGGCGCTGCGCCGGGCGCGCAGGCAGGGGCGCAACGGCCGGCCGGCGTCGACGGAGAGGGACTGCCGACAGGGGAGCGCGCGGCGTGAACCCGGTCGCCCGACGCGCCGCCCTCGCGCTGGCTGCCGCGCTCGCGCTCGCGGGCTGCGAGACCGCGCCGCCGACGAAGCCCGCCGCCGACGTCCCGCAAGGCTGGCGCGAGACGGCGATCACCGCCTCGTCGCTCGCGGAGCGGCCCTGGGGCGAGCTCTTCCGCGCCGAGGAGCTCGACGCGCTGATTCGCGAGGCGCTCGCCGCGAACAGCGATCTCCGGATCGCCGCCGAGCGCGTCGAGCTCGCGCGCGCGCAGTTCGGCATCCAGCGTTCCGCGCTGTTCCCGGACCTCTCGGGCCAGTTCGGCGTCGACCGCCAGCGCTTCCCGGCGGGTGGCGCCGACGAGAACGTGGTCTCCGAGTCCGCGCTGCTCGGCCTCGCCCTCTCGCCGTGGGAGATCGACCTGTGGGGACGCGTGCGCGCCGCGACCGAGTCGGCGCGCCGGCAGCTGCTCTCGTCGGAGGAGGTCCGGCTGGCCGCGCAGGCGTCGATCGTCGCGCAGGTCGCGTCGCTCTACGTGAGGCTGCTCACCAGCGACGAGCAGCTGTTGATCGCCCGCGAGACGGCGGTGACGCGGCGCGAGTCGCTGCGCCTGATCGACGCGAGGTTCCGCGGCGGCGTCGCCTCGAAGCTCGAGGTGCAGGACGCGACGTCGCTGGTCGCGCAGGCGGAGCAGAGCATCGCCGAGCTGGAGCGGCTCCGGACGCGCAGCGAGAACGCGCTGTCGGTGCTCGTCGGCCGCAACCCCGGCGCGATCCGGCGCGAACGCAGTCTCCGGGAGTTCGCGCTTCCGGACCAGCTCCCGGCCGGCGTGCCGTCGGACCTGCTGCTGCGCCGTCCCGACCTGCGGGCCGCCGAGCAGTCGCTCGCGGCGCAGGACGCGAGCGTCGACGCGGCACGCAAGGCGTTCTTCCCCGTGATCTCGCTGACGGGAATCGTCGGCTTCGCGAGCCCCGCGCTTCGCGACCTCTTCGACAGCGGCCGCTACGCGTGGCAGGTCTCGCCCGCCGTGACGATCCCGATCTTCAACGCCGGCCGGCTGCAGTCGAACCTCGAGGGCGCGCAGGCGTCGCAGCGCATCGCCGTCGAGCAGTACAAGCAGGTCGTGCGCGTATCGTTCAAGGAGGTGGACGACGCGCTCGCCGATTACCGGCGCCTGGGCGAGCAGCGGACCGCGCTGGCGGTGTCCGTCGGCGCCAACCGCGAGCGCCTGCGCCTGTCGCAGCTCCGCTACCGGGGCGGCGTCGCCGCCTATTTCGAGGTGCTCGACTCGTCGCGGCAGCTGTTCGACTCGCAGTTGCAGCACGTGCAGGCGCTGGGGGCGCAGTACGTGTCGATCGTGGAGCTCTACCGGGCGCTCGGCGGCGGCTACGAGCCGCAGTCGTCGCCGACCGACCTGCCTCCGACGCCGTATTCGCCGCGTCGCGCGTCCGCCGCGGCGAACTAGGGGCAGGAACCGTGTCGGCCTGAAGGCCGACCCACAGGGGTCGCGGGCGTCGGCCTGAAGGCCGACCCACTGGGCGTGGTCGGGCTTCAGCCCGACGGGATGCGTCGGGCAGCGAGGTCATGCGCGTCGGAGGCGGTGACCGTCACGCGGACGAACTGCCCGGGGACGAGCCCGCCGCCGTCGTCGACACGCACGACGCCGTCGATCTCGGGCGCGTCGGATGCGCTCCGCGCGACGGCGATCGTGCGTTGCGACCTGCCGCGACCGGACGTCTCGACGGCGTCGACGAGCACGTCGATC
Source organism: Betaproteobacteria bacterium (assembly GCA_016704895.1). Classification (GTDB taxonomy): domain Bacteria; phylum Pseudomonadota; class Gammaproteobacteria; order Burkholderiales; family Casimicrobiaceae; genus VBCG01. The sequence continues at coordinate 18,717 of JADIZG010000005.1, forward strand.
GTCGTGCCGACTTTCGCGGCGAGCCGCTTCGCGCTGATCGCGGCCTGCCGCTCCATGAAGCGCGCCTGCCTCGCCTCGCGCACCTCGGCCGGGACGGGGTCGGGCAGCGCGTTGGCCGCCGCGCCGTCGACCGGCGAGTACGCGAAGCATCCGACGCGGTCGAGCTGCGCCTCGTCGAGAAAGGCGAGCAGCTCGTCGAACTCGGCGTCGGTCTCGCCGGGGAAGCCGGCGATGAACGTGCTGCGGATCGCGAGCGCGGGCTTCGCCTCGCGCCATGCGCGCACGCGCTCGAGCACGCGCTCCGGGGCGGCCGGGCGCTTCATCAGCTTGAGGATCCTCGGACTCGCATGCTGGAACGGCACGTCGAGGTACGGGACGAGTCCCCCCGTCGAGACGTCGTCGGCCATGAGACCGATCACGTCGTCGACGTGCGGGTACGGGTAGACGTAGTGCAGGCGCACCCACGCGCCGTGGTCGCGCGCCAGCGCATCGAGCTCGCGGGCGAGCTCGGTCATGCGCGTGCGCACCGGGCGGCCGTCGACGAAGCCGGTGCGGTACTTCACGTCGACGCCGTACGCGCTCGTGTCCTGCGAGATGACGAGCAGCTCCTTCACGCCGGCAGCGAGCAGGTTGCGCGCCTCGGCGAGCACTTCGCCGATCGGTCGCGAAACGAGGTCGCCGCGCATCGACGGGATGATGCAGAACGTGCAGCGGTGGTTGCAGCCCTCGCTGATCTTGAGGTACGCGTAGTGCTTCGGCGTGAGCTTGATCCCCTGCGGGGGAACGAGGTCGGTGTAGGGGTCGTGCGGCTTCGGCAGGTGCGCGTGCACCGCGCCCATCACCTCGGCGGCGGCGTGCGGTCCGGTGACCGCGAGCACCTTCGGGTGCGCCGCGCGCACGAACGCGCCGCCGTCCTTCGCGCCGAGGCAGCCGGTGACGATCACCTTGCCGTTCTCGGCGAGCGCCTCGGCGATCGCGTCGAGCGACTCGGCCACCGCCGAGTCGATGAAGCCGCAGGTGTTGACGACGACCAGCTCCGCGCCCTCGTAGGACGGCGCGATCGCGTAGCCCTCGGCGCGGAGCTGCGTGAGGATCTGCTCGGAGTCGACGAGCGCCTTCGGGCAGCCGAGCGAGACGAAGCCCACGCGCGGAGGCGCGGCGGGCGGGGCGCGGCGTCCGGTCATGGTGCGGCGCGGGTCGGTCGGAAGGCGTGCAATGCAGCAACCGCGCCGCACAAGCGCACGTGCTGCACCGCGCCGTCGCGCGTCAGCGCTTCTTGTCCTCTTCGGCGCCCGGCTGGCCCGGGAATCCGGGGAACGGGAACGCCGTGAACATGCCGCGCGTCTGGTCCTGCATGCGCTGCTGCATGTCCATGAACAGCTTCGCGCTCTGCTCGAGGTAGTTGCCGAGCATCCCCTGCATCGCGGGCGCCTGCATCTGCATGAACTGCTTCCACAGGTCGGGCGTCAGCATCATCTTGTCGCCGTACACCTGCTTCGCCTGGTCCTGCAGCTTCTTCTGGATCGCGAGGAACGCCTTGACGTTCTGCTCCATGTACTGGCCCATCATCGTCTGCTGCGCGGTGCCGTAGAAACGGATCATCTGCGTCAGCATCTCCGAGCTGAACATCGGCAGGCCGCCGGATTCCTCGTCCAGGATGATCTGCAGCAGGATCGGGCGCGTCAGGTCGTCGCCGGACTTCGCGTCGATCACCTGGAAATCGATCTGCTCCAGCACCATCTGCTTGACGTCCGCGAGCGTGATGTAGCCGCTGTTGGCGGTGTCGTAGAGTCGGCGGTTCGGGTATTTCTTGATGGTCCGGACGGGCGTGGTCATCTCGACCTCCTGCGTAGGGAAGGGTCATTATAACCCATTGATTCATCGGCCGTTTGGTGGGACGTTTCGGGGTCAAACGCGCGTTTGATGCGGTGCAGCAAAAAACCCTTGACTTGACCCTTCCCCGTCCCTATACTTCAGTTGTGCGGTGCAACAAACCGGCCGCCGGGGACCCTCACGACGGGTTGCCGGCCTACCGGGGCGAGGCACGAACGAACCCGATCCGTAGCCCCCCGAACCGACCCGAGAGGACACGCCATGTACAACGCCACCGAACAATTCGCCGATTTCAACAAGGTCAACGTCGCCAACGCGACCAAGCTCGCCGCGCTTTCGATGCAGAGCGCCGAGAAGCTGTTCAAGCTGAACCTGAACGCCGCCAAGATCGCGCTCCAGCAGAGCGTCGAGAGCGCGCAGGCCGCCGCGTCGGTCAAGGACGTCCAGGAAATGATGGCGCTCCGCGCCAAGTACGCCGAGTCGGGCGTCCAGACCGCGATGTCGTACTCGCGCACGCTGTACGACCTGGCGTCGGAAGCGCAGGCCGAGTACTCGTCGATGGCCGAAGAGCTGTGGGCGAACTACACGAAGGGCGTCGCCGCGTTCGTCGACAAGGCGAGCAAGTCGGCCCCGGCCGGCTCGGATGCCGCCGTCAACGCGTTCAAGTCGACGTTCGCCGCCTCGACCGCCGCGTTCGACCAGTTCCAGAAGGCGACCAAGCAGGTCGTGAACCTCGCCGACGCGAGCGTCCGCGCTGCCGCCTCGAACGCGTCGAAGGCCGCGACCAAGGGCCGCAAGGCTGCGTAAGGATTCAACGTGCGGGTCCGGGCGCCTTCGAGAGGCGCCCGGGGTCGCGCGGCACGGCGGGGAAGGGCTTGAAATGCCGAAGCGCCATCCCGATGTACGAACCGTGATGCTCCTCCCTGCGTCGGTCTCCTCCTCCTGATCGACGCGGCATCAGCGCCCCGCCTGGCAACTCGCGGGGCGTTTTCTTTTTGCACGCGCGGCGGGCGAATATTCGCGCGGGCGGCACGCGAATTTTCGCGCGGGATTAGGTGGTTTCGTCTAGCCGTTCCGGGAGACCATTCATTCGTGCGGCGCCAGTCGCACACGTATCTCTCTCCTCCTCCTAGAGACATACGGCCTGACGCCCTGCGGTTTCGCGGGGCGTTTTTTGCCGCCGACGCTCCCCGCGAACGGCCGACGTCGCGGGCGCGCCCCGGTGCGACGCTCGTCGCGGAAAGTACGATCGCGTCCGCCGGTTCGCCTCGCCCGCCTCGCCGGGCGCCGTGCCGATCACGGCATCCTCATCCGCAACGCGGCGTGGTGCCGCGGGCGGCCGTCGAAAACGCGACGGCGGCCGTCCGGCCGCCGTCGCACTGCATCTCCATCCGGGAGCCGTCGTTCAGAACATGTGCTGCCCGCCGTTGATCGCGATGTTCGCGCCGGTCACGAACGCGGCTTCCTCGCTCGACAGGTAGGCGACGAGCCCCGCGACCTCCTCGGGCTTGCCCAGCCGCCCCATCGGGATCTGCGGGATGATCTTGCTGTCGAGCACGTCCTTCGGGATCGCCATCACCATCTTGGTCCCGATGTAGCCGGGCGAGATCGTGTTGACGGTGACGCCCTTGCGCGCGACCTCGAGCGCGAGCGCCTTGGTGAAGCCGTGCATGCCGGCCTTCGCCGCCGAGTAGTTGGTCTGGCCGAACGCGCCCTTCTGGCCGTTCACCGACGAGATGTTGATGATCCGGCCCCAGTTGCGGTCGACCATCCCGTCGCACACCTGCTTGGTCATGTTGAAGCAGGAGTCGAGGTTGGTCTTCATGACCGCGTCCCAGTTCACCTTGTCCATCTTCTTGAACGTCATGTCGCGCGTGATGCCGGCGTTGTTGACCAGCACGTCGATCGGGCCGACCTCCGCCACGACCTTCTGGACGCACGCGACGGTCGAGTCGTAGTCGGCGACGTCGCACGCGTAGGCGCGGAAGCCGTAGCCCTGCTTGTTCATCGCGTCGAGCCACTCGGCCGCCTTCGTGTTGCCCGGCGAGTGGGTGGTGACGACCTTGTAGCCCAGGCCGGCGAGCTTGATGCAGATCGCCTCGCCGAGTCCTCCCATGCCGCCGGTGACGAGCGCCACGCGCGGGGTCTTCAAGGGCATGATGCGTTCCTCCTCTGGTTGACGACTTTCCGGTCGGCCCGGTCGCCTCGCCGGGTCCGATGAAGCGAATCGTTGACGGGACTCAGCGCTCGACCGCGAGCGCGACGCCCATGCCTCCGCCGATGCACAGCGACGCGAGGCCCTTCTTCGCGTTGCGCCGGCCCATCTCGTGCAGCAGCGTGACCAGCACGCGGCAGCCGGACGCGCCGATCGGGTGGCCGAGCGCGATCGCGCCGCCGTTGACGTTGATCTTCGCGGTGTCCCAGCCCATCTCCTGGTTGACCGCGCAGGCCTGCGCCGCGAACGCCTCGTTGATCTCCATCAGGTCGAGGTCGGACGCCTTCCAGCCGGCCTTCTCGAGGCAGCGGCGCGACGCGGGCACCGGGCCCATGCCCATGATCGCCGGGTCGACGCCCGACGACGCGTAGGCGCGGATCGTGGCGAGCGGTGCGAGGCCGAGCGCCTTCGCGCGCGCCGCGCTCATCACCATCACGGCGGCGGCGCCGTCGTTGATGCCCGACGCGTTCGCCGCGGTGACCGAGCCGTCCTTCGCGAACGCGGGCTTCAGCCCCGAGATGCCGTCGAGCGTCGCGCCGTGCTTCGGGAACTCGTCCGTGTCGAACGCGACCGGGTCGCCCTTGCGCTGTGGGATCATGACCGGGACGATCTCGTCCCTGAACCGGCCGGCCTTCTGCGCGGCCTCCGCCTTGTGCTGGCTCGCGACCGCGAACGCATCCTGCATCGCGCGCGTGATGCCGTGCTTCTTCGCGACGTTCTCGGCGGTCACGCCCATGTGGTACTGGTTGTAGACGTCCCACAGCCCGTCGACGATCATCGTGTCGACGAGCTTCGCGTCGCCCATCCTGAAGCCGTCGCGCGAGCCCGGCAGCACGTGCGGCGACGCGCTCATGTTCTCCTGGCCGCCGGCGATCACGATGTCGGCGTCGCCGCAGCGCACCGCCTGCGCGGCGAGCATCACGGCCTTCAGGCCGGAGCCGCACACCTTGTTGATCGTCATCGCGGGGATGGCGTCGGGCAGCCCGGCCTTGAGCGACGACTGGCGGGCCGCGTTCTGGCCGCTGCCGGCCGTCAGCACCTGGCCCAGGATCACCTCGGACACGGCATCGGCTCCGACGCCGGTTTTCGCGAGCAGCGCGCGAATCACGGTGGCGCCGAGCTCCGGCGCGGGAGACTTGGCGAGCGTGCCGCCGAACTTGCCGATGGCGGTGCGCAGCGCCGCGACGATGACGACGTCGGTCATGCGGAATTCCTCCGGGAGTCGCGGGTCCGGGGTCGGCCCGCGGCCGTACATGGTAGCGCAGGTCGCGCGGCCGGCCCACGGTCGCGGCTGGACACGCGACGCCCGGGAGCCGGGATCAGCGCGGCGTCAGCGGGAGGGCTCGACGACGTAGCGGCCGGGGGCCGGGTCGAGGGCGGGGTGGTCGGGGCTCCCCGGCGACCTGGGTGAAGGGATCCGCGGCCCGCCGTGCGGCGCGAGCCAGCGCCACCAGTTCGGCCACCAGCTTCCCGGTACCTCGTCGGCGCGCGCGAGCCACGCGTCCGGATCGTCGGGCAGGAGCTCGTTCACCCAGTGGCTGCGGCGCGGCGGGTCCGGCGGGTTGACGACGCCGGCGATGTGTCCCGACGCGCCGAGCACGAACGTCACGTCGGCGGAGCCCGCGAGCGCGGTCGTCCGCCACGCGGACTTCCACGGGACGATGTGGTCGTCGCGCGACGCGTAGACGTAGATCGGCATCGTGAGCTTCGCGAGGTCGATGCGCTCGCCTGCCATCGTCAGCGCGCCGGGCTCCGCGAGCCGGTTGCCCATGTAGAACTCGGAGAGGTAGTACGCGAACATCGGGCCGGCCAGGTTGGCCGAGTCGCCGTTCCAGTAGAGCAGGTCGAACGCCGGCGGCGTCTGCCCCTTCAGGTAGTTGCGCACGACGTAGTTCCAGACCAGATCGTTCGCGCGCAGGCTCGAGAACGCGCTCGCGAGCTCGGCGCCGTGCATGCGCTGCCCCGACTCGAGCGCCGGCTTGCGCGCGGCGATGAACTCGGGCGAGAGGTAGACGCCGATCTCGCCCGGGTCGGCGAAGTCGAGCATCGTCGTGAGGAACGTCGCGCTCTCGACGCTGCGGTCCCGGCGCGCGCCGAGCACCGCGAGCGCGCAGGCGAGCAGCGTGCCGCCGACGCAGAAGCCCAGCGCGTTGATCGTGCGGCTGCCCGTGACCGACTTCGCGACGTCGAACGCCGCGAGCACGCCGTCCTCGAGGTAGTCGTCCCAGGCGAGGTGGCCGAGCTCGGGCGGGACGTTGCGCCACGACACCATGAACACCGTGTGGCCCTGGAGCACCGCGTGGCGCACGAACGAGTTCGACGGCTTCAGGTCGAGGATGTAGTACTTGTTGATGCACGGCGGCACGATCACGAGCGGGCGCCTGTGCACGGTCGGTGTCGCGGGCGCGTACTGGATCACCTCGACGAGCTCGTTGCGGAACACGACGCTGCCCGGCGTGACGGCGAGGTTGCGGCCCACCTCGAACGCCGACTCGTCGCTCAACGAGATGCGGCCGCGGCCGACGTCGGCGACGAGGTTCGCCATGCCGTGCACGAGGCTGCCGCCCTCGGTGCGCACGACCTCCTCGAGGACCTCCGGGTTGGTCGCGGCGAAGTTGGTCGGCGCGATCGCGTCGACGAACTGCCGCGTCAGGAACGCGAGCCGGCGCTTGTCCCCGGGGGGGAGGCGGCTCGCCGCGGCGAGCTCGTGCAGGTAGTCGCCGTACAGCAGGTAGCTCTGCTTCAGCCACGCGAACCAGGGCAGCGACCGCCAGGGCTCGGCCTCGAAGCGCTTGTCGCCGGGCCTGGGCTCGACGAGCGCCGGCACGGCGCCCGCGTCCATCGCGGCCTGCCAGAGCGCCTGCATCCTCGCCGCGTAGCGCTCGGTGATCGCCGCCGCGTCGGCCGGATCGACCGCGAGCTCGGTCGGGACGGCGGGGAGCGCCGCGGTCGGGGGGGCATGGGGCAGCACCGTGCGCGTCCACCAGCCCGACCATTCCTGCGCGTAGCGCGCCCATTCCTGCGCGAGGTCCGCCCAGATCGGAGCGGAGGGGGGCGGGGGCGACGAGGGCTGGGCGTGCGGTGGCGTCATGCTACGGGGCGGGGAGGCTCGCCTCGCATCGGCGCGCGGCGCGGAACGTCGATGTTATCGTGCGCGACCGATCGCCACAACGGCCGCAACACAACGCCCGCACGCGCGATGCACATCGTCATCATGGCCTGGCTGTTCGTGATCGGCACGATGGCGCTCACGTCGACGAGCGTCGTCGGCGGCGTCGCGTTCTTCGCCTTCGCCGGCGTCGCGCCGGTCGCGTTCTACGCGTGGATCAAGCTCCGTCGGCTCAACGCGAGGCGGCGCGCGGCCGCTTCCGCGGCCGGGCCGGCGTCAGTGCGCCAGCAGCGCGTGGACGGCGGCGATGACGCCGATGCCGGCCGCGATCAGCAGTGACTGCTTCGCGGTCTCGAGCGGCTCGGGCCGCCGGTGCAGGCTCGGGATCAGGTCCGCGACGGCGACATAGAGCAGGCTCGCCGCGGCGATCGCCAGCACGGTCGGCAGTGCCTGCTGCATGTCGGACAGCGCGAAGTAGGCGCCCAGCGCGCCGGCGAGCGTCGCACACCCGGTCGCGACGTTGAGCGCGAACGCGCGCCGCCGCGTGTAGCCGGAGTGCAGGAGCACGGCGAAGTCGCCGACCTGCTGCGGCACCGCGTGCGAGACGATCGCGAGCGTCGCGGCCAGTCCGAGCGCCGGGTCGGCGAGGTACGACGCCGCGATCACGATGCCGTCGCAGAAGTTGTGCACGCTGTTGCCGATCAGGATCATGAGGCCCGAGCGGCCCTGGTCGTGCCCGTGGCCGTGCGCGTGCGTCGCGTGGTCGTGCTCGCTCTCGTCGGCCGCGTCGTCGAGCTCCCTCGTGCCCGTGGCTGTGGCGCCACAGCACGAGCTTCTCGAGCAGGAAGAAGGCGAGCAGCCCGGCGAGCATCACGAGCATCACGTGCTCCGCATCGCCCTCCTCGAGCGCGTGCGGCAGCATCTCGAGGAACACCGCGCCGAGCAGCGCGCCGACCGCGAAGCTCACGAGGCGCGAGATCCACGCGGGGCCGAGCGACAGCGTGAACGCCGCGGCGAGCGTCGAGATCACGCCGCCGGCGAGCGCGGCCGCGACGATGTGGGCGAGGATCGACAAGGGCGGGGGAGGGCGGGTGCCCGGAACGGAGGAAACCGGGCTGGATTGTAACTGCGGTGGGCCGGCCGCGCCGACGTCACGCGCCGGGAACGATGGCGATCGCCGTCGCCATGCGTCCCGCGCTGCGGTCCCGCCGCCACGAGTGGAAGCGTGCGGCGTCCCCGTGCGTGCACCAGGTCCCGCCGGCCACCGCGCCGACGCCGGCCCGGGCGAGGCGCCGGCGTGCGAGCGCCGGGAGGTCCGCGAGCCACTTGCCGTCGCCGACCGGGATGAAGCACGCGGCGTCGGAAGGGTACGCTGCCGCGAACGCGTCCAGCACGTCGCGCCCGACCTCGAAGGCGCTCGGGCCGATCGCCGGGCCGATCCATGCGACGACGTCGCGCGGATCGACCGCCATCGCGCGGACCGTCGCCTCGAGCACGCCCGCGGCAAGTCCGCGCCAGCCCGCGTGCGCGGCGGCCACGATTGTTCCGCGCCGATCGCAGAGCACGACCGGCAGGCAGTCGGCGGCGCGCACGGCGATCGCGATGCCGGGCGTGCGCGTGACCGCGGCGTCGGCGTCGGGCGGGTCCGCGAGCAGCGACGCGCGGTTCGCCGCGTCGACCTCGACGACACGGACGCCGTGCACCTGGTGCAGCCACACCGGCACGGACGGCAGCAGCGCCGCGAGCCGTGCGCGATCGGCGGCCACGGCGTCGGGATCCGCGGCCGCCGCTGCGCGCGACGGCCCGAGGTCGAGCGCGCCGGCCGCGCCGCCGCGCTTGGTCGTCGACACCGCGACGACGCGTCCGGGCGCATCCCAGTCGGGAACGATCCAGTCGAGTTCCTCGGCCGCCAGGCGGGCGCGGGCGTGCAGCGCGGCCGCGCCGACGCCTCGGGCGGCCGCGCGGCACTCATCGTTGCTTCGACGTCGCGCGCATCGTATCGAGCAGCGCGGCGAAGTCGGCGGGCAGCGGCGAAGCGAAGCTCATCGCGCGGCGCGTGACCGGATGGATGAACGCGAGTCGCTGCGCGTGCAGCGCCTGCCGTGCGAAGGCCGGCACGCCCGTCGCCGTACGCCGCGCGCCGTAGACCGGGTCGCCGACGAGCGGATGCCCGATCGCCGCGAGGTGGACGCGGATCTGGTGCGTGCGGCCGGTGTCGAGCGTGCAGCGGACGAGCGTCGCGGCGCCGAAGCGCTCCACCGGCAGCACGTGCGTGCGCGCCTCCTTGCCGCGCTCGACGACCGCCATCGACGTGCGGTTCACCGGATGGCGCCCGATCGGGGCGTCGACGGTCGCCGCCTTCGCGACGTCGCCGCGCACCAGCGCGAGGTATTCGCGCCCGACCTTGCGCGCGGCGAGCTGGCGGACGAGGTCGGTCTGGGCTTCGGGCGTACGCGCCACCACCATGAGGCCGCTCGTGTCCTTGTCGAGCCGATGGACGATGCCGGCGCGCGCGACCGACGCGAGGTCGGGGTGGCGGTGGAGCAGCGCGTTCAGCAGCGTCCCGTCGCGGTTGCCCGCCCCCGGATGCACGACCAGGCCTGCGGGCTTGTCGATGACGATCACCGCGTCGTCCTCGTGCACGATCGGAAGGTCGATCGCCTGCGGGGCATCCGGAAGCGCGGTGCCGTCGTCGCCGGCGGCGACGACGATGCGCTCGCCGCCGGCGAGCTTGCGGCGCGGGACCGCGGGGGCGCCGTCGACGCAGACACGGCCCGCCTCGATCCAGCCCTTCAGGCGGCTCCGGGAGTGCGAGGGCAGGAGGCGCGCGAGCGCCTGGTCGAGCCGCAGCCCGGCGCACTCGGCCGGAACGGTCAGCGCGAGAGGGGATGCCCGATCGGGTCGGCTATACTTGTGGCTTTCCAACGGAACCGCTTTCGACCGATGGCCGCCTTCGTCCGCACGCTCGCACTCGCGTTCGCGATCGTCGCCGCCGTGCTCTCCTCCGGCTGCAGCCTGCTGCCCGAGGTCAAGGACGAGACGTCGGGCTGGTCCGCCGACCGCCTCTACCGCACCGCGCACGATGCGATGCTCGAGGGAAATTATACGCGCGCGGTCAAGCTGTTCGAGACGCTCGAGGCGCGGTTCCCCTACGGCCGCTATGCGCAGCAGGCGATGCTCGAGGGCGCGTACGCGAGCTACCGCGCGAACGAGGTCCCGACCGCGATCTCCGGGCTCGACCGGTTCATCCGCACCTACCCGAACCATCCGAACGTCGACTACGCGTACTACCTGAAGGGCATCGTCAACTTCCGCGAGGACCAGGGGCTGCTCGGGTACGTCTACGAGTTCGAGATGTCCGAGCGCGATCCCAAGCTGATGAAGGACGCGTTCGCCGCCTTCAAGGAGCTCGTCGCCAAGTTCCCCGACAGCCGCTATGCCGAGGACGCGCGGCAGCGACTGGTCTACCTCGCGAACGCGCTCTCGATGTTCGAGGTCCACGTCGCGCGCTACTACTACAACCGCACCGCGTACGTGGCTGCGGCGAGCCGCGCACAGTCCTCGCTACTCAACTTCCCGAGGACGCCGGCCAACGAGCACGCGCTCGACGTGCTGGTCCGCTCCTACGACAAGCTCGACCTGCCGAAGCTGCGCGACGACACGCGCGAGATCATGGCGAAGTCCTACCCCGGAAGCCTCTACCTGACCGGGGAGCTCGGCGCGTCGCGGCCCTGGTGGAAGTTCTGGGGCAACGACATCTACCGCGGCGTCGACACCGGCAAGGACGACGGCAAGGGCGGGCCGAAGCCGTGGTGGCAGATCTGGTGATCAGGAGTCAGGAATCAGAGGACAGAGGACAGATGCGCCGGTGATTCTGGTGGCGGCGGATCGACCGCCGGTCGCAGTTGGCCTGATTCGAGATCGCGGCGCTTCGATGCGCGGCCACCGGAAACGCTGCCGCTTCTGTTACCTGTCCTCTGTCTCCTGACTCCTGACCCCGAAGAAGGCGCGAACGTCGTCGACCTCCCGCGTCCGCTTCATCGGCGGGAGCGAGCGCCACAGCGTCTTGCCGTACGGCTTGTCGACGAGCCGCGGGTCGCCGATCATCAGCACGCCGCGATCGGTGACGTCGCGGATCAGGCGCCCGGCGCCCTGCTTGAGCGCGATCGCGGCCTGCGGAAGCTGCCAGTCGCGGAACGGGTTGCCGCCGTCGTCCTTCAGTTGCTTGAGCCGCGCCGCGAGCAGCGGATCGTCGGGCGGGGCGAACGGGAGCTTGTCGATCACGACGACCGACAGCGCGTCGCCGGCGACGTCCACCCCTTCCCAGAAGCTCGCGCTGCCCAGCAGCACCGCGTTGCCCGCGCGCCGGAAACGTTCGAGCAGCTCCGTCTTCGATCCCTCGCCCTGGACGAGCAGCGGTCCGTCGACACCGATCGCAGGCAGTTCGTCGACGAGACGCTCGCGCGCCTGTGCGAGCGCGCGCAGCGTCGTGAAAAGCAGGAACGCGCGTCCGCGCGACGCCGCGAGGACCGGCAGCGCAGCGTCGATCACCGCGTCGGTGTGCGCGGAGCTGTTCGGCTCGGGCAGGCCCTTCGGCACGTAGAGCAGCGCCTGCTCGCCGTAGTCGAACGGGCTCTCCCACGCGCCGGTCGTCGCGTCGTCGAGGCCCAGCGCATGCGTGTAGTGCGAGAAGTCGCCGCCGACCGCCAGCGTGGCCGACGTGAAGATCCACGCGCGCGCGGTGGCGTCGAGCTGGCGGCGGAACAGGTTCGCGACCGACAGCGGCGACGCGTGCATCTGGAAGCCGCCCGGCGTCACGTCGAGCCAGCGGATCCAGCGCTCGCCGTCCTCGTCGGGCGCGTCGGCGGCGTCGCGCCATTTCGCGATGCGCCGCGACGCGTCGTGCGCTCGCGAGGCGACGCTCGCGAGGTCCTCGCTGCGCTCCGCGAAATGCGAGAGCTCGGTCGAGACGCGGTCGATCGCGGCGGCGAGCTCGTCGAGCGCCGGCGCGAAACCTTCGCGCGCGAGCGCGACGTCGCGCGGGAGCTTGGCCGGCAGTTCGCCGGCGGCGAGCCGAAGCCTGCGGATCGCGGGCGCGATCTCGGATGCGGCATCGGGCAGGTCCGGCACGTCCGAGAGCGACGTGCGCGCGGCGACCTCGGCGTCGCGCGCGAGCTCGGCCAGCTGGCCGGCGGTCGTCTGCTCGCCGAAGAACGTCGTCGCGGTGTCGGGAAGCTGGTGCGCCTCGTCGAGGATCACCGTGTTGCACGCGGGCAGGAGCTCGGCCATCCCCTCGTCGCGCAGCATCACGTCGGCGAAGAACAGGTGGTGGTTGACGACGACGATGTCGGCGTCGAGCGCCTCCTTGCGCGCCAGCATCACGTGGCACTCGCGGAAGTGCGCGCAGTTCGACCCGAGGCAGTTGTCGCGCGTCGAGGTCACGAGCGGCCAGATCGTCGCGTTCTCCGGCACGTCGCCCAGCTCGGCGCGGTCGCCGCGCGTCGTCGCGTGCGCCCACGAGGAGATCTTCACGAGATGGCGCGCGTCGTCGCGCGACGGCAGCCGGCCCTCGCGCGACGTGCGCTCGAGGTGGTGCAGGCACAGGTAGTTCGCGCGCCCCTTGAGCAGCGCGATCGTCACCGGCGAGCGGAGCGCGTCGCGCACGAGCGGCAGGTCGCGCTCGTGGAGCTGGTCCTGCAGCGTCTTGGTGCCGGTCGACACGATCACCTTGCCGCCGTGGAGCAGCGCCGGCACGAGGTAGCTGAACGTCTTGCCGGTGCCGGTGCCCGCCTCGGCGACCAGCCGGCCCTGCGTGCGGATCGCGTGCGCGACGGCCTGTGCCATCGCGACCTGCTGCTCCCGCTCGCGGTAGCCGGGCAGGAGGCGCGACAGCGGTCCGCCGGCCGCGAACGCGGCCGCCACCTCGGCGTCGTTCTCGGGCAGGTCGGCGTTCGCGGGGACGGCGGAGGGCGGCATGGCGAGGCCCTCGCCCGCGGACCGGGCGGCGCGGACCTCCTGCACGGAGCGTTACTTCTTCGCGGCGCCGCCGGCGGCGGCCTTCGCCTTCGGCGCGGCGGGCAGCGGCTTCACGTGGGCGCGCACGGTCTCGACGATCAGCTTGATGCCGTCGATGCGCTCCTCGAAGTCGAGGTACGGCGTGACCGTCCTCGTCAGGTAGTCATCCGAGGTCTCGCCCTGGCGCCACCTGAGGTCCACGAGCGCGAGCTGCCACGCCTCGTTGAGGCTCTTCAGGCCGTCGACGGCCTGCTTCGAGATTGCCGCTTCCTTGAGCGCAGCCTGGTAGGGCTTGACCATGTTGCCGCGCTGCTTGTCGATGCAGTAGTCGCTCTTCGCCTGGTTGACGCCTTCCTGCGCCTTCTCGTAGCCCCACTCGATGATCTCGATCGACTTGACGTGGCGGCACATCGTGTAGAGGTGGCGCACCGCGTCGTAGTAGCAGTCGAGCGGCGGGCCGCCGTCGGCGTTCGGGCACACGTAGTTGTAGGCGGGGCCGGGATTGCCGCCGATCATGCGCTGCGCGTCCGCGGGGGGCGAGGCGAGGGCGGCGAGGCTGGCAGCGACGGCGAGGGCGGTGCGGATCGACGGTCGCATGGGGATTCCCCGGAGAAGGATCGGCGCATCCTACGCCGTGCGCCGGGGTGTCTCAAGTCGTCCGGTCGGATGAAGGCGTCGGGCTGAAGCCCGACCCACAGGGAGTATCGCTCTTCGTGGGTCGGCCTTCAGGCCGACGGGGTTCGCTGCATCAAGGCGAAGGCGTCGGGCTGAAGCCCGACCCACAGTGAGTGTCGCGAGCTTCGTGGGTCGGCCTTCAGGCCGACGGGGTCGGGCACTTCGTGGGTCGGCCTTCAGGCCGACGGTTTTCGCCCGACGCTCGGCGAGCGTCAGATCGTGACGCCGCCGGAGACTTCGATCACGGCCCCGTTGATGTACGACGCCTCGTCCGAGGCGAGCCACGCGTAGGTGTTCGCGATCTCCTCGGGCTTGCCGAGGCGGCCGAGCGGCACCTTCTCTTCCATCATCCGGACGACCTTCTCCGGCATCGACGCGAGGATCGGCGTGCTGATGAAGCCCGGGCAGATCGCGTTGGCGCGGATGCCCTTGCGGCCGAGCTCGCGCGCCCAGGTCTTGACCATCCCGATCACGCCGAACTTGGTCGCCGCGTAGTTGGTCTGGCCGAAGTTGCCGTAGATGCCGACGATCGACGACGCGTTGAGGATGCAGCCCGAGTTCTGCTCGATCATGATGTCGACGACCGCCTTGGTGACGTTGTAGACGCCCTTCAGGTTCACGTCGATGACGCGCTCGAACTGGTCGTCGGTCATCTTGCGGAACTGCGCGTCCTGCACGATGCCCGCGTTGTTGACCAGCGTGTCGATCCGGCCCCAGGCGCCCATCACGCCCTCGACCATCTTCGCGATCGACGCCTTGTCGGTGACGTCGATCGTGTAGCCCAGCGCCTCGCCGCCGTTCGCGACGATCGTCGCGACCGTGTCGTCGACGGACGCGCGGTTGATGTCGCACACGGCGACGCGGGCGCCCTCGCGCGCGAACTTCATCGCGGTCGCCTGGCCGATGCCCTGACCGGCGCCGGTGATGATCGCGACCTTGTCCTTGAGACGCATTCGGTACCTCCGCAGCGATGCAGCAGCCGCGGCGCCCCGGGGGGACGCCCGACGGCCAAACCCCCGTAATCTACCTGTAATTGGTGCGGCGCACAAGTATTTCCGTGGACACCGAAGGCCAAGACATCAACGAAATTTAGTCAATTATATCAACGGATTATGTTGCGCCGCCGACGGTCGGCGCGTCCGTCCGGCCTGCGCGCGCCGGCGGGGCCTTTCCGCAGCTGCGTTCGGCGCGCTTCCGGCGGCGCGATGGACCCGGCGCGGGAACCGCGGTCAGGGGTCTGGCGCCCAGTGCTCGATCACGAGCTCGAGGGATTCGGCGCCCTGCCACTGGTTCACTTCCGGGCGGAAGACCGCGTGGACGCGCTCCGGCAGCGGATCGGCGTGCCTGAACAGGATCGCCTCGAACGTCTCGCCGCGGCGGGCGAGCGTGAGCCGCGTGTGCTTCCGGCCGACGACGCGCTGGTCCGCGACGCGGAACGACTCGTCGAATCGCGGCGGCGGGAACCCGGGCCCCCACACCGTCTCGCGCAGGCGTCGCGCGAGCCCGATCGAGAGCTCGCCGGGACGAAGCTCGCCGTCGGTCTCGCAGCGCTGCTCCAGGTCCTCGGGCGTCAGCGCCGCGCTCGCGACCGCCTCGAACGCGTCGGCGAAGCGGGGCAGATCGGCGACCCGGAGCGACAGCCCCGCGGCGTACGCGTGCCCGCCGAAGCGCAGGATCAGCCCGGGCTCGCGCTTGGACACGAGGTCGAGCGCGTCGCGCAGGTGGAATCCGGCGATCGAGCGACCCGAGCCGCGCACCTCGCCCGCACCTCCGGGCGCGAACACGATCACCGGCCGGTGCACGCGGTCCTTCAGGCGCGACGCGACGATTCCCACGACGCCCTGGTGCCAGCTCTCGCGGTGCACGCACACCGACGCGTGGCCCTCGGCGCTGGAGGCGAGCGCGTCGAGGTCGGCGAGCGCCTCCTCCTCGATCGTCGCCTCGATCGCGCGCCGCTCGCGGTTCATGCGGTCGAGCTCGCCGGCGAGCGTCCGCGCCTCGCGCTCGTCGTCGGTGACGAGGCAGCGGATGCCGCACGCCCGCGACGTGCTTCGACGGGAACGCGCATCCGGGCTGGTTCGGATTGACGATCAGCGCGGGCGAGGGAAGACGGTCGCCGGGCAGGTGGTGGTCGGTCACGAGCACGTCGACGCCCTGCGCCGCCGCGGCGGCGACGCCTTCGACGCTCGCGATACCGTTGTCCACGGTCACGATCAGGTCCGGCGCGAGCCCGAGCGCGAGCGACACGATCTCGGGCGTGAGGCCATAGCCGTGCTCGAACCGGTTGGGCACGAGGAAGCGCGCGTCGGCGCCCATCCGGACGAGCGCGCGCATGCCGATCGCGCACGCGGTGGCGCCGTCGGCGTCGTAGTCGGCGACGATGACGATGCGTTCGCGCAGATCGATCGCGCGCACGAGCCGCTCGGCCGCCTCGTCGACGCCCTTCATGAGCGACGGGGGCGGCAGGCCCGCGAGCGACAGGTCGAGCTCGGCGGCGTCGTGCACGCCGCGCGACGCATAGAGGCGCGAGAGCACCGGGTCGATGCCGGCGGCCTCGAGCGCCGCCGCGGTCACGGGGACCTCGCGTCGCGCGATCGTGCGGATCATCGCTCCGGCACCGCGAAGCGGCGCGGCGCGGCGCGCGCGACCACGCGCGCGATCGCGGAGGGACGACGTGCGTTCCAGGTCACGGCGGACGTGGCGCCGTCGGTCACGAGCGCGACCGACGCGAGGCGGCCCCGTTCGAGCCACTCGACGGCGGGCGCGAGCCACGCACGATCGATCTCCTCGAGCGCGCGGCCGACGCCGGGGAGCGCTACGACGACGTGCGACGCGGGACGCGTCGCCGGCACCGCGTCGATCGCCGCCTCGAACGATCCCGGCAGCGGCATCGCCTCGCCGCCGGAAGCCAGCGCGAGTCCGCGCACGAGGTCGGCCGCACGGCCGGCGGATGCGTGCACCCGGAACGGCGCGGCCAGCCCGACGTCGGCCAGCTGCCCGCCGCCCCAGAACCACACGCCGTTGCACGGCGCGAGACCGAGGCGCGCGCGCGCCTGGTTGACCGGGTGCGCGTTCAGCAGCATCTGGATTTCCGTCGACCAGCGCGGCCAGAGGCGCGCGGCGCCGCCGGTCGGCAGGTGCGGAGACATCATCGATCCGAGCACGGTGTCGAGCGGCACGGTGACGAGGTCGGGACGCGCGTTCGTCGTGACGAACCAGGTGTCCGGGCGCGGCGCGACGAACGCGATGCCGTCCTCCGCGAAGTGCCGGTTCAGCGCGTCGACCAGCGTGCGCGCATCGGCCGCGGAGAGGTCGTCGACGCGGCCCGCGACCGCCACGTCCTCGCGTCCGGCGACCAGGTGCACGGGTTCCGCCGCGAGCACGAACGACGCATGCGGGTCGACGCCGGCGCCGAGCGCCGCGAGCGGCGCCACCGGGACGTCGTGCGCGGGTTCGGACGCGGCCGAGCCGAGCGAGGCGAGCAGCGCCGCGGGCATGCCGCGCGGCTCGACGCGGGGGCGCGACCACGACGCGAGGCGCGAGAGCGGGCGCGACGACGCGAGCGCAGCGCGGTCGAGCGAGGCGAGGCCGGGGACGACGAACGTGAAGCGCATCGGGCGGGAGACGGCGGACGGTCGGGAGCGCGACCGGCGGGGGAACTGCGGACGACCCGACGAGTCTAGCATGCGATAATCGCGGCCCGCATCGTCGATGCGTCCGACGCACCGATCGCCTTGTCCCCCTACGAACTCGCCATCGGCCTGCGCTACACGCGCGCCCGCAAGGGCTCGGGCCGCAACGCGTTCATCTCGTTCATCGCGCTGATGTCGATGGCCGGCATCGCGCTCGGCGTCGCCGCGCTCATCGTCGTGCTGTCGGTGATGAACGGCTTCCAGCAGGAGCTGCGCAACCGGATCCTGTCGGTGGCCTCGCACATCGAGGTGCGGGGCATTCCCGCGCTCGCGGACTGGGAGACGGTCGCGCGGCAGGCGCTCGAGAACCCGCGCGTGAAGGCGGCGGCGCCCTACGTGCTCGGGCAGGCGATGCTGTCGGCGGGCGACGTGAACCGCGGCGTCATCGTGCGCGGCATCGACCCGTCCCGCGAGGACACGGTCGCCGACGTCGGCAGCCACATGCGCCGCGGCTCGCTCGCGGACCTGAAGCCCGGCGGGTTCGGCATCGTGCTGGGCGCCGAGGTCGCGCGCGCGCTCGGCGTCCTCGTCGGCGACACCGTCGTGGCGATCACGCCGCAGGGCACGGTGACGCCCGCCGGCACGCTGCCGCGCATCAAGAGCTTCCGCGTCGTCGGCATCTTCGAGATCGGCATGTACGAGTTCGACAGCGGACTCGCGCTCATCGACCTAGCCGACGCGCAGAAGCTCTACCGGGTGGACGGCGTGTCGGGCGTGCGCCTGAAGCTCGACGACCTGTTCGCCGCGCCCGCGGTCGCGCGCGAGCTCGCGCGCACGTTGCGCACCGACGCGGAGCTGCGCGACTGGACGCAGAGCCACGCGAACTTCTTCCGCGCCGTGCAGATCGAGAAGCGCGTGATGTTCATCATCCTGACGCTGATCGTCGCCGTCGCCGCGTTCAACATCGTGTCGGCGCAGGTGATGCTCGTGACCGACAAGCAGGCCGACATCGCGATCCTGCGCACGCTCGGCGCGTCGCCGGCGTCGATCCTGGCGATCTTCGTGATCCAGGGCGCGCTGATCGGCGTGATCGGGACGCTGATCGGCGTGGCGGGCGGCGTGGCCCTCGCGCTCAACGTCGAGACGGTCGTGCCCGCGATCGAGCGGACGCTCGGTGTCACGTTCCTCGACAAGAGCATCTACTACATCAGCGACCTGCCCTCCGACCTGCAGCGCGCCGACGTCGTGACCGTCGCGGTCATCGCGCTGGTGCTCGCGCTCGTCGCCACGCTCTACCCGAGCTGGCGCGCCGCGCGCGTCAATCCCGCCGAGGCGCTGCGCTATGAGTGACGCGACGGCGAGCGTGCTCGCATGCCGCGGGCTCGCGAAGACCTACACCGGGGGGCCGCAGGACGTCGTCGTGCTGTCCGGCGTCGACCTCGACGTGCGCGAGGGCGAGCGCATCGCGATCGTCGGCGCGTCCGGGTCGGGCAAGAGCACGCTGCTGCACCTGCTGGGCGGCCTCGACGCGCCGACCGCGGGCGACGTCACGGTGCAGGGACGGCCGTTCGCCGCGCTCCCGGAGACGGAGCGCGGGCGCGTGCGCAACCGCGCGCTCGGCTTCATCTACCAGTTCCACCACCTGCTGCCCGAGTTCACCGCGGTCGAGAACGTCGCGATGCCGCTGCTGATCCGGCGCATGCCGCCCTCGCAGGCGCGCGCGCAGGCGAGGGCGATGCTCGAGCGCGTCGGGCTCGCGCACCGGCTCGACCACGTGCCGGGCGAGCTGTCGGGCGGCGAGCGCCAGCGCGTCGCGCTCGCGCGCGCGCTCGTGACCGAGCCGCGCTGCGTGCTCGCCGACGAGCCGACGGGCAACCTCGACCGCCGCACGGCCGAGCAGGTGTTCGGGCTGATGCTGGAGCTCAACCGGGTGGTGGGCACCGCGCTCGTGATCGTCACTCACGACCCCGAGCTCGCGTCGCGCACCGATCGGACGCTGCACCTCGTCGACGGGACGCTTGGGGTCTGACCCCGGCCTCATCGGGGTCCGACCCCGGGTTTCGCCGGGGCCCGTTTTCGCCGGTGTTCGCGACCCGGAGCCCGCGGTGCGCTTCGTGTCGCGGCGCGCGAATCAGTTGACGACGAAGCTGGTGCCGGCGCTGACGGTCGATCCGTTGCGCGTCGCGCGGCTCGTCACCGTGTAGGTGCCGCGGCGGGAGTAGGACCGTATCGAGTAGGCGACCGATGCCGTCCCCGCGCTTCCGGTCGTGGCGGAGAGCGTCCGGACGTTGCCGTCGGGATCGCGCACCTTGACACTGACCGACGCGCCGGAGACCGGGACGCCGCCGCTCGTCACCTTGGTCGTGATCATTGCGCTCACCGATCCGTAGCGCGGCCGCCAGTAGCTCGAATTGTCGGTCGAGGCGACCGCGTCGATCGTCTGGACGCCCGCGTCGGCGACCGGCGGGGGCGGCGTGGCAGTCGCGTCGATCGCGACCGTTCCGCTGGCGGAGCCCGCCATGGCGAGCGCGGCGACGTTGGTGGCCTTCAGTGTCAGCGGGTAGAAGCCGGCCGGGGCGGCGGCGGGCGTCGTCACCAGGATCGACGCGACCGCGCTTCCACCGGCGACGACGCTCGGCGTGCGCGCGTTGGTCGCGCCCCAGCCGCTCGGCACCGTGGCGCTCACGTCGAAGTTCGTCGGCGCGCACCCGCAGGAATCGCGGTTCTGCGCCTCGACCGTGTAGGTGACCGACGCGCCGGCGGGCGTCCAGATCGTCTCGCCGGGCGTGATCGTCACCGCAGGCGCGGCACGGGTGCAGCTCGCGGGCGGGAACGTGACGCTGACGCGGGCCCCGGTCGAGCCGGCCGAGAGCGTCGAGATCCTCAACCCGGACTGCGGGTCGGTGAACGACCTGCCGGCCGTGAGCGCCGCGTCGGACCACGCGCTCGTCGAGGGCGTCATGTCGAGCAGGTAGCTGCTGTCGGCGACGCCGCCGGTCACCTTCCGGACGAGGACGCCCGACAGGACGTTGGCGTTGCCGGCGAGGAACGCGTCGTAGCCCTTCGCCTGGCGGGCCTCGACGTAGAACCATTCGTTCGCCACCCCGCAGGCGGACGCGCGCGGGATCTTGAGCGCGCGGGGCTGGCTGTTGCGCGCGTCCTCGATCGGCGCGATGTCGAACGTGGCGGTCCCGGCAACCGCGGGGACCGTCGTGAGCGGCGGCGAGTAGCCGTCGTCGAGCCAGCCCAGGCGTTCCTTCTGGAACGCGTTGTAGTGGCCGCCCGAATTGCTTCCCATCAGGTCGAACACGTCGCCGTATTCGGAGGTGGAGCAGCCGGAGGCGGCGACCGAGGCCGATCCGCAGTCGAGCGAGTGCGAGTGGAAGAGCCCGAGGTTGTGGCCCAGCTCGTGGCCGACGACCTTGACCGAGAATCCGTACTTGGTGTGGATCCACGCCTGCGACGGATTGCCGCCGACCGTGCCCAGGCCCCACCAGCCGCAGGCGTTCGACGGGAACACGTAGACGAGCCGCGCGTAGCTCGACAGCACGTAGCCCGCGGCCGAGGCCGCGGCCTTCGCCTGCGTCGCGATCGCGGCGAAGTCGCAGCTCGTCGAGGTCGCCGCGATCGTGAACCACCCGGCGACCGCGCCGGTGAGCGTCGTCTGCTGGTACGACACCTCGTGGTCGAACGCGCTCGTCGTGCCGAACAGCACGTTCTGCGCGTAGGCGACGCTGTACGGCTGCGAAGGCGCGTTGCTGAAGTTGACGAGGATCGCGAGCGTCGACTGCGGGCCCTTGGTGTTCGGGACGACCGCGAGCGCCTTCTCGCCCATGACCTCGGCCCGGCCGGCGACGACGATGGCCCCGCCGAGGCGCACGCCGCGGACGCTCACGACCGCCCCGGTCGCGATGTCCGGCACCGCGCCGGCGAAGTGCAGCGAATAGCGGCCCTTCGGCGTGTTCAGGAAGTGCAGGTAGTGATCGTCGGCGGCGTCGACGTGGTCGACGTGCAGCACCTCGATCTCGCCCGCCTCGTCGGCGGCTTCCTCGACGTAGGGGCGGACCTCGGCCGGGAGGCTCGCGCGCATCCCGGCGGGCAGCGCGACCCGAAGCACCTCGGCGGGGTCGAGGTCGACGAGATCGAGCAATTCCTGCTGGCGCCGACGGGCGATCTCGACGAGCGGCGCCAGCGTCAGCGCCTTGTCGGTGGCCGACTTG
Organism: Betaproteobacteria bacterium; assembly: GCA_016704895.1. Classification (GTDB taxonomy): domain Bacteria; phylum Pseudomonadota; class Gammaproteobacteria; order Burkholderiales; family Casimicrobiaceae; genus VBCG01. The sequence continues at coordinate 40,416 of JADIZG010000005.1, forward strand.
GCGCGGGCATGGACCGATCGCGTCGCCAGGAGCTTCACCGTCAGGTCGCGGGCGGCTGCCGATTCGGCGGCCCGGGAGGGCGCCCGGGCCTCGCCGCCGGCGTCCACCTGGCGAACGACGGCATGGCCGGCCGCGGACAGGATCCCGCCGGACACGAGGAAGACGACGAGGAAACGGACGCAGAGCTTCATCGGGCACTCCATCGCTTGCGATCGACGGGCGGAATGCCCGCGAGCACGGGCGCGACCCGGGGCGGGGTGATCCGGATCGCGTTTCTCGAAATTTGTTGTACGTTACAAAAATGCGCCCATTTGTCGATATCCGCCCCCGGCATCTGCCGGAGAGCGTCAAGTCTTCTGGCCAAAATCCGTCAGGAAGGGCGTGCCGCGGACCTTGCGGCGATCTCCGCCCCACTGGGGTCGATGGCGTACTGCACAAGCCGTGCCTAAAAGGCGTCGGAGGGCTGGTGAGGGGGCGGGAGGACAGGATGGCCGGACGGTCGGCGCGAAGCCGGGCCGATCGAGCCGCTGGTCGTGTATTGATGAGTGCGTCAATCGAATAAACGACGATTTATGTCGTATTTCAACAAGACTAATTGAATAAAATAGGCTAATCGTAATCATAGATAGACCATAGCGCTCTTATCTGGCGGCAAGATTGTCCAACGAGCGAACGGTCACGCGCTAATTGCGTTCGTCATCTACAAACGCGCAGCGGCAATCGTTCCGGCATCGACGCGCTGGGCGTCGGGATCGCACCGGCCTCGAGAGGCGCGCAGCGGGAACGTGTCCCGCCGGCGTCGACCGACGCGGTCGGCGGCCGACGTCATTTGCCCCGGTGGGGGGCACGACGCCTGTCAGCGGGCAGGGGGGGCGGTGGCTCGACGCCCGGACCGACCGGGCCCGGGAACGGACCGGCCGGGGGGAAGGGGGGGGCGCCGCGGGGGTCAATACTCGATCGCGATCGGATCGAGCGCGCGCCACAGGTACCAGGTCGCGGCGCTGCGCCAGGGGCGCCAGCGCTCGCCCAGTTCGCGCAGCGCGTCCGCCGTCATCGCGTCGCCGCCCCGGTAGTGGAGGGCGGCGGCCTTGCGCAGGCCGAGGTCGTCGACCGGCAGGACGTCCGGTCGAAGTTCGTGGAACATCAGGAACATCTCGGCGGTCCAGCGACCGATGCCACGGACGTCGACGAGCGCGGCGATCAGCGACTCGTCGTCGAGCCGTTTCCAGGCCCCGGGGTCGAGCCGGCCGGACACGAAGTGGCCGGCGAGGTCCGCCAGGTAGGCGGCCTTGCGCTCCGAGAATCCCGCCGATCGCAGGTCGGGCGCGCCAGGGCGGCCACCCGCGCCGGATCGAGTCGGGGGAATGCCCGCGCAGCGTCTTCCGGGGCGGCGGTCGCGACGAGGCGCCGCCAGATCGCATCGGCCGCCTTCACCGAGATCTGCTGCCCGGTGATCGCGCGCGCCAGCGCGGTGAACGCGTCGCTGCGCCGCTTGAGGCTGGCCCCCGGGTGGGCGCGGACGAGCTTCCGCATCACGCGGTCGCGGCGCGCGAGGTCGGTCGCCGCCTCGTCCCACCAGCGCGGCTTCATCGCGCGGGCGGGCGTTCTCGCGCGCGCTTGCGCCACATCGCGACGACGTGGCAGCGCCAGACGACGCGGACCGCCACGAAGCCGACGGTGGCGAGCGTCAGCGCGAGCAGCACGATGCCGAGCGCCAGCGGCTTGCCCAGCTCGGCCATCCAGGCGGCGAGCGCCGGGACGTAGCTGGCGGCGTCGACGAACGGCGGCGGCAGCACGGCGACCACCGGCGGCGCGTCGGGAAAGAACAGGCGGCCGTACTCGTAGGCCAGGAGGTAGAGCGGAACGATCGTGAAGGGGTTCGTGTAGAGCGTCGTGATCGCCGCGAGCGGGAAGTTGGCGCGCCACAGGAGCGAGAGCGCGATCGCGCCGGCGACCTGGACCGGTCCCGGGATCAGTCCGCACAGCAGGCCGACCGCCACGCCGCGGGCGGTCGACCGGCGGTTCAGGTGCCACAGGTCGGGATCCGACAGCGCAGGGACGTGACGGACCACCCACGGGTGGCGGGTGATCTTCTGGACCGAGGGCTTGAGCCTCTCGATCCACGCTCGCAGGGCTTTTCTCAGCATGGGATGGTGAAAATGGTACTATGCGCGGCTTTTTTTCCCGGGACAGGTCCAGGCAGTCCATGTATCGCCGGTTCGCCAAGCTCGTTCGTTCGCTCGTCGCCCTCGCGGCACTCGTTGCGGCAGCAGCTGCGCCGGCCGCGGACCCGTCGAAGGTCTACCGGATCGCGTTCCCGACCGCGGAGACCGGGTTCGACCCGGCGCGCGTCTCGGACCTCTATTCGAACACGGTCAACGAGGCGATCTTCGAGCGCCTCCTCACCTACGACTACCTCGCGCGCCCGGCGAAGCTCGTGCCGCTCGCGGCCGAGGCGATGCCGCAGGTGACGGACAACGGCCGCACCTACACGTTCCGGATCCGCAAGGGCATCCACTACACGCCCGACCCGGCGTTCAAGGGCCGGAAGCGCGAGCTCGTCGCCGGCGACTTCGCCTACACGATCAAGCGCCACGCGGACCCGAAGAACCGCTCGCCCTGGGCGTTCATGGTCGAGGGCAGGATCGCGGGCCTCGACGTGCTGATCGAGCAGGCGAAGAAGACCGGGAAGTTCGACTACGACGCGAAGATCCCCGGCCTCGAGACGCCCGATCCGTACACGCTCGTGATCCGGCTCGTCGCGCCCGACTACCTGTTCAACTACACGGTCGCGCACGTCCCGTACGGCGCGATGGCGCGCGAGGTGGTCGAGGCCTACGGCGACGACATCGGCGCGCACCCGGTCGGGACCGGGCCGTACGTGCTGAAGGAGTGGAAGCGCGCGTCGCGCATCGTGCTCGAGGCGAATCCCGACTACCGGGGCTTCACCTGGGACTTCGCGCCCGCGGAGCCCGCGTGGGACGACGCGATCGTCAAGGCGATGCAAGGCAAGAAGATGCCCCGGATCGGGCGCGTCGAGATCTCGATCATCGAGGAGGACCAGTCGCGCTGGCTCGCGTTCGGCGGCAAGGAGCTCGACGTCCTGGCGCTGCCCGGCACGTTCCGGCCGCAGGCGGTGGGCGCGGATGGCAACCTGCTGCCCCGCTGGACCGGCGAGGGCGTCAGTCTCTTCAAGGCAATCGACCCCGAGCTCACCTACACGATCTTCAACTTCCGCGATCCGGTGATCGGCGGCTTCACGCCGGAGAAGCTCGCGCTGCGCCGCGCGATCATCATGGCGTACGACGTGCGCGAGGAGATCGAGGTCGTGCGCAAGGGACAGGCGGTGCAGGCGCACATGCCGATCCCGGCCGGCGTCGTCGGCCACGACCCGTCGTACCGCACGATCAACCCGTACGACCCCGCGCTCGCGAACCGGCTGCTCGACCGGTTCGGATACCGGAAGGGCGCGGACGGCTGGCGCCGGATGCCCGACGGCAAGCCGCTCGTCATGCGGCAGGCGACGCAGACCTCGCAGATCGACCGGACGTACAACGAGCTGTGGAAGAAGGCGATGGACTCGATCGCGGTCCGCATCGAGTTCGACTCCGGCAAGTTCGGCGACAACCTGAAGGCCGCGAAGGCCTGTCAGCTGATGATGTGGGGCGCGGCGTGGATCGCCGACTACCCCGACGGCGACAACTTCATGCAGCTGCTCTACGGGCCGAACACCGGGCAGAGCAACAACGGCTGCTACGAGTCGAAGTCGTTCGACGCGCTCTACGACAGGGCGCGCGCGATGTCGCCGGACCGGCCCGAGCGCAACCGGCTGTTCCTCGAGATGACCCGGCAGATGCAGGTCGACGGCGCGTGGGCGATGCACGTGTCGCGCGAGCGCAACCAGATGATCCGGCCGTGGGTGCTGGGCTACAAGAAGCACCCGATCCTGCACGCCGAGTGGCTCTACATGGACCTCGAGCCGCGGACCTGACGCGATGCCCGACACGACGCGACGTTGCTCCTCCGCGCTGTCCACGCTGCTGCGCACCGCGTGCTCGCCGCGATGCTCGCCGTCGCGACCCCGGCGATCGCCGCTCCCGACATGAACAAGGTGGTGCGCGAGGTCTTCCCGGCGGCGGAGACCGGCTTCGATCCTGCCGCCGTGCACGACCTCTACTCGGGGACGCTGATCCAGGGCATCTTCGAGACGCTCTACACGTACGACTATCTCGCGCGCCCGTCGAAGGTCGTGCCGCTCGCCGCCGACGGCATGCCGCAGATCACCGACAACGGCAGGACCTGGACGGTGAAGCTGAAGAAAGGCATCCGATTCGCCGACGATCCGGTGTTCGGCGGCAAGCCGCGCGAGCTCACGGCCGACGACTACGTCTATTCGATCAAGCGCCTGATCGACCCGAGGATCCGTTCGCCGTGGGCGTTCCTCGTCGAGGGCAAGTTCGTGGGACTCGACGAGGTCGCCGAGCAGGCGAGGAAGAGCGGCAGGTTCGACTACGACCGCAAGGTTCCGGGCATCGAGGCCGTCGACCGCCACACGATCCGGTTCCGCCTCAAGGAAACCGACTACAACCTGCCCTACATCCTGGCGCACGAGCCCACCTCGGCGGTCGCGCGCGAGGTGATCGAGAAGTACGGCGAGAGCGACGGGCGCGCGCTCGCGAACCCGGTCGGCACCGGCCCCTACCGCCTCGCGAAGTGGGTGCGCAGCTCGAAGATCCTGCTCGAGGCGAACCCGCACTACCGCGGCTTCACCTGGAACTTCGCCTCCAGCGACCCGGCGGACGCCGCGCTCGTGCGCGAGATGAAGGGCAAGGCGATGCCGCAGGTGGGCCGCGTCGAGATCTCGATCATCGAGGAGGACCAGGCGCGCCTGCTCGCGTTCCAGGGCGACGAGGTCGACCTGATGAACATGGAAGGGCCGCTCGCGCCGAAGGTCCTCGACGGCGGGACGCTCAAGCCCGAGATGAAGGCGAAGGGCGTGAAGCTCTCGCGCATCGTCGATCCCGAGCTCTCGTACACGTACTGGAACATGACCGACCCGGTCGTCGGCGGGCTGGCGAAGGAGAAGGTCGCGCTGCGCCGGGCGATGGCGATGAGCTACAACGTCGCCGACGAGATCCGCGTGATCCGCAACGGCCAGGCGATCGAGGCGCGCTACCCGATCCCGCCGGGCGTCGTCGGCCACGATCCGGGCTGGAAGGGCGGCATCGCCTACGACCCGGCGGGGGCCAACGCGCTGCTCGACAGGTTCGGCTACAAGCGCGGCGCCGACGGATGGCGTACGCTGCCGGACGGCAAGCCGCTCGTCGTGCGGCTTTCGTCGCGCCCCGATACGCTGGGGCGCCAGCAGGACGAGCTGTGGAAGAAGTCGCTCGACGCGATCGGCGTCCGGATGGACGTCCACAAGGACAAGTTCCCGGAACTGATCAAGGCCGAGAAGCAGTGCAAGCTCCAGATGCGCGTCGCCTCGTGGATCGCCGATTACCCGGACGGCGACAACTTCATGCAGCTGCTGTACGGCCCGAACACGAACCAGAGCAACAACGCGTGCGCACGCATCCCCGAGTTCGACAAGCTCTACGCGCGCACGCAGAAGATGCCTCCCGGCCCGGAGCGCGACAAGCTCTACCAGGAGATGACCCGCGTCATCGAGGCGTACGCGCCGTGGCGGCTCATGATCAGCCGCTACCGCAACATGCTCGTCCAGCCGCGCGTGCTGGGCTACAAGCGCCATCCGATCCTGCACGCGCACTGGCAGTACCTCGACGTGGCGCCGCAGGGACCGAACAAGTAGGAGGAGGGGTGTAGACGACGCGCGGGCCGCCGGGGATCCCGGCCGGACCCGCAGCGCGACAAAGCGATGCCGCGCCCGCCGCGCGGGGCCGGGAAGGCCCGACGCGGCGGGCGGCGGACACGCAAGGATCGCAGGCGCGGCCGCCGATGCGGCGCCGCGCTCGAACGCAACCGTCCGGAGGCCGCGCGATCCGCGGGCCGGGGGAGGATCGACGATGACGGCGTACATCATCCGGCGCCTGTGGCAGATGCTCCCGACGATGCTCGGGGTCGTGCTGCTGGTGTTCTTCCTGTTCAACTGGGTCGGCGGCGACCCGGCGTACGTGCTCGCCGGGAAAATCAGCAACCAGGAGCAGATCGACAACATCCGGCGCCAGCTCGGGGTCGACCAGCCCTACTGGGTCCAGCTCTGGATCTTCGTCAAGCAGATCGTGACCGGGGACTTCGGCGCGTCCTGGAGCACCAACGAGCGCATCTCGTCGATCATCTTCACGCGGCTGCCGCCGTCGCTCACGGTGCTCATTCCGCTCACGGTGCTCGACGCGCTGATCGCGATCGGCCTCGCGCTCGCGGTCGCCTACGTGCGCGGATCGTTGACCGACCGGGCGGTGATGATCGTGTGCACCGTCGGCCTGTCGATCTCGATCCTCGTCTACATCATCGTGTTCCAGTACGTGTTCGCCTACAAGCTCGGCTGGTTCCCGGTCCAGGGCTGGGGCGACTCGTTCTGGGAGAACCTGTTCCGCTACGCGTCGCTGCCGATCCTGATCGGCCTCGCGGTCGGCATCGCGCCCAGCCTGCGGCTCTACCGGACCTTCGTGCTCGACGAGATCAACCAGGACTACGTGCGCACCGCGCGCGCCAAGGGGCTGTCCGAGAACCGCACCATGTGGGTCCACGTGCTGCGCAACGCGTCGATCCCGATCATCACCAACATCATGGCGTCGCTGCCCGGGCTCCTGATCGGCGCGTTCCTGATCGAGCGCTTCTTCTCGATCCCCGGCATCGGGCGCGAGGTGATCCTCGCGGTCGAGCGCAGCGACTTCCCGGTGATCAAGGCGATCACCGTGTACGTCGCCGCGGCGACGATGGTGTTCAACCTGCTCGCCGACCTGATGTACAAGGCGGTGGACCCGCGCGTCCAGCTCAAGTGAGGGATCGGACGATGGCCACCCCGGCTGCAACGCTCCCCCGCTCGGCCAGCGGCGCGCGCGAGATCCCCCACACCGTCTCGCCGGGCCTCTGGACGCTCGCGTGGCGGCGCCTTCGCGCCGACCGCGTCGGCATGGTCTCGCTCGTGATCGTGCTGGCCTTCGTGCTGCTGATGATCCTGTCCGGTCTGGGGCTCGTCGCGAAGGACTGGTCGCGCGAGGCCGGCGTCAACTACGCGCCTCCGTCGTTCATCGGCGCCGACGTCGAGGCGGGTGCGCCAGCGGCGCCCGGCGCGCCCGAGGCGCCGGTGCCCGCCGGCGACTACCAGTCGTCGATCGTCGATCCGCTCGCCGACGTGCTGGCGGAGCTTCGCGGCGAGAAGCCGGCGACCTCCGCCGCTGCCGCGCCCGGCGCGGCGCCCGAGGGCAGGAGCGTCGATCCGCTCGCCGACGTGATGGCCGACATTCGCGCCGACAAGGGGAAGGCGGCAGCGCCCGCGCCAGTCGAGGCGCGAGCCGCGACGCTGCCGTTCGGCGGCGACAAGTGGGGCCGCGACGTGATCGCGAAGACGATCAAGGGCTCCGAGACGTCGATCTTCGTGGGCATCGCCTCCGCGCTCGTGGCGACCGCGCTCGGGACGCTCTTCGGCGCGGTCGCGGGCTACTACGGCCGCTGGGTCGACGACGCGTTCAACTGGTTCTACTCGGTGTTCAACTCGATCCCCTACCTGCTCCTGGTGCTCGCGGTCGCCGCGGTGCTGCAGCAGAAGGGGATGCTGACGATCATCCTGATCCTCGGCCTCACCGGCTGGACCGGCGTGTTCCGGCTGATCCGCGCCGAGTACATGAAGCACAAGTCGCGCGAGTACGTGCAGGCCGCCGACGCGATCGGGGCGTCGAACGCGCGCAGGATGTTCGTCCACATCTTCCCGAACGTGTCGCACGTCGTGCTCGTGCAGCTCTCGATCCTGGTGGTCGGGTTCATCAAGGCCGAGGTGATCCTGTCCTTCCTCGGCTTCGGCGTGCCGGTCGACGTCGTGTCCTGGGGGTCGATGCTGAACGAGGCGCAGAACGAGCTGATCCTCGGCAAGTGGTGGCAGCTCGTCGCCGCGACCACCGCGATGGCGCTGCTCGTCACCGCGTTCAGCCTGTTCACCGATGCGCTGCGCGACGCGCTCGATCCGAAGCTCAAGGGGCCGGAGCCGGCGGGGGGCCCCCCGCGGGCGGCGCGGGACGGGGGGGGGGGGGGGGGGGGGGTGGGGGGGGGGGGGGGGCGGGGGGGGGGGGCGGGCCGGGGGGGGGGCCCGGGGCCGCCGGGGGCCGACGAGGCCGAAAGAAGGGGCACTGACGCCATGCGACCCGACCTTCCGCCGCACGGCGGCGAGCCGCTCGTCCAGGTGCGCGACCTGCGCGTCTCGTTCCGCCTCGGCGGGCACGAGACGTTCGAGGCCGTCAGGGGCATCTCGTTCGACATCCCCGCCGACAGCACCGTCGCGCTGGTCGGCGAGTCCGGCTCGGGCAAGAGCGTCACCGCGCTCGCGCTCCTGGGCCTGCTGCCGCCCGAGAACTCGATCGTCGATCCGGCGAGCCGCATCCTGTTCGGCGGGAAGAACCTCGTCGGCCTGCCGGCGCGCGAGCTGCGCGACCTTCGCGGCGCCGACATCTCGATGATCTTCCAGGAGCCGATGACGTCGCTGAACCCGGTGTTCACGGTCGGCTTCCAGCTCTGCGAGGTGCTGCGGTTGCACCGCGGACTCTCTGCCGGCGCGGCGCGCAAGCGCGCAGTCGAGCTCCTCGACGAGGTCGGGATCCCGGAGCCGCGGCGGCGCATCGGCGCCTATCCGTCGCAGATGTCCGGCGGCCAGCAGCAGCGCGTGATGATCGCGATGGCGATCGCGTGCGAGCCCAGGCTGCTGATCGCCGACGAGCCGACGACCGCGCTCGACGTGACGATCCAGAAGCAGATCCTCGACCTGATCGCCGAGCTCCAGCGCCGGCACAGGATGAGCGTGCTGTTCATCACGCACGACCTCGCGGTCGTCGGCGAGATCGCCGATCACGTGGTCGTGATGCGCCAGGGCGAGGTCCGCGAGCAGGGGACCGCGAAGGCGGTGTTCGAGTCGCCGAAGGACGCCTACACGAAGGCGCTGCTCAAGTGCCGGCCGGAGCTCGAGCACCGGCCGATGCGCCTGCCGGTCATCGACGACTTCATGGGCGGGCAAGGGCCGCAGCACGTCGAGGAGCGCCCGCGGGGCATCGTGCCCGCCGACCCGGTCATCCTCGAGGTGAAGAACCTCGGCAAGAGCTTCCACGTGCGCGAGGGGCTGTTCGGCAAGCGGGAGTTCAAGGCCGTCGCCGACGCGTCGTTCGCGCTGCGCCGGGGCAAGACGCTCGGCCTCGTCGGCGAGTCGGGATCGGGCAAGACGACCGTGGGCCTGACGCTGATGCGGCTGCACCAGGCGACGACGGGGCAGGCGCTGTTCGACGGCAAGGACATCCTGTCGATGTCCGAGCGCGAGTTCATGCCCTACAAGCGCCGCATCCAGATCATCTTCCAGAACCCGTACGCGTCGCTCAACCCGCGCTTCACGGTCGGGCAGATCCTGACCGAGCCGCTGGCGATCCACGGCATCGGCGCGAACGCCCAGGAGCGCACCGACCTGGTGTTCGAGCTCCTGGGCAAGGTGGGCCTGCCGGACGTCTCGTTCTACAAGTACCCGCACGAGTTCTCGGGCGGCCAGCGCCAGCGCATCGCGATCGCGCGCTGCCTCACGCTCAAGCCCGACATCCTGATCTGCGACGAGTCGGTCTCGGCGCTCGACGTCTCGGTGCAGGCGCAGGTGCTGAACCTGCTGCAGGACCTGCAGGACGAGTTCGGCCTGTCCTACCTCTTCATCTCGCACGACCTCGCCGTGGTCAAGTACATCTCCGACGAGGTGATGGTGATGAACGAGGGCAGGGTGGTCGAGATCGCCGACGCGGACACGATCTACCGCAACCCGCGCGAGCCTTACACGCAGCGGCTCCTGTCCGCGATCCCGAAGGGCTGGCACGGCGAGCACGCCGGAGTGGCAGGGGTCTGACCCCGGCTCCATCGGGGTCTGACCCCGGTGTTCCCGCCGTCAAAGCGTGAACGCCATCTCCCGCACGAGCGCCCCCGGCAGGGTCGTGCTCGCAAGCTGCCGTGACCGGTAGCTGTCGGACGACAGCAGCAGCTCGGTCTCGCGCGTCAGCGCCTCGAGGTTCGTGCCCAGCATCCGGTAGAGCGTGTCGTCGAAGCGCAGCACGTCGACCGGCGCGACGATGCGGCCGCGCTCGACCCAGAACGTCGCGAAGCGCGTCATGCCGGTGATCCGGCACGCCGGGCGGTCCGAGTAGTTCGTGTACCAGAGGTTGCCGACCATGAGCCCGTCGCCGAGCGCGTCGAGCGCGTCGTCGGCGCGCAGCTCCCCGCCCGCCATCGCCAGCGCCTCGGGCATCTCGTCGCCGTTCGCGCCGTTGGCCGGGATCGAGAACTCGCGCGCGGTGCGCGGCGACGTGAGCGCGCCGACGAGCGCGCCCTCGCGCACGAGCGCGACGCTGGCCGGGCGCGCGAATCCCTCGGCCTGGAACGCCGGCGCGACGCCGCCCGCGGTGTCCTCGGCGATCGTCACGCGGGGGTCGAGCCGCTCGCCCGCGCGCATGCGGGAGAGCGGGCTCTGGCGCGTCTCGAGCGCGCGGGCCGAGAAGCCGCCCCAGCCCAGCAGCGAAACGATCTCCTCCATCGCGGACGGCGCGAGGAACGCGCGGTAGCGGCCCGGTGCCAGCGCCTTCGCGGGCCGCGCGACGAGCGCCAGCCGCTCGCGCGCCTGCGCCATGCGCCGGGCCAGCTCGCCGCCGTCCCAGGCGAAGCCGGCGCAGGCGCTCTTCACCGCCTTGTCCGTGCGGTCGTAGAGGCTCCACTGCAGGTTGAACGTTTCGGCCAGGTGCCAGTTGCGCTGGCCCTCGGCGTTCGCGAAGCCGCGCCACACGGGGCCCGCCGCGTAGATGCCGACGAGGTCGAGGCCGTGCGCGGCGGCGAGGATCTCGTCGACGACGGACTCCGCCGGCGGCAGCGCGCCGGCGCGCTCGACGCGCGTGCTCTCGACGCGGTCGGCGAGCAGCAGGTGCGGGTCGTCGGCGAGGTCGGGCAGCACGTCGCGCAGGCCCTCGACCGCGTCCACGATCGCCTCGCGGTCGACCGGCGCGTCGCCGGTCATCGCCAGCGTGTGCTCGGCGTGCCGCGCGCCGCGCACCAGCCGGATCGAGAGCTCGTTCTGCAGCACGCTGCCCGCCTGCCGCACCTTGCCGCGGTTCATCCGCGCGAAGTCGGTCGCCTCGCCGGCGCAGGTCGCCGTGTAACGCTCGCCCGGTGCGAGCGCGCGCTCGATCGTCGAGGCCCAGTCGGCGAAGCGCTGCTCCGCCGCCGCCGCCGTCCCGGCCGCAGCAGCGCGCCCACAGGTCCCCGCCGAACACGTCGACGTCCGTGAACACGCACGCGGGCGACGCGTGCCCGACGCCGATGATCTGCGACGGCTCGCCCTTGCCGCAGTACGGCGTGCCGAGCACCTGCAGCGTCGACGCGTCGCCGACCGCCGCGAGGCTGCGCCAGAACGACGCGGAGATGCCGCGGTAGTTCGGGTTCTTGACGACGCCCTTCATGCGTCCGTCCTCGATCAGCACGCCGCGCTCGCAGCCGAACTGGAACTTGTTGCGCGAGTCGTCGATCGACCACGACGCGTTCGTCTGCATGAAGACGCCTCGCCCGATGCGCGCGACCAGCTCGTCGAACGTCGACGCGCCCGGCTCGAGGTTCAGGTTCGCCATCCGGTCGATCGGCGGGCGGTTCCAGTTGTCGGCGCGCGCGTTCGCGACGCCGGGGAGGCCGGCGCGCGCCTGCGAGACCGCGCCGCCGAGCGGGCGCTCGAGAATGCCGCGGCGGATCAGGTGCGTGCGTTCCGCGCGCGTCCCCTCGTCGTCGTAGCCGTAGCTCGCGAGCTCCTCGGGCCGCGTCGGGTCGAACGTGACGTTCAGGAGCTCGGAGCCGTAGCGGTAGTGGCCGAACATGTCGGGCGTGACGAAGCTCGTGCCGGCGAAGTTGCGCTCGTCGCCGAGGATGCGGTCGAGCTCGAGCGGGTGCCCGATCGACTCGTGGATCTGCAGCACCATCTGGTCGGGCGCGAGCAGCACGTCCCTCCGTCCGGCCGGACAGTTGGGCGCGAGCACGAGTTCGAGCGCTTCCTCGGCGACGCGGCGTCCGGCGCCGGCGAAACCGAATCGCGCGAGGACCTCGGGGCCGCCCTGCTGGCAGATGCCGCGGTAGCCGTTCAGCGTCCGCGTCTGCGTGTCGCCGTCGGCGTGCGCGGAGACCGCGAGTCCCGGCAGCATGATCCGGTAGCGCTGCTCGACGTCGCCGCCTTCGCTGGTCACCAGCCGGTGGGTCGCGTGGCGCACCTCGACGCTCGCGCTCCAGTCGACGATCCGGGGGTCGATCGCCGCCGCGGTCGATTCCGCCATCAGGAGCTCGTACCAGTCGCGTGGCGGGGGCTCCGCGCCGTCGACCGACGGTGACGCGTAGTTGCCGCGCGGTGCGGGGCGCGGCAGCGGCCGCGTGTCGAACAGCGCGCGGGCCGCGGTCGCCCGGGCCCACTGCCGCGCGCGCTCGAGCGCGGCGGCGAGGCCGGCGGGCGACAGGTCCGAGGTCGCCGCGTAGCCGTAGCCCCCGTCCGCGTACACGGTCGCCATGACGCCACGGTCGCTGGCGCGGGACAGCGGCAGCGGGACGTTCTTGCGCACCGCACAAGTCGTCGTGGTCTGGTCGACGAACCGCAGCGACCAGTAGTCGGCGGCAACCGTCAGTCGGGGAAGGTCGAGAGGCATGGGGGGGCAGGGGGAAGAGGGGGAGTCGGCAGCGCCACCGGCGGTCAGTCTGCCGCCGGCCGCCCCAGATGCGCCAGCGCGTCACCGGTCACGCGGACGATGCGCCAGTCGGGCATCACGGTCGCGCCGAGCCGCTCGTAGAACCCGATCGCCGGCGCGTTCCAGTCGAGCACCGACCACTCGAAGCGGCCGCAGCGACGGGCGACGGCGATCGCGGCGACGGCTCGCAGGAGCCGGCTTCCGATCCCGTGGCCGCGGAAGGCGGGCCGCACGTACAGGTCCTCGAGCCAGAGACCGCGGCGGGCCAGGAAGGTCGAGAAGTTGTGGAAAAACAGCGCGAATCCCGCGATGCCGCCGTCGACCTCGGCGAGCAGCACTTCGGCGGCGGGCTGCGGGCCGAACAGCGCAGCGGCAAGGTCGGCCGTCGATCCGGTGCAAAGCTGCGTCAGGCGCTCGTACTCGGCGAGCTCCCGGATCAGCGCGTGGATCGCGGCGGCGTCGCCGGGCACCGCCGGACGGATCGAGACGTCGGCCATGCCCGTCAGTCGACCCGGCGGCCGAGGATCACGACGTCGCGCTCGATCCCGTCGAGCTCCGCCACGCGAGGGAGGTGGCCCCAGCGGACGAACCCCGCGCGCTCGAACAGCGCCAGGCTGGGCACGTTGTGGCCGAAGACGAACGCGAGGAACGTCGAGAGCCCCAGGCGGGGGCGTGCCCGATCGCGTGGTCGAGCAGCGTGCGCGCGAGGCCGCGACGCTGCGCCGCGGGCGCCGTGTACGCGCTGATCTCCGCCGTCCGGTGGTAGGCCGGGCGGCCGTAGAACGACCGCACCGACAGCCAGGCTTCCACCTCGCCGGAGGGCGCCGTGGAAACCCAGAGAGGCCGTCGTTCCGGCGTGAAATCGCGAAACCAGGCTTCCCGCGCTGCAACACTCACGATTTCGGTGTCCGCCGTCGCCATCCGGCCGGGGATCGACGCGTTGTAGATCGCGACGATCGTCGGCAAATCAGCGGGTTGCGCATCGCGTATCGTCACGGTTGGCAATTTTGCAACAATTCTCGCCCAAAAGCTTCATGAAGCCGAAGCCTTCGTTGCCTCGCCGATTGGGGGGCGGGTACATTCGCATCACGTGAAGCGCTGCAGGGAGTTCCGCCAGCGCGACACACTATCAACTCTGGGGGATTTTCCAATGGCTTTTAAGCGCAGAAAGGTTGCGGCCGCACTCGCCTATGCGGTGAGCGTCGGTACGACGGCGACGCTGCTGACCTCGGTGCCGGCTTACGCGCAGGACATGCGTGTGAACGTCACCGGCACGAGCATCAAGCGTGTCGAATCCGAGACCGGCTCTCCGGTCCAGGTGTTGACGCGTGAGGATATCGAGCGGACCGGTGCGACGTCGGTCCAGGACCTGCTCCAGTTCATCACCGCGGCGACGAGCTCCGGGAACTTCAACGCGTCGACCGTGATCGGCGCGACGACGTTCGGCCTGCAGACCGCCTCGCTGCGCGGCCTCGGCGGCGCGAGGACGCTGGTCCTGTTGAACGGCCGCCGGCTCGGCGGTTTCGCGGGCGACCAGTTGAACGGCCAGGCGGTGAACCTGACGTCGATCCCGTTCGCGGCGATCGAGCGCGTCGAGGTGCTGAAGGACAGCGCGTCCGCGATCTACGGCACGGACGCGATCGCCGGCGTGATCAACTTCATCCTGAAGAAGGACTACAAGGGCGCCGAGGTCAACCTGTCCTACGGCGCGCCGACGCGCTCGCCGCGCTCCGACGGCACGATCACCGACGTGTCCGCGACCGCGGGCTGGGGCGACCTGTCGAAGGACCGCTACAACATCTTCCTCAACGGCGCGTGGCACAAGGAGGAGGCGCTCTACCAGAAGGACCGCGACTTCTCGAACACCTCGCTCATCGAGGGCGTCGGCCTCTACGGCGTGTCGAGCAACACGTTCCCGGCGAACATCACGGCGCCGCCCGGGTATCCCTCCATCGGCACGATCAACCCGACCTATCCGAACGGATGCCAGGGCTTCCCGGGATCGATTCCCGCGCCGGAATCGCTCTACGGTCCGAACAACCAGCGCTGCGTCTGGGATCCGGCGGCGGTCGCGCAGTCGTACCCGGAAGTCGAGACGATCTCGTTCTACGGCAAGGGCACGTTCCAGATCAACAAGGACTGGCAGGCGTTCGTGTCGGGCGCGTACTCGACCTCCGAGAACCACAACATCATCCAGCCGACGCCGATCTCGGACCTGTTCAACGACCCGATCATCCTGCAGCCGTCGAGCCCGTACTATCCGACGGCCTTCCTGAACGAGTACGCGCCCGGCTACGCGGGCAACCCGCTCAACGTCCGCTACCGCGCGGTGCTGAACGGCAACCGCGACATCACCGACAAGAACGAGGCGTGGCAGATCGTCGGCGGCGTCGAAGGCTCGTGGAAGAACTGGGACATCAACGTCGCCGGCTTCTACAACGAGACCGAGGTCAAGGAGACGCTCAACGGCGGCTTCCCGCAACTGTCGCTGCTGGTCCCGCTGCTGAACACCGGACTGGTCAATTTCTTCGGCGAGACGCCGGCCGACGTCGTGTCCCAGGTCAAGGCGACCAACTTCAACGGCCTGGCGTTCAAGGGCGGGACGAAGATGTACGGCTTCGACGCCAGGATGTCGGGCGACGTGTACACGCTGCCGGCGGGCCCGCTCGCGGTCGCGGTCGGCACCGAGTACCGCCGCGAGGAGATCACCAACAACCCGAGCGCCGCGCTGCAAACTGGCGACATCTCCGGGTACGGCGGCAGCTTCGAGGCCATCGACAAGAGCCGCAATGTCTGGGCGCTCTATGCCGAGGCGCTGATCCCGATCGTCAAGACCGTCGACCTGAACCTCGCCGTCCGGTTCGACGACTACAGCGACATCGGCAACACGACCAACCCGAAGGCCACGATCCGCTGGCAGCCGAACAACCAGTTCCTCGGCCGCGCGTCCTACAGCACGGGCTTCCTCGCGCCGTCGCTGCAGCAGCTCTTCCTGGGGCAGCGCGAGGGCGTTACGGCGGCTGGAACGGACGACCCGCTCCGCTGCCCGACGACGAACGACACCCGCGACTGCAATACGCAGTTCAACCTGCTCTACGGCGGCAACCCGGACCTCAAACCCGAGGAGTCGACGTCGTGGACGCTGGGCTTCGTGTTCGAGCCGGTGCAGGGGGCATCGTTCGTCGTCGACTACTTCAACATCAAGGTGAAGGACCTGATCATCGCGGGGTTCGATACCGACGAGATCCTTAGTGACCCGGCCCTGAACTACCTGGTGCAGCGCGGCCCGGTGGATCCCAACTATCCGTCGCTGCCCGGCCCGATCACGCAGATCACGCAGACGAACATCAACCTGGGCGAGGTGAGGATCGAAGGCGTCGACCTCGAGATGCACCTGCGGTCGCAGCCGACCGCCGTCGGGCGCTTCAACTTCGACGTGTCGGGCACGTACTTCATCAAGTACGACACGCAGCAGCCGGACGGCGCGTACGCGGGCGGCGTCTCGACCGTGTACGGCCAGGCGGTGACCGGCGTGATCCCGCGGTGGAAGCACTACGCGACGCTGTCGTGGCTGTACGGGCCGTGGAACGTCGGATTGTCGAACCTCTTCCAGACCGACTACATCGACGAGGCAACGGACAACGACGGGAACCAGCGCCGCGTCAGCTCGATGTCGCTGTGGGACCTTCAGGGGTCGTACACCGGGATCAAGAACGTGCGCCTCACGCTCGGCGTCAAGAACCTGTGGGACACCAACCCGCCGGTCACGAACCAGCAGTACACGTTCCAGAGCGGCTTCGATCCGTCGTACTACGACGCGCGCGCCCGCTTCATCTACGGCAGCGTGAACTGGAAGTTCATGTAATCGGCAGTACGCACGACCACGCCCGCGAGGGCGCGAAGCGAAGAGGGGCGGCGACGCCCCTCTTTTTTTTTCAGCGTGGGCGCTCGGGGACAGGAGAGGGAGAAGGGAGAAGGGAGAAGGGAGAAGGGAGAAGGGAGAAGGGAGAAGGGAGAAGGGAGAAGGGAGAAGGGAGAAGGGAGAAGGGAGAAGGGGAGGCTGACGGCCCGGGCCGGCAGGCTGCATGCGGCGACCGCGCGGGAGGGGGGGGCTCCCCTCTCCCCGCATGCGGGGAGAGGGAGGGGGCGAGGGGCCCGTCGCCCGGACTATCGGCCGTCGTCGGTCGACGGACCTCCGTCGTTCACTTGATCAACGGCAGCGCGCTGGCGACCTCGTAGCGGTAGCCCGACTGCAGCTTCGACTCGAGCTGCAGGTAGCGCACGGCCTTGCGTCCCGGCAGCGCCTTGACCGCGCCCGAGTAGAGCGACTTGCGCGCGCGCGCCTCGGCGTCCTCGATCTCGGTGAGCTCCTTCGCGAGGCTCTTCGCGTACGCGTCGCTGATCGGCTTGCCGGTCATCACGACGTCCTCGACCGCGCGCGAGTAGCGCCGGTTGTTCGCCTCGAGCTTGCGCTGGTGGGCGTCGTAGACCGGCCAGAATTTCTTCGCCTCGGCGTCGGTGAGCGCGAGCGTGGAGGCGACGAGCGCCTTCTTCCCGTCGGGCGTCTTCGCCTGCGCGAGCAGCGCGCCGACGTTGGTGCCGTCGGCGGGGGCGGCGCCCTGCGCCCGGGCGGCGGGCGCCGCGGCGATCGCGAGCGCGAAGGCGGTGGCGGCGACGAGTGTCGTTCTCATGTCGATTTCCTCGAAGGATTGGGCGGGGACGTGCGGCGGCCGGATGCCGGCGCCGCCGGCGAGGGCGTCTTTTAGCATTTTCCGCGGGGCGAGTCGCGCCGCGTGTGGTCGCCCTCGCCGCGGGCGCCTCCCCTGGAACCGCCATTGCCGGGCTGTGCGGCGGCTGGAACGCCGGTTCCAGACGCGCTCTGGACATTTCGGCGCGGCCAGTGCATCATTGCGCGCTTTTTGCACGTCCCGGGCCCCGCGAAGTTGCGGGGCCACTGCTTTAAGGGCGGAGCCCGCGCTGCACTGCAGCGTGACCGTCCGTGGGCAGAATTCCCGCAGGGCGATCAGCGGCCGGCGGGCGGCGTCCGGCCTCGGCACCCGACGGGGCCGGAGGTCGGCGCAAGGGACGGTAGTAGCTAACGAGGCAGACGACATACGACGATTCGCCCTTCCCGAGACGCGCCAGCCCTCGCCAGCCCGACCGGCGGCAGGAGCGGCGACCGCCAGGCGCCACCCTCGCCAGCGTCCTCGACGTCCCGGGTTCCATCGATCCGATCGGATAACCAAGTCTGGAGACACCATGCAGAAGATGATCCGTTGGGCCGCGCTGGCCGTGGTCCTGCTCGCGGGCGCGGCCGCGGTCCTGCCCGTCGCGCAAGCGCAGGGCCAGAGCGCCGCGCCGGCGCCTGCAGCCGACGCCGCCGCGACGGCCGCAACCGCTGCGGCCCCCGCGCCGGCCGCGGCCCCGAAAGCCGCCGCCGCCCGCGCGACCGAAGTGGTCGACAATCCCTACGGCATCGAGGCGCTTTGGCGCGGCAGCGACATGGTCGCGAAGGCGACGCTGGTCATCCTGATCATCATGTCGATGGGCACCTGGTACATCATCATCACGAAGCTCTACGAGCAGTCGAAGATCGGGCAGGCGGCGCGCAAGGCCGACAAGGAGTTCTGGAACGCGCCGAGCGTGAAGGAAGGCGCGAGCCGCCTGAAGTCCGGCAGCCCGTTCCGCTTCATCGCCGAATCCGGCCTCGAGGCGTCCGACAAGCACACCGGCCTCATGGAAAGCGTGAACATGAACGACTGGATCACGATGTCGATCCAGCGCGCGATCGAGAACGTGCAGAGCCGGATGCAGGACGGCCTGGCGTTCCTCGCCACCGTCGGCTCGACTGCCCCGTTCGTCGGTCTGTTCGGCACGGTGTGGGGCATCTACCACGCGCTGACCGCGATCGGCATCGCGGGCCAGGCGTCGATCGACAAGGTCGCGGGTCCCGTGGGCGAGGCGCTGATCATGACGGCGATCGGCCTCGCCGTCGCGGTCCCCGCGGTGCTCGGCTACAACTGGCTCATCCGCCGCAACAAGTCCGCGATGGAGCGCGTCCGCGCGTTCGGCGCGGACCTGCACGCCGTGCTGCTCGCCGCCCCCAATCGCGCCTCCAGGGGCTGACGCCATGGCGATGAACGTCGGCACGGCCGACGGGGACGAGGACGAGGTCGTCTCGGCGATCAACACGACGCCGCTGGTCGACGTGATGCTGGTGCTCCTGATCATCTTCCTGATCACGATTCCCGTCGTCACGACCTCCGTCCCCGTCACGCTGCCGAAGGAAAAGGTCGAGGTCCGCGAGACCAAGCCCGAGAACATCACGCTGTCGGTGGACGCGGGCGGCCGGATCTACTGGAACGACCTGCGCATCGCCAACACCGCGGCGCTGATCGAGCGCCTGAAGAAGGTCGCGGTGCTGAACCCGCAGCCCGAGGTGCAGATCCGGGGCGACGGCGGCGCGGCCTACGACGCGGTCGGGCGCATCATCTACGCGTGCCAGCGCGCCGGCATCGCGAAGGTCGGCTTCATCACCGAACCGCCGGTGCGCGGCGGCTAGCGCCGCACGCATCCTCGAGGAGAAGCCCATGGGAATGAACGTCGGATCCGGCGGTTCGGCCGAGCCGGACGTCATGATCGACATCAACACCACGCCTCTGATCGACGTGATGCTGGTGCTGCTGGTCATGCTGATCATCACGCTTCCGATCCAGCTGCACTCGGTCAACCTCAACATGCCCGTCGGCAACCCGCCGCCGCCGTTGGTGAAGCCCGAGGTGCTGAAGATCGACGTCGACAACGCCGGGCGGATCTGGTGGAACGGCGAGGTGCTGCCGGACCGCGCGACGCTCGACGAGAGGCTCGCCGGCGCCGCGGCGCAAACCGTGCAGCCCGAGTTGCACCTGCGCCCCGACAAGGCGGCGAAGTACGAGGTCGTCGCGGCGGTGCTCGCCTCAGCGCAGCGGCTCGGGCTCACCAGGATCGGCATCATCGGCAGCGAGCAGTTCATCGAGTAGTCCGCCGACCGCGGACGCTTGCACGCGGGACAGGTGACGCACCGGGCGGTCCGCCATCCGCGGATGCCCGGCCCCGCGACCGAGGAGTCATCGACACATGGATTACGCACGACGCCAGAGAGACCCGACGCGGCACCTGCTCGGGATCGGGTTCGTCGTCCTGCTGCACGCGCTCGTGATCTACGCGCTCGTCACCGGGCTCGCCCGCAAGGCCGTCGAGGTGATCAAGAAGCCGATCACCGCCACGATCATCGAGGAGATCAAGGCGCCCCCGCCGCCGCCGCCGCCGCCGCCGCCGAAGAAGATCATCGAGCAGCCGAAGGTCGAGGTGCCGGTCCAGACGTACGTGCCGCCGCCGGACATCCCGCCGCCCGCGCAGACGGTCACGGCGCCGACGATCAGCGCGGTGACGGCCGAGCCGCCGAAGCAGGAATACGTGATCGCGCCGCCGCCGCCGCCGGTCGTCGCGCCACCCGCGCCGCCCAAGCCGGCGATCCGGCGCGGCATCCAGCGCATCTCGGGCGAGGATCCGAGCTATCCGCGCGAGGCGATTCGCGCCGGCGTGGCGAAGGGCCGCGTGCTGGTTCGGCTGCTGATCGACGAGAAGGGCAACGTGACCGAGGTGAACATCGTGTCGTCCGATCCGCCGCGCGTGTTCGATCGTGTCGTCAGGAACGCGCTGGAGGAATGGAAGTTCAGGCCGGAGGGCGAGAAGTACACCGGCGAGATCGAGATCAACTTCCAGTTGAAGGACTAGCGATCCGGCGAGGGCGGGTTGCCCCGCCCGCACGACGACCCTGTGGGTCGGCCTTCAGGCCGACGGGGTTCGCTGCATCGAGGCAGAAGGCGTCGGGCTGAAGCCCGACCCACACATCGCGCGCGACACCCTGTGGGTCGGCCTTCAGGCCGACGGGTTCGCTGCATCGGCGCTGGAGGCGTCGGGCTGAAGCCCGACCCACGCGGCGGGGCCGCCCGGCGCCTGGGGCCGCCCCGCCGAACGTCGCGGCGCCGACCGCGAGGATCACCGCGGCGACGTGCGTCAGCGAGATCGGTTGCGAGGCGAGGATCCGGAACATCTCGCGCGCGAGGTCGGTCGCGAGGCCCGGCAACGAAGCCGCGATCGCGGTGCCCGCCACCCCCCACAGCGCCCATTCGACCGGCTTGCGCCAGCGCGGCGCCGCGAGCGGCGCGGGCAGCGCCGCCATCACGCGGGCGGTGAAGCCGGCGTCGTCGACGTGCGCGGCGCGGTGCTCGGCGGCGTCGTCGGCCAGCGCGCGCTCGAGCCAGGCGTCGAAAGCAGGGTCGGACTCGATTTTTTCGACAGGTGCGGTCATGGCGAGAACGGGAACGAAAGTCGGGCCTGATCCTGCTCAGTCCGCCCAGGAGGCGAGCGCCACCTTGAGCTTCTGCTTGGCACGGTGAACGTGCGTCTTGACGGTGCCCACCGGGCATCCGAGCACGAACGCGGCCTCCTCGTGCGACAGGTCGTTATGGTAGCACTGCACGATCGCGGCGCGCTCCGCCTCGGAGAGCACGGCCATCGCGCGCTCCATGTCGATCCTGAGCGCGGCGCCTCGTGCGTGGTCCGGCGCGCCGCCGCCCTCGGGGATGGCGCCGTCGTCGCCGTCCCTCGGCGACGTCCGCGTCCGCGTCGCCCAGCAGCGTCTCCTTGCGCTTGCGCGCGTCGGCCAGCCAGCAGTTGGTCGCGATCCGGTAGAGCCAGGTCGAGAACCGGGCTTCCTGGCGGAACGACTTGAGGTTGCGCCAGGCCAGCACGAAGGTCTCCTGCGCGAGGTCGTCGGCGAGCGCGTGATTGCCCGCGGTGAGCCTGCGCAGGCACGCGCGCACCGCCGACTGGTGGCGGCGGACCAGCTCGGCGTACGCGTGCCGGTCGTCACCGACGACGGCGCGCGCGATGAGTTCGGCATCGGTCACCTGCGCGAGAGCACGAGTGAGCGTTCCGGCGCAGTGACGTCACGCGGACGGAGGGCCGGGAGGCGCCGGGGGAGACGGCGGCGTCGCCGACGCCGGCGCTGCGAGGCGCCGGTCCTCGAAGTACCAGAGCACGATGTAGCCCAGCCCGACGAACAGGAGGACGAGGCCCACGCCGTTCGGCGAGCCGTCGTCGAGCATCGAATAGAAGACGAAGCCCAGGCCGACCGCGCCCGCGAAGATGCCCTTGCGCAGGTCGGACCAGGCGATGCCCTTGCGCAGCGCCCTGGCGTTCTCGTAGAGCGGCGCCGTCGACGGGCCGTCCCGCAGCGCGGCGACGCGGCCTCCCGCGACGGCCTCGAGCGCCTCGGCCGGCGGCACCACGCCCTTCTCGGCCAGCCTGATCATCGTCTCGTTGAGCATGCGGTTCTTGCGCATCTTGTACCAGATCACGAGCGCGATGATCAGGATCGGGGTGAGAAACACGACGATCGTGACGCCGAACACCATCGCGGCGACCCAGGGCGCCTGCGCGACGAACGCGTCGAACGAGTCGTACTCGCCGGGTACCGTCGATGCCGTCGACGCGGACGCCGCCGGCATCGTCGATGTCGATCCCGATCGTGTGCTCGCGCTTGGGCTTCGCCTTGCCCGGCGCGACGGGGGCGGGGGGCGCGTCGGACGGCGCTGCCGCGGCCGGAGGCTCCGGAGCGACCGGTGGCGCGGGGGGCGCAGGCGCCTTCGACGCGCCGTTCTCGTTGGCGGCGATCCGGACCTCGAGCGTCGGCGCGGCGGCCGCCTCGGGGATCACGGGCAGGGCGATGCGGGCGACGCGCTGGGCAGGGGACGCTTCGCGCGCCCCCTTCGCGGGGGCGAGCCCCCCGGCAGCGACGAGGCCGAGCAGGGTGGCGGCGGCGAGGACCCAGCCCCGGTGGCGGGCGACGAGGGTTGCGAATGCGGACATGGCGGCTCCAGTGGGCATACTGTGGCTTGGATGCGCGGGGAGGCCCGATCGGATTCGCGCAGCGGCCCGGTGCGGGGTGGCACGATGGATGCTGGTGCTATCATCGTCCGGCCTTCAGACAGGTGCGCTACGCTGTGCCGACCGTCCCGATGGCCCCGCCGCACGACTCCACGCCCCCTCCCGACCGCCGCCGATCCTGCCGCCCGCCGGCGACGCTCGCCCTTGCCGTGCTGCTGGCGGCGACCCTGGCGGCGGCACCGCTGTCCCGGGCAGCCGACGACCCGGTCACGCTCAACTTCACCAACGCCGACATCGAGGCGGTGGTGAAGGCGGTCTCGGAGATCACGGGCAAGAGCTTCATCGTCGATCCGAGGGTCAAGGGCACGGTCACGATCGTCTCGGCGCGACCGGTGCCGCGCTCGCTCGTCTACCCGACGCTGCTCTCCGCGCTGCGGATGCAGGGCATCGCGGTGATCGAGGGCGAGTCGGTCGTGCGAGTGGTGCCCGAGACCGAGGCCAAGCTGCAGGGTGGGCCCGTCGCGCGGGGCGCGGTGACGGCGGGCGGCGACCGGATGGTCACCCAGGTGATCCCGCTGCGCTACGAGTCCGCCGCGCAGCTCGTCAACGTGCTTCGGCCGATGATCACGCCGTCGAACACGATCGCCGCGTTCCCGGGCGCGAACGCGCTCGTCATCACCGACTACGCCGACAACCTGAAGCGTCTCGAGAAGGTGATCGCCTCGCTCGACCAGCCGCCCGGCGGCGAGCCGATGGTCGTGCCCGTCCGCCACGCGTCCGCGATCGACATCGTGCCGACGATCACGAAGCTCCTGGTGGATCCCGCGGCGGGCGGCACGGCGGACGCGCAGCAGCGCGTGATGGTCGTCGCCGACGCGCGCTCGAACAGCGTGCTGATCCGGTCCGACAACCCCGGGCGCGCCGCCCGCGTGCGCCACCTGATCGAGCAGCTCGACACGCCCGGGCGCGCCGGCGGCAACATGTTCATCGTCTACCTGAAGAACGCGGAGGCCGCGCGCGTCGTGCAGACGCTGCGCGCGGTGCTCACCGGGCAGGAATCGACGCCGTCGGGCGGCGCGTCGTCGTCGCCCCCGTCGTCGATGCAGCCGACGACGTCGCAGACGACGGGCAGCACGATGGGGACGGCCCCGCCGCTGCCGTTCACCTCCGCGCCCGCCGCGGCGAGCTTCTCGGCGGGCGGCGCGACGATCTCGGCCGACACCGCGAACAACGCGCTGGTGATCCTCGCGCCCGAGCCCGTCTACAACAACCTGCGCGCGGTCATCGAGAAGCTCGACGTGCGGCGCGCGCAGGTGTACGTCGAGGCGCTGATCGTCGAAGTGTCGGCCGACAAGGCGGCCGAGTTCGGGATCCAGTGGCAGGCGCTGACCGGCGTCAACAGCACGCAGACGCGCGTCATCGGCGGCACCAACTTCGGCGCACGCGGCGGCGGCAACAACATCCTCGACATCGCCGCGAACCTGGGCTCCGCCGGCCAGGGGCTCAACCTCGGCGTCATCCGCGGCACGATCAACATTCCCGGGCTCGGCACGATCCAGAACCTCGCGTTCCTCGCGCGCGCGCTCGAGACGCAGATCAACGCGAACATCCTGTCGACGCCGACGCTGCTGACGCTCGACAACGAGGAGGCGCGCATCGTCGTCGGCCAGAACGTGCCGTTCGTCACCGGCCAGTACGCGCAGACGGGCAGCACGACGACGGTCCAGCCGTTCCAGACGATCGAGCGGCGCGACATCGGCCTCGTGCTGCGCGTGAAGCCGCAGATCACCGAGGGCGGCACCGTGCGCCTCGTGCTCTACCAGGAGGTCTCGCGCATCCAGGACCAGTCGAGCGCGACCGGGATCATCCTGTCAAGCGCTCGCTCGAGTCGTCGGTCGTCGTCGACGACGCGCAGATCGTCGTGCTCGGCGGCCTGATCGAGGACCGGCTGACCGACGGCACCGACAAGGTCCCGATCGCCGGCGACGTTCCGGTGGTGGGGCAGCTCTTCCGCTAC
The DNA here is from genome assembly GCA_016704895.1 of Betaproteobacteria bacterium. Lineage (GTDB taxonomy): Bacteria > Pseudomonadota > Gammaproteobacteria > Burkholderiales > Casimicrobiaceae > VBCG01. The sequence continues at coordinate 65,265 of JADIZG010000005.1, forward strand.
GACGCGCGGCGCCGCGAGAAGACGAACCTGATGATCTTCCTGAAGCCGACGATCGTCCGGAGCGGAGCCGACGGCAGGGAGTTCACGTCGGAGCGCTACCAGTACCTGCAGGGCGAGCAGCAGCGGATGAACCCGGGCGAGCGCGCGTTCTGGAACGACCCCGCGATGCCGACGCTGCCGCCCGAAGGGAAGATGCCGGGACAGCCGGGCGCGACCACGCCCGGCCCCGCGACGCCGCCGCCGCCGATCCCGGTGTGGACCGCGCCCGCGCCCCAGCAGCCGTTCGCGCAGCCGCCGGACGACAAGCCGAAGTAGCCGGAGCCGACGCGATGGCCTCCGTCGCCGCGCCACCGCCCGCGATTCCCTACGCGTTCGCGCGCACGCACGGCGTGCTCGCCGCGGGCGAGGAGGGCAACGCGGTGCTCGTGCTCGTGCGTCCCGATGCGACCGCGGAAGGCATCGCCGAACTCCGCCGCGTGCTGAAGCGGCCGGTCCGCACGCGCGCGGTCGACGCCGAGCGCTTCGCCGTCGAGCTCGCCCGCGCCTACGATCCCGGCACGGCGCCGTCGGCCGCGCTCGCGATCGACTCCGCCCGGGACGCGGACCTCTCGCGGCTCATGCAGGAGCTGCCGCGCGCCGAGGACCTGCTCGAGGGCTCGGAGGCGCAGGCGCCGGTCATCCGGATGATCAACGCGCTGCTGCTGCAGGCGGTGCGCGAGCGGGCCTCCGACCTGCACTTCGAGCCCTACGAGCAGCGGGCGGTCGTGCGCTTTCGCGTCGACGGCGTGCTCTCCGACGTGCTCGAGCCGCCGCGCGCGCTGCACGCGGCGCTCGTGTCGCGGCTCAAGATCATGGCGAACCTCGACATCGCCGAGAAGCGCCTGCCGCAGGACGGGCGCATCGCGCTCAAGCTGGGCGACCGGGCGGTCGACGTGCGCGTGTCGACGCTGCCGACCGGCCCCGGCGAGCGCGTCGTGCTGCGCCTGCTCGACCGCGACGCGGCCCGGCTGGACCTGACGGCACTCGGCATGGCGGACGACACGCTCGCGGCGGTCGACCGGCTGATCCGCGAGCCGCACGGCATCGTGCTCGTCACCGGGCCGACCGGCTCGGGCAAGACGACGACGCTCTACGCCGCGCTCTCGCGCCTCCCGCGCGGCAGCGTCAACATGATGACGGTCGAGGATCCGATCGAGTACGCGCTCGACGGCGTCGCGCAGACGCAGGTGAACGCGCGCGTCGACCTCACGTTCGCGCGCGCCCTCCGCGCGATCCTGCGCCAGGATCCCGACGTCGTGATGATCGGCGAGATCCGCGACCTCGAGACCGCGCAGATCGCCGTGCAGGCGTCGCTCACCGGGCACCTCGTGCTCGCGACGCTGCACACGAACGACGCGGCGAGCGCCGTGACGCGGCTGGCCGACATGGGCGTCGAGCCGTACCTGCTCTCGTCCAGCCTGCTCGGCGTGCTGGCGCAGCGGCTCGTGCGGACGCTGTGCCCCGCCTGCCGCCGCGCCGCGCCGCCGACCGAGGGCGAGCGCGCGCTGCTCGCATCGATGGGCGTGGCCGCGCCGGCGGCGCTCCACGCGCCGGTCGGCTGCGGCGCGTGCAAGTCGACCGGCTTCCGCGGCCGGACCGGCGTCTACGAGCTGCTGCCCGTCGACGAGACGATGCGCAGGCTCGTGCACGACGGCGCCGGCGAGATCGCGCTGCGCGAGGCGGCGAGGCGCCTGGGGCAGCGCGGCATGCGCGCCGACGGCGCGCGCTGGCTCGCCGACGGGACGACGTCGCTCGCGGAGCTCGTGCGGGTGACTCGCGAGCAGTGATGGGCGCGCAGGCGTCGTACCGCTGGGAGGCCGTCGACGCGCAGGGGCGCGCCCAGCGCGGCGTGCTCGAGGCCGACAGTGCGCGGGGCCTGCGCGACCGGCTGCGCGCGGAGGGCCTCACGCCCGTCGCGGTCGAGCCGGCCGGGGCGGGCACTGCCGTGCCGCGCTTCGTGCCCGCGCGCGAGCTCGCGCTGGCGACGCGACAGCTCGCGACGCTCACGCAGGCCGGCATGACGCTCGACGCGGCGCTCGGCGCGGCCGCGGCGCAGGCGGACGACGCGCGCGCCGGGAAGCTCCTGGCCGCGCTGCGGCAGCACGTGGGCGGCGGCGAATCGCTTTCCTCCGCGCTCGATCGATACCCGCGGACGTTCTCTCCGCTCTACCGCGGCCTGGTCGCCGCGGCCGTCGAGAGCGGCCGGCTTCCCGACGTGCTGGGGCGCCTCGCCGACTACCTCGAGGCGCGGATCGCGCTGCGCGAGCGCTTCACGACCGCGCTGATCTACCCGGTGCTGGTCGGCGTCATCGCGCTCGCCGTGATCGCGGTGCTGCTCGTCTACGTCGTGCCGCAGGTCGTCTCGGTCTACCAGCAGAGCCGCCAGACGCTGCCCTGGCTCACGCAGGCGCTGATCGCGACGTCGTCGTTCCTCCGGGCGACCGCGTGGCTCTGGATCGCGGCGGCCGCGATCGCCGCGGTCGCCTTCGCGCTCGCGATGCGCCGTCCGCCGTTCCGCGACGCCGTGCACCGGACGCTGCTCGCGACGCCCGCCCTCGGTCGGCTGCTGCGCAGCCTCGACACCGCGCGGTTCGCCTCCACGCTCGCGATCCTCGTCGCCAGCGGGACGCCGATGCTGCGCGCGCTGGATGCCGCGGGATCGGTCATCCGGATGCGCCCGATCGCCGACGCGGCGACCGCGGCCGCCGCAGGCGTGCGCGAAGGCATGCCGCTCGCGCGGGCGCTCGCGGCGACGCGTGCGTTCCCGCCGGTGCTGGTGCACCTGACCGCGAGCGGCGAGGGGAGCGGCGCGCTCGCGCCGATGCTGGAGCGCGCGGCGGCCGACCTGGAGCGCGAGGCGGAGCGGAGGATCACCTGGATCGCGGCGCTCGTCCAGCCGCTGATGATCGTCGCGATGGGCGCGATCGTGCTCGTGCTGGTGCTCGCGATCATGCTGCCGATCGTGTCGATGAACCAGCTGATCCGATGACGAGGGAACACGGCGCGCGTGATCGTGCTGTTCGCGCTGTCGAGGGGAGCGGCACCGGGCGGGCGGCGCCAGCAGACCGGAAGTGCGAAATCCGGACCGGAAACGCGCGTCGCCGGACTCGAGAAGTCGAAATCTGTCGTGAGAGTGTCGCCAAAAGCGAGCGACGTGATCGACGAAAGGCTTTCGAGGCTTGATCAGACGTTCCTGACCCGGCGCGGCCGGGTTCCGGGGAAACGTCGGATCGCTCGAGACTCGAGCGCAGACTCGTCCACGGTAGGCAGTCGACTCCAACTCCGATACGCGATGCGAAATCTGATCCGACAATTCCAGTCGTACTGGCTGGCCGACGCCAGTTTCGTCACCTTGCTGATCATCCTCATTGCCGCGGTATTCGTCCTCCCGGTGATCATGGAAATCAGCGGTCACGGCGTCCTGCTGTTCAACATCCTTCTGCTCGCCGTGTTCTTTTCCGGGATATTTTCGACACGCAGCGTGGCGCTGATCTCCGTCTCCGCCATTCTGTTCGGCATACACCTGACGCTGCGATTGATTCGTTTCGGAGAAAACCCGTACTCGTTCTTCGTTCTGGAGAACCTCATAGGCATCGCCAATGCGCTGGTATTCATCTTCATCAACCTCCGGCTGCTGTTCCGCGACCAGATCGTGAACACCTACCGGATTGTCGGGGCGGTCAACGTCTACCTGTTGCTGGCACTCATGGGAGCGCTGACCCTGGAAGTCATTCATGCCGCGACCGGTGCTTCCATAGGCGGGAACGTCGTGCTGAGCGGGACGGACGACGACTATGCTCACTTCATCTATTTCAGTCTGGCTTCGCTGACGACCGTGGGCTTCGGAGACATCTATGCCGTGAGTACCTCCGCCAGGATGCTGGCCACTTTCCTGTCCACTCTGGGCGTCCTGTTTCCGGCCATCGTCATCGCCCGCCTGGTCGGACTGGCTTCCAGCCGGAGTTGATCGGTGCTCGAGAATTCGAATGCGTGGATGCCGCTGGCGGTGACGCTGCCGGATTGCCCGGGGTCGGTCGACAATCCCTGCCGGAAGATCAGGCGGCTGATGGCCGGGCAACGCCGGCCGCCGGACCGGAGCGAAGGGCCACGATGAAGCGGCGCGACCTCCTTGCATTCATCGCGCTCGCGGCGCTGCCGCTGGCGCTGCGCGCGCAGACGCTGCCCGACCGGTTCGATCCGAAGCGCGACCCGGAGAAGGACCTCCTCGCCGCGCTCGCGCGCGCGAAGGCCGAGGGCAAGCGCGTGATCGTCGACGTCGGCGGCGAGTGGTGCTCGTGGTGCCACGTCCTCGACCGGTTCTTCGCGTCTCACGCGGACCTCGACGCGCTGCGCGACGCGCGCTACGTCTGGCTCAAGGTGAACTACTCGAAGGAAAACGACAACCGCGCCTTCCTGTCGCGCTGGCCGAAGGTCGCGGGATTCCCGCACCTGTTCGTGCTCGGCGCGGACGGGAAGCTGCTGCATTCGCAGGACACGAGCGCGCTCGAACAGGGCGGGAGCTACGACGCCGCGAAGATGCGCGCGTTCCTCGTGCGCTGGTCGGCGCCGGCGTCCGCGAAGTCGTGAGCGCGCCTCAGTCGGCGTCGTGGCGCGCGAGCGCCCACGCCACGTGCTCGCGCACGAGCGGCGATGGATCGTCCGCGCGCGCGAGCGCCGCAACGACCGCGGGCGACGGCGGCGCGTTGCCGAGCGCGACCGCGATGTTGCGCAGCCACCGCTCGTGGCCGATGCGGCGGATCGCGCTGCCCGCCATGCGCGAGTCGAACGCCTCGCGCGTCCACGCGAACAGGTCGACGAGCGCCGCGTCGTCGAGGCCGTGGCGCACCGTGGCGAAGTCCCGGTGCGCCGCGGCCCGCGCGTAGCGGTTCCACGGGCACGCGAGCTGGCAGTCGTCGCAGCCGTAGATCCGGTTGCCGACGAGGGGGCGCAGCGCCTCGGGGATCGCCCCGTGCAACTCGATCGTGAGGTACGAGATGCAGCGTCGCGCGTCGAGCTCCCAGGGCGCGACGATCGCGCCGGTCGGGCACGCGTCGAGGCACGCGCGGCAGGTGCCGCAGTGGTCCGCGACGGGCTCGGTGCGCGGCAGCGGCAGGTCGGTGTAGAGCTCGCCCAGGAAGAACAGCGAGCCCGCGTCGCGCGAGAGGAGCAGCGTGTGCTTGCCGCGCCAGCCCAGGCCCGCCTTCGCGGCGAACGCGACCTCCATCACCGGCGCGCTGTCGCAGAAGACGCGGTAGCCGAAGGGGCCCGAGGCCTCGGCGATGCGGTCGGCGAGCGCCTGGAGCTTCGCGCGCACGAGCTTGTGGTAGTCGCGGCCGAGCGCATAGCGCGACACGTACGCGCGCTCGCGATCGTCGAGGACGCCACGCGCGTCGCGCGCCGCCGCGGGCCAGTAGTCGAAGCGCGCGCTGATCACGCGGATCGTGCCGGGAACGAGCTCGCCGGGCGCCGACCGCAGTGCCGCGTGCCGCGCCATATAATCCATCGTTCCGTGGCGTCCGGCCGCGATCCAGTCGGCGAGCCGCCTCGGCGCGTCGCCGAGATCGGCGTCCGAGACGCCCAACGCGCCGAAGCCCAGCTCGCGCGCCCAGTCCGCGATGCTCGCGGCGAGGTCCACCGGGGGGCGACTTTCGCGTTGTCCGACTGCGCTTCCATCGCGCGCGAGCGTAGCGCAACGGCGATGGCCTCGACCTGCGATGCCTACCCCCTACACGGCCTTCCTGCCCGATGCCGACGCTACCGATCGCGCCGGGCGTGCGCTCGCGCGTGGGCTCGAGGGCGGCATGGTGGTGACGCTGTCGGGCGAACTCGGCGCGGGCAAGACGACGTTCGCGCGCGGCGTGTTGCGGGGCTTAGGCTGGCAGGGACCGGTCAAGAGCCCCAGCTACACGCTGCTTGAACATTATCCGCTTTCGAGTTTATACTTGTATCACTTTGATTTTATCGGTTCGCCGATCCGCAGGAATGGGAGACGGTGGGCGCGGCGGAGTGCTTCACGCCGTCGAGCGTCGGGCTGGTCGAATGGCCCGAGCGCGTCGAGGGGCTCCTGCCGCCGGCGGACCTCGCGGTGCATCTCGCACCGGCGACCGGAGGGGACGGTCGGACACTGGAGCTCGTGGCAACGACGACGGCCGGTGAACGATGCGTAGCCGAGATACGAACGGCGCTCCAGGCGCCCTGATCCGCGTGTCCCTCGGACGGCGGCGGGCGCTCGCGTGGGCGCTCATGCCGGCGGCCCAGCTCCTCGTGCCAGGCGCGTGGGCGCAGGCGGCGCGCATCGCGTCCGCGCGCGTCTGGCCGGCGCAGGAATACACGCGGCTCATCCTCGAGTCGACCGCGCCCCTCGCCTGGCAGGTCCTCGCGCTCAAGGATCCCGAGCGCATCGTGCTCGACCTCGACGGCATCGACGTCGGTCCCGAGATCGCCGGCCTCGCGCAGCGCGTCCATCCCGGCGACCCGCATCTCGCGGGCATCCGCTACGGTCGCAAGTCCCCGACGGTGCTGCGCCTGGTGCTCGACCTGAAGAACGAGGTCGTCGCGCAGGCGTTCGCGCTGAAGCCGGTCGCCGAGTTCGGGCACCGCCTCGTCCTCGACCTGATCCCCGCGACGCCGCCCGACCCGCTGATGGCGCTGCTCGACGCCGATCGCGCGGCACCGGGGCCGCCCTCGGTGGAGACGCGCCCGCGCGAGAGCGCGCCCGCGCGCCGCGACGCGGCGCGCCGCATCACCGTCGCGATCGACCCGGGCCACGGCGGCGAGGATTCCGGCGCGATCGGGCGTCGTGGGACCTACGAGAAGCACGTCGCGCTCGCGATCTCGCGCAAGCTCAAGGCGATCCTCGACGGCGACGCGACGGTGAGGCCCGTGCTCACGCGCGACGACGACTATTTCGTGCCGCTCGCGACGCGCGTGCAGAAGGCCAGGCGCGCGCAGGCCGACCTCCTGGTGTCGATCCACGCCGACGCCTTCCGCGAGCCGAGGGCGCGCGGCTCGTCGGTGTTCGCGCTGTCCGAGAACGGCGCGACGAGCGCGGCGGCGCGCTGGCTCGCGCAGAAGGAGAACGACGCGGACCTGATCGGCGGCGTCAACCTGGACGTCCGCGACCCGGTGCTGGCGCGCACGCTGCTCGACCTGTCGCAGGCCGCCCAGATCAACGACAGCATGAAGGCCGGCCGCCACGTGCTGCAGGAGCTCGCCGAGGTCAACGCGCTGCACAAGCGCGAGGTCGAGCAGGCCGGCTTCGCGGTGCTGAAGGCGCCGGACGTGCCGTCGATCCTGATCGAGACCGCGTTCATCTCGAACCCGGACGAGGAGCTCAAGCTGCGCGACCCGCGCCACCAGGCGCGCTACGCCGAGTCGATCGCCGACGGGATCAAGCGTTACTTCTCGCGCAATCCGCCCCTGGCGCGCGGGTAGTCGCGCGCGTCGGCCCGGCCTGAGGCCGCGCCCAGCCGGGGGGCGGGGGCCGGCGCCTTTGGGGGGGCAGCAGGTTCGTTTAGAATCCGCGCGTGCTCCGCTTCTTCGTCCTGTTCCTGCTGATCCAGGCCACCCTGTTCGGCCTCGAGCTCACGCCGCCCGTGCAGCGGTGGTTCGTCGTTCCGTGGACGAACGCGCTCGCGCAGATCTCGACGGCGATCGTCACGTTCTTCGACCCCAACGTCGTCGCCGTCGGCAAGGTGATGCGCAGCACGACCAACGGATTCGCCGTCTCGATCGAGGCCGGCTGCAACGGCGTCGAGGCCACGATCGTGCTGCTCGCGGCGATCCTCGCGTTCCCGGCGCCGTGGAAGCACAAGCTGGCGGGGCTGGCCGCCGGCATCGTCGCGGTGCAGGGCTGAACATCCTGCGCGTGATCAGCCTGTTCTACCTCGGGCAGTGGGACTACCAGGTCTTCGAGTGGGCGCACCTGTACGTCTGGCAGGCGCTGATCATGCTCGACGTGCTGGTCGTGTGGCTGGTCTGGGTGCGCACGCTGCCTCGCGCGCCGGGCGACGACCGCGCACCGCCCGCCCCCCCCGACGCGGCGGTCGCCTCCGCCTGACGTGGACGCTCCGCCGACCCCCGGCGCCGGCGCGCCCGCCGGCGCGCCGCGCGGCCGCTCGCCGCTCGCGCGCTTCGTCCTCAAGGTGATCCTTTGGCTGCCGGTGACCTTCGCGGTCTGGTACCTCGTTTCGCCCGCGTTGATGTGGGTCGTGAAGCTCGTCGCGGGGGTCGCGGTGATGCCCTTCGGCGACCTCGTGCGCACGGTCGAGCAGACCGGCTCGACGCTGCAGTTCGTGACCTCGCTCAAGCCCGGGCAGGCGGCGGGCGCCGGCGTGGTCAGCGTCTCGGTCGACGGGCTGCTCTATTCGTTCGGGATGCCGATGTTCGCGGCGCTCACGCTCGCCGCGCGCGAGCAGGCGCGCTGGAAGCTGCTCGCGATCGGCATCGCGGCGCTCGTGCCGTTCGTCACGTTCGGCGTCATCGCCGACTTCCTGAAGAACGTCGCGATCACGGCGGGGCCGCTCGTCGCGTCGCAGGCGGGCTTCTCGGCGCCGCAGCGGGAGATGATCGCGTTCGCCTACCAGTTCGGCACGCTGATCATGCCGACGGTCGTGCCCGCGGTCGTGTGGGTCGTGACCCACCGGGCGTTCCTCGAGCGGATGCGCGGCGCGACCAGAACCCCGTCGGCCTGAAGGCCGACCCACAGCGCCGTGGGTCGGCCTTACGGAAGGCGTGGCTAAGCCCGACCCGCCTGGACTTGCGTTCGCGTTCCCGCTCGCGCAGCACCCGCCGCTGGACTTTGCCGGTCGTCGTCATCGGCAGCGCGTCGATGAACTCGATCTCGCGCGGATATTCGTAAGGCGCGAGCTTGCCGCGGACGTGCTGCCGGATGTCCTCCTCGAGCGCGGCCGACGGCGCGTGCCCCGGCGCGAGCACGACGTAGGCCTTGACGACGTTGCCGCGCTCCTCGTCGGGCGACGGGACGACCGCCGCGTTCGCGACCGCCGCGTGCTTCACGAGGCAGTTCTCGATCTCGGAGGGGCCGATACGGTAGCCTGCAGCCTTGAACATGTCGTCCGCGCGACCCTGGTACCAGAGGTCCCCGCGCTCGTCCATCGCCGCGACGTCGCCGGTGCGGCACCAGTCGCCCGTGTACTTCGCGCGCGTTCCCTCGGGGTTGCCGGCGTACTCGATGAAGAACACGGGGTCGGGCGTGCCGTCGGGCGCGATGCGGTTCACCGCGACCTCGCCGGGCTCGCCGCGCGGCAGCTCGCGGCCGTCGTCGTCGATGACGGCGACCCGGTGGCCCGGGTAGGGTCGGCCCATCGAGCCCGGCTTCGCCGGCCACAGCTCGTGCGAGTTGCCGACGATGTAGTTCATCTCGGTCTGGCCGAACATCTCGTTGATCGTGACGCCGAGCGCATCGCGCGCCCACTCGAACACGGTCGAGCCGACCGACTCTCCGGCGCTCATGATCGAGCGCAGCGGAACCTCGAAGCGCTCGCGCGGGCGCGGGAACGCCTTCATCATCATCTTGAGCGCGGTCGGGAACAGGAACGCGTTGCGGACGCCGTACTTCTCGATCAGCGCGAACGCGCGCTCCGGGTCGAAGCGGCCGCGGTAACCGACGATCGGCTGGCCGTGGTAGAGCGTCGGCAGCAGCGCGTCCATGAGCCCGCCGGTCCACGCCCAGTCGGCCGGCGACCAGAAGAGGTCGCCCTCGCGCGGATACCCGTCGTGCGAGTGCGTGAAGCCGGGCAGGTTGCCGATCAGGCACGAGTGCGGCATCAGCGCGCCCTTCGGCGGGCCGGTGGTGCCGCTCGTGTAGATGACGAGCGCCGGGTCGGTCGGCTTCGTCGCGACCGCATCGAAGTGCGGCGATGCCCGGGCGAGCAGGTCGTCCCACGAATGGACCCCCGACTCGCGCGCGCCCGCCACGCCGATCACGTGCGCGATGCCCGGGCATCGCTCGCGGATCGGCACGAGGTTCGGCAGCGAGTGCGGATCGACGATCGCGACTTTCGCTTCGCTGTGCACGAGGCGGTACTCGAGCGCCTCGGGGCCGAACAGGAACGACAGCGGCACGGCGACGGCGCCCAATCGGTAGACGGCGATGTGCGCGATCGCGGTCTCCGGGCGCTGCGGCAGCATCAGCGCGACGCGGTCGCCGCGCCCGACGCCGAGCGCCGCGAGCGCGTTGGACAGGCGGTTCGCGCGCTGCTGCAGGTCCCAGTACGTGTACGCGGCGGTCTCGCCCGACTCGTCCTCCCAGTACAGCGCGAAGCGCGACCGGTCGTTCGCCCAGCGAGCGCAGCAGGCATCGCCGATGTTGAACGACGAGGGCACGTCCCAGCGGAACGCGCGGTGGATGTCGGCGTAGCGATCCTTCATCGCACGGAAGAATACAGCGCAGGGCCGGCGAACGCGATGCCGCGCTTCCGTGAACAGGACCGTTGCCGGCCCCTCGTCGACGCAGCGACGCCGCGGCCTCTCTGGGCGGCGGCCGGGAGTGTGCGCCTGGGGGCCGGCCCTGTCGACGCAGGCGCGGCCCGGCGGGCGGCGTGTCGGCCGCCTGCGGCGATCGCAGGCGCGCGTCGCCGATCCCCAAGCTTTGCTTGGGGCCCCTCGTCGACGCAGCGACGCCGCTACGCCCGGCCGAAGCCGGGCGCGACGGTCACGGGCGAGAGCGAGTCGCCGTTGCCGAGGTCGAGCGGCTCGACCGCCGCCCACACCCAGTCCGGCTGCTGCTCGATGAGCCGCCCGAAGCGGATCGGCACGGTCTGGCGCGGCGTGTTGAGGCGAAAGCGCCGCGCCGGCTGGTACTCGACGGCGGGGACGATCAGCGACTGGACGGCGGTCTCGCCTTCGCGCTTGCGCAGCGCGAGGAACAGCCCGGCGAACACGCGTCCGTCGAGCGTCGAATTCTCGCCCTCGACCGAGTAGGTGCTCTCGCGTCCGCGCTTCTGCTCGCAGAGCTCGACGCCGATGAGCGTGTTCGCGATCACCTGCAGCCCGATCTCGGCGCGGTCCGACGTGAGGCGCCTCATCCGGCGGACGATGCCCAGCGTCCAGAATGCGTGGCCGTACGGTCGAATCGCCGCCAGCGTGTTGAGCGTCACCGCGGAGGCTGCGCTCATCGGCGCGACCAGCCGGAAGCCGGTCTGCGAGATGTCCTTCACCTCCCAGGGGCCGCCGGCCGCGCCCGAGGTCGTCAGGCGCCGGCGCGCGAGCTCCCGCCGCCTGTCGTCCTCGTTCCGGGCGTGTCCGAAGACGGCGAGTTCCATCGTGCCGCCGAAGCTCTTGCCGGATTCGATGCGAGGCAGCGGGTCGCGCTCCTCCTCGTGCAGGAAGCCCGCGATCTTCGAGAACCCGACGATCGCGTCGACGACGCCGACGGCCGCCGTGCGCTCGCCGCGACGCGCGAACGGCCGGAACTCCGGGTCGACCTGCGAGGCGAGCTTCGTGAGGAGCGCGAGTTGCTCGCTGCGCCGCGGCGTCCGGTCGGAGAGCGGCTGGTGGCGGATCTTCTGCTCGATCACGACGACGTTCTGCATCAGCATCGCGTGCAGCGGCCGCGTGTCGAGGAACAGCACGCGCCCCTCGAGCGGCGCGGGCGTGGTGCGGCGCTTCAGGCCCTCGCGGCTCCCGAGGTCGACGTAGAACGAGGACACCGACGACGGCGCGAGCGTGAGGCGCAGCGGCGCGCACCACTCGTCGAGCTCGCCCGCCACCCACTCGAGGTGGCGCGCGGTGAGGTTGCCCGCGTTCATGAGCTGGAGCACGAGCACCGTCAGGTACGCGTGCTCGATCGTCGACGCGTGCGCGCCTTCGCCGCCCACCTGGTGGCGCTCGATCGTGCGGCCGCACGCGAGCGAGAAGAGCGAGTGCAGCTCCGCCCACTTGGCCGGGATCCACTGCTCGTAGCGGTAGAGCCGGATCTTCGCCTCGAGGCCGAGGTGCACGATCTGCCGCGCGATCAGCTCCGGCAGCAGCGCCTGCCACTTGCCGCTCTGCGCGTGGTCGGAAACGTCGTGCGAGAACGCCGCGTACGCGAGCAGGAACGCCTGCGTCATGTCGAACATCGCGGACCACAGCTGGTGCTCGATGCGGGAGCTGCGGCTCGCGTGCTCGATGTACTGGGCCGTCAGCGACTCGCGCACAGGCTGCGCCAGCGTGTCCGCGCGGAACACCGCCTCGAGCATCGCGGGCGTGCGTGCGCGTCCGCGCTCCGCGATCGCGCCGAGCGAGCTCATGAGCTCCGCGTGGATCGCGAGCGGATCGCCTGCAGGCTGCGCGGCGAACCAGCGCTCCGCCGATTTCGCGTCGACGAGCGGGTCGCGGGTGGTCTTGCCGAATCCGAACATGACTGGCACGCGGCGTCCGGGCCGCGCCCCGGGGCCCCATGCGTCGGGCTGCCGGCGCGCCGGCACGGACGCCTTGCGCGTGGCGCTCCGGGCGGGTGGGCGAACGGCCGATCTTCGCCCAAGCGCGCGAGCGCGGCAAGGACGCGAAGCCTTAGGTGGCACGCATTGTGCTGTTCAGCACGTGCGGTCGGCCGGCTGGCGTCGGGCGGCGCGAAAATTCCCGGCGCGGGGCGCCACGTGCTCGCCTCGCCGCCATTCATGGTAGCTTGTGCATTACATACTGAACGGGTCAACTGACGCCGTTGGAACAGGATCGACGCTCATGGGCATCTTGATCAAGGCACCCAGCCGCCGCAGCGAACCCCGGCTGGCCGCGCTCGACACGCCGGCCCCGGCGGGCGACCTTCGCGGCGCGCTGCACATCCGCGAGGTGGTCCGGACGACCGGGCTGCGCCGCGAGCAGCTCTACATGTGGCAGCGCCGCTACGGCTTCCCGTCGCCGCTGCGCGATCCGTTCGGCGACCGCGTCTATCCGCCGGACCAGGTCGCGCGCCTCAAGCTGATCAAGCAGCTTCTGTCCGAAGGCTGGCGGGCCGGGGCGGTGGTGCCGTTGTCCGACACGGCGCTCCATTCGATGCTCGGGCTCGCCGTCGATGCGCCGACGCCGCTGCCGCAGGAAATCGAAACGGCGGTGAAGCTCCTGTCGCAGCATCGCGTGGGCGAGATGCAGAACCACCTGTCGAAGCTCCTCGTCGGCCAGGGGCTGCGGCGATTCCTCGAGCAGACGCTGATCCCGCTGAACGAGGCGGTGCACGAGCGCGTCGTCCGCGGCGAGATGCAGAATTTCCAGGAGCTGCGCTTCGCCGACCTCGCGCAGCGCCTGCTGCGCGACGTGACGCGGCTCGTCCGCCCGACGCGGGACGCGAAGCTCGTGCTGCTCGCGACGCCGCCCAACGATCCGAACCAGCTCGGGCTCGCGATCCTCGAGCTCCTGCTGTTCACCGACGGCGTCAACTGCCTGACGCTCGGCGCAGGGGTGCCGGCGCAGGAGATCGCAGGGGCCGCCGCCGCCTACAAGGTCGCCGGCGTCGTGCTGCTGTTCGACCGCGGCATCTCGGGCAAGATCGCCGGCCAGGAGATCCGCAGCCTTCGACAGGCGCTGCCGCCGACGATGCCGCTGATGGTCAGCGGCCGTGCGGTCAACCTGCTCGCGAAGCCGATCCCGGACGTCCGGACGGCGGTCGACTTCAGCTCGGTGATGGCCTCGATCCGCGATCTGGGCGTGCTGCCCGCGTCGCCGGTCGCACTGGTCGGCGTCGTCCCGCAGGAACCGCAGCGGGCGTAAAATTCGCGGGGTGAGCCCCCCGCCGCTGCCGTTCTCGTCCGGTTCGCCGCCACGCTCGCGCTGGTCGCGCGTGGCGATGCACCTGATCGGCCTCCTGGCGGCAGGCGTGATCGCGTGGCTCCTCTGGCGGGGCTGGCGCCAACCCGAGTTGCTGCTCGACCTGGCGAACATGCGCCTGTGCTGAACGCGGGCCGAGGGTGACGCTCCCGACGATCCGTCGCGCGTTGGGCATCGCGGGCACCGTGCTGCTCGGCGGCGCGCTGGCGCTGGCGCCGATCGCGGCGTTCGGAGGCGACATGCGCATCGTGTCCGGCACCGGCATCGCCGGCATCGTGCTGCTGATCGTCATGCGCCTGCTGCCACGCCCCCCCGAGCCGGACGACGATGCGCGCCCGGCGACCGGCGACGACGTTCCTCCGCCGCCGTGACGCCGCGCGGCATCCCGCGACGATGATCCGAACCCTCGCGCTGTTCACGCTCCTTGCCGGATTCGCGCTGGGTGCGCTCGCGCAACTGGGCGAGGCGCCCGGGCTCGTGCCCTGGAGCTTCGGCGCCGCCGTGGCCGCGCTCGTGCTCTGGCTCGCCGGCGCGGTGGTCGACGGGCGGACGAAAGGCGGCGAGCCGGAGGGCGGCGCATTCGACCCCGATCCGGCCTCGTGGGACAGCCACCCCGGCACGAAGGAAGCTGCGGCGCGCGGCGACACCGGCGCGGCGGACGGCGACGACGCCTGACCGGTGCAGGCATCCGGTCGCCCCGGCGCGGGCGCCGCCACGGCCTCCCTGTAACTTTTGCGTGGTGCGCGACGTTGCGTGTCGGCCGCCTGCGGCGATCGCAGGCGCGCGTTGCCGCTACGGCTCGTTCAGGAAATCGTCGAGCGCGCGGCGGTCGCGCTTCGTGGGCCGGCCGGGAACGCGCGAAGGCGCGGCGGCCTTGCGGCGTGCGACTTCCTGCTCGCGCGCGGCGACGCTCGCGGCGTCCTCCCGGTAGAGCCTGGCCGCCTCGGCTGCCGAGCCGCGACGCTCGGCGAGTGCCGCGACCTCCACCTCCCATGCCATGCCGCCCTTGCGCACGGTGACGCGGTCGCCGGCCTTGACGCCGCGCGATGGCTTCACCCGCTCGCCGTCGACGCGCACCTGCCCGGACTCGATGGCGTCGCACGCGAGCGTGCGCGTCCTGTAGAAGCGCGCCGCCCAGAGCCACTTGTCCATGCGAACGCGCGTTGCCGCGCCTGCCGGCGCCTGGTCATCCTGGGTCACGACGCGTCCGGGGCGGCGTAGGCACGCATCCAGCGGGCCGTCGCGGCGGAGTCCGGGTCCGCTTCCCCCTCCAGCGCCGCAATCACGCGCGTGCGGTCGTCGCGCGACCGGTTCTGCGACAGCTTGAACTTGGCGTCGACGCGCCGGATGCGCATGCGGAACGCGACGATCGCGCCGACGAGCGCGTCGACGCGCGCCTCGGACATCGCGAGCTCCCACGGGGACTCGCGATGCGACTCGAAGCGATGGACCAGCGTCTCGAGGATGCCGCGCGCCGCCGCGGCGTCGTCGACGACGTCGATCGCGCCGTGCGCGTGCACGGTCGCGTAGTTCCACGTCGGCACCGTCGTCGCCGGCTCCCCGTACCACGACGGCGAGACGTACGCATGCGGTCCGTGGAACACCGCGATCGACTCGGCCCCCGCGAAGCGCTTCCAGTGCGGGTTCGCGCGCGCCACGTGGCCGATCAGCGTGCCGTGCGGCTCGCACGAAGGCTGCAGCAGCAGCGGGACGTGCGAGACGTGCGGTTCCGCGTCTCCGGGGGTGAGGAGCGTGGCGAACGGATGGTCGTGCATGAGGCGCGCGGCGGCGGCGCGGTCGTCGGGCTCGAACGAGCGGGGGAGATAGAGGGACATGGCGTGTGCTCCCCTGGTCGACGGTACGCGTGCTAGGCGGGACCGCCGGAGCCCGCGGCGGGCTCGAAGAGCGACCGCGCCTGTCCCGGCGGGTAAGTGTAGCGCCGCCCGCAGTACTCGCAGGTGACCACGACCTCGCCCGCCTCCGCGAGTGCCGCCTCGATCTCGTCGCGGCCGGCGATCCGCAGCGCCTGCTCGACGCGGGCGTTCGAGCATCGGCACGCGAAGCGCGGCGCGCGCGCCTCGAACACGCGCAGGTCGCGTGTCGGGAACAGCGCCGCCAGCACGCCCGTCGGGTCGTCGGCGGCGACGAGATCCTGCGCCGACGCACCGCCGACGACGCGCGCGGCCTCCTCCCACGCGCCGGCGGCGTCGTCGTGCGCGCCGGGCAGCCGCTGCACGAGGAGGCCGCCGACGCGGCCGTCGTCCACGGCGAGCGCGAGCCGGCTCTCGAGCTGCTCGGACGACGCGAGATAGTGCTCGAGCAGCGTCGCGACCGAGCCCGCCTCGAGCGCGACGATGCCCTGGTAGAGCGGCCCGTCCTCGGGGTCGAGGGTGATCGCGAGGCGGGCCTGCGACGCGTCGCCCGCCAGTTGCGCCAGCGACGCGCCGGCCGGAAGCCGCGAGACGGCGTCGCGGTCCCACTGCGCGGTGGCGCGGAGCGAGAGCGCGTGGTCGCACTCGATCACCGCCAGCTTCACCGGGCCCGGCCCCGCGAGCTGGACGATGAGCGAGCCGCGGAACTTGAGGCTCGAGGCGAGGAGCGCCGCCGCGGCCATGAGCTCGGCCAGCACACGCTTGAGCGGCGGCGGGTAGTCGTGCGCGGCCAGCGCGTCGTGAGCGGTGGCGTCCATGCGGGCGCAGGCACCGCGCACCGCGGCGCCCTCGAGCACGAACGGGACGAGCGCGTCGGCCATCAGCCGCGCAGCTTGACCGTGTAGATCGACATCGGCAGCGCGGAATTCCTGTCGAACGTCGCGCCGGCCTCGACGCCGACGCGCGCGACCGCCGCCGCGGTCTTCAGGCGCGGGTAGAGCGCGTTCATCGCGCCGAGCGCGAACTCCCGACCCGATCCCACCGCCCAGAACTGCGAGTACTCGAACACCTCGCGCATCGAGTAGACGCCGAAGATCCCGTGCTGGTTCGCGATCAGCGCGGTGATCTGCGTCGACTCGTACGGGTCGTCCTCCTCCTCCTTCGGGTTCAGGAAATGCTGGTCCTTCAGCACCGGGTGGAGCTTGCGCAGCGTGTCGAAGATCGCGAGTCGGCCCGAGAAGTCGAGGTCCTCCCGGCTCGCGAGCAGGCTCTCGAACACGAGCTGGTGCGCGGCCGAGCCGCACAGCCCCAGGTAGGTCCCGCGGTAGTGGACGATCTTCTCGGGGCTCCTGTCGAACGTGGCGGCGAGCTTCAGGTCGCCGAACGTCGTGAGCGAGTCGGCGGCGATGGCGATTTCGTCGTGCTTGCGCACGGCAACGAGCGTGGTCATTCGCGGGTTCCGGGAATCGCGCCGGAATGCTCCGGCGCTTCGGGGGTGGAAGGCGTATCGCGCCGCGCGCCTGCGTCGCGCCCGCCTGTCGGAGGACGGCCCGCGCAGGACGGCGCTCGGCAGCGCCGGGCACGTGCCGTCGTGTCGCGACGCCCTGCGCCCGCAGTGCGGCGGACGCGGATTATACCGCGAGCGCCATTCGCGGCGCCGGCAGCATGGCCACGGGGGGAAGCCTCGCTGGCGACCAGGAGGCGAACGCATGCGCCCAGAAATCCGCGAGCGTGGCGGGCGCGGCGTCCGGCTGCTCGAGGAACCGCCACGCCGCCACGAGCGCGGGCAGCGGGTCGTCGGGAAGCGCGCGCGCGTGCGTCTGCTTGGAGAGCTTCTCGCCCGAGGCGTTGATCGCGATCGGCACGTGCAGGTAGGCAGGCGTCGCGAGGCCGAGGACGCGCTGCACGTGGATCTGGCGCGGCGTCGATGCGAGCAGGTCCGCGCCGCGCACCACGTGCGTCACGCGCTGTTCCGCGTCGTCGACGACGACGGCGAGCTGGTAGGCGGCGAGCCCGTCCGAGCGCCGAACGACGAAGTCGCCGACCTCGCGCGCGAGGTCCTGCCGCTGCGGGCCCTGCAACCGGTCGACGAACCCGACGACCGCGTCGTCGACGCGCACGCGTATCGAGCGCCGGGCGCGCGTCACGCGATCGACGGGAATGCCTTGGCGGCAGGTGCCGGGGTACACGCGCTCGCCCGTCGGCGAGAGCGGGGCCGCCTCGAGTTCGCGTCGCGTGCACGCGCACGGATAGGCGAGCCCGCGCGCGTCGAGCGCTGCGATCGCTTCCGCGTAGAGCGCATCGCGCTCCGACTGTCGCACGACCGGTCCGTCGGCGGCGAAACCGTAGCGCGCGAGCGTGTCGAGGATGTCGCGTTCGGCGCCCGGCACCGCGCGCGGCTCGTCGACGTCCTCGATCCGCACGAGCCAGCGTCCGCCGGCGGCGCGTGCGTCGCAGAAGCTCGCGAGGGCGGCGACGAGCGACCCGAAGTGCAGGGGGCCGGTGGGCGAGGGGGCGAAGCGCCCGACGGTCGGCGCGCTCGCCGCGCCGCTCACCGTGCGGCGGGCACCGAGGCGGCGACGCCGATCACGGCGGGCGCCGACGCCGACGCGTAACGCTGCATCGCCGAGAGGACCGCCGTCGGGTATTCGCCGCGCCCGAGGCTGCCGTTGTAGCGACCGAGCGCGCGGTAGAGGTCGCCCTTCTCGCGGTCGAGGTAGAGCCGCAGGATCACGCAGCCGTAGCGGAGGTTCGTACGCATGTGGAACAGGTTGTGGCCGCCGCTCCCGATCAGGCGCGTCCAGAAGGGCATCACCTGCATGTAGCCGCGCGCGTCCGCGACCGATACCGCGTACTTCTTGAAGCCGCTTTCGTGATGGATGACCGCCAGCACGAGTTGCGGGTCCAGGCCGGCGCGCACGGCCTCGTAATGCACGGTGCGCAGCATGTCGCGCCGTTCGTCGGCGTCGGGAACCCGCGAGGCGAGTCGCCTGCCCATCTCCGCGATCCACGCACGCGCGTCGGGTCGATCTTCCCAGTCCGCCGGGACCGGCCGGTCGGAGATCGCCCGCGAGAGCACCGTCACCACCGACGGGGCGAGGGCCTCCTCGGCCTGCGCGCCTGCGGAGGCCGGCAGCGGGGCGAGCGCCGCTGCCGCGGTGAGCGCGGCGGCGCAGAGGAGGGGGAGGCGTCGCATCTGGTCAGTCAGTTTTCGAGCTTTCCGCGGACGAACCCGGCGATGTCGGCGACCGGCACCGGCGTGGCCGCGGTGTCCCGCCGCCGCTGGTACTCGACCTTGCCGTCCTTCAGCCCCCGGTCGCCGATGGTGATCCGGTGCGGGATGCCCAGGAGTTCGAGATCAGCAAACATCACGCCAGGGCGCTCGCCCCGGTCGTCCAGCAGCACCTCGACCCCTTCGGCCTGCAGTTGGTCATGCAGGCGGTCGGCAAGTTCCCGGACCGCCTCGCTGCGGTCGTAGCCGATCGGGGCGATGGCGACGGCGAACGGCGCCATGGCCTCCGGCCAGACGATCCCCCGCTCGTCGTGGTTCTGCTCGATCGCCGCGGCGACGACCCGCGTCACCCCGATGCCGTAGCAGCCCATCTCGATCAGGTGGGATTGCCCCTGTGCGTCGAGGTAGGTGGCCCCCATGTCCCGCGAATAGCGGGTTCCGAGCGCGAAGACGTGCCCGACCTCGATGCCGCGCAGGATCTCGAGCGGCCCCTTGCCGTCGGGCGAGGGGTCGCCCGCGACCACGTTCCGGAGGTCGGCGACGGCGTCGGGCTCCCGGCAGTCGCGGCCGAAGTTGACGCCGCCCAGGTGGAAGCCTGCCTCGTTGGCGCCGCAGACGAAGTCCGCCATCGCGGCGACCGTGCGGTCGACGATGAGCGTCAGGTCCTTCGGGATGCCGACCGGGCCGAGGAAGCCGGGCGGACAGCCGGTCGCCGCGCGGATCTCGGCCTCGGTCGCCCAGCGGAAGCCCTCGAGCGCGGCGATCCTGCCTGCCTTGACCTCGTTGAGCGTGTGGTCGCCGCGGATCAGCAGCATCGCGACGCGCGCCGGCTGGCCCTCGGTGTCGACCGCCAGCATGATGCACTTGACGCTCCGCGCGAGCGGCATGCCGAGGAGCGCGGTGACGTCCTCGCAGGTCGTCTGCGTGGGCGTCGCCACCTTGCGCATCGCCTCCGCGGGCGCGGGTCGCGCAGCCGCCGGCGCGAGCGCCTCCGCTTGCTCGACGTTCGCCGCGTAGTTCGACTGCGGGCACCACGCGATCGCGTCCTCGCCCGCGTCGGCGAGCACCTGGAACTCGTGCGACGCGAACCCGCCGATCGCGCCGGTGTCCGCCTCGACGGCGCGGAACGTCAGGCCGAGTCGCGTGAAGATTCGCTCGTACGCGTCGTACATCGCGCGATAGCTCCGCATCAGCGCGTCGCGGTCGACGTCGAACGAGTACGCGTCCTTCATCAGGAACTCGCGCCCGCGCATCACGCCGAAGCGCGGCCGGATCTCGTCGCGGAACTTGACCTGGATCTGGTAGAGGTTGACCGGCAGCTGCCGGTAGCTCCTCACGTCCTTGCGGACGATGTCGGTGACCGGCTCCTCGTGCGTCGGACCGAACAGGAAGTCGCGCTCGTGGCGATCCCGGATCTTGAGGAGCTGCGGGCCGAACTTGTCCCAGCGGCCGGTCTCCTGCCAGAGCTCGGCGGGGATCACGTGCGGCAGGTAGCATTCGAGGGCGCCGGCGCGGTTCATCTCCTCGCGCACGATCTGCTCGGTCTTGCGCAGCGTGATCAGGCCCAGCGGCAGCCAGGAGTAGATGCCCGAGGACAGCTTCTTGATCATCCCCGAGCGCAGCATGAGCTTCTGGCTCGTGACGTCGGCCTCGGCCGGGGCTTCCTTCAGCGTATTGAGGTAGAACTTCGAGACGCGCATCGTCGGGCTTTGTTGTGCAAAGCCTTGATTTTAGCGCAATTTCGCCCGCTTCTGCCGATCGGTCCGCAATCGGGGTCGCGACCCGCCGCCAGGGATCGCCGCGGCGGCCGGACTCCGGCCAGGACCGGCGCGCCAACGCGGCGCGCCGGCGGGGAGGAAGGCGCGACGCCCGTCCCCGCCGGGGAAAGCGCGTCAGCGGACGACGATCACCGGCAGCTTGCCGTGCGTCAGCACCTTCTGCGTCTCGGAGCCGAGCAGCAGCGCCGACACGCCGCGCCGGCCGTGCGAGGCCATCACGATCGCGTCGCACTTCTCCTTCTTCGCCGCCGCGAGGATCGCCTCCCACGGAGCGGGCGCGATCATGTGGACGGTCGTGCACTCGATGCCCGCGGCCCTGGCCTTCGCGGCGGCGGCGTCGAGCACCTTCGTCGCCTCCTTCGCCATCATCGCCGCGTATTCCTTCTTCGAGACGGGCTCGTAGACGACCCCGTCCGCGTACATCGGCAGCGGATAGTCGGGTGCCGCGTAGAACGCGGTGAGCTTGGCGCCCAGCGGCTTCGCGAGGCCGATCGCGTGCGCGACGGCCTTCGCCGAGAGCTTCGATCCGTCGGTGGCGACGAGGATGTTCTTGTACATGGCGGACTCCGTGGATGGGCGGATGGATCGAGCCTACGGGGCGAGGGTGCCCGAGGGCGTTGACTCAGGTCAACCGTGCCGTCGGCTCGATCGCGATTGTCGCGCATTCTCCTTGCCGCTCGCCCGCCCCGGGAAGGAAAATGCCCGCATGTTGACGGAGACGGCCGATCCGACGGGCGCCCGGCCCGGCGGCTCGCCACACGCGGCGACCGTCGCCGCCGTCGAGGCGTGCTGGCACTGTGGCGCCGCGGTTCCGCCGCGAACGCGGTGGCGCGCGCCCGTCGCGGGGGAGGAGCGCGCGTTCTGCTGCGCGGGCTGCCTCGCGGTGGCCCGGACGATCGCGGGCGCCGGGCTCGATCGCTACTACCTGTCGCGCAGCGGGCCGCTGCCCCCGGCGCTCGGCGGTGACGAGCGTCCCGTCGCGTGGAACGCCGCGGCCGCGGCCGCGGGCCTCGTCCGCAGGTTGCCGGGCGGACGCCGCGAGGTGTCGCTGCTGCTCGACGGGCTCACCTGCGGAGCATGCGTCTGGCTCGTCGAGTCCTGGCTCGCGCGCGAGCCGGGCGTCGTCGAGGCGGGCGTCAACTTCGCGACGCGGAGAGCGCGCGTCGTCTGGCGCGACGGCGAATCCTCGCTCGACCGGCTGATCGCGGCGCTCGCGTCGATCGGCTACCGCGCCCACCCTTACGACCCCGCGCGGCGCGAGGCGCTCGCACGGGCGGAGCGGCGCACGCTCCTCGTCCGGACCGGCGTCGCGCTGCTCGCGATGATGCAGGTGATGATGTTCTCGGTGCCGGGCTACCTGTCCGACGACGGCATCGCGGCCGAGCACCAGCGCCTGCTCGACTGGGCGAGCCTCGTGATGACGATCCCGGTCGTCGCCTGGTCGGCGTGGCCGTTCTTCGCGGGCGCATGGCGCGACCTCGCGCTTCGGCGCCTCGGCATGGACGTGCCGGTCGCGCTGGGGCTCGCGGCGGCATTCACCGCCAGCGCCTGGTCGACGCTCGGCGCCGGCGGGCCGGTCTACTACGACTCGGTCACGATGTTCGTCGCGCTGCTGCTGTGCGCGCGCTACGTCGAGCTCGCCACGCGGCAGCGCGCGGGCGAAGCGATCGAGCGCGCGGCGCGCGCGATTCCCCCGACCGCCGAGCGCTACGAGGCATGGCCCGGCGCTCGCACGGCGACCGTCGACGCCACGGCGCTGGCGCCCGGCGACGTCGTGCTCGTGCGCGCCGGTGCGACGATCCCGGCCGACGGAACCGTCGTGGACGGCTCGGCGCTGGTCGAGGAGGCGATGCTGACGGGCGAGAGCTGGCCGCACGCGCGCGGCACGGGCGACCGCGTCCTCGCGGGCTCCGTCACCCGCGACCGGCCGCTCGTCGTGAGCGTCACCGCAGCCGGCGACGCGACCGAGTTGGCCGCGGTGATGCGGATGGTCGACCTCGCCGCGTCGGCGCGCCCGCGCGTCGCGAGGCTCGCCGATCGCGCGGCGGCGGTCTTCGTTGCGGGCCTGCTCGCGCTGGCGGCGGTGACCGCGGTCGCCTGGTTCGCGATCGACCCGTCGCGCGTGCTGCCGGTGACCTTCGCGCTGCTCGTGGTCTCGTGCCCGTGCGCGCTGTCGCTCGCGACGCCGGCGGCGATCGCGGCCGCGGCGGGCGCGCTCGGACGGCGCGGCGTCGTGTTCGCGCGGTCCGACGCGCTGGAAGCGCTCGCGCGCGTCACGCACGTCGCGTTCGACAAGACGGGAACGCTGACCGAGGGGCGTGTGCGACTGGCCGCGACGCGTGCGTTCCGCGACGGGTCGCCGGCCGACGCGCTCGCGGTCGCCGCGGCGCTCGAAGCGCGCTCCGAGCACCCGATCGCGCGAGCGATCGTTTCCGCGCACGCGGGGGACGTGCCGGCCGCCGGCGACCTGTCGCAGGTGTCCGGGCAGGGCGTGGCCGGGACCGTCGGCGGGCGGCGCTGGCGTCTGGGCCGCACGGACTTCGTCGCGGCGATCGCCGGCGCCGCGCCTCCCGAGCTCGACGCGTTCGCGCAGGAGGCCGGCGGGCGGGCGAGCGTCGTGGCGCTCGGCGACGAGGACGGGTTCGTCGCGGCGTTCGCGCTGGGCGACGAGCTCCGCGCGGGAGCGCAGCAGGCGGTCGCCCGCCTCGCCGCGCTCGGCATCTCGACGTCGGTGCTCTCCGGCGACCGCCAGGCGTCCGCGGCCGCGTTCGCCGAGGCCGCCGGCATTCCCGTGGCGCACGGCGACCTCCGTCCGGACGCGAAGCGCGACGCCGTCGCGGCGCTGCAGCGCGCCGGCGCGGTGGTCGCGATGGTGGGCGACGGCATCAACGACGCGCCGCCGCTCGCGCAGGCGCAGGTCTCGGTGTCGCTCGCGGGCGCCACGCCGATCGCGCAATGGACCTCGGACGTGGTCGTGCTTGCCGGCGGCCTCGACCGCATCGCCGACGCGGTCGGGCACGCCCGCCGTACGCTCGCGGTCGTGCACCAGAATCTCGCGTGGGCGACGCTCTACAATGCGATCGCGATTCCGGCGGCGGCGCTCGGCTGGGTGACGCCGCTCGTCGCGGCGGTCGGGATGTCGGCGTCGTCGCTGGTCGTCGTCGTCAACGCGGCGCGGCTCGCGCGCATCCCCGGCCGTCCGGGGGTGGCGGCCGGCGGCGACGCGGCCTCGCCGCAGGCGCTCGCGCCGGCTGCGCACCGCTGACGATGGACATCCTGCTGCTGCTGATCCCGCTGTCGCTGGTGCTCGTCGCGCTGATCGGGGGCATCTTCGTCTGGAGCGTGAAGAGCGGGCAATACGACGACCTCGAGGGGCCGGCGCACCGGATCCTCGCGGACGACGACGATGCGCAGGCGCCGCCCGGAAGCACGAACGACGCCCCGGCGTCCTTGACGACGATCAATCCCGGCAAGAGCGCGTCCAAGTAGTATGATGCAATGCACAAACCGGCTGGCGAACGGGGATCCTGCGCCCGGTCGTCGACAGACGTGAATCACGGGGGCAGCGGCAATGGCCAGTGAAGCGACGTTCAATTACAAGGTGGTGCGCCAGTTCGCGATCATGACGGTCGTCTGGGGCATCGTCGGGATGCTGGTCGGCGTGATCATCGCCGCGCAGCTGATCTGGCCCGACATGACCTTCGGCATCTCGTGGCTGTCCTACGGGCGGCTGCGCCCGCTGCACACGAACGCGGTGATCTTCGCGTTCGGCGGCTCGGCGCTGTTCGCGACCTCGTACTACGTGCGTCCAGCGGACCTGCCAGGTGCGGCTGTTCTGCGGCCCGCTGGCGGCACTCACGTTCTGGGGCTGGCAGATCGTGATCGTGCTGGCGGCGATCACGCTGCCGCTGGGCATCACGTCGTCGAAGGAGTACGCCGAGCTCGAATGGCCGATCGACGTCCTCATCACGCTCGTCTGGGTGTCCTACGCGATCGTGTTCTTCGGCACGATCGCGAAGCGCAAGACCCCGCACATCTACGTCGCCAACTGGTTCTTCGGCGCGTACATCCTGACCGTCGCGCTGCTGCACCTCGTGAACAGCGCCGCGGTTCCGGTGTCGTGGATGGGGTGGAAGTCGTACTCGGCCTACGCCGGCGTGCAGGACGCGATGGTCCAGTGGTGGTACGGCCACAACGCGGTCGGCTTCTTCCTGACGGCGGGCTTCCTCGGGATGATGTACTACTTCGTGCCCAAGCAGGCCGGACGCCCGGTCTACAGCTACCGGTTGTCGGTCGTGCACTTCTGGGCGCTGATCTTCACGTACATGTGGGCGGGCCCGCACCACCTGCACTACACGGCGCTGCCCGACTGGACGCAGTCGCTCGGCATGGTGTTCTCGCTGATCCTGCTCGCGCCGTCCTGGGGCGGCATGATCAACGGCATCATGACGCTGTCGGGCGCCTGGCATAAGCTGCGCACCGACCCGATCCTCAAGTTCCTGATCGTCTCGCTCTCGTTCTACGGCATGAGCACGTTCGAGGGGCCGATGATGTCGATCAAGACGGTCAACGCGCTCTCGCACTACACCGACTGGACCGTCGGCCACGTCCACTCCGGCGCGCTCGGCTGGGTCGCGTTCATCTCGATCGGGTCGATCTACTACCTGATCCCGCGGATGTTCGGCAAGACCGAGATGTGGTCGACGCGCCTCATCACCGCGCACTTCTGGATCGCGACGATCGGCGTCGTGCTCTACATCGCCGCGATGTGGATCGCCGGCGTGATGCAGGGCCTGATGTGGCGTGCCACGAACCCCGACGGCACGCTCACCTACGCGTTCGTCGAGAGCGTGAAGGCGACGTATCCGTTCTACACGATCCGGCTCGTCGGCGGCCTCCTGTTCCTCACGGGCATGCTGATCATGGCCTACAACGTGATCCGCACGGTCGCGGGCGGGAAGGCGTACGAAGCGCCGATCCCGCTCGGCGCGGCCGCGCACGCGTGAGCCCGGGGAGATAGCCATGGCCATGACCCACGAGACCATCGAGACCAAGGTCGGCTGGATGATCGTCCTCACCGTGCTCGCGGTGAGCTTCGGCGGACTCGCCCAGATCGTCCCGCTGTTCTTCCAGAAGTCCACGACCGAGCCGGTCGCCGGCCTCAAGCCGTACACGCCGCTGCAGCTCACCGGGCGCGACGTCTACGTCCGCGAGGGCTGCTACAACTGCCACTCGCAGATGATCCGGCCGTTCCGCGCGGAGACCGAGCGCTACGGGCACTACTCGGTCGCCGGCGAGTTCGTCTACGACCGCCCGTTCCAGTGGGGCAGCAAGCGCACC
This sequence comes from Betaproteobacteria bacterium, assembly GCA_016704895.1. GTDB lineage: Bacteria > Pseudomonadota > Gammaproteobacteria > Burkholderiales > Casimicrobiaceae > VBCG01. The sequence goes on from JADIZG010000005.1 coordinate 91,292, forward strand.
GGCCCGGACCTGGCGCGCGTCGGCGGCCGCTACTCGGACGAGTGGCACCGCGTGCACCTGGTCAACCCGCGCGACGTGGTGCCGGAATCGAACATGCCGGCCTACACGTGGCTCGCGAAGACGACGATCGACGCCTCGAACATCGAGGCGAAGATGCGCACGCTGCGCATGCTCGGCGCGCCGTACACCGACGCCGAGATCGCGAAGGCGGGCGCCGAGCTCGCGGGCAAGACCGAGGAGGACGCGGTGGTCGCGTACCTGCAGAACCTCGGCACGGCCCTGAAGAACGCGAGGTGACGCGATGGACATCGTCTCGGTGATCGGCAGCGCGACGACGGTCGTCTCGTTCGTGGCGTTCGTCGGCGTCGTGGTGTGGGCGTACAGCGGCAGGCGCAAGCGCGCGTTCGACGACGCGGCCAACGCGCCGTTCGCGCTGCCTGACGACGCCGGCGGCGTCGCGGCGCGCGTGAATTCGGGAGAGCGGCAGTCATGAGCGATTTCACCTCCGGTTTCTGGAACGTCTGGGTCATCGCGATCACGCTGGGCGGCATCGCGTTCTGCGGGTGGATCCTGCTCGGGCAGAGCAAGTCGAAGACGCTGCCCGAGGCCGGCGAGGCGGTCGAGTCGACCGGCCACGTGTGGGACGAGGACCTCCGCGAGCTCAACAACCCGCTGCCCAAGTGGTGGAGCAACCTGTTCTGGATCACGATCGTGTTCTCGCTCGTGTACCTGGCGCTCTATCCCGGCCTCGGGACGACGAAGGGCGTGCTCGGCTGGACGTCGGTCGGCCAGTACGAGAAGGAGCGCAGCGAGGTCGACGCGCGCGTCAAGCCGCTCTACGACAAGTTCCTCGCGATGGAGCTCCCGGCCGTGGCGGCCGACCCCGAGGCCCGCGGGATGGGGGAGCGCATCTTTCTCAACAACTGCGCGCAGTGCCACGGCTCGGACGCCGGCGGCGCGCGCGGCTTCCCGAACCTGCGCGACGGCGACTGGCTCTACGGCGGCGCGCCCGAGAAGATCATCGAGACGGTGACCGGCGGCCGCATGGGCGTGATGCCGGCGATGGGCGCCGTGCTGGGCGAGCAGGGCACGAAGGACACCGCGGCGTACGTGCGGTCGCTCTCGGGCCTGCCGCACGACCCGCTGCGCGCGCAGCTCGGCAAGCCGATGTTCGAGCAGAACTGCGCGGCCTGCCACGGCGCCGACGGCAAGGGCAACCAGATGCTCGGCGCGCCCAACCTGACCGACGGCACCTGGTTGTTCGGCAGCTCGGAAGCGTCCATCATCGAGGGCATCACGAAGGGCCGGAACGTCAACGTCTCGGAAGGCACGCTCGCGATGCCGACGTTCAAGGAGACGCTGGGACCGGAAAAGATCCACCTGGTCGCGGCCTACGTCTGGGGCCTGTCGAACAAGCCGGCGAAGTAACGCGCAGCAACCGACCCATACGCCGGCGCGGGGAAGGGGAGCCCACGCGCCGGCATTCGTTTCAGCACCCGCCCGTGGACGCCCCTTCGAAGACCATTCCGATCGTCCCGGCGCCCGCGACCTCCGCGACGCCCGAGGAAGTCTCGCTCTACGAGATCTCGCGCAAGATCTACCCGCGCGCGGTCCACGGCTGGTTCGCGGGCTGGCGCTGGGCGCTCGTCTGGCTCACGCAGATCGTCTACTACGGGTTGCCGTGGCTCGCCTGGAACGGGCGCCAGGCGGTGCTGTTCGACCTGGCCGAGCGCAAGTTCTACATCTTCGGCCTGGTGTTCTGGCCGCAGGATGTTTTCTACCTCACCGTCCTGCTGATCCTCTCCGCGTACGCGCTGTTCCTGTTCACGGCGGTCGCCGGCCGCCTCTGGTGCGGCTACGCGTGCCCGCAGACCGTCTACACCGAGATCTTCCTGTGGGTCGAGCGGAAGATCGAGGGCGACCGCGTCGCGCGCATCCGGCTCGACGGCGAGCCGCTCTCGGCGCGCAAGTTCGGCAAGAAGGCCGCGAAGCACGCCGTGTGGGCCGCGATCGGCCTGTGGACCGGCATCACGTTCGTCGGCTACTTCACGCCGATCCGCGAGCTCGTGCCCGCGATTCCCTTCGCACTAGGGCCGTGGGAGACGTTCTGGATCCTGTTCTACGGCTTCGCGACCTACGGCAACGCGGGCTGGATGCGCGAGCAGGTCTGCAAGTACATGTGCCCGTACGCGCGGTTCCAGTCGGTGATGTTCGACAGGGACACGATGATCATCGCCTACGACGAGGAGCGGGGCGAGCCGCGCGGCGCACGGTCGCGCAAGGTCGACCCGAAGGAGAAGGGGCTCGGCCACTGCGTCGACTGCCAGATCTGCGTCCAGGTGTGCCCGACCGGCATCGACATCCGCAAGGGCCTCCAGTACGAGTGCATCGGCTGCGCCGCCTGCATCGACGGGTGCAACCAGGTGATGGACAAGATGGGCTACCCGCACGGGCTCATCCGCTACGCGTCGCAGAACGCGCTCACGCAGCACTTCGGCGCGAAGGAGATGTGGAAGCACGTGTTCCGGACGCGGACGCTGATCTACACGGGCATCCTGCTCGCGATCGTGACGGCCGCGAGCGTGTCGCTCGCGCTGCGCAATCCGCTCAAGGTCGACGTGCTGCGCGACCGCGGCGCGCTCGCGCGCGAGTCGCAGCCGGGCCTCATCGAGAACGTCTACCGGCTGCAGATCATGAACACGACGGAAGCGCCGCACGCGTTCACGATCCGCGCGTCGGGCCTGCCCGGAATCGCGGTCGTCGGCGTCGAGCAGCCGGTGAAGATCGAGGGCGCGGCGGTGCAGACCGTGCCGATCCGGTTGCAGGCGCCCGCCGACGCCGCGCCGCCGGGGCCCCACAAGATCGAGATCCACGTGCAGGCGATCGACGACGCGTCGATGAAGCGCGACGAGCGCTCGACGTTCATCCTGCCCCGACTCTGAACGCTTCCCCGAGCCGATGACCGACACTGCCGCCTGTGCGATGCCCGCCGCCGGAACGCCCTGGTACCGCCAGCGCTGGCCGTGGCTCCTGATGCTCGGCCCGGCGATCGTCGTCGTCGCCGGCATCGTCACCGCGGTCATCGCGATCGAGACGGACGACGGTCTCGTGACCGACGACTACTACAAGCGCGGGCTCGCGATCAACCAGACGCTCGAGCGCGCGGCGCGGACCGCGGCGCTCGGACTGACGGCCACGGTCGACATAGCTGCGGACGGCGTCGTCGTCGTCGTCCTCGACTCGGCTTCCACCGAGCCGGAGGCGCGCCCCGCGTCGCTGCGCTTCCGGCTCGCGCACCCGACGCGCGCGGGCGAAGACCGCGCCGCGATGCTCGTGCCGGCAGGGCCGGGACGCTACACGGGTCGCGTGACGCCCGTGCATCCGGGCCGGTGGCGCGTGATCGTCGAGACCGACCGCTGGCGCCTGCCCGGCGTCGAGACGAACGCCCCGATCGAGGGCGTCCGGCTCGTACCGCCAGCGACGACGTAGCGCGCAGGCACAACGCTCGAACGCGAGAGGAGGAGGCAAGCGATGGGGCTCGACGCCAATCTGATGCGACGGATGATGTGGGTCGTCTGGCCGGCGTTCCTCGTGGCCGCGGTGGCCGAGACGATCTTCTTCACGATCTTCGACCCGTTCGACCTGCACTTCTTCGGCGCGCCGCTCGAGATGTCGCGCGAGGCGATCTACACGCTGGGCTTCTTCGGGTTCTGGGCGCTCGGCATCGCGTCGTCGGCGCTCACCGTGTTTCTCGAGCAGTCGCCGTGGGAGGTGAACCGCTGCACGCTCGATCCCGTCGACAGGCCGCCCGGCTGTCCGAAGCGCCTCGCGGGCGAGTGCGCCTCGTCAGACGCGCCGGTGTCCGCGCCGCGCCAGGCGTGACCGCCGCGCGGCCGGCGGCGGCCGCATCGCAGCGTCGAATCGATGCGCGGTGCCGTGGGCGGCACGCCAGAAGGGCGTTGGCGTCGATCGCCCGGACGTGTCCGCGGGGAGCGGACCCGGCGCGACGGCCTTCGACCCGCCCGTCAGCCGCGCTGGCCGACGAGCTGGCGCAGCGCCGCGACGCTGGTGAGCTTGACGTTGCGCCCGCTCACCTTGAGGAGCCCCTCTTCCTGGAAGCGCGAAAAGAGGCGGCTGACGGTCTCCAGCTTGAGGCCGAGGTAGCTGCCGATCTCCTCGCGCGTCATCCGCAGCACGAACTCGGTCGACGAGTAGCCGCGGGCGCGGTAACGCTCGGAGAGATTCAGCAGGAACGACGCGAGGCGCTCCTCGGCGCGCATGCTGCCGAGCAGGAGCATCACGCCGTGATCCCTCGAGATCTCGCGCGCGAGGAACTGGTGGAGATTGCGCTGCAGCGGCGGGACGTCGCGCGCGAGCTCCTCGAGGTGCTCGAACGGGATCGTGCACACCTCGCTGTCCTCGAGCGCCACCGCCCCGCATCCGTGCCGTTCGGTGCCCAGTCCGTCGAGGCCGATGATGTCGCCCTGCAGGTGATAGCCGGCGACCTGCTCGCGGCCGTCCTCGGCCAGCACCGTCGTCTTGAGCGTGCCGAGGCGAACCGCGTACAGCGCCGCGAACGAATCCCCCGTGCGGTAGAGCGAATCGCCCTTCTTGAGCCGCGTCCGGTTGCCGACCGCGGCGTCGACGGCCTTGAGGTCGTCGCCGGAAAGCCCCACGGGGAGGCACAGCTCGCGCATCGAGCACGTCGAGCAGTGCGTCTTGAGCTCGCGCAGGGAAATCACTTGTCCGTTACGGCCAAAGGCGTCCCCGGCGGGAGGGGCAGCGGGTCGCGGAGACGAGCTCGGCATGGGAGAGGTGAACCTTGATCCTGATCAAACTGGAGCAGTGTACCAAACCTGTCCGCCGGGTCCGTGCACGTCGTCGCGACCTTTCCGCGGGGCACGGCTGACCGATGCCGCAAACGGCCATGCTCGCAGCATGGATAGCGGGGCTCCTGGGAGGGCTCCACTGCCTCGCCATGTGCGGCGCCTACGTGACGATCGTCCAGGGACGCGCGACGGTCCCGCTCGAGCCCCGCCGCGACGTCGTCGCGGGACAGGCGGCCGCTCACGCCGGGCGGGTGCTCACCTACGTGCTGCTCGGGACGCTGTTCGGGGCGGCCGGCGGCACGGCGTTCGCGCAGGCGTTCTCGCCGCTCCAGCGGGGCCTGTACGTCGCCGCCAACGTGATGCTGCTGCTGCTCGCGTGGGGCATCGCCCGCGGCAGGACCGCGCCATCCTCGCTGGAGGCGCTGGGGCTCAAGTTGTACTCGGCGCTCGCGCCCGCCGCCGGGCGGGCCCTGCGCGGGCGAGGCATCGCGTCGCGGTTCGCGCTCGGCGCCCTCTGGGGGCTCACGCCCTGCGCGCTGGTCTACGGCGTGCTGCCGCTCGCGCTGCTGTCGGGCGGCGCCTGGCAGGGTGCGCTGATCATGCTCGCGTTCGGCGTGGGCACGTTGCCCAACCTGCTCGCCGCCGGCTGGGCGCTCTCGCGCATGAAGCGCCGCCTCGAGGCGAAGGCAGTGCGCTGGGCGGCCGGCGCGATCGTCGCGGTCTTCGCGCTCGCGGGGTTGTGGCGCGCCCTGTTCGTGCCGGCATCGCTGGGTGCCGGCCCGTTCTGCCTCATCTGATCCGGATGGCCCGCGGCAGCGCGTGCCGCGCATGCGAGAATCCGGCGGCGCCAGGGAGGCGCCTTCCGCGATGATTCCCGACCCCCGAACCTACCCGCCTGCCGATGCCGCGACCGCCGCGGCGCGCGCGCTGCACGCATTGGCCGACGCCAGCCTCGGCGCCGACACCGGCATCGTCGCCGATGCGCGCGAGGCGGAACTCGCCGGGCGCGTCGGTGCGCTGGTCGACGCCGGGGACGGCGCGTCGCTCGCGGATGCGCTCGCCTCGAGCCCGTCGGCCGCGATCCATCGACATCTCTGGCGCGCGATCGTCGCGCACGTCGAGCGCTCCGGCGACGGAGCGCTCGCGCCGGTGCTCTTCGCGCTGCCGGTCGTGATCGTCGTCGCCGCGGAAGGCGACGCGGAATGCACGCTCGACGCCGTCGTCGCCGATCCCGGCGAGCTCGCGGCGATCCTGTCCGAGCACGGCGCGCTCGGGGGCAATCGCCAGTTCGCGTTGTCCGGCGCGCTGTGCGCCGCGGATGCGATCGACGTCGCGGCGATGCCCGCGCTGATGCGCGCGGCGGCGCTTCCGGCGCTGGATGCGCCGCTCGCACCGCTGGATCTCGCTCCCGCGCCCTTCGTCGCGGTGCCCGGCGGCGAGCGCGTGCACCTGCGCTTCGTCGTCGGCTCGGCGCTCGCCGCGTCCCCGTCGGCAATCGTCGCGAACGCGGGCGTCGGCAAATGGGGCATCCCGTTCACGCAGGCGCTGTCGCGGTCGCTCGCGCGGCCCGGCGTCTCGGTCGTCGCGCTGCCGCGCGCGCCGCAATCGCTGCCCGCGGCCGTCGCGACCGGGCGCAGCGTCCAGCGCGAGGCGAGCGCGGCGCTGTTCGCGAGCAATGCGATCAGGCGCCTGCGCGCCTCGGTGGGCGAGCCGGTCGCCGTGATCAGCGCGCATCGCGTGCCGGGCGCGGCCACGGGCGGCGAACTGCGCCTGTCCCTGTCGTCCCCGCTCGAGCCGCGCGAGGCGGAAGGCTTCCGCTGTCCGCTCCATCCGCTCGACCGCGTGGCCGACGTGGCCGCGATGCTCGCGGACCTCGCGCGCGACTGCCGGATCGGCGACGTCCGGATGCTCGCCGGCGTCTACGCCGACCGCGATCCGTCGACCGGGCTCACGCTCCTGTTCAAGCCGGAGACCGTCCCGCCGGGCGCCGAGATCCTCGCGCACTGACCGCGGCCACCCGAAGCCCCGTCCCGATCGGCGCGGCGCCGGTCTCGCGGCGCTTGACGCGGCCGATGCCGCTGACGCTCTGCTTGACCTCGGGATTGCCGAGATACTCGACGTTGCCCGCGCCCGACAGGCTCACGCGCAGCGACTGCTCGGCGTGGACGACGACGCGTCCCGCGCCGGCGACCGAGACTTTCGCGGTCTCGCTCAGGAGCCGGGGGGCGCGGTAGTCGCCCGCGCCGGACAGGCTGATCGACTGCTCGGCGACCCGCCCCGCGACGTCGATCTGGACCGCGCCGGCGCCGGAGAGGCGCAGCGACTCGGCCTTGAGGTCGTCGATCCTGAGCTTCGCCGCGCCCGATGCCGCGATGCGCAGCGCCGGGACGTCGAGCCTGCCGGCCGAGAACGCCACCGCGCCGTTGACCACGATCGATTCGATCGACGGCGCCGTCACGACGATGCGGGGCGACGCCGTGTGCGCACCGTCGCCGAACAGCGGTATCTCGACGTGCCCGCTGCGGTTCGTGATCGTGAGCGTCCCGTCGTCGACGCGCGTCCGGACGCGCTGCACGCGGCCGGCCGGCGCCTCGATCCTGACTTCGTGGCGGTCGCCCTGGACCAGTTCGACGCTCGCGAGCCCGGCGACGCTGATCCGCGTGAAAGCGCCCGGCGTCCGGACTTCCGCGACGGTCGGACCGTCGGAATCGTCGGCCGGCGCCGGGCGGAAGACGACGCGCTGCAGGAAGAGCCACGCCAGGACGGTGGCGACGATGATGCAGGCGACGACTAGGACGGGAAGGGCGGAGCGGCGCATGAAGGGGTCCGGAGGGGGCCTGCCCGCGTTGGATGCGGCGAGCCGCCGTTCCGGATTCGCCGGAGCGCCCGTTTCGGGGTGCCGCCGCCGTCCCCGTCCGGCGGTGCGACACGCCGCGTCGCCGGGCCGGCCGCTATCGGTTCGGGTCGCGGGGGTCGGCCTTCAGGCCCGACCGGTAGCGCGCGGCGTTGGCGACGTAGCCCTCGGCAGCTCGCCTCAGGCCCGCCACGTCCTCGTCGGTGAGGGTCCGGACGACGCGGCCGGGGCTCCCGACGACGAGCGATCGGTCGGGAATCGACTTGCCCTCGGGAACGAGCGCATTGGCGCCGATCAGGCATTCGCGCCCGATCGTGGCGCCGTTCAGCACGACCGCCTTGATGCCGACGAGCGTTCCGTCGCCGATCGTGCAGCCGTGCAGCATCGCCTGGTGGCCGACCGTGCAATGCGCGCCGATCGTGAGCGGAAAGCCGGGATCGGCGTGCAGCACCGCTCCGTCCTGGACGTTGCTCCCGGCGCCGATGACGATCGGCTCGTTGTCGGCGCGCGCGATCGCGCCGAACCACACCGTCGCCCGGTCCTCGAGCACGACGCGGCCGATCAGCGTCGCGCCGGGCGCCACGTAGTGGCCTTCGCCGCGCAGCTCGACCGCCGCGCCGTCCAGCGACCAGAGCGGACCGCGCCCGGTCATGGCGCCGGCGAGAACGCGAGGTCTCCGTACCAGGCCTCGGCCTTCGTCCCGGTGTTGTCGGTGTCGGTCATCACGCCCACCGACTTGAGCAGCCCCGGCTCCTCGTTGAACGCGCGCTTGTAGTCGTCGCGCACGTTGCGCTTCAGGTCCTGCCACTTGCCGACGCCGGCGGCGCCGCTCGACACGACGATCATCTGGATGCGCTTCGCGTGGGGATTCGGGATGATGGTGCCCACCGGCGCGCTGTTCGACCAGATGTACATGAGCGTCGCGTACGGCAGCTCCCGGCCCCCGAGGTTCTTCGCGAAGCTCGACGCCGCCCGGTCGGAGAACGAGAGCTTCGACTTGTCGCCGTCGAACTCGAGCATGATCCGCGCGGGCGAATCCTCCTTCGACGCGACCGAGTTGTCGGCGTCCGGGATCAGGCCGGCAACGCGCCAGCGCCACGAGAGCACCGGCGCCGCCTTGATGTCGAAGCTCACGGCCACGCCCAGCGCGCTCGCCGAGGTGTCGGCGATCGCGTGCAGCACGCTCTCGTTGCTGTTCTGCACGATCTCGTAGGTCGTGAGCGTCTTGCGGTCGTTGATCCTGATCGTGTCCCAGGGCGCGGGCGGCTTTCCTGGTTTCGCTGCCGAGAACGGCGGCACCAGCGCCGCGGCGCGCAATTCCTGCGCGAGGGCGGTGCCGGCCGGCGCGAGGGCTGCGAGCAGAAGGGCGATCGTCGTGAGGGTGGGCAGGCGCATCGTGGTCCTCGTGGAGAAGGGTCCGGACGGCGGGAGCGTGCCGTGGGCGAGTCGGGAAGTATGCCGCGCCCGGCGCGGGTTGTCGCGCCCCGGCGATCGGCGCGGCCGGCGGCTATAATCGCCGCCCGCCCCCTCCCAGCGCAGGACCCTTCCCATGAGCCTCGACCGCGTCCCGGCCGGCAAGGAGATTCCGCACGACTGCAACGTGATCATCGAGATCCCGATGCGCGCGGACCCGATCAAGTACGAGGTCGACAAGGACACCGGCGCCGTGTTCGTCGACCGGTTCATGTCCACCGCGATGCACTACCCGTGCAACTACGGCTACATCCCGCAGACGCTCTCCGACGACGGCGACCCCTGCGACGTGCTCGTCCTCTCGCCGGTCCCGCTCATCACCGGCGTCGTCGTGCGCTGCCGGCCGATCGGGATGCTCAAGCTCGACGACGAGGCGGGCGGCGACGCGAAGATCCTCGCGGTGCCGATCGACAAGCTCTCGTCGCTCTACCGGAACGTCAAGTCCCCGCGCGACCTGCCCGAGATCACGACGCGCCAGATCGCGCACTTCTTCGAGCACTACAAGGACCTCGAGCCGGGCAAGTGGGTCCGGGTCGGCAACTGGGTCGAGGCCGAGGACGCGCGCGCCGAGATCGTCGAGTCGATCGCGCGCTTCAACCGCGCGAAGCGCAAGGCCGCGAGCCCCGCGAAGGCGCCGGCGACGTCCGGGAAGGCGAAGCCCTGAGCCCGGCGCCGCCGCGCGGGGCGGCGTTCTTCCCGGCCCTGTTCGTCCTCCTCTGGAGCACCGGCTTCATCGCGGCGAAGCTCGGGCTCCCCGACGCGCCGCCCTACTCGTTCCTGTTCGTCCGTTTCGCGTGCGTGGCCGCGCTGGTGACGGCGGTGGCGATCGCGACGGGCGCCCGCTGGCCGTCGCGCCGCGAGGCGTTCCATTCGGGCGTCGCCGCGCTGATGGTGCACGGCCTGTACCTCGGCGGCGTGTTCCACGCGATCTCGGGCGGCATGCCCGCCGGCACGATCGCGATGCTCGTGGGCCTGCAGCCGATCGTCACGGTGCTGATCGCGCACGGCTGGCTCGGCGAGAGGGTCGTCGCCCGGCAGTGGTTCGGCCTCGCGCTGGGACTCGCCGGCGTCGCACTGGTCGTACGCCACAAGCTGGGCTTCTCGGGCGACCTGACCGGCCTGGTGCCGCAGTGATCGCGCTCGCAGGCATCAGCGTCGGGACGCTCTACCAGAAGCGGCATTGCGGCCGCGTCGACCTGCGTGCCGGCGCGGCGATCCAGTTCACCGTCTGCGCGCTGGCGTACCTGCCGCTGGCGTTCCTGCTCGAGCCCGCGTCGATCCGCTGGACGCCGGCGTTCGGCTTCGCGCTCGCGTGGTCGGTGCTCGTGCTGTCGGTGGGCGCGATCAGCCTGCTCTACGTGCTGCTTCGACACGGTGCCGCGGCGAACGTCGCGGCGCTGTTCTACCTCGTGCCGCCGGTGACGGCGCTGATGGCGTGGATGCTGTTCGGCGAGACGCTCGACGCGCTCGCGCTCGCCGGCATGGTGCTGATCGCGGCGGGTGTCGCGCTCGCCCGTGCGCAGGCGCCCGCGCAGCCGGAGTGATCCGCGCTCAGAGCGTTCCGGCGGGCGGCGGCGGACCGGGCGGATCGCGGACGATGCGCGTCCCGGCGATCCGGTCGTGCAGGAAGCGCCGGTGGGGATCGACCAGCGACCACGCGTATCCGATTCCGAGTGCGAGCCAGGCAAGGCGCGAGTGCGTCGCCGCGTACGCGGCGACCGCGATGGTCGGGCCGATCCACGCGGCGGCATAGCGCGCGACCGCGCGCGCGGCGGCGGGCGGGGCGCCCGTCGGGTCGACGAGGCGCAGGCGCCACGTCTTCATCGGCAGTGTCCTCCGCCCGCCGGTCCAGCTCCAGACGTAGAACGCGCCGAGTGCCACGACGAGCAGCGCGAAGCCGGCGAGTCGTCCGGCGCCCGTCGGCACGGGAAGTCCTGCGGCAGGCGATGCCGTCGGCGACATCAGCGGCGTGAGCGCGAATCCGGCGGCGAGCACCAGTGCCGCAGCGATCAGCGCCTCGTAGATCAGCGCACCGAGGCGGCGGCCGATCCCGGCGTTCGCCGCCGGGGCGCCGGACGCCGCGGCCGTCATCGCTGCGGTCGGGCCGGCGTCAACGCGGCGAGGTCGTCCCCGGCTTGGCGCCGGGCGGGGTCGAGGCGGGCGCCGGAATCTTGTTCCCCGACGAAGGCGGCTTCGTCGCGAGCTCGCGCTTCTTCTCGGGAGGCAGGCTCTGGTACTCGTCCCACTTCTGGCGCACGTCGGACTTCTGCTCGGGCGGGAGCTTGGCAATCGACTTGTACTGCTCGCGCGCCTTCCGGCGCTCGTCGGGGGTGAGCTGGGCCCATGGACGCATCTGCTCCTGGACGCGCGCCTGCTCGTCGGGCTTCATCTGCGGGTAGCGCTGGGCGATGCCCCGCCACTTCTGCTTCCGCTGCGCGTCGAGGCTCTCCCACTCCGGGGCGAGCGGGGCCAGGACCTCGCGCTCCTGCGGCGTGAGCTCGGACCACTTCGGGGACTTGAGGGCGATCTGTGCGAAGCCGATCGCCGGCGCGAGCGCCAGCAGGCCCGCCGCGGCGAGGGCCGCGGTCAGTACTGCCCGGCGGTCTTGAGCCAAGCCTGGAATCCCCGGTCGAGGTAGGCGTCGATGGGCAGCTCGGACGAGAGGAGCATCGCGTCGATCTCCTCCGCCTCGTTGATCGCCTGGTAGGCCTGCCACTGCTGCCAGCCGAAGCCGGCCGCCGCGATCAGCGCCACGCCGATCCAGAACCGGACCTGCGCGTAGAACGGCCGCGTGCCGCCCAGCGTCCCGCCGGCGCCGGCAAGCGCCGCCTCGGGCGACCGCATCGGTCCCTGCAGCCGGGCCAAGGCCGCCGCCCGGGCCTGCTGCAGCCGGTAGGCGGTCCCGCTCTTCAGCTCCTTGGTGCCTGCGTCCAGGTAAGCCGTTATTTTTCCTGCGATTTCCTTGTCGTTGGCCGTCATAGTCGCACCCCTTGGGCCGAAAGCATCTCGGCCAATGCATGGACTGCCCGGGAGCAATGCGTCTTCACGCTGCCTTCCGAGCAACCCATCGCCGCCGCGGTCTCCGCCACGTCGAGCTCTTCCCAGTAACGCAGGAGAAATGCCTCCCGTTGACGCGCTGGAAGCCTGACGAGCGCCTGTTCGATCAATCCGACGACCTGCCGTTGCTCGAACTGCGCGGCGGGATCCGCGGGCACGCTCGAGTCCGACTTTGCCGGCAACATCTCCAACGGGTCGTGATCGTCGTCCTTTTCGTTGCCTTTTCCCAGTGCCGAGAGGACGGTCGTCCACGTCGAGCGGACCTTCTGGCGCCGGAAATGGTCGTGGATCGTGTTCTGGAGTATCCGCTGGAAGAGGGGCGGAAGCTCGGCCGCGGGCTTGTCCGCATATTTCTCGGTCAGCTTGAGCATCGCGTCCTGCACGATGTCGAGGGCCCCATCCTCGTCGCGAACGGCGAACATCGCGTGCTTGAACGCGCGCCGCTCGACTTGGGCGAGGAAGGCCGAGATTTCCTGCGTGGTCGCCAGGGGACGGTCGTTGCGCCGTGGGGGCGCGGGTGGGCGTGATTATAGGGAGTTTCGGTCACCCCGCCATTGTGCATTGCAGAACGGACTTGACCCGAACAGGGGGGTGCGGCTACTCTCGGGGCTGCGGGGTTCGCCCCGCTGCTGTGCTGCAAAAACGGCCGTTAGCCTCCCCTCCGGTCGCGCCACGAGCGCGTTCGGGGCATCCGCAGGGAGGCGGCGGAACCGGCTTCTACCCGAGCCCTGACGAACGCGCCCACCCCCGGCGCGCTGCAGTTTTGCAGTTCCCGGCACGCGCACGCGCGTCCGGGGCGACACCGTCAACTCATCGAGGCTCCACCATGCAACTCACGGGTGCGGAAATCGTCATCCGCTGCCTGCAGGACGAAGGCGTCGAGTACGTCTTCGGCTATCCCGGCGGCGCGGTTCTCAACATCTACGACGAGATCTTCAAGCAGGACAAGGTCAAGCACGTGCTGGTGCGCCACGAGCAGGGCGCCGTGCACGCCGCGGACGGCTATTCGCGGTCGAGCCGGAAGGTCGGCGTGGCGCTGGTCACCTCGGGCCCGGGCGTCACCAACGCGGTGACCGGCATCGCGACCGCGTACATGGACTCGATCCCGATGGTCGTGCTGACCGGGCAGGTGCCGACGCACGCGATCGGCCAGGACGCGTTCCAGGAATGCGACACCGTCGGCATCACGCGGCCGTGCGTCAAGCACAACTTCCTGGTCAAGGACGTCAAGGACCTCGCGACGACGATCAAGAAGGCGTTCTACCTCGCGGCGACCGGCCGGCCCGGCCCCGTGCTGGTCGACATCCCGAAGGACGTCACCCAGGCGTCGACCGAGTACGCGTACCCGAAGACGGTGACGCTGCGCTCGTACAACCCGGTCACCAAGGGGCACGCGGGCCAGATCAAGAAGGCGGTGCAGCTGCTGCTCGAGGCGAAGCGCCCGATGGTCTATGCGGGCGGCGGCGTGATCCTCAACGACGCGGCGCCGCAGCTCACGCGGCTGGTGCGCCTGCTGGGCTTCCCGTGCACCACGACGCTGATGGGGCTGGGCGGTTTCCCCGGCACCGATCCGCAGTTCACCGGCATGCCCGGCATGCACGGGACCTACGAGACGAACATGGCGATGCAGAGCTGCGACGTGCTGCTCGCCGTCGGCGCCCGGTTCGACGACCGCGTGATCGGCAATCCGCAGCACTTCTACCGTGCCGACCGCAAGATCATCCACATCGACATCGACCCGTCGTCGATCTCCAAGCGCGTCAAGGTCGACGTGCCGATCGTGGGCTACGTCGGCGACGTGCTCGACGAGATGCTCAAGCTGATCGAGGGCTCGCCGACGCGCCCCGACGCCACCGCGCTCAAGGCGTGGTGGGCGGACATCAAGGAGTGGCAGCGCAAGGACTGCCTGCGCTACGACAAGGCGAGCCCGCTCATCAAGCCGCAGGCGGTGATCGAGGCGCTCTACCGGGTCACGAACGGCGACGCGTTCATCACCTCCGACGTCGGCCAGCACCAGATGTGGGCCGCGCAGTACTACAAGTTCGACAAGCCGCGCCGCTGGATCAACTCCGGCGGGCTGGGCACCATGGGCTTCGGCCTGCCCGCCGCGATGGGCGTGCAGCTCGTGAATCCGGACGCGACGGTCGCGTGCGTCACCGGCGAGGCGTCGATCCAGATGTGCATCCAGGAGCTGTCGACCTGCAAGCAGTACCACCTGCCGATCAAGATCGTGAACCTCAACAACCGCTACATGGGCATGGTCCGCCAGTGGCAGGAGTTCTTCTACGGCAACCGCTACGCCGAGTCCTACATGGACGCCCTGCCCGACTTCGTGAAGCTCGCCGAGGCCTACGGCCACGTCGGGATGCGCATCGAGAAGCCGGGCGACATCGAGGGGGCGCTGAAGGAGGCGTTCGCGCAGAAGGAGCGCCTCGTGTTCCTCGACTTCATCACCGACCAGACCGAGAACGTCTTCCCGATGGTGCCCGGCGGCAAGGGGCTCACCGAGATGATCCTGGCGGAGGAGCTGTGAGATGAGGCACATCCTCTCCATCCTGGTCGAGAACGAGGCGGGCGCGCTGTCGCGGATCTCGGGGCTCTTCTCGGCGCGCGGCTACAACATCGAGTCGCTGACGGTCGCGCCGACCGAGGACCCGACGATGTCGCGGATGACGATCGTCACGATCGGCTCCGACGACGTCATCGAGCAGATCACCAAGCAGCTGAACAAGCTCGTCGAGGTGGTCAAGGTCGTCGACCTCACCGACGGCAACCACATCGAGCGCGAGCTGATGCTCGTCAAGGTGCGCGCCGCCGGCAAGGACCGCGACGAGATGAAGCGGCTCGCCGACATCTTCCGCGGCCGCGTCCTCGACGTCACCGACAAGAGCTACACGATCGAGCTGACCGGCACCGGCGAGAAGCTCGACGCGTTCCTCACCGCGATCGAGCCCGGCGTCATCCTCGAGACCGTGCGCACGGGCGCGTCGGGGATCGGGCGGGGCGAGCGGATCCTGAAGGTCTAGGCGCTTGTCGTCGGCACCGGCTGCGCGCTGGCATGGCGAGGTTTGCATTTTCGAATCGGTGCCGCTTGCGCTGCGAGCGCGACGGGCACCGCGCGCCAGAATCCACGCATGAAGCATGCGACGAACGTGCTGGCCCTTCTGCTCGCCGTGACGACAGGCGGGCTGGCGTTCTTCGCTGTCCCCCCATGCGAACGCCGCCGAATACACCTGCAAGCACAACAGCCCGACGAGCGACATCGAGTGCCGGCCGAGGTCGGTCGGGGCGTGGTGGTACGAGCCGTTCGACTTCTATGGGGCGTCCGCGCCCGTGGAGTCGCTCTGGTCCGAAGACGAGGCGGTCGGCTACGCGCTGGGGTGGATCAACCCGGCTACTGGCTACAACAACTTCTGCCGGTACGACGGCGACGCGCGTTTCCTCGCCTTACGTCCCGGTGACGTGGGACGCCGGCATCGTCGGCAAGGAGACCAGCGATCCGGTGACCGACGGCATCGTGTGGGCCGGCAACTACTGCGCCACAGGCATCGTTACCCAGGTTGGTGTCAGTCGCCTGCGCGGAATCTTCTGCCAACCTGGCTGGTTCAACGGTTTCGACGGCCTCGGGGGCAAACTTTGCTTCCGCGAATCGAACTCGCCACCGTCCTGTCCGGCGCCGGGCACTCCGGGCGGAGGCGGGTCGATGCCATGGTCGGGTCCAGGAGCCTCCGATCCCGCGCGTGGATCGGAAACCCGGTCAACGCCCACACTGGCGACAAGCTTCAGGACGAGGTGGACTACGCCTCGGGCGGCCCGCGACCTCTGGAGATCCGGCGCACCTACCTGAGCACGGGCTTTCCGTGGCTCATCAACGTTTCGGCACCGCGCTTCGGCCTTGGCGACTACTGGCGAACCCCGTTCGACCAGCGGCTCGTCCAGTATGCGGGGACCAGCCAGACCACGATGATCGCGTATCGGAGCAACAACGCGGCGCTCTACTTCTACCGCAGCGGCACGAGCTGGGCCGGCCGTCCAGAGCAGTCGGAATCGCTGGCCGACGTCCTGGATGGCGGCGGGGCGGTTGTCGAGCGCGCGTTGATGCTGGTCGACAACTCCCGGGAGACCTACGATCTCGACGGGCGCCTGACGTCGATCCGCGGGCTCGATGGCTGGACGCAATTGCTCGCCTACGACGCCGGCGGTCGGCTGCAGACCGTGACGGATTCGATGGGGCGCGTGCTCTCGTTGCATACGACGCCTCTGACCGACTCGTGGCGATCGCGACGCCCGATGGGCAGTCGATCTCCTACGCGTACGACGCGAAGGGCTACCTGGCATCGGTGACCTATCCTGGCGGCGGCCAGCGTCAGTACTCTACATGGAGAGAGGAGAACATCGCGAACACCTCCTACTACGGTCGCTGACCGGCATCGTCGACGAGAACGGGTCGCGTTTCGGCAACCTACAAGTACGACTCGAACGGCCGCGTGAGCCAGACCGAGCATGGCGGGGGCCAACCGGTACCAGTACAGCACGGGACCACGGCATCCGCGACCGATCCGCTCGGGACCGTTCGACCCTTGGAAAGACGAACGTCAAGGGTTTCGCGAGAACGACGAGCGTATCCCAGCCTTGCGCGGGCTGCGGAGGTGGCGCAGCGAGTGCCTTGACCTACGACGCGGTCGGCAACATCGCGTCAAGGACGGACTTCAACGGCAGGAAGACCTGCTACGCCTACGATGCGACGCGCAACCTCGAAACGGCCGTGTCGAGGGCCTGGCCGCGGCCGAGGACTGCGCGGCCTCGCTGGCGTCGCCTCCCGCGAGGCCGGACGTGCGCAAGGTCACGACGGGCTGGCACGCGACGCGGCGGCAGCCCGCGTCGATCGTCGAGCCGGCGCCCGGAGGCACGAAGACGACGGCGTTCACCTACGACGCGGCCGGAACCTCACGCAGACGAAGACCACCGCGCCGAAGAACGATGGCACTGACGACGATCACGCGGACGTGGAAGGATCGTCGGAACCTTTGGTCGCGTGCTTACTGCGACCGATCCGAACAACAAGGTCGCGACCACGACGTACCACGCCGACGACGACCCTGACCCCGGCAGGCGCGGGCAGATCGCGACGGTCACCAGTCGGGTCGGCCACGTGACGCAGTTCACGGCCTATGACGCGGCGGGCCGGCTCACGTCGATGACCGATCCGAATGGGATGATCACCACGATGAGCTACGGCCCGCGCGGGCGCCTCACGTCGCGCGATGTCGGCGGCGAGGTCACGACCTATGCGTACGACCTCGCGGGCCAGCTCATCGGCGTCGAGATGCCCGACGGGTCGACGCTCGGCTACGTCTACGACGAAGCCCACCGCCTGACCGAGGTTCACGACGGCCCGGGCAACCGGATCGTCTACACGCTTGATGGCATGGGTAACCGGACGAAGGAGGAGGCCTTCGATCCGCAGGGGATCCTGGCCCGCACGCGCAGCCGGGTCTACGATGGCCTGAACCGGCTCGCCCGGGAGATCGGGGCGCAGGCGCAGACGACGGTGCACACGTACGATGGCAACGGCAACCGGCTCACGACCACCGACCCGCTCTCGCACGCTACGACCAGCAGCTATGACGCCTTGAACCGCCTTCTGACGATGACCGACCCCGGCTTGGGCGTGACGAGCTACGCCCACGACAACGCGGGCAACCTGACCGGGGTGACCGATCCGCGCGACCTGACCACGACTTACGGCCACGATGGGTTGGGCAATCCGGTGTCGCAGGTGTCGCCTGACACGGGGATCACGACGCGGACGTTCGATGCGGCGGGGAACGTGAAGACGTCGACGGACGCGCGCGGGGCGAAGGCGACGACGAC
>JADIZG010000006.1 GCA_016704895.1 Betaproteobacteria bacterium
CACGCGGTCCCGATGGTCCGCATACCCGTCAATGCACGCGGCCTGGCGCTCACGATCCTTGCCGTGATCGCGGTCGTCGGCGCGCTCGAGGTCGCTCAGCCGCTCGTCGTCTCGCTCCTGCTCGGCATCCTCGCCGCCTATGCGCTCAATCCGCTCGTCGTCCTGCTGGAGCGAATCAGGATTCCGCGTGCAGTCGCCGCCATCATCGTGATGGTGAGCGTGATGACGTTGCTCGGATTCGGCGGCTATTCGCTGCGCGGGCAGATGCAGGCCATCATCGAGCAGCTCCCCGACGCGGCGCGGACCTTCTCCGGCGCGTTGGAGCGGATGCGCGCCGAGCCTGCCGGCAACATCCGGAAGATGCAGAGCGCCGCGGCCGAAGTCGAGGCGGCAACCACCCAGGCGACCGGCGGCGCGCCCGCCAGGAAGGCATCGACGCAGGTCGTCGACGCGCCCGGATTCAAGTTCGGCAACGCGCTCCTGGCCGGCTCGATGGGCGTCGCGGGCTTCCTGGGCCAGGCCGTCATGGTGCTGTTCCTGACGTTCTTCCTGCTGCTCGGCGGAGACACGTTCAAGCGCAAGCTTGTGCGGCTGACCGGTCCCACGCTTTCGAACAAGAAGATCACCGTGCAGATCCTGGACGACATCAACGGTTCGATTCAGAAGTACCTGTTCATGCTGCTGTCGACGAACGTGCTGGTCGCCGTGCTCGCCTGGATCGCCTTTCGCTGGATCGGCCTCGAGAACGCGGGGGCCTGGGCCGTCGCCTCGGGCTTGCTGCACGTCGTCCCCTACCTCGGCCCCGGTGTCACGGCCGCCTCCGCCGGCATGGCCGCGTTCATGCAGTTCGAGTCGTTGCCGGTGGCGTTCCTGGTCTGCGGAGCGTCGCTGGCGATCGCCACCGTCGTGGGGACGTTCATCACGACGTGGATGACCGGGCGGATCGCGAGAATGAATTCCGCAGCGGTCTTCATCTCGCTCCTGTTCTGGGGCTGGCTCTGGGGGATCTGGGGCATGCTGCTCGGGCATTCCGCTCGTCGTCATCGTCAAGGTCGTCTCCGAGCACGTGGTCCAGCTGCAGCCGGTGGCCGAGCTGCTGGGAATAAGGGGAAATGCGGCGCCCGCTGTTGCATCGTCCCGGTCCGGGAACGCCAGGTTTCCGAATTGAACGCCAGCGGGCCGACCCTGTTCGAAACGATTGCTCGAGTTCATCGCGCGCTTCGGCCGCGCCGACTCGCCAGGCAGGTTCACCGGCGAGAGCCGCCGCTGCGATCGGCGCTATTCAGCGCGGATCAGATGGAGCAGCACGGCAAGGACCTCGCGGCCAGGCACCGGCTCGCGCCCGGTCACGCCGACCGGCTGCTGCCGCGGCTAGCCGAGAACGAACGCGTGCTGGTCGAGGTCTGCGACCTGATGACGGCAGCCGTCACCGACGGCCGGCGCATCACGCCGGCTGCGGAGTGGCTGCTCGACAACTTCTACCTGATCGACGAGCAGATCCGCACGGCCAAGCACCACCTGCCCAAGGGCTACAGCCGCGAGCTGCCCCGGTTGGCGCACGGGCCCTCGGCCCTGCTTCCCCGCGTCTACGACCTCGCGTTCGAGGCGATCTCGCACGGCGACGGCCGGGTCGACGCGGAACGCTTTCGCTTCGTGGCGGCCTACCAGACGGTGACGCCGCTCAGGCTGGGCGAATTGTGGGCCATTCCGATCATGCTGCGCCTGGCGCTCATCGAGAATCTCCGTCGCGTCGGCGCCCGGATCGCGGCGGGGGCGATCGACCGGAGCCGGGCCGATGTCTGGGCGGACGAGATGCTGGACGTCGCCGAGCGCGATCCCAAGAACCTGATCGTGGTGATCGCGGACATGGCGCGTTCGAACCCGCCGATGGTGAGCTCGTTCGTCGCCGAACTGGCGCGCCGGCTGCAGGGACAGAGCGCCGCGCTGGCGTTGCCGCTCACCTGGATCGAACAGCGCCTTGCCGAGTCGGGCCTCACGATCGAGCAGCTGGTGCAATCGGAGACCCAGGAGCAGGCCGGCGACCAGGTCTCGATCAGCAACACGATCGGCAGCCTGCGATTCCTGGGATCGATGGATTGGCGCGACTTCGTCGAGACGATGAGCGCCGTCGAGTCGACCTTGCGCGAGGACCCGGGCGGCGACTACGCCGGGATGGATTTCGCGACCCGCGATCGCTACCGGCACGTCGTGGAGGAGATCGCGAAGCGCAGCGATCGATCCGAATTCGACGTTGCGCGCGAGGCGATCGCGCTGGCCAGCGAGGGGCGCGCGAACGGCAGCGGCGACGACGATCGCACCGCCCACGTCGGCTACTACCTGATCGACAAGGGACAACCGCGGCTCGAGCGCGCCGCCGAGGTTCGGCTCCCGTTCGTCGCGGCCGTGCGCAGGGCGGGTCATCGACGTCCGCTGCTGGCGTACCTCGGCGCGATCGCGGTCTTCACGACGGCGCTCACGGCGGCGCTCATGGCGAAGGCGTACGGCGAAGGGGTTCCGTACCCGCTGCTCGCGACGCTCGGCGTCCTGCTGCTGCTGGCAACCAGTCAACTGGCCGTCGGGATGGTGAACTGGCTGGCGACACTGCTGGTGACGCCACATTCCCTCCCGCGCATGGACTACGCCAGCGGGATTCCGCCGCAGTCGCGCACGCTGGTGGTGGTGCCGACGATGCTCACAAGCGCCGAGGGCATCGAAAGCCTGGTCGAGGCGCTGGAGGTTCGCTTTCTCGCCAATCGGGACCTTCACCTGCACTTCGGCCTGCTGACCGATTTTCCGGACGCTCCTCGGAAACGCTGCCGGGAGACGACGACCTGCTGCGGCTCGCCCGGGAGGGAATCGAACGCCTCAATGAAGCCTACCGCCGCGCGCCGGACCCGGACGACGAAGGCGCCACCAGCGACACCTTCTTCCTGTTTCACCGTCCGCGCCGATGGAATCCGCAGGAACGCACGTGGATGGGTCACGAGCGCAAGCGCGGGAAGCTCGAGGACCTCAACGCGCTGCTGCGCAACCGCGCGAACGAACGCTTCTCGCTCGTCGTCGGCGACACCGCGCCACTCGCGGGCGTGAAATACGTCATCACGCTCGACACCGACACCCAGCTGCCGCGCGACTCGGCGCGGCAGTTCGCCGGCGTGATGGCGCATCCGCTGAACCGCCCGCGCTTCGCTGCCTCGGGCAGGCACGGGGCCGGCGAGCGCGTGAGTGACGGCTACGGGATACTGCAGCCGCGGGTGTGCATCAGCCTCGTCGGCGCGAACCGCTCGTGGTATGCGCGCATGCATTCCGGCGACGCGGGAATCGACCCCTACACGCGAGCCGTCAGCGACGTCTACCAGGACCTGTTCGACGAAGGCTCGTTCATCGGCAAGGGGATCTACGACGTCGACGCGGTCGAGCGCGCCCTGGGCAGCCGCTTTCCCGACAACCGGATCCTGAGCCACGACCTGCTCGAGGGCTGCTACGCACGATCCGGACTGCTGAGCGACGTTCAGCTCTACGAGGAGCACCCGTCGACGTACCGCGCGGACGTCGCCCGCCGTCACCGCTGGGTTCGCGGGGACTGGCAGCTGGCCGGGTGGCTCCTGCCGCTCGTGCCGGGTCCCGACGGACACCGGCCGGGCAATCCGCTGTCGGCGCTGTCGCTGTGGAAGCTGTTCGACAACCTGCGGCGCAGCCTGGTCCCGGCGGCCCTGACGCTGCTGCTGCTGCTTGGATGGACCGCACTGCCGGATGCGTGGCTGTGGACGCTGGCCGTGGTCGCGATCCTCATGCTTCCCATGGCGAGCGCCTTCGTCCTCGACCTGCTGAAGAAGCCGGACGAGGTGCTGCTGCGCCAGCACCTCGCCGCCACCGCGAGCACGGCCGTCCGGAACACCGCCCAGACGGCGCTGACGCTCGCGTTCCTCCCCTACGAGGCGTCGGTCAACCTCGATGCGATCGCACGCACCGCCTGGCGGATGCTGGTCACGCATCGGCGACTCCTCGAGTGGAATCCGTCGGCCGCCGACGAACGCGATCCTCGCCGTTCCGGGGACTCACCCCGCCGGTCGGAGCTCGCAGCGTCGGTCAGGTCGATGGGGATCGCCCCCGCCATTGCCATTGCGACGGCCATCGCGACGGCGTCCTTCGCCCCGGTCGCTCTGGTACCGGCGATCCCGATCCTTCTGCTCTGGCTCGTGTCGCCGGGGATCGCCTGGTGGATCAGCCTGCCGCTGGCGCGCCGCGAAGTCCGCCTGACCACGGACCAGCTGCTCTTCCTCCGCAAGCTCGCGCGCAGGACCTGGGCGTTCTTCGAAACTTTCGTCGGCCCGGAGGACCACTGGCTGCCGCCGGACAACTTCCAGGAGCATCCGGTCGTCAGTGTCGCGCATCGCACGTCGCCGACGAACATGGGGTTCGCGCTGCTCGCGAACCTGACCGCCTACGACTTCGGCTACATCCCGGGCGGGCAACTCCTCGAGCGCACGGCGGGCGCGCTGGACACGATGGCGGCGATGGACCGGCATCAAGGGCACTTCTACAACTGGTACGACACGCAGACGCTCGAGCCATTGTCCCCGCGCTACGTTTCGTCGGTCGACAGCGGGAACCTCGCGGGCCACCTGATGACGCTGCGGCCGGGACTGCTCGCGCTCGCCGACGACAGGATCGTGGATCCGCAGTGGTTCGAGGGCTTGAGCGACACGCTGCGAACGCTCGTCGACGCCTGGATCGGCACCGCGCCCGCGCCGCTCGCCCGCCTGCAGCAGGATCTGGAGATCGCCTGCCAGTCGCCCCCCGCGACGGTCGCGGATGCGCGCCAGACGCTCGACCGCATCGCCGAGGGCATTGCCGAGGTCGCGACCCACGTCGCCGGCAGTCCCGTCGCCGAGGCCTCTGGCGCGGTTCGCGCCGCCGGCGACCCGGCGTTCTGGACCGATGCCCTCGTCCGGCAATGCCGGGCTCTCCAGGACGAGCTCTCGCATCTCGCGCCGTGGAGCGCACTGCCGGCGGCGCCGAGCGGGTCCGGCGACCCGATGGACGTTCGCGGCATCCCGACGCTGCGCGAGCTTGCGGCACTCGAAGGCGAATGGCTCGCCTCCATCGAACGCAGGCGCTCCGCACCGGGCTCGACGGAGGACCACGCCTGGCTGGACGAATGGGCCGGGCCGCGTCGACGGCGAGCCAGCGCGCCGCCGATCGGATGGCGGAGATCGAGCGCCTGGCGCTGCGGTGCGATGCGCTGGCAAGCATGGAGTACGGCTTCCTCTACGACGACGCGCGCCACCTGCTCGCCATCGGCTACAACGTCGACGAGAACCGACGCGACCCGAGCTACTACGATCTGCTGGCGTCGGAAGCGAGGTTCGCGAGCTTCGTGGCCATCGCGCAGGGACAGCTGCCGCAGGAGAACTGGTTCGCGCTCGGGCGCCTGCTCACCTCCGCGGGCGGGGACCCGGTGCTGCTCGCCTGGAGCGGCTCGATGTTCGAGTACCTGATGCCGCTGCTCGTGATGCCCTCCTACGAGAACACGCTGCTCGACCAGACCTGCCGCGTGACCGTGGACCGCCAGATCGCCTACGGCAAGCAGCGCGGCGTGCCCTGGGGCATCTCCGAATCCGGCTACAACTCGGTCGATGCGAGCCTCAACTACCAGTATCGCGCCTTCGGCGTGCCCGGCCTGGGGCTGAAGCGCGGGCTGGCCGAGGATCTCGTGATTGCGCCCTACGCCTCGGCGCTCGCGCTCATGGTGGCGCCGGAGGCCGCCTGCATGAACCTGCAGCGTCTCGCCGCCGATGGACTCGCCGGACAGTACGGCCTCTACGAAGCCATCGACTTCACCGTGGCGCGCCTGCCTCGCGGGCAAGCCGGCGCGGTGGTGCGTTCGTACATGGCGCACCACCAGGGCATGATCCTGCTGTCGCTCTCGCACCTGCTGCTCGCCCGTCCGCTGCAGAAGCGCTTCGAATCGGATCCGCAGTTCAAGGCGACCCTGCTGCTGTTGCAGGAGCGCATTCCCGAGGACCGGGTCGGTCTTCTCGCACCCTGCAGAGCTGTCGGCGATCCTCGGGATGTCCAGCGGTCCCGAGGCGCCGGTCCGCATCCTCGGCAGCCCCGACACGGCGGTCCCGGAAGTCCAGCTGCTGTCGAACGGCCGGTACCACGTCATGGTCACGAACGCGGGCGGCGGCAGCACCCGCTGGAAGGACCTCGCCGTCACCCGCTGGCGGGAGGACACCACTTGCGACAACTGGGGCACGTTCTGCTACGTCCGCGACGTGGAGAGCGGCGAGTTCTGGTCGACCGCGCATCAGCCGACGTTGACGCGTCCGGCGCGCTACGAGGCGATCTTCACCGAAGCGCGCGCCGAGTTCCGCCGGCTCGACGGCGACATCGAGTCGCACACCGAAATCGTCGTTTCCCCGGAAGACGACATCGAGCTGCGCCGGGTCCGCATCACCAACCGCTCGCGGACGCGGCGGATCATCGACGTCACGAGCTACGCGGAAGTCGCCCTGGCGGCGCCCGCTGCGGCCGACGCGCTGCATCCGGCGTTCTGCAATCTCTTCGTGCAGACCGAAATCGTCGCGCAGCGGCAGGCGATCCTCTGCACGCGCCGGCCCCGTTCGCTCGACGAGCAGTCGCCCTGGATGTTCCACCTGATGGCGGTCCACGGCACGGAATCGGCGGACGTTTCCTACGAGACCGATCGCATGGAGTTCATCGGGCGCGGGCGAACGGTCGCCGCGCCGCAGGCGATGACCCGACCCGGCAGGCTGTCCTGCAGCCAGGGCTCGGTCCTCGACCCGATCGTCGCGGTCCGGCATCGGATGGCCCTCGATCCGCAACAGACGGCGACGATCGACATCGCCTCCGGCATGGCCGACACGCGCGACGCCGCGCTGGACCTCGCGGGGAAGTACCAGGATCGGCATCTGGCGGACCGCGTCTTCGACCTGGCCTGGACGCACAGCTGGGTGACGCTGCGCCAGATCAACGCCACCGAGTCCGCTGCGCAACTCTATTCGCGCCTCGCGGGTTCCGTCATCTACGCGAACGCCTCGTTGCGCGCCAGAGCCAGCGTTCTGCTGCGGAACCGGCGCGGGCAGTCCGGGCTCTGGAGCTACGCGATCTCCGGCGATCTGCCGATCGTGCTCCTGCAGATCGGAGACTCCGAGAACATCGACCTCGTGCGCCAGCTGGTGCAGGCACATGCGTACTGGCGGCTGAAGGGGTTGGCCGTGGACCTCGTGATCTGGAACGAGGACCGCGGCGGCTATCGGCAGGTGCTCCAGGACCAGATCATGGGGCTGATCGCGGCCGGGATCGAGGCGCACGTGATCGATCGGCCGGGCGGGATCTTCGTTCGCCGCGGCGGAACAGATCTCCAATGAGGACCGCATCCTGCTGCAATCGGTGGCGCGCGCGATCATCTCCGACCGCCGCGGGAGCCTGGTCGACCAGGTTGCCCGCCGCGGACCGGCGGCGGTGCGCGTCCCGCGCCTGGTGCCGACCCGCCCTCGCGCGGCGTCGCCGCCGCCAGGCCGCGCCGCGCGCGACCTGATCCTGTTCAACGGGCTCGGAGGATTCACGCCGGATGGCAGCGAGTACGTCATCACGCTGCCGCCGGGCGGAGCGACGCCGGCGCCCTGGGTCAACGTGCTGGCCAATCCGGGCTTCGGCACGGTGATCTCCGAGAGCGGATCGGCCTACACGTGGAGCGAGAACGCCCACGAGTTCCGGCTCACGCCCTGGCACAACGACCCGGTCACCGACGCGAGCGGCGAAGCCTGCTATCTGCGCGACGAGGAATCCGGCTACTTCTGGTCGCCCGCGCCGCTGCCGGCGCGCGGAACCGGCGCCTACGTCAGCCGCCACGGCTTCGGCTACAGCGTGTTCGAGCACGAGGAGGACGGGATCCGCACCGAGCTGTGCGTTTTTGTCGCCCTCGACGCCGCGGTGAAGTACTCGGTGCTGAAGGTGCGCAACCTCTCCGGGCGGTCGCGGCGGTTGTCGGCCACCGGGGCCGCCGCCCGCGGCGCGCTGGAGGCGGTACGAACCCACTGGACGCGGACGCTCGGCGCCGTGCAGGTGGAGACGCCGGACGCGGCGCTCGACGTCCTGGCGAACGGCTGGCTGCTCTACCAGACGGTGGCGTGCCGCCTGTGGGCGCGGAGCGGCTACTACCAGTCCGGCGGGGCCTTCGGATTCCGCGACCAGCTGCAGGACGTGATGGCGCTCGTCCATGCCGCGCCGGAACTGGTGCGCGAGCATCTGCTCCGCTGCGCGGCGCGCCAGTTCCGGGAAGGCGATGTCCAGCACTGGTGGCATCCGCCGTCGGGCCGCGGCGTGCGCACGCGATGCTCGGACGACTACCTGTGGCTGCCGCTCGCGACGGCGCGCTACGTGAAGGCGACGGGAGACATCGGCGTGCTCGACGAATCGGTCCCGTTCCTCGATGGCTCGCGCCGTCAATCCGGGAGACGACTCCTACTACGACCTGCCCGGCCGGTCCGGAGAGTCGGCCAGCGTCTACCGGCACTGCGTGCGCGCGATCGAGCACGGCCTGCGCTACGGCGCGCACGGCCTGCCGCTGATGGGCTCGGGCGACTGGAACGACGGCATGAACCTGGTCGGCATCAAGGGCCGGGGCGAGAGCGTCTGGCTGGGCTTCTTCCTGTGCGCGGTGCTGCAGCAGTTCGCCGAGGTTGCTCGCATCAAGGGGGACGCTTCGTTCGCCGAACGGTGCGACGCGGAGGAAGCCAACCTGCGCCTGAACCTCGAGCGGCACGGCTGGGACGGCGAGTGGTACCGCCGCGCGTACTTCGACGACGGCACGCCGCTGGGATCCGCGACCAACGTCGAGTGCCGGATCGACTCCGTTGCGCAGAGCTGGTCGGTGCTGTCGGGCGCGGGCGATTCCCAGCGGTCGCGGATGGCGATGAACGCCGTCGACCAGCGGCTCGTGCGCCGCGACCACGCGCTGATCCAGCTGCTGGATCCGCCCTTCGACCGGTCGGCCCTCGACCCCGGCTACATCCGCGGCTACGTCCCCGGCGTGCGGGAGAACGGCGGGCAGTACACCCATGCGGCGATCTGGGCGGCGATGGCGTTCGCGGCCTTGGGCGATCGCGCCAGAGCCTGGGAGCTCGCGACGATGATGAACCCGGCGAATCGCGCGCGCACGCCTGAGGGCATGGCCACCTACAAGGTGGAGCCCTATGTCGTCGCCGCCGATGTCTATGCGATGGCGCCGCACACCGGGCGCGGCGGATGGAGCTGGTACACCGGCTCGGCCGGATGGATGTACCGGCTCATCGTCGAGTCGCTGCTGGGCCTCGCGCGCGAAGGAGATCGCCTGCGCTTCACGCCATGCCTGCCGGCGACGTGGGCGACGTTCACGATTCGCTACCGGTACGGTGCGACGACCTACGAGATCGACGTTCGGCAGGCGCAGGCCGGCGAGGACCTCGCCGCCACACGCGTGATCGTGGATGGCGTCGTGCAAGCGGACGACTCGGCGCCTCTCGTCGACGATCGAGCGGAACACCACGTCCTGGTCGAGGTGCGCGCCGCCGAAACGCAGCTCCTGGCGGAAGCTTAGCGCCGGAGTCCTTCCTGCGCGGCTCGGCGTCCGCGCCGACGGACGCGAGAAGGATCCTCGCTGTCGCCATACTCGCCGAGCGCGCACCTTCGTCGTCTACGTGCGCCAGCGCACCGACTGCGCTCCTGCGTCCGCGTACGCTGCATCGATCGGTGCGGAATGCACCTGCGAAACGCCAAGGACCTCGGACGAAGCTCGATAACGGTTGGATTCTGCTGCTGGTCGCCGCCGCCGGCGCGACAGCGGGCGTCGTCGCCGCTTCACGGTCGCGCCGCCGGCAGCGCCAGTCCGCGCGAGTGCGCGAAAACAAGTCGCAGATCAAGGACTGGGAAAACGAAGGCGGAAACCTGGCGCCGGGTCCGGCGGCATCGGCGTTGCCATGACATCGAGCGTCACCGAAACGCCCCGCTCGCCGGCGTTCCCGACCCCGACGCAACGCATCGATCGCCCGCGATTTCCGGGTCCCTGCACTCAACGAAAAGGCCACATGATGAAGCGCATCCTGACACCCCTGATGACCGGCATGCTGCTGGCCTCGGCACCTACGCCGGCCGCGTCAGCTCGATTCGTCCGGTCGACGGCCGGCAGACCCGCAATCGCGACGACGAGCGCGGACGGAACCGGGTGGCGCACGCAACGCTCTTCGAAGGTTCCAACCTGTCCGGGCGCTCCTATTCGCTCGACCAGGCGATGCCGAACCTGGCCACGTCGGGATTCAACGACCGCGCGTCCTCGCTGCGTGTCGAGAGCGGCTACTGGATCTTCTGCAGCGATGCCGAGTTCCGCGGAGAATGCCGCACGTTCGGGCCGGGCGACTACGCGTCGATACCGAACCTGAACAACGTCATTTCGTCGGGGCGCCGGATCTCCAATGCGTACCCGTACCAGGATCAGCCGAACTGGCAGCGCGACTCGTACGGGCCGTCGCCGACCTACGACAATCGCCGCTAGGTCGCGGCTGGACGGGATGAAGCCGGGGCGCAGTCGCGCCCCGATTCTTTTTTGAAGGACCCAGGCAGCAGGCAGCCAGGCTCGCCGATTCCTCACGGTCCCCTGCGGACCGCTTCTCGCTGGATCCTTCGGCCCGCAGGCCTTCGGAAGGCAGCGCCGCTTCACGGGCGCCGTTGCCCATCCGCCCGGGTCCCGTCCCTGTTCGGGCGGCAGGGACCCGAGCGGATCCCGATCCCGGCCGTGGCTCCGCGGACCGCAGGACCTGGCCCGCGCTGGCAACGGCGTGGAGCCGTGCCAGCCTTCTCGCGCGACCGACGTGGGGCTTGGTGGGCTGTGAGCGGATTGACGCGGATCAATCGAGCGTGCGCGGGCGTCGACGCCGGTACAGGTATCAGCGTCGGTTTCGGGGATTCCAGTGTTGGACAACGCCGATTCGGGTTCTGCGGCACGTGGTGCAGGCAGTGCGTCCGGTCCCCGAGCGAGATGCTTCTCGCAGCGTTGCCACGGGCCGACTACGAACGTCTCCTGCCTCAGTTGGAGCCCGTTCCGCTGCCGGAGGGCTGGCACATGTACCGAGCCGGAGACCGGGTGACTCACGCGTACTTTGTCACCGCAGGCATCGTTTCCCGGCTGGGTGGGGTGGAAAGCGGGGAGTCGGCGGCATCCGCGGTCACGGGCAAAGGCGTGATCGGCATCGCATCGTTCCTGGGAGGCGAAACCGCGTCGAGTCACGCCGTGGTGCTGTGCGCAGGCTACAGCTATCGGCTCGCGGCGGACCTGCTGGCGAGCGAGTTCGAGCGCGACGGTGCATTGCGGAGCTTGCTCCTGCGCTACACGTTGTCGCTCGCCGCCCAGACCGGGCAGATCGCGGCGTGCAATCGGTTCCACTCGCTGGAACAGCGGCTGTGCGCGGATCCGTCGCTGGACCGGTCGCCCTCGAACGAGTTGGCGATAACGCACGGATCGCCGAGGTGCGGGGAGTGCGCCGCGAAGGCGTGTCGGACGTCGCGGCGAAACTGCAAACGGCGGCGTTGGTCCGGTGCCGCCGAGGACGCATCGCCGTCCTCGATCGTCCCGGACTGGAGGCGCGGACTTGCGAGTGCCGCGCGGTCATCAGGCAGGAATACGACCGCCTGCTGCGCACCGGGGTCGCGGCTCGCGACGCAGGCGCGCGCAGCATGCAGGCCCGGCAGCGCAGCGTTCGTGAAGAACCCGCCTGCGCCGAACTGAACTGACGCCGATCAGTCGACCGACTGCGCGACGACGCGCCGGGGCCGACGGACCGGGTTCGGCGTGGCGGAACGTCACGCCGGGCACCCGGAGGATCGGACTGCCCCTACTTGCTGGCGTCCTTCGCCGCATCCTTGATTTCCTGACCGGCCTTCTCGAGCTGTTGGCCGGCGCTCTCGATCGTCTTGTCGACCGCCTTGCCGGCGCGCTCCACCGGCCCTTCCTTCTTTTCGCAGGCGGACAGTCCCACCACCAGTAGGCTCGCTGCCACGCTCGAGACGACGATGCTGCGGAACTTCTTCACGGGTTGCTCCTTCGCTATTGGATTTCACGTCTCACCGCAGGAAAAAAACGAGGCGCATCCGCGCCTCGTCGTCCCGCGTTCACGCCCGGCGGCGCCGAACCGGATCTCGGCTGCCGCGACGGGCGGCCGGCGCACGAGCTTCATCCCCGTGCGCGGCCACTGGCGGTACTCCGCTATTTCAAGCGCATGTCGTTCTTGACGGACTTCACGCCTCCGACCTGGCTCGCTACGGAAACCGCGCGCCGCTCGGCGTCGGCCGAGCTCACGAATCCGCTCAACTGAACCACGCCCTTGAAGGTCTCGACGTTGATCTCGGCCGACTTGAGCGTCGGTTCGTTGAAGATGGCAGCCTTGACCTTGCCCGTGATGACCGTGTCGTCGACGTATTCTCCGGTCCCTTCCGACTTCGACGTCGAGGCGCAACCGAGCGCCGTCGCCATCAGGAGGACGCCAACCAGGGTTGCCCATTTGCGTGTGAGGCTTGTCATGGTGTTGCCTTTCCCAGAAATGTTCCGCCGTCAGCGCGCGGGATTACAAACGTCCCATCAGGAACAGGATGATCAGGATGACCAGGATGACGCCGAGGATTCCGCTCGGGCCGTAGCCCCAGCTGCGGGCGTGAGGCCACGCGGGCAGGACGCCGATGAGAATCAGAATCACGACGATCAGCAGAATGGTGCCAATGCTCATGAGGTACTCCTTCTTGTTGGTTGCCGGCCCCGCTTCGGGGACATCCGCTTCGGCGCGTCGACACGGACTCCGGACTGGCGCCCCGTGATCGACCCTGTTGTGAGAATGCCCGCGCAACGGCGCGGCGTCTGTTCGCTACCGTACACAAGCCGTCCGGAGGGGGCGTTGCGGGGAATGGCCGTCGGGGGACACGGCATCACGTCAGTGGAAGGTCGCGTCGTCGGGCGGACCTTCGTGCTTCGCAGCGGCAGGATCCGTCGCCGCCGTGCTCGAGCGCGCGACCACGCCGCCAGGGCGTTTCGCGGATGCCGCGGGAATCGTCGATGGCGCAGGCAACCGGACGAGAAATCCATGGACCAGGCGCGGATGCGCGAGCAGCGCCGGTTTGCCCGATGGGGTTCGGGCCGCGCGCGGTGCACGCATGCGCTTCACCGGCATGGCGGAGCTGCGTTTGCTGGCCAAGAAAAGGCTCCGTCGGAGTGGCCGGATCCGCAGCGACGCGCGGCGGCGCCGGGTTCGGTAACGAACCCGGCCGGGCGAACCAGGAAGGGGCACCCGGCCGAGACCGATGGACGAGGCAGGCCATCGTCGCGCCCCGCACCGCCCAGGGAGCCAATCGCTCCCCCTGCACAATGGCCGGCGCGCGCGGCGCCGTCTGTACGGCACCGCACATGGCGGGCGTCGTGATGCACCGTATCGATCCTGGAGAGGCGATCCCGTCGCAGCGGGCCGCCCGTCCCCGGGAACGGACGCCCGCCGCCCCATCCCGCGACGGCCTCCCGGGCGCCGAATCGGCCGCGAAGCGTTCGATAGCGCACAGACGCCCTGCCCGGTAGCGACGCACGATCCGTCGGAGGCTGACGCCAGCGTTGCCGCGAGCGGGTTGGCATGGCGCGGCATCGCGCCCAGCATCAGATCGAATCGCCACGGTGCCGGCAGGACCCGCCCGGTTTCGCAGTCGCCTCTGAAAAGACACCTTGCCACCCGCCACACCCGCCGCCGCGACAAACCGACTGCTCGCCGCCCTGCCGCGCCCGGACCGGCTGCAGATGGTCGCACGCTGCGAGGAGGTCGAACACGTCGCGTCCGACGTGCTCTTCGAGCCCGGCAGCCGGTTGCGTCACGTCCACTTCCCGACCACCGTGCTCGTTTCGCTGGCGACCCCGATCGACGGGTCGACCGGCCTCGAGGTCGGACTCGTCGGCGACGAGGGCATGGTGGGAACGCCTCTCGCGCTCGGGATCGCCATCACGCCTCTGCAGGCGCTCGTGCAGCGTGCGGGCGCGTCGCTGCGCATGGGCGCCGTTCCCTTCCGGCACGAACTGCAGCACCGCCCCGCGCTGAGCCGGCTGCTCGACCGCTATCTTTTCGTGCGCATGACCCAGCTCGCGCAATCGGCGGGGTGCACGCGCTACCACCTGGTCGAGGCGCGCCTCGCGCGCTGGCTCCTGATGACGCAGGACCGGGCGCGCTCGAACGCGATGCACATCACGCACGAGTTCCTCGCGTCGATGCTCGGCGTGCGCCGCGTCGGGGTCACCAAGGCCGCCGTTTCGCTGCAGAAAGCCGGACTGATCCGCTACAGCCGCGGCGACATCGTGATTCTCGACCGGCCGGGACTCCGGGCGGTCGCCTGCGCGTGCTACGGGACGGATCGCGAAACCTACCGCCGGGTGCTCGGTTAGGGGCCTGTCGGCGCTACCGGAACGAGACGGCCGGTCGGGCGATGATCCCGTCATGGGCGCCGTGGCCGTTCACGGTCCGCTGCGCGCACCGCTACTGCGCCGTCGCCCACGGCGGGACCGGGGCATCGCTCGCGATGGCACGTCCGGGGTGACGCAAATCCGACCCGCGCCTGGCGGCCGGGAGGCCCTCGGAAAACGGGCGAATCGACCACGCGGAGGTCGAGACCGGGCGCCTATCCGCGGCCGACACGGACTGCGACGGCCCGGCTCGCGGCCCCGAAAGGACGCCGGGAGTTGAAATGAATGCCCCGCCCGGCTAAAATCGTCGTCTTTGCAGGCGCGTAGCTCAGCTGGTTAGAGCACCACCTTGACATGGTGGGGGGTCGTTGGTTCGAGTCCAATCGCGCCTACCAGATTTCACGCCCGCGGGTGCCTTCGCCATTTGGGGGCGCCCCGGCGCGACAGCCCTTGCCGGGCCCTCTGCCCGGCCGCCCCCAGACAAAGCCAGCCCGTCGGACCGCGTTCGTCCGGCGTCGAAGCCGTCGCGGCGGACCCCCGTCACGCCGGCGTCCAGCGCCCGGTCGCGCAGGCGCGCTCGATGCGCTCGACGTGCGGCGCGACGTCGTAGCCGCCCGCAGCGAGCCAGGCGTCGCTGTAGTAGGTGTCGAGGTAGCGGTCGCCCGCGTCGCACGCGAGCGTGACGATGGCGCCGGCCTCGCCGCGCGCGGCCATCTCGCAGGCGATCTCGAGCGCGCCGCAGAAATTGGTGCCGGTCGACCCGCCGTACCTCCTGCCGACCAGCCGTTCGAGCACCCGCATCGCCGCGTACGACGCGGCGTTCGGCACGCGGATCATGCGGTCGATCACGCCGGGCACGAACGACGGCTCGACGCGCGGGCGGCCGATGCCCTCGACGTCGGAGCCGCCTTCGGCGGTCACCGTCGGATCCCCGTTCGCGTAGTAGTCGCAGAACACCGAGCGCTCGGGATCGACGACGGCGAGGCGCGTCGCGGTGCCCTGGAAGCGGAGGTAGCGCCCGATCGTCGCCGAGGTGCCGCCCGTCCCCGCGCCGACGACGATCCAGCGCGGCTCGGGATGCGGCTCGGCGCGCATCTGCGCGAAGATCGACTCGGCGATGTTGTTGTTGCCGCGCCAGTCGGTCGCGCGCTCGGCGTAGGTGAACTGGTCCATGTAGTGGCCGCGACGCTCGCGCGCGAGGCGCTCGGCTTCCGCGTACACCTCGCCCGCCTGGTCGACGAAGTGGCAGCGCCCGCCGTAGAACTCGATCTGCGCGATCTTCGCCGGCGACGTGCCGCGCGGCATCACGGCGACGAACGGCAGGCCCAGCATCCGCGCGAAATAGGCTTCCGAGACCGCGGTGCTCCCGGACGACGCCTCGACCACCGTCGATCCCTCGGCGATCCAGCCGTTGCACAGCCCGTAGAGGAAGAGCGAGCGGGCGAGACGGTGCTTGAGGCTGCCGGTCGGATGCGTCGACTCGTCCTTCAGGTACAGCCGCACGCCCGGCATCGCGACGAGCTCGACCGGCACCAGGTGAGTGTCGGCCGAGCGCTGGAAGTCGCGCTCGATGCGGTGGATGGATTCACGTACCCAGGCGCGCGACATCGTGGCGGTCCTCTCTCGTCGTCTCGGGAAGGCGCGCGCCCGGCGGCGACGCGGCATCACCGGAACGGGTCGACGCTCGACCCGTTTCCCGGCGGCTCGCAGTCTGTCATCGGGCATACTGTCGGACAAGCGGGCTTGCCCGAATCCGGCCTTCGCCGCGCACGAACGCCTTGCGCTACAGTCTCGTCGATCTCAAGCTCGTCGTCGCCATCGCGGATGCCGGCAACGTGTCGCGCGGCGCCGCGCGATGCCACCTCGCGCCCTCGTCGGCGAGCCTGCGCCTCCGGCAACTGGAGGAGTCGCTCGGCGCGCCGCTGTTCACGCGCGAGGCGCGCGGCGTCTCGCTGACGCGCGCGGGGCGCGTGATGCTCGAGCACTGCCGGCGCTGCCTGGCCGAGCTCGAGCAGATGCACGCCGACCTCGCGCCCTACGCGCAGGGCGTGACCTCGCAGATCACGCTGTTCGCGAACAGCAGCGCGATCGCCTCGTTCCTGCCCGACGACCTCGGCGTGTTCCTCCGCGCCTACCCGGACGTCCGCGTGTCGCTCGAGGAGCGGCTGAGCCACGACATCGTCGCCGCCGTCGCCGGAGGACGCGCGGACCTGGGAATCGTGACCTGGGACGACGAGCACCCGGACCTCGCGTTCCATCCCTACCGCAGCGACGAGCTCGTCGTCGTCGCGCCCGACGGCGTCGCGCTCGGCCGGCGCGGCGCCGTCCGCTTCGCCGACTGCCTCGCGCATCCGTTCGTCTCGCTGTGGAGCGGCTCGGCGATCCACACCTACATCGTCGGCAAGGCGACCGCGGCGGGGCGGCCGCTCGACGTGCGCATCCAGGTCGCCGGCTTTCCCGCCGTCGTGTCGCTGGTGCGCGCCGGGGCCGGCATCGGCATCGTGCCGCGGTCGGTGATGCGCAACCTGAACCGCGACGGCGTCGCGATGCTCGCGCTCGACGAACGGTGGGCGACGCGCCGGCTCTCGGTCTGCGCGCCGCGCGATCCCGCGCGGATCACCGGGCCGGTGAAGGCGCTGCTCGCGCAACTGCGCGACCACGACGACGGCACGGCCGGTGCCGCGGCTCGCGGGCCGCGGAAGGCGCGCCGCTGAACCGCGCGGCCACGGACGCCGACGCCTCGAGCGTTCGGAGGGCGCGAATCGACGGTTCGCGAGAGCCCGTTTGCCGGCGGTCGGGCACAATGCAAGACTCGTGCTCCGGGGAGCCTCGGCGCCCGAGCGCCGACGGACCCGCCCCACCGGGCCGCGCGGACCCCACGATACGAAGGAACGCCTGATGCCGATGGACCCCTGGCAGCGCGTCGAAGCGGCCCTGAAGGGAGAGGCGGTCGACCATCCGCCGATCGCCCTCTGGCGGCACTTCCCCGAGGACGACCAGCACGTCGACAAGCTCGTCGCGCACACGCTCGACTGGCAGCGCCGCTGGGCGTTCGATCTCGTCAAGTTCATGCCCTCGGGCACCTACGGCGTCGAGGACTGGGGTGCCGTGAGCGCGTACGGCGGGCAGGCCAACGGGGCGCGCGCGGTCGTGGGGCCGCGCGTCGTGCACACCGACGACTGGCTCGCGATCCGGGACCTGGACGTGCGCCGCGGAAGCTACGGGCGCCAGAACCAGGCGCTGAAGGCGGCGGCGGCGGCGCTCAAGGGATCGGTGCCGATCCTGCAGACGATCTTCTCGCCGCTCACGACGGCGCGCAAGCTGTCGACCGAGCGGCTGTTCGCGGACCTGCGGCGCTCGCCTGACGCGCTCCACCAGGCGCTCTCCGTCATCACCGACGTGACGATCCGGTTCGCGCTCGACGCGATCGACGCCGGCGCGCACGGCGTGTTCTTCGCGACGCAGCTCGCATCGTACCGGCTGCTCGCCGTCGACGAGTACGAGCGCTTCGGGAAGGCGTACGATCTGCGGGTGCTCGCCGCGCTGGCCGGCAAGGCGCGCCTCTCGATGCTCCACGCGCACGGCGACGACATCATGTTCGACCTCCTCGCCGATTACCCGGTCGAGATGATCAACTGGCACGACCGGCTCACCGAGCCGACGTTGCGCGACGCCGCGTCCCGGTTTTCGGGCCTACTCGTCGGCGGCCTGAACGAGCACGGTGCGCTCGAGAAGGGCGACCTGCACGCGGTCGAGGCCGAGGTCCGCGATGCGATCGCGCAGACGGGCGGACGGCGACTCATGATCGGGCCGGGATGCGTGGTGCCGGTCGCCGCGACGGATGCCGCCATCGGTGCAGCCCTCCGGGCGACGCGCGAGAGCGCGCGCCAACCCCTTCGTACTTCCTGACCGCGGCAGCGCGGTCGTTCACCCCAGCGATGAGGATTCCCATGCGTCGACTCTTCTCCCGCCTCGCGGCCGCGGCCGCGTTGCTTCCCGTCCTCGTTTTCCCCGCGCTCGCGCAGGATTGGCCGGCCGGCAAGACCGTGCAGATCGTCGTCCCCGCACCCGGCGGCGGCGGCACCGGCGACTCGATCGCGCGCGTCGTGTCCGAGGCGCTCGCGAAGCGCCTGCAGACGTCGGTCGTGATCGACAACAAGCCCGGCGCGAACGGCAACATCGACGCGTCGGCCGCGGCGACCGCCGCACCCGACGGCCACCACCTGCTCTTCTCGTGGGCGGGCACGCTCGCCGTCAATCCCAGCCTCTACCGCAACCTGTCCTACGATCCGCAGAAGGACTTCGTGCCGATCGTGCTGATCGCCGACGTGCCGAACATCCTGGTCGTCAACAACGACCTGCCGGCGAAGGATCTCGCCGAGTTCACGCGCTACGCGAAGGCGAATCCGGGCAAGCTCAACTTCGGGTCGACCGGCAACGGCAGCTCGATGCATCTCGCGGGCGAGCTCTTCATGCGGGAGACAGGCGCGCAGATGGTGCACGTGCCCTACAACGCCCCCGGCACCGCGACGACCAACCTGATGGCCAACGACATCCAGCTCATGTTCCAGCTGATCCCGGGCATCGTCGGCCAGGTGAAGGGCGGCAAGGTGCGGGCGATCGCGGTGATGGCACCGACGCGCTCGCCTGCGCTGCCCGACGTCCCGACGACCGTCGAGCTCGGCCAGCCGCAGCTGCAGTCGTCGACGTGGTTCGCGCTGCTCGCGCCCAAAGGCACGCCCCCCGCGATCGTCGCCCGCCTCAACGCCGAGGTGAACGAGATCCTCAAGGATCCGGCGGTGCGCACGCGCCTGTCGGGCATGGGCGCGACGCCGCTCGGCGGCACGTCGAAGGAGCTCGCCGATCACCTCGCGGCCGAGACGATCAAGTGGGGCAGGATCGTGCGCGACGCGAAGATCCAGATCCAGTAACCCGAACGCGCGGACCGTCGCGGCGGCGCGTGCCGCCGCAGCATGCATGACGACCTCGGCGCCGACCGTCGGCTGGATCGGGCTCGGCAACATCGGATTGCCGATGGCCCGGCGCGTCCTCGCGGCCGGGCTTCCGCTCCAGGTCTGGGCGCGCAGGCGCGAGGCCGCGGCGCCGCTCGTCGACGCCGGGGCCTCGCTCGCGGAGAACCCGGAAGCCCTTGCCCGCGCCTGCGACGTGATCGCGACGATCGTCGGCGGCCCCGACGACGTCAGCGAACTGCACCGGCGCATGGCTCCCGTGGCGCGACCGGGCACGGTGTTCGTCGACATGACGACGGCGTCGCCGGGCAACGCGCGCGAGTCCGGCGAACTGGCCGCCCTCGCCGGCGCGTTCGCGATCGACGCCCCGGTGACGGGAGGGGTCGCCGGCGCCACGCAGGGCGCGCTCACGTCGTTCGTCGGCGGGGACGCGGATGCGCTCGCCCGGGCCCGTCCGGTCCTGGAAGCGTTCTGCAAGCGCATCGTCCCCTGCGGCGCGGCCGGCTCGGGCTACCGGATGAAGCTCGTCAACCAGACGATCGTCGCGGGCGTGCTCCTCGGGCTGGCCGACGGGGCGGCGCTCGCGCGCGCAGGCGGCATGAGCGCTCCGGCGGTCAAGGACGCGCTGGGCGTCGGCACCGCGTCGGGCTTCCTGTTCGACTCCTACCTGCCCCGGATGGTGGAGCCCGGCGGCGCGGTCACGTTCACGCTGGGCATGTTCCGCAAGGACCTCGGGGTCGCGCACGACGAAGCGGTCGCCTGCGGCAGCAGCACGCGCCTCCTCGATTTCGCGATCGCGACCGTCGATGCGGCGTGCGCCCGGCACGGGGAGCGGGCGGGCGTCCAGTTCCTCGCGGCCGCCGATCCGCGGTAGAATGCGCGTTATGGTCCCGTGGGGACCCCTCCGCGGAATCGCGAGACGGCCGCCCGCGGCCGGCAGGAAAAGGGATCCGGTTATGACACCGCGAACGTGTTCGTTTCCGAGGTAGACGACCGACGAGTCCGCTTTCCGGCAGGCGCGCGCCTGCGATGCACGGCAAAACGCGGCTCGACCGCGTTTTTTTTCGCTTGCGACAGGGAATACACGCCATGCCAGCCATCCGATTGCCCGACGGCGCCGTCCGACGCTACGACGCACCGGTCACCGTCGCGGAGGTCGCCGCCTCGATCGGGCCCGGCCTCGCCAAGGCCGCGCTCGCCGGCAAGGTCGACGGCCAGCTCGTCGACACCTCGTACCGTATCGACCGCGACGCCGCGGTCGCCATCGTCACGGACCGCGACCCCGAGGGGCTCGAGGTCATCCGCCACTCGACCGCCCACCTGCTCGCCTACGCGGTCAAGGAGCTGTTCCCGGAGGCGCAGGTCACGATCGGCCCGGTCATCGAGGACGGCTTCTACTACGACTTCAGCTACAAGCGCCCGTTCACGCCCGAGGACCTCGCCGCGATCGAGAAGCGCATGGGCGAGCTCGCGAAGCGGGACGAGGCGGTCGTGCGCTCGGAGATGCCCCGCGACGACGCGGTGACGTTCTTCGAGGGCATGGGCGAGCACTACAAGGCCGAGATCATCGCGTCGATCCCGAGCAACGAGCCGATCTCGCTCTACCGCGAGGGCGGATTCGTCGACCTCTGCCGCGGCCCGCACGTTCCGTCGACCGGCAAGCTCAAGGTCTTCAAGCTGACCAAGCTCGCCGGCGCGTACTGGCGCGGCGACTCGCGCAACGAGATGCTCCAGCGCATCTACGGCACCGCGTGGGCGAAGAAGGAGGACCTCGAGGCGTACCTCACCCGGATCGAGGAGGCGGAGAAGCGCGACCACCGCAAGCTCGGGCGCGCGCTCGACCTGTTCCACCAGCAGGACGAGGCGCCGGGCATGGTGTTCTGGCACCCGAAGGGCTGGATCGATCTGGCAGGAAATCGAGCAGTACATGCGCCGCGTCTACCGGGACAACGGTTACCAGGAGGTGCGCGGGCCCCAGATCATGGATCGCACGCTGTGGGAGCGCTCGGGGCACTGGCAGAACTTCAAGGACAGCATGTTCACGACGGAGTCGGAGACGCGCGACTTCGCGATCAAGCCGATGAACTGTCCGGGGCACATCCTGATCTTCAACTCGGACCTGCGGAGCTACCGCGAGCTGCCGCTGCGCTACGGCGAGTTCGGCGCGTGCCACCGCAACGAGCCCTCGGGCGCGCTGCACGGGATCATGCGCGTGCGCGCGTTCACGCAGGACGACGGCCACATCTTCTGCATGCCCGGGCACATCCGGTCCGAGTGCACCGACTTCAACCGCATCGCGCTCGCCGTCTACCGGGACTTCGGCTTCACCGACGTCGCGATCAAGATCGCGCTGCGGCCCGAGAAGCGGCTGGGCTCCGACGACCAGTGGGACCGCGCCGAAGCCGCGCTGCGGGAGGCTCTCGCGGCCTGCGGCGCCGAGTGGACCGAGCTCCCGGGCGAAGGGGCGTTCTACGGCCCGAAGATCGAGTACCACCTGAAGGACTCGATCGGCCGGTCCTGGCAGTGCGGCACGATGCAGGTCGACTTCCAGATGCCCGGGCGGCTCGGCGCCGAGTACGTGGCCGAGGACAACACCCGTCAGGTCCCGGTGATGCTGCACCGGGCGATCGTCGGGTCCCTCGAGCGGTTCATCGGCATCCTGATCGAGCACCATGCTGGTGCATTCCCGGTCTGGCTGGCGCCGATCCAGGCCGTCGTCCTGACGATCACCGATCGGCAGGCGCCCTACGCCCGTGACGTCGAGGCCAGGCTGAAGGCGGCCGGCTTCCGCGTGCGGGCCGATTTGCGGAACGAGAAAATAACCTATAAAATACGCGAACATAGCCTCCAGAAGCTCCCGGTCCAGCTGATCGTCGGCGACAAGGAGATGGAGGCGAAGACGGTGGCCGTGCGCACCCGCAGCGGCGAGGATCTCGGCGCGATGACGCTCGAATCCTTGATCGCCCGCCTCGGAGACGAGGTGACTGCACGGCGGTAGCGCTCTTCGCGCGCCGCCTGCGGTTCCGGGAGCACGGTCGGTTTTTTTTCTGACGCGGAGATTCTCCACTGGACAACAAGCATCAGCGCATCAATCGCGAAATCACGGCCCCGCAGGTCAGGCTCGTGGGTCTCGAGGGCGAGCAGCTCGGCATCGTCAGCATCGTCGACGCGTTGGCGAAGGCCGAGGCGTCCGAAGTCGATCTGGTCGAGATCGCCCCGCTGGCCGAACCGCCCGTCGTCCGCATCATGGACTACGGCAAGTTCAAGTACCGCGAGTCGAAGCGCGCGCACGAGGCGAAGCTCAAGCTGAAGCAGATCCAGGTCAAGGAAGTGAAGTTCCGGCCCGGAACCGACGAAGGCGACTACAAGATCAAGCTGCGCAACCTGACCCGGTTTCTGGAGGAAGGTGACAAGGCCAAGGTGACGATGCGGTTCAGGGGGCGCGAGATGGCGCACCAGGAGTTCGGGGTGCGCCTGCTGGAGCGGATCCGCAACGAGCTCGAGCCGGTTTCGGTGGTCGAGCAGTTTCCGCGACTGGAAGGTCGGCAGATGGTGATGCTGCTGGCCCCGAAGAAGACGCAGGTGCAGAAGGCGCCGACACAGGCGCCGCACCCGCAGGGACATCACCCGAACAAGCCCGAGGCCGGTCAGGCGAATCCCGCCCCCCAAGCCTCCCCGGCCGAAACGCCGGAGAGCACCGCCGTGGGCAGCAAATAAAAGGGAACGGCATCATGCCGAAGATGAAGACCAAGTCGGGCGCGAAGAAGCGCTTCCGCGTGCGCGGAAGCGGTTCGGTGAAGCGCTCGCAGGCGTTCAAGCGCCACATCCTCACCAAGAAGTCCACCAAGAACAAGCGGCAGCTTCGCGGCTCCGCCGGCCTCCACGCGACCAACGTGGAGTCGGTGAAGGCGATGATGCCCTACGCGTAAGGGAGCACGACGATGCCTCGCGTCAAACGTGGAGTCACCGCGCGCGCCCGCCACAAGAAGGTGATCGCGCAGGCCAAG
Source organism: Betaproteobacteria bacterium (assembly GCA_016704895.1). Taxonomy (GTDB): domain Bacteria; phylum Pseudomonadota; class Gammaproteobacteria; order Burkholderiales; family Casimicrobiaceae; genus VBCG01. Next base: position 23,463 of record JADIZG010000006.1, read on the forward strand.
GGATACCGCGGCCGCCGCAACAACGTCTTCAGGATCGCGAAGGAAGCGGTCATGAAGGCGGGCCAGTACCAGTACCGGGACCGCCGCAACAGGAAGCGCGAGTTCCGCGCGCTGTGGATCGCGCGCATCAACGCGGCCGCGCGCGAGCTCGGCATGACCTACAGCGTGTTCATGAACGGGCTCAGGAAGGCCGAGATCGAGGTCGACCGAAAGGTGCTCGCGGACCTCGCGGTCCACGACAAGGCCGCGTTTACGAAGATCGCCGAACAGGCCAAAGCCTCGCGAGCCTGACCGGACGATCGGGAAAGAAGGGAGGCGAAGGACGCCTCCCTTTTTTTTCGCCTCGACCGGGCACCGGGGTGCAGCCAGGGAAACCGGGAAAGCGGCACGCCGGACCCACGCGCAGCCGCCTGGCCACGAGAGATCCGCCCGAGACCCGTCCCCCCCCCTCACCGCCCCTCCCGACGCCCCACCGCCTCCCTCGTTCCCTCTCCGGCACCGCACCACCATGTCCTCCCTCGACCCCCTCGTTTCCTCCGCGCTCGCGGACTTCGCGGCCGCGAACGATCCCGCGGCTTTGGAGAACGCGAAGGCACGCTATCTCGGCAAGGCCGGGCTCCTGACGGCGCAGCTCAAGGCGCTGGGCACGCTCGCCCCCGACGCGCGCCGCGACGCCGGTGCGAGGATCAACGAGGCGAAGGCGCAGCTCGAATCAGCGCTCGACGCGCGGCGCGAAGCGCTCGCCGACGCGAAGCTCGCCTCGCAGCTGGCCGCGGAGGCGATCGACGTCTCGTTGCCCGGCCGCGGCGCAGGCGCGGGCGGCCTGCACCCGCTGACGCTGACGCTCGAGCGCATCGAGTCGCTGTTCGCCTCGCTGGGCTTCACCGTCGCGGACGGCCCCGAGATCGAGGACGACTTCCACAACTTCACGGCCCTCAACACGCCGGAGAACCATCCGGCGCGCTCGATGCACGACACGTTCTACGTCGACGGAGGCCTGCTCCTGCGCACGCACACGTCGCCGATCCAGGTGCGCTGGATGGAGAATCATCCGCCGCCGATCAAGATCATCGCGCCCGGTCGCGTCTATCGCGTCGACAGCGACGCGACGCACTCGCCGATGTTCCACCAGGCGGAGGGACTCTGGATCGACCGCGACGTGTCGTTCGCCGACCTGAAGGGCGTCGTCGCCGAGTTCCTGCGCCGCTTCTTCGAGCGCGACGACCTCGAGGTGCGCTTCCGCCCGTCGTTCTTCCCGTTCACCGAGCCCTCGGTCGAGATCGACATGAGCTTCGGCGACGGCTGGCTCGAGATCGCCGGCGCGGGACAGGTGCACCCCAACGTCCTGCGCGCCGTGGGCGTCGACCCCGAGCAATGGCAGGGCTTCGCGTTCGGCATGGGACCGGACCGGCTGACGATGCTCCGCTACGGCATCGACGACCTGCGCCTGTTCTACGAAAACGACCTCGCGTTCCTGCGCCAATTCGCCTGAGCCCGCCGACATGCGTATCTCCGAACAGTGGCTGAGGACCTTCGTCGACCCGCCGATCGACACGGCGGGGCTCGCCGACCGGCTCACGATGTCCGGCCTCGAGGTCGAGAGCAACGAACCTGCCGCCCCGCCGTTCTCGGGCGTCGTCGTCGCCCGCATCCTCGCGGTCGCCCCGCACCCCGACGCGGACCGGCTGCGCGTGTGCACCGTCGACGCGGGCGGCGCGCCGCTCTCGATCGTGTGCGGCGCGCCGAACGCCGCGGCCGGCATGACGGTGCCGTGCGCGCTCGAAGGAGCGAGCCTGCCCGGCGGCCTCTCGATCCGCCGCACGACGGTGCGCGGCGTCGAATCGCACGGCATGCTGTGCTCGGCGAAGGAACTGGGGCTCTCCGACGACGCGGCGGGCCTCCTCGCGCTCGACGGCGACCTCGCGCCGGGGACCGACCTGCGTCGCGCGCTCGGCCTCGACGACGCGATCCTGACGCTCAAGCTCACGCCCAATCGCGCCGACTGCCTGTCGATGCTCGGCGTCGCGCGCGACGTCGCCGCGCTGACCGGCGAGAAGCTCACCGTGCCCGACACGTCGGCGCCGCCGGTGGCCTCGCAGGCGCGCCGCGAGGTGCGCATCGACGAGCCCGAGGGCTGTCCGCGCTTCGGCGGCCGCGTGATCGAGGGCATCGACGCGCGGCGCCCCACGCCCGCCTGGATGAAGACCCGGCTCGAGCGCGCGGGCATCCGCTCGATCAGCGCCGTCGTCGACGTCACCAACTACGTGATGCTCGAGCTCGGCCAGCCGATGCACGCCTACGACGCGCGCCACCTCGACGGCGCGCTCGTCGTGCGGTTCGCCCGTCCCGGCGAGACGCTCACGCTGCTCAACGGCGACGTGCTCGAGCTCGAGGCCGACCTGCTGCTCGTGTGCGACGAGACGAAGCCGCTGGGGCTGGCCGGCATCATGGGCGGCGAGCACTCGGGCATCGCCGACGACACGACGACCGTGTACCTCGAGGCGGCGTACTGGAATCCGGCCGTCGTGCAGGGACGCATGCGCCGCCTCGGCTTCACGAGCGACGCGGGCTATCGCTTCGAGCGCGGTGTCGATCCCGCACTCGGCCCGGCCGCGATCGAGCGCGCGACCGCGCTCATCCTCGCGATCTGCGGCGGCCGCGCCGGGCCGCGCACCGACGCCAGGGCGGTCCTGCCGGCGCGCAACCCGGTGCGCGTGCGCACCTCGCGCGTCGCGCGCCTCCTCGGCATCCCGGTCACGGCCGACGACGTGGCCGACGTGTTCGCGCGCCTCGCGCTGCCGGCTCGACGCGACGGCGACGAGTTCGAGGTGACGCCCCCGACCTGGCGCTTCGACCTCGCGATCGAGGAGGACTTCGTCGAGGAGGTCGCGCGCGTGCGCGGCTACGAGACGATTCCCGCCGTGCCCGCGAAGCACGTGCAGCGCATGCTGCCGCGCCCGGAAGCGCAGCGCACGTCGTTCGCGCTGCGCCGCGCGTTCGCCGCGCGAGACTGGCAGGAAGTGATCACCTTCGGCTTCGTGTCGTCGGAAACCGAGCGCGCGATCGACCCCGACGGCGCGCCGATCCGGGTGCTGAACCCGATCGCCGCGCAGCACGACGTCATGCGCACGTCGCTCCTTCCCGGGTTGATCGGGACCCTCGTGTCGAACGCGAGCCGCCGGGAAGCGCGCGTGCGCGTGGTCGAAGTCGGCCGCGTGTTCCGCCGTGGCAGCGAGGGCATCGACCAGCCGCTCAGGGTCGGCGGGCTCGCCTGGGGCAGCGCCTTGCCCGAGCAATGGGGAACGAAGCCCCGGGCGGTCGACCTGTTCGACGTCAAGGGCGACCTCGAGGCGATCGCTTACCCGTGTGAGGTGACCACGGCCGCCGCCCCCCATCCGGCGCTCCATCCGGGCCGGTCGGCCGCCGTCTCGATCCAGGGCCATCGGGTCGGCTGGCTGGGCGAACTCCATCCGCGACTCGTCCGGCGCTTCGAGCTCGCGAGCGCTCCGGTCGCCTTCGAGCTCGACCTCGCCGCGCTGGTCGCCCGCCCCGTGCCGATGGGCCGGCCCGTGTCGCGGCAGCCGATGGTGCGCCGCGACCTGGCGCTGGTGATGGCCGAATCGGTGCCGGTCCAGGCGCTGGTGGACGCGCTGTCGGCGGCCAGCCCGCCGTTCGTCGCCGCCGTGCGCCCGTTCGACGTGTTCCGCGGCGGCTCGCTGACGAGCGGCATGAAAAGCGTTGCGATTCTGGTGCTTATGCAGGATACTGCACGTACTTTGACCGACGCCGAGATCGAGCAGGCGGTGGAGCAGCTGGCCGCCGAGGCTCAACGCCGGTTCGGCGCAACGCTTCGACGCCAGGATCCGCGATGACGCTGACGAAAGCCGAGCTGGCCGATCTGCTGTTCGAGCAGCTCGGGCTCAACAAGCGCGAGGCGAAGGACATGGTCGAGCGCTTCTTCGAGGAAGTGCGCATGGCGCTCGAGGCCGGCGAGAGCGTCAAGCTGTCCGGTTTCGGCAACTTCCAGTTGCGCGAGAAGCCGCAGCGCCCCGGCCGCAATCCCAAGACCGGCGAGGAGATCCCGATCACGGCGCGACGCGTCGTGACGTTCCACGCCAGCCAGAAGCTCAAGGCCATGGTGGACGCCGCCAGCCATGTCGGATCCCAGCCGGGCTAGACCCGACCTGCCCCCGATCCCCGCGAAGCGGTATTTCACGATCGGCGAGGTGTCGGATCTCTGTGCGGTGAAGCCGCACGTGCTGCGCTATTGGGAGCAGGAATTCTCGCAGCTGAAGCCCGTGAAGCGCCGGGGCAACCGGCGCTACTACCAGCACCACGAGGTGCTGCTGATCCGGCGGATCCGCGACCTCCTCTACGAGCAGGGATTCACGATCAACGGCGCGCGCCACCGGCTCGAGCACGACGTCGACGAGGCGCGGGCGGCCGCGGCGCGGCCCACCCCGTCCACGATGTCGGTGCCGGCCCGTCCGCCGGCAGGGCACGCAGGTTCCTCACCCGGTTCTGCCGCGTTGCGTCAAGAGCTGGCGGAAATCCGGCAGCTCCTCGACCTCGATCGACGGTGACCCGGAATCGGACATGGGCTGCCGGACCGGTATAATGCGGAGTTTCGGTCGGGGCGTAGCGCAGCCTGGTAGCGCACCTGCATGGGGTGCAGGGGGTCGGAAGTTCGAATCTTCTCGCCCCGACCACACGAATTCCGCGGAGCGACGGGCCCGTATCGGCGCCCCGTCCCGCCCCGTCAGCCGCGCCGGAGGAGTCGACCCGGCCCGGCGCAACTCTTGCTTGCATGGCCAGTCCGGTACCCCGTTCCCAGGGGGAACACGATGACGCCTCCCACGCCGCTGCGCACGGCCCCTCGCCCGGCACCGTCTCGGAGCTCGCGTTCGCGCGCGCCCAGCGAAACACGGTCCTGATCGTCGACGACCTGTTCTCGAGCCGCCTGCTGCTCGCGGAAATCGTGCGGCAGATCGACGGGAAGCTCAACCTCGAGCTGTTCGACACGCCCTCGCGCGCGCTCGAGTTCGCGCGCAACAACCGGGTCGACATCGTCCTCACCGACTACAAGCTCCCCGAGTTCGACGGCATCGAGCTCGTGAAGCAGCTGCGCTCGCTGCCGCACTGCGTCGACGTCCCGATCGTCGTGATCACGGTCGTCGACGACCGCAAGATCCGGTACGACGCGCTCGAGGCCGGCGCGACCGACTTCCTGATCAAGCCGCTCGACGAGCACGAGACGCGAGCGCGCTGCGCCAATCTGCTCGAGCTGCGCCGCCACAAGATCGTGCTGTCCGACCAGGCGCGCGTGCTCCAGTACCAGGTCGACAAGTCGGTGTCCGAGATCCACGAGCGCGAGCTCGAGACGCTGGCCAAGCTCGCGAAGGCCGGCGAGTTCCGCGACAAGACGACCGGCAACCACCTGATGCGGATGGCGCGCTACTCGGCGCTGATCGGTACCAACCTGGGGCTCGGCGCGGAAACGGCGCACGTGCTCGAGGTCGCCGCGCCGATGCACGACATCGGCAAGATCGGCATCCCCGACGCGATCCTGCTCAAGGACGGCCCGCTGTCGCGCGGGGAGGACGACACGATGCGCACGCATCCGCGCATCGGCTACGACATCCTGAAGGGCAGCCCGTCGAAGTACCTGTCGATGGGCGCGATCATCGCGCTCGGCCACCACGAGAAGTTCGACGGCTCCGGCTACCCGAACGGACTGCACGGCGACGACATTCCGCTCGTCGCGCGGATCGTCGCGGTCGCGGACGTGTTCGACGCGCTCGTCTCCGAGCGTCCGTACAAGCACGCCTGGCCCGTCGGCGAAGGCATCGACTACCTGAAGGCGCAACGCGGCCGCCACTTCGACCCGCGCTGCGTCGACGCCTTCCTCGCCGATCCCACGAAGGTCGAGGGGATCATCCGCGAGCTGGGGGATTAGCGGCGTCGCTGCGTCGGCGAGGGGCCCCGCCCGAATGGCGGGGATCGACGACGCGCGCTTGCGATCGCCGCAGGCGGCCGACACGCAACTCAGCGATTCAGGCTGACCGTCCAAGGAGGCCGCTGTGATCCCCCGAGGGCGGCGCCTGCGCGCCTCCCCCAGGGGCCCGCGCCCTGGGACGGCGGGGCGGGGTTCTGATCCCCGAGGCGCGCCATGCGCGCCTCCCCAGGGGGCACCGCGCCCTTGGGACGGCCCGGCGGGCGCGGGTCGATCCCCCCGAGGCGCGCCATGCGCGCCTCCCCCCAGGGGGCACCGCGCCCTTGGGACGGCCCGGCGGGCGCGGGGGTGATCCAAGCAGAGTGTCAGCTCGCGAAGGGCGACAGCCGCACCACCCGGTCGGCCGCCAACGTCGGCGGCACGACGTGGCTCACGACGACGACCGTCGTCGTTCCCTTCAGCGCGGAGATCGTCGCGCCGACCTCCGCAGCGGCCCCGGCGTCGAGCTGGCTCATCGGCTCGTCGAGCAGGAGCAGGCGCGGAGCGCGCAGCAGCGCGCGGGCGAGCGCGAGACGCTGTTTCTGCCCGCCCGACAGTCCGATGCCGCGCTCGCCCAGGCGCGTCCGATAGCCATCGGGCAGCGCGACGACCGCATCGTGAATGCCGGCGCGCCGGCAGGCGCGCTCCACCTCGTCCTGCGACGCGTGCGGATGCGCGAGCAGCAGGTTCTCGAGCACCGTGCCCGCGAACAGCACGGTCTCCTGCGGGACGACGCCGAGCGCGCCCCGCAGTTCGTCGGACGCCAGCGCGCGCGTGTCGCGGCCGTCGAGCCTGACGGCGCCTTCGCTCGGGAACGCGAATCCTGCCGCGAGCCGGCACAGCGTGCTCTTGCCGCATCCCGACGGCCCGGTGATCACGACGCATTCGCCCGCCGCGACGTCGAGGTCGAGCCCGCGCATGAGCCACGGACCCTCGCCGTGCCGGAAGCCCAGGCCGGCGAACGTGAGCCGCGCGGCGTCGCGCCGCGCCGACGCGGCCCCCGAGCGCGGCTCCGGCGGGACGTCCATCACGTCGGCCAGGCGACGCACCGCGATGGCCGCCTGCTGGAACTGCTGCCACAGGCCAGCGAGGCGCAGCACCGGCTGGGACACGCGCGAGGCGAACATCTGGAACGCGACGAGCATGCCGATCGTGAAGTCGTCGCCGCGCATCACGAGCCAGGCGCCTGCGCAAAGGATCGCCGCCGACAGCGCCTGCTCGAGCGCGCCGGCGGCGGCCTGGTACCCGTTCGCGAGCTGCCGCGTCGCGAACCCCGCGCGCAGCCACGTTGCCAGCGCTTCGTCGTAGCGGCGCGCGAACACGCTCTCCAGCTCGAGCGCTTTCACCGTCTCGATACCCCCCACCGCCTCGGTCGCGAGCGCCTGCGTTCGCGCGCCGGCCAGGAACTGGTCGTTCAGCCGCCGCTGCAGCGGCGGCGCCACGGCGAGCGACAGGACCGCCAGCGCAGCGACGGCCGCGAGCGTGACGAGCGTCAGGGGCACGCTGTAGAACGCCATCAGGACGACGAAGACGAGCGCGAACGGAACGTCGAGTACGACGGTCACCGCCGCGCCCGACAGGAATTCGCGCACCGATTCGATGCCGTTCATCCGCGCGACGAGCACGCCGACGGGCCTCCGCTCGAAGAACCCGAGCGGTACGTGAAGCAGGTGCGAGTAGACGCGCGAGCCGAGCACCGCGTCGACGCGCGTGCCGGTGTGGATGACGAGGTACTGCCGCAGCCACGAGAGCACCGCGGAGAAGCCGATCAGGAGCGCGAGGGCGACGCCCACCACGGCAAGCGTGCCGGTGGCGCGATTGACGATCACCTTGTCGATCACCGCCTGGCTCGCCAGCGGCAGCGCGAGCGCCGTCAGGTGCAGTGCGAGCGACGCCGCCAGCACGTCGCGCACGACGCTGCGATGGCGCGCGAGCTCGGCGAACACGGTGCGGAATCCGAAGGCGCCTGCATCGCGGCCGGCCGGGTCGGCCGCGCCGGCCTCCTCGGGAGGGCGCACGAGGATCGACGTGCCGGTCGCCTGCGCGGCGAAGGCGCCCGCCTCCGCCTCCACCGGCGCGCGCGCCCCCGCGGGAAACCAGACGACGCGGCCAGGCGACGCCGCCACGACGAGCGCAGGTCGTACCACGAGCGCGACCCGGACCGGGTGCGTGCCCTCGGCATCCCTCTCCGCCTCCGCGGGGATGCGCATCATCGCGACGCACGGCAACGGCAACTGCCCGAGCGCACCGGCACGTGCCCGCAGGACGCGCACCTCGAAGCCCGCCTCGCGCAGGCCTTCGGCAAGCGTCGCGAGCGTGTGCGGCGGCGGCGCGCGACGCGCGTAGGCCGCCGCGTCGAACGCGCGCCGGTGGAGGTTGCACAGGCTGCCGATCGCCCACAGCACGTCGGCCGGCGCGAGCGGCGAGTCGACGCGTGCGGCGGGATCGTCGCGCATCGGCGGGCCGCGTCACCGCTCGCGCGCGGCCTCGTGCCAGGCCTTCTGCAGCGGCGAGAGCAGGTACTCGACGACGCGCCGTTCGCCCAGCCGGATCTCGGCCACCACAAGCATTCCCGAAGCGAGCGCCATCGACGATTCCTCGGTGCGCAGCGCCTGGCTCGCCAGTGCGATGCGCGCCCGGTAGCCGGACGGCGCGGAAGCGGCGCGATCCGCCGTCGGCTCGATCGCGTCGGCGGCGACGTGCACGACGCGCCCGTCGATCGTCCCGTATTTCTGGAACGGGTAGGACGCGAGCTTCACGCGCGCCTCCTGGCCCGGACGGACGAAGCCGGCGTCCTCGTGGCGCACGAGCACCTCGGCCACAAGCTCCTCTCCCGCCGGGACGAGCGTGACGAGCAGCGTGCCTGCCCCCACGACGGCGCCCGGCGTATGCGTAGCGACGTCCTTGACGATGCCGGCCTGGGGAGCGCGAAGCTCGATGCGATCCGCGCGATGCATCTGCCGCGCAAGCGCTTCGACCAGCCGCGCCAGCTCCGCCTCGGCCTGCGACCGTTCCGCGAGGAGCTGCGCCCGGTAGCCCGACGTGACCTGCGCGACGCGTCGCTGCGCCTGCGTCGCGCCCGCCGCGAGTGCCGCCACGGCATGCCGCTGCGCTTCGAGATCCTGCGCCTTCTCGATGTGCTCGCGCTCGCGCTCGAGCGCGGCGAGCTCGCTCGCGAATCCCTCGGCATGCAGTTGCGCGAAGCGCTGCGCGGCCGACCGAACGATCGGCACGACGCGCTCCAGCTTGCGCTCGGCGACGCGCGCCGCCCCGAGTTCCTGCGCGAGGCGGTCCGCTGCCGCGTTCTCCTGCGCCAACGCGTCGAGATGGGCTCGACGGTTCGCGCGGTAGAGCGTGAGCGCGCTCGCGTAGACATCGTCGCCGTCGTCGTCACGACGCGCGGGCGGCGTGCCGGCGAGCTCGGCGTCGACGCGCCGCAGCTGCAGGTCGCGCCGGACGAGATCGGCGCGCAACGCCCGCGTCTCGGACTCGGTCAGCATCGCGTCGAGACGGACGAGCGGCTCGCCCGCGAGCACGAATGCGCCTTCGGCAACGAGGACCTCCCGCACCACGCCTGCCTCGGCCGGCTGCACGATCCTGAGCTGCGTGCGGGGACCGAGCCGGCCGTCCGCCGTGACGACGACATCGAGCCTGCCCAGCAACGTCCACGCGAGCGCCGAGGCCACCAGCGCGAGCACCGCATGCAGCACGCGCCGCCGCCCGGGCGAAACCGGGACGTGCTCGATGCGCAGCCACTCCGGCGCGAATGCGCGCGCGTCGTCGTCCCTACGGTGCGATGCGGTGAATGCGAGCATCGCCCGTGTCCGGTGACGACGCGTCCGATGGCGACTGCAGCCCGACCCGGCGCGCCCCGTTGCTCAGCGCATCGGCCGTGCCGGGGCATCCGGCGGCACGAACGCCGATGACCAGTCGTCGGTCACCGGCCACAGCGTTGGAGCGCTGCCGGGACCGGCAGCATCCACCTCGTCGGAATCGCCGGCAGCCCCGGCAAGCGCACTCGCGAGGTCTGCGACGGTCACTCCGGACGGATCGACGTCCGGCGGCGTCAGCGCGGCGTCATCCGCCGGCTGGCGCGTCGCGGTCGCCGCGCGCGCCCAATCGGCAAGCTCGAGCGCGCCAAGGTGTCCCGGACTCCTGCCACGCCTCCCCGGACGGACCGAGGGTACCCAGGGCATCGAGCAGGAATCCGGACCCCGATTCGTTCCCGGACTCGCGCTGAACGCCAGCGGCCGCGTCGCTCGCGTCGCCATCGTTCGTCACGAGCGGCTTGATCCGGGGAACGTCGGCGCGCACGCCGGTCCACGGCGCGCCGTCGATCGAGTCGGCCGCACCCTCGAGACGAATGCCGAGCTCGCCCTGCTGCCAGTCGCGAATGCGTATCTCGCCCGACGCGGTGTCGTCGCCGCCGGTGCGGACGACGAGCGTCGTGCCAGCGGCACCATCGTCCTGCGTGACGTAACTCACCCCGGCCGACGGGGCGCCCGTCAGTCGCTCGCCATCGAGCAGGATCTCGCCATCGCCGTCGGCATCGACGACGAGATCGATGCCGTCGCCGAGTGCGAACTCGTACGTGTCGTGCCCGTCACCGCCACGCAGCGTGTCGTCAGCGCGCCCGCCGTCGAGTGTGTCGTCGCCCGAGCCGCCGTCGAGCGCGTCGTCGCCGGATCCCCCCGCGAGCTCGTCGACGCCTGCTCCGCCGTCGACCCGGTCGCGCCCGCTGCCGCCGGACAGGACATCGTCGCCTCGCGCGCCTACGACGAGGTCGTCGCCGGCCGCCCCGCGAAGGACGTCGTCGCCGCTGCCGCCGTGAATCCTGTCGACCGTCGCGCCGCCGACCACGCGGTCGCCGCCCTCCCGCGCGAAGACGACCTGGTTCGCCGGCGCATCGGCGCTGCCGACGACGATCGTGCCGCCGTCGCCCGACGTGCGATCCACGAAGCGCCACGATCCGTCGGCGCCCTGCGCGGCGGCGGGATCATCCGCGAGGGCCTGCCGCCATGCGACGTACCTGGCCCGATCGTCGATCCATGCGTCGCTGACGAGCGCCTCGCCCGTGGCCGGGTCGAACCGCCAACGCGCGATGCCGTCGGTGCCCGCGAACGCGAACGCATCCCCTGCGGCGAGCGCGCCGAGCGTTGCGGGATCCGTGCGTGCCCGCTGCGCGAGCGCCTCGCTCCCCTCCGCGGCAAGCGGCGCGAGCGTGCCGTGCGTGCCATGGGCTTCGATCGCGGCGGCGAGCGCGGCAGCGTCGCCGGCCTCTGCCGCCGGCGCGCCGGTCACCGTGCGCCAGAGAAGGTCGCCGAGGCTCGCCGCGCGCGCCTGCTCGTCGCGGCCGCCAGCGATCCAAAGTGCCTCGAAGCGCTGGTCGGTCACTGACGGGTCGATGGCCCGCACGAGCGCCTGGTACGTTGCGCGAAGGCCGTCCCCCGCCGCGGACGTCGGCGCCGCGGCATCCGATGGCGCGTCGACGTCGTCGTCGACCGCCGGGAGGACATCGTCCGTCGCATCCGTCGGAACATCCGCGTCGCCGTCGGCGTCGGCGCCCGGCGCCGCCGCACCGGGGGGCAGCCATCCGGGCGGCGCGCCGGGGGGCGGCGCGATCGACCCGCGCTGCAGACCGGCGACGATGCGCTCGAGCGGATACCCGAGCCACGACGCGACGACGAAGGGAATCGGCGGTACCGAGGGACTTGCGGCGGTCGTTGCCATGGCTCGCGCTCCAGGTCGGCGGTGCGCAGCGAACCGCGCGCCGGTCGAGGAACGCTAGGCCCGGCCGGGCGGGCCGTCAATTCGTCCGAATGGACGATGCCGTGCGCGCTTCCGCGCGCGACCGCAGCGATCGCCGGTCGCGGACGAGGACGATCGCCATCGTGAGCACGGTCAGCGGAACGACGAAGGCCATCATCGCCGCCGAGTAGCGCGGCAGCGCGTCGTGCTGCTGCGCGGCCAGCACCAGGTAGGCCGCGTAGGCGACGTAGTACGCGACGAACACGAACCCTTCCCAGCGCGCGACCCGGTACCCGGTCGCGAACACCGGGACGCAGGCGATCGCGGTCGCCACCATCACCCACAGGTCGAAGGTCAGGATCGACGGCACGACCGGCAACCCGGCGGGCGCGACCAGCGCGGAGAGCCCGAGGCATCCCAGGATGTTGAACGTGCAGCTGCCGATCACGTTGCCCACCGCGATGTCGCGCTCGCCGCGCAGCGTCGCGGCGATCGATGCCGCGACCTCGGGAAGCGAGGTGCCCGCCGCCACGATCGTGAGTCCCACGACCGTCTCCGACACGCCGGCCGCCTTCGCGAAGTGGACCGCCGACCCGACCAGCCACCGCGACCCGATGACGAGCAGCACGAGCCCGCCCGCGACGAAGGCGAGCTGCAGCGCGACGCCGCCCCATCCGCCGCTCGCGCCCACGGCGCCGGCAAACTCGTCGCGCGTCTCCCGCGTCTGCCGCCGCGCCTGCACGACGAGGAACCACGTGTAGCCGACGAGCGCCGCGAGGAAGACCGCGCCGTCGAGGAACCCGATCACGCCGTTCCACGCGGCGGCCGCAAGGGCGAGCGACGCGCCGATCATGATCGGCACCTCCTGCCGCACGACCTGCGCGTTCACCACCAGCGGCGCGATCAGCGCCGACAGGCCGAGGATGAACAGCACGTTGAAGATGTTTGATCCGACGACGTTGCCGACCGCGATGTCGGTGCTGCCCCGCAGCGCCGCACCCACCGAGACCGCCAGCTCCGGCGCGCTCGTGCCGAACGCGACGACGGTGAGCCCGACGACCAGCGGCGAAATGCCGAGCGCGAGCGCGAGCCTGGACGCGCCGCGCACGAGCAGCCCGGCGCCGGCGACCAGCGCGACGATGCCCAGCGCGAAGAGGGCGAGCTGCGTGGCCATCCGGCGCCGCGCGACGTCAGCCCACGACGACGACGTGGACGCGGAAGGGTCCGTGCGCGCCGAGCACGATCGTCTGCTCGATGTCGCCGGTGCGCGAGGGCCCCGAGACGAGATTGACCGCGCGGGGCATGCCGGGCCGCTCGGCGCGGACCAGGGCGAACGCCTCCTCCATCCCTGCGACGATGCGGTCGGCGCGCACGACCGCGACGTGCGTGTCGGGGAGCAGCACCGTGGCGGACGGCGTCGCGGCGCCGGTCGTGATCACCAGCGTGCCGGTCTCGGCGATGGCGCAGAAGCTCCCGGTGATGCCGAGGCGGTCGCCGCCGCGAGTCGGCCGCGGCGCGATCTCGAGACCCGCGTCCGCCCAGCCGAGGTCGGCGAACTCGGGCCAGCAGACGCCCTGGCGCGACTTCTGCGCCGCGAGCGCCGGCGGCAGATCGAGCGCGTCGATGTAACGCGCCACCGCGGCGGGGAGCTGCGCGAGCGAGGAAAGCCGCTCGACCGTACTCTGCATGTCGGCCGCCCGCACCAGGAAGCGGCCGACCAGGTCGACCGGCATCGACGGACGCGGGCCCTGCGCGCGCGCGGCGACGTACGTGCGCGCCGCCGCGCGTGCGTCGTCGCGGTTCCCGACCTTGCCCAGCGCGGAGCGAACGCGCGCGAGGATCGCCTCGCGCGACGCCGCGTTGGCGTCGATTGCGCTGCTCATGCCCGCGCCTGCCCGCGGACGAACGCGTCGACGCGGCGGACGCCTTCGGCGATCGCCTCCGTCGACGCCGCGTAGGAGAAGCGGATGTGCTGGCCGTCGCCCGGGACGCGGCGGCCGAAGTGGATGTCGGCCAGCACGGCGACGCCGGCCTCGTGCAGCAGCCGCTTGCGGAACGTCTCGGAGTCGTCGCAGCCGGTCATCCGGCACGCCTCGGTGACGTTGGGCCACGCGTAGAACGCGCCGCCGGGCGTCTTGCAGCTCACGCCGGGCACCTTGCCCAGCAGCCCGACGATGGTGTCGCGCCGCTCGAGAAAGCTCGCGCGCATCGCCTCCGCGGCGTCCTGCGGACCGTTCACCGCCTCGACGGCGGCCCACTGCGAGATCTGCGAGGCGCAGGAATCCGTGTTGGTGATCCAGCGCGTGAACACCGGCGCCAGCGTCCGGTTGGCGGCGAAGCCGATGCGCCATCCGGTCATCGCCCACGTCTTCGACGCGCCGTCGCAGATCACCGTGCGCTCGAGGAGGCCCGGACGCGTCGCGATCGAGTCGAACGCGCCGTCGTAGGCGAGCCGCGAGTAGATCTCGTCGGCGAACACCCAGATCCGCGGATGGCGCGCGAGGATCTCGGCGATCGCGTCGAGGTCGCCCTTGCGCAGGATGCCGCCGGTCGGGTTGTGCGGCGTGTTGAGGATGACGAGCCGGGTCTTCGGCGTGATCGCGGCCTCGAGCTCCGCCGGGTCGAACGCGAAGTCGCGCGACTCGCGCAGGAAGATCGGCACCGGGACGGCGCCGTTCGCGAGGATCTGCGACTCGTAGATCGGGAATCCCGGCACCGGGTAGATCACCTCGTCGCCCGCGCCGTGGTCGGTCACCGACGCGATCGTGTAGGCGATGAACGGCTTGGCGCCCGCGCCGACGACCACGTCGTCCGGCGCGATCGCGAGCCCCCGCCGCGCGCCGATGTCCCGCGCCGCCGCGGCACGAAGCTCGTCGATGCCGGCCGACGGCGTGTAGCCGTGCTTGCCCGCCCGGATCGCCGCGATCGCCGCCTCCTGCACGTTCGGCGGCGTCGGGAAGTCGGGCTGGCCGATGCAGAACGAGACGATGTCCTTGCCCTGCCGCAGGAGCGCGTTGACCTCGGCGAGCACGACGAAGGCGTTCTCGGTGCCGAGCGCCTCGGCGCGGCGCGAGAGCGGCGGGACCGGCGGGTGCGGATGGCGTGCTGCGTTCATGGCGATTCTCCGTTGCGCCGTGCGGCGTAGAGCTCCCGGAACGTGCGGCCGGTCGGAGCGGGCATGTCGCGGCCCGCGGTCCACGCGCGGCCGAACGGCAGGCGCCGGATCATTCCGTCGCCGCGCGCGAGCATTCGCAGCGCGCGAACGCCCAGGCGCGACGCGGCGGCATAGAGCCCCGGGCGTCGGGCGACCCATGCCCAGGCCTTCAGCGCGGCACGTTCGCTCCACGGCCGCAGCCTGCGTTCGAACGCCTGCTCGCGCAGCTTGCGCTGCAGGTCGGGAAGCGGGATCTTCACCGGGCACACGACGCCGCACTGGTTGCAGGACGTCGACGCTGCGGGCAGCTCGTGCGCCTTGTCGAGGCCGACGTACATCGGCGTCAGGATCGAGCCGATCGGGCCCGGGTAGACCCAGCCGTACGAGTGCCCGCCGACCGCCTGGTAGACCGGGCAGTGGTTCATGCACGCGCCGCAGCGGATGCAGCGCAGCGCCTCGCGCACTTCGCTCGCCAGCACGCCGGTGCGCCCGCTGTCGACGAGGATGAAATACATGTGGTCGACGCCGTGGAACTCGCCCTCGCCCCGCGTGCCGGTCAGCACGTCGACGTAGTTCGAGATCGACTGCCCGGTCGCCGAGCGCGGCAGCAGGCGCATCAGCGTCGCGACGTCCTCGAGCGTGGGAACGATCTTCTCGATGCCGGAGATCGCCACGTGCACCTTCGGCAGCGTCGTCGCGAGCGACGCGTTTCCCTCGTTGGTCACGAGCACCACGGACCCCGTCTCGGCGACGAAGAAGTTGCCGCCCGAGATGCCCATGTCGGCGGTCAGGTAGTGCTCGCGCAGCACGGCGCGCGCCTCGCGGCAGAGCTCCTCGATCCCCTCCTTGCGCGGCGTGCCGTGCCTGCGGTGGAAGAGCTCCGTCACCTCCTCCTTCGACTTGTGCAGCGCCGGGCCGACGATGTGCGAGGGCGGCTCGTAGCCGTTGATCTGGAGGATGTACTCGCCGAGGTCGGTCTCGACGACCTCGAGCCCGGCGCCCTCGATCGCGAGGTCGAGCGCGGACTCCTCCGACACCATCGACTTGGACTTGACGATCTTGCGCACGCCGTGGCGGAACGCGATCTCGAGCACCAGCCGGTTGATCTCCGCGGGGTCCTGCGCCCACAGCACCGTCGCGCCCCGCGCGCGCGCGTTCGCCTCGAACAGCTCGAGCCAGACGTCCAGGTCATCGAGCGCGTGCTGCCGGATCGCCCGCGCCGCGTCGCGCGTGTCCTCGAAGTCGTCGAGCTCGGTGATCGCCGACCGGCGCTTGCCGACGAACTTGCCCTTGATCTTCTGCAGGTTGCGCTGCAGCCGCTCGTCGCCGAGCTTCTCGCGGGCGCGCTCCTTGAAATGCATCGACGCGATCTGCACGCCTTGCTCCGGAATCAGCCCGCGCCGGCGGCCCTCACGGCCGCTCGCCGGCGAGCACTTCGGCTATGTGAAGGACCTGCGTCGACGCATGACCGCGTCGACGCAAGCGTCCCTCGATGTTCAGCATGCAGCCCAGGTCGCCCAGCACGACGGCGTCGGCCCCGCTCGCCTCGACGTGCCTGCACTTGTCGTCCGCGAGGCGCGCCGAGATATCGCCGAACTTGACCGAGAACGTCCCGCCGAAACCGCAGCAGGTCTCGCACTCGGCCATCTCGGCGAGCGAGAGCCCCGAGACCTTCCCGAGCAGTGCGCGCGGCTGGCCCTTGACCCCCATCTCGCGCAGGCCGGCACAGCTATCGTGATAGGTGACGGTGCCGTCGAAGCGGCCCGGGACGAAGTCGACCTTCAGCACGTCGACCAGGAATTGCGTGAGCTCCCAGGTCCTGGCGCCGAGCCGCTCGGCCCGGGACTTCCACGCAGGGTCGCCCGACAGCAGCTCGGCGTAGTGCGTCCGGACCATGCCGCTGCATGAACCCGACGGGGCGACGACGTGATCGAAACCCTCGAACTCCTCGACGAACTTGCGCGCCAGCGCGATCGCGTCGTCACGGTCGCCCGAGTTGTACGCCGGCTGGCCGCAGCAGGTCTGCCGGTCCGGAACCACGACCTCGACGCCCGGCCGGTCGAGCAGCTTCAGCGCCGCGAAACCGATCGACGGCCGCATCAGGTCCACGAGACAGGTGACGAACAGACCGACGCGCATGGCAAATCGATGGTAGCACGGGCCCCGTGTGCAGCCGCGCACGGCCGCGGGCGCGGGTCAGAAGTGCGACTGCGTGACCGCGAGCGTGCAGAGCCCCATCAGGTACTGGGGCAGGATGCCGAACACGAGCAGCGCGATGCCGTTCGCCGACAGGAGGGCGCGCGCGTCCCCGGGCGCGACGATCGGCGAGGTGTCGACCGGATCGTCGAAGTACATGAGCTTGACCACGCGCAGGTAGTAGAACGCGCCGACGACCGACGTCAGCACCGCGACGACGGCGAGCCACACGAAGCCCTGGTTGACCGCGGCCTCGATCACCGCGAACTTCGCGTAGAAGCCCAGCGTCGGCGGTACGCCCGCGAGCGAGAACATCACGATCAGCATGACGAACGCCCACCACGGCGAGCGCCGGTTGAGGCCCTTGAAATCGTCGATCTGGTCGGCCTCGAATCCCTCGCGCGACAGGAGCAGCATCACGCCGAACGACGCGAGGCTCGTCAGCACGTACGCGACCACGTAGAACATCGCCGCCGAGTAGCCGTTGAGGTCCGCCGCGAGGAAGCCCATGAGCATGAAGCCCATGTTGGCGATCGTCGAGTACGCGAGCATCCGCTTGATGTTCACCTGCGCGATCGCGACGAGGTTGCCGAGCACCATCGACAGCACCGCCAGCACGATCAGCATGCCCTGCCAGTCGAACTCGAGCCCCTTGAGCGCGCCCGCGAGCACGCGCAGCGTGAACGCGAACGCCGCCAGCTTGGGCGCGGTGCCGATGAGGAGCGTCACCGGCGTCGGGGCGCCGTGGTACACGTCCGGCACCCACATGTGGTACGGGACGACGCCGAGCTTGAACGCGATGCCGGACACGACGAACACGAGGCCGAACACGAGCAGCGTGCGGTTGCCCTGCACGCCGAGCGTCGCGTCGGCGACCCGGTCGAGGTCGAGGTGCCCGGTCGCCCCGTAGATCATCGAGATGCCGTAGAGCAGCATGCCGGACGCGAGCGCCCCGAGCACGAAGTACTTCATCGCCGCCTCGGAGGGCGCGCTCGAATCGCGCTGCAGCGCGACCAGCGCGTAGAGCGACAGCGACATCAGCTCGAGGCCCAGGTAGAGCGTGATGAAGTTGGCCGCCGCCATCATCACCATCATCCCGAGCAGCGAGAACAGCGTGAGCACGAACATCTCGCCGCGGAACAGTCCCCGCGCCATCAGGTACGCGCGCGAATAGAACAGCATCAGCGAGACGGCGACCAGCGCGAACAGCCTGAGCACGTCGGAAAGCATGTCGTCGACGACCATGCCGGAGAACGCATGGACGGGGGCGAGCTGCGCGGTCGCGACCACGATCCAGATCGTGGCGAGCAGCGCGACCTGGGTGAGCCAGAAGCTCACGTGCCGCTTCGACTCCGGCACGAACAGGTCGACGATCAGCACGACGCACGCCGAGACGAGGATCGCGATCTCGGGCAGGACGGTGTAGAGCTGGGCAATCATCGGGAGGCGCTTCCGCTCAGAGCTTGCTCTTCGCGACGTGCGCGAGCAGGTCGATCACCGAGACGTGCATCACGTCGACGAAGGGCTTCGGCCAGATCCCCATCGCCAGCACCGCCACGGCGACCACCGCCAGCAGCCAGAATTCGCGGCGGCTGACGTCGGCGAGCGCCGCGACGTGGGGATTCGCCACCGCGCCGAACACCACGCGCTTCACCATCCAGAGCGTGTACGCGGCCCCGAGGATGAGCGTCAGCGCCGCCGCGAAGCCCAGCCACGGATTCGCCTTCACCGCCGCGAGGATCACCAGGAACTCGCCGACGAAGCCGGAGGTCGCCGGCAACCCCGCGTTGGCCATCGAGAACAGCATGACGAACGCGGCGAACTTCGGCATCGTGTTCGCGACGCCGCCGAAGTCCGCGATCTGGCGGCTGTGCATCCGGTCGTAGAGGACGCCGACGCACAGGAACATCGCCGCCGACACGAAGCCGTGCGAGATCATCTGCGCGAGCGCGCCCTCGACGCCCAGCGGGCTGAACAGGAAGAAGCCGAGCGTCACGAAGCCCATGTGCGAGATCGACGAGTACGCGATCAGCTTCTTCATGTCGGCCTGCACCAGCGCGACGAAGCCGATGTAGATCACCGCGACGAGCGAGAGCACGATCACGAACCCCGACAGGTAGCGGCTCGCGTCAGGCAGGATCGGCAGGATGAAGCGGATGAAGCCGTACGCGCCGATCTTGAGCGTGATCGCGGCGAGGATCACCGAGCCGCCGGTCGGGGCCTCGACGTGCGCGTCGGGCAGCCAGGTGTGGACCGGCCACATCGGCACCTTGACCGAGAACGCGAGGAAGAACGCGGCGAACAGCGCGATCTGGACCGGCAGCGACAGCGGGACCCGGTACCAGTCCTGCAGCGCGAAGCTCTCGGTGACGTTGTACAGGTAGACGAGCGCCACCAGCATCAGCACCGAGCCCGCCAGCGTGTAGAGGAAGAACTTGATCGCCGCGTACTCCCGGCGCGGCCCGCCCCAGATGCCGATGATCAGGTACATCGGGATCAGCATCGCCTCGAAGAACACGTAGAACAGCACGCCGTCCATCGCGGCGAACGCGCCGTTGATGAGCCCGGACATGATCAGGAACGCCGCCATGTACTGGGCGACGCGCGACTGGATCACCTCCCAGCCGGCCCAGACGACGAGCAGCGTCATCAAGCTGTTCAGGATCACGAACAGCACCGAGATGCCGTCGACGCCCAGGAAGTACCAGACGTCGAAGCGCGGGATCCATTCGCCCCGCTCGACGAACTGCAGCGCCGAGGTCGTCGTGTCGAAATGGGTGAACAGCGGCAGCGTGACCAGGAAGCCGGCGAGCGCGCCCGCGAGCGCGACCCAGCGCGCCCGATGCGCGTCGCTGTCCCGGTGCAGCACCAGCACCGCCAGACCCGCGAGGATCGGGACCCAGATCGAGAGGGAGAGGTAGGGAATCATCGGCGTCGCTCCGGGCCTAGCGGCCGACCCACCAGGTCAGGAGCGCGAACACGCCCACGATCATCGTGAACGCGTAGTGGTAGACGTAGCCCGATTGGATGTGCCGCAGGAGCGCCGCGGCCAGCCCCACGACCTTCGCGGTGCCGTTGACGAAGAAGCCGTCGATCACGCCACGGTCGCCGACCTCGAACAGCGCCCCGCCGACCTTCCGCGAGCCGCCGGCGAAGAACCAGTCGTTGAACCTGTCGAAGTAGTACTTGTTGTCGAGCAGCGTGTACACCGGGCCGGCGAGCCGCTTCAGCCGCTCGGGCAGCGCGGGGTTCACCAGGTAGCAGTACCACGCGGCCGCGATGCCGGCGAGCGCGAGCCAGAACGGCAGGCTCATGACGCCGTGCTGGACGAACGCGGCGACGCCGTGCCACTCGTTCTTGAGCTCCCACAGGACCGCGTGCTCCGGGCGGACGACCAGCGAGTCCCCGAAATAGCCGCCGAAGAGCATCGGCTCGATGTAGGTCCAGCCCGTGTAGACCGACGGGATCGCGAGCAGCACGAGCGGCACCGTCACGACCCACGGGCTCTCCTTCGGCGGGTGGTCGGCGTCGACGCCGTGGTGCGCGTCGGGCTCGTGTCCGACACCGTGCGAGGCATCGTGGCCGTGCTCGGCCTCGCCCGCGTCGTGCGCGGACTCGGTCCACCGCGGCTTGCCGTGGAACGCGAGGAACAGCATCCGGAACGAGTAGAACGCGGTGATGAACACGCCCGCCATCACGGCGAAGTACGCGTAGCCGTGGCCCGGGATCTTCGACAGGTGGACCGCCTCGATGATCGCGTCCTTCGAGAAGAAGCCGGCGAACGGCGGGATGCCCGCGAGCGCCAGCGAGCCGACGACCGCGGTCGCCCAGGTGATCGGCATGTACTTGCGCAGCCCGCCCATCTTCCGCAGGTCCTGCTCGTGGTGCATCGCGATGATGACGGAGCCCGCGCCGAGGAACAGCAGCGCCTTGAAGAACGCGTGCGTCATCAGGTGGAAGATCGCGGCCGAGTACGCCGACACGCCCAGCGCGACGGTCATGTAGCCCAGCTGCGAGAGCGTCGAGTAGGCGACGACCCGCTTGATGTCGTTCTGGACGATGCCCAGGAACGCCATGAACAGCGCCGTCGTGGCGCCGATCACGGTCACCACCGAGAGAGCGGTCTCGGAGAGCTCGAACAGCGGGCTCATCCGCGCGACCATGAAGATGCCCGCCGTCACCATCGTCGCCGCGTGGATCAGCGCGGAGATCGGCGTCGGGCCCTCCATCGAGTCCGGGAGCCAGACGTGCAGCGGAACCTGCGCGCTCTTGCCCATCGCACCGACGAAGAGGCAGATGCACGCGACCGTCATCAGCGACCAGGCCTGGTCGCCCCAGATCGTCACCGTCGTGTTCGCGAACTCGGGGGCCTTCGCGAACACGGTCGCGTAGTCGAGCGAGCCGAAATACGCCAGCACGAGGCCGATGCCCAGGACGAATCCGAAGTCCCCGACGCGGTTGGCGAGGAACGCCTTCAGGTTCGCGTAGATCGCCGTCGGCCGCTCGTACCAGAAGCCGATCAGCAGGTAGGAGACCAGGCCGACCGCCTCCCAGCCGAAGAACAGCTGCACGAAGTTGTTGCTCATGACCAGCATGAGCATCGAGAACGTGAACAGCGAGATGTAGGAGAAGAACCGCGTGTAGCCGGGATCCTCGGCCATGTAGCCGATCGTGTAGATGTGCACCATCAGCGACACGAAGGTCACGACGACCATCATCGTGGCGGTCAGCGGGTCGATCAGGAAGCCGACCGCGAACCTGAGGTCGCCCGACGCGAGCCAGGTGTAGACGTCCCCGTTGAACACGTTGCCGGCCTGCACGTCGCGCCACACGAACACCGACGCGACCATCGACACCGCGACGCCAAGGATGCACAGCCAGTGCGACACGGTCCGGCCGAGCTTCGGCCCGTACAGGCCGACGACGACCGACGCGAAGAGCGGCGCGAGCGCGATGACGAGGTAGAGCGTCTTCATGGCGTCCGCGTCAGCCCTTGAGCTTGCCCAGGTCGTCGACGTTGATCGAGCCGACGTTGCGGAACAGCGTCACGAGGATCGCCAGCCCGATCGCCGACTCGGCGGCCGCGACGGTGAGGATGAAGAACACGAACACCTGCCCCGCCATGTCCCCCAGGTGCGCCGAGAACGCGACGAAGTTCAGGTTGACGGCGAGCAGCATCAGCTCGATCGCCATGAGCAGGATCAGCACGTTCTTCCGGTTGAGGAAGATGCCCGCGACGCTGATCGCGAACAGCACCGCGCCCAGCACGAGGTAGTGCGCCAGCGTCGGCGCGGTCAGGAACGACACGTCGCTTCTCCCCTTCTCCTGCGCCCCCGCGTCGGGCAGTGGCGCATTTCCCTTTCAGCCTTCACGCTTTTCCGCCGGCATCCTGACCAGCCGGACGCGGTCCTCGCGCCGGACCTTCACCTGCTCTGCCACATCCTGGATCTTCGTCTCGCGGCGGCGCCGGTAGGTCAGCGCGATGGCCGCGACGATCGCCACGAGCAGCAGCACCGCCGCCAGCTCGAACGGATAGACGTAGTCGACGTAGAGCAGCCTGCCCAGCGCCTTCGTGTTGCTGCCGGCGGCCGGCGCGGCCGCGCTGCCCGCCCCCTTGGTGCCGGACAGGATCACCAGCACCATCTCGAGCAGCACCAGGCCGCCGACCGCAGCGCCCACCGGCAGGTAACTGCGGAAATGCCTGCGCATCTCCTCGAAATTGACGTCGAGCATCATGACGACGAACAGGAACAGCACCATCACGGCGCCGACGTAGACCAGCACCAGCGCGATCGCCAGGAACTCGGCGCCCAGCAGCAGCCAGATGCCGGCCGCCGTGAAGAACGACAGCACGAGCCAGAGGGCCGCGTGCACCGGGCTCTTCACGCTGATGACGCGCAGCGCCGCGAACACGAGGATCGCGGCGAACAGGTAGAAGACGGCGGTCTGGAAGGACATGGCCTACGCGCGGATCCGGGCGTTCATCGGAACTTCGCATCCTCGGCGCGATCCGCCGCGATCTGCGCCTCGAGGCGGTCGCCCACCGCGAGGAGCATGTCCTTCGTGTAGTAGAGGTCGCCGCGCTTCTCGCCGTGGTACTCGAGCACGCGCGTCTCGACGATCGAGTCGACCGGGCAGCTCTCCTCGCAGAACCCGCAGAAGATGCACTTCGTGAGGTCGATGTCGTAGCGGGTCGTCCGGCGGGTGCCGTCCGCGCGCTGCTCGGACTCGATCGTGATCGCGAGCGCGGGACAGATCGCCTCGCACAGCTTGCACGCGATGCAGCGCTCCTCCCCGTTCGGGTAGCGGCGGAGCGCGTGGAGACCGCGGAAGCGCGGGCTCTGCGGCGTCTTCTCCTCGGGGAACTGGACGGTCATCTTCCGCGCGAACATGTGCCGGCCCGTGAGCATGAGGCCCCGGCCCAGCTCGAGCAGGAACCAGGTCTGCAGGAAATCGCGTACGCGCTGCATCATGGCGGTCAGTGGAACAGCGGCGCGAAGCGCGTCTGCATCATCGTGCCGATGAAGACGATCCACACCAGCGTGAGAGGGATGAACACCTTCCAGCCCAGGCGCATCACCTGGTCGTACCGGTAGCGCGGGAACGTCGCCCGCACCCACAGGAAGATGAAGAGCACGAAGGCGACCTTCGCGCCCAGCCAGAGGAGGCCGTCCCCGAACGGGGCGAAGCCCCCGATCAGGACGTCGTTCAGGATCGGGAACGGCGAGAGCCAGCCACCGAGGAACAGGACCGACGCGAGCGTCGCGATCAGGATCATGTTCATGTACTCGGCGAGGAAGAACACCGCGAAGGAAACGCCCGAGTACTCGACGTGGAAGCCGGCGACGATCTCGCTCTCGCCCTCGGCGAGGTCGAACGGGTGCCGGTTGGTCTCGGCGATGCCCGACACGATGTAGACGACGAACATCGGCAGCAGCGGCCAGACGTACCAGTACGCGGCGCCGCCCTCCTGCCCGAGGACGATCTCGCGCAGGTTCAGGCTGCTCGCGCACATCAGCACGGCGACCAGCGCGAATCCCATCGCGAGCTCGTAGCTCACGATCTGCGCCGCGGAGCGCAGCGCGCCCAGGAACGCGTACTTCGAGTTCGACGCCCAGCCCGCGAGGATGATCCCGTAGACGCCCATCGACGTCATCGCGAGGAGGTAGAGGAGTCCGGCGTTGACGTCGGCGATCACCAGCGTGTCGGTGAGCGGGACGACCGCCCACGCGGCGACCGCGGGGCCGATCGCGAGGATCGGCGCGATGAAGAACAGGTACCGGTTCGCGCCGGTCGGGACGACGATCTCCTTGAAGATCAGCTTGAAGACGTCGGCGAACGGCTGCAGCAGGCCGAACGGCCCCACGCGGTTCGGCCCGATGCGCACCTGCATGTAGCCGATGACCTTGCGCTCGACCAGCGTCAGGTAGGCCACGCCCAGGATGAGCGGCACGACGAGCGCGACGATCTTGACGAGCGTCCAGATCGGGAGCCAGGCAGGCCCGAGGAAGTCGCGCACCGGGGCGATCAGCGCATCCATGGCGTCACGCCCGCTCCACACTGACGGGGCCGGACAGGCCCTCGAGCCCGCAGGTCGACGGATGCGCCGCCGCGAGCCTCACCACACCCGGCGGCACCGCCGCATCGGCAACGGCGGCGACGACGGCCTCGCCGCGCCCCTGCCGGACGCGCACCTGCGCGCCGTCGGCGATCCCGAGCTTCTCGAGCAGCGACCGGTGGACGCGGGCCCGCGGGGGCTTCGCATCGGCGGTCTGCTGCAGCGACTCGGCCCGCCGCACCAGCGGGTCGGCGAAGTAGATCGGCACGTCGGCGACGCGCTCCAGCGATGCGGTTTGTGCGACGGGCGCCGCGATCGGCACGGACGTCGCGTTGGAGAGGCGGCCCGCGATCGCCGCGGCGGCGGGGACGGCCTCGGCGCGCACCTCGTCGATCGACTCGAAACCGAAGCCGGCGAGCCCCAGCATCGACCCGAGCGCGCGCAGCACCTTCCACGCGGGCCGCGTCTCGCCGAGCGGCTTGACGACGCCGTTGAAGGGCTGCACCCGCCCCTCGCAGTTCACGAAGGTGCCCGCGGTCTCGGTGAACGGCGCGACCGGCAGCATCACGTCCGCGTAGGTCGCGCCGTGCGCGAACGGGCTCATCACGACGACGAGTTCGGCCTTGTCGAGCGCGGCGCGCGCGGCGACCGGATTCGCGCAATCGAGCTCGGGCTCGGCATGCAGGATCACGTACGCCTTGCGCGGCGCGTCGAGCATGGCCCGGGCGTCGAGGCCGCCGTCCGCCGGCTGCGCGCCGACGAGCCCCGCCCCGACGGCGTTCGCGCCCTCGACGAGCGTGCCGAGCGTCGCGCCGAGGATTTCCGCCAGCGCCTGCCCGAGCGCGCGGATCTGCGCGGCCTCCGCGTGCTGCACGGCGGCGTTGCCGAGGAACACGGCGCGCTTCGATCCGGCCAGGAGGCTCGCCGCGATCGCCTGGGCCGACGCGCGAGGCTCGATCCCGGCGAGCGCCGCCGGAACCGGCTTGCCGGCGCCCTGCGCCGCCGCGACGACGATGGCGGCGAGCGCCGCCGGCAACCCGGACGGCGGCACGATCGCCTTGTGCGCGACCGGCATCAGCCAGTCGTCGTCGACGGCGTGCAGCATCGACACCTGCGTACCGCGCTTCGCGGCCTGGCGCAGGCGCTGCGCGATCAGCGGGTGGTCCTTGCGCAGGAAGCTCCCGACGACCAGCACGCGGTCGAGCGTGCCCACGTCCGCGATCGGCATGCCGAGCCACGGAATGCCCGCGAGCGCGCGGTCGTCGGAGAAGTCCGACTGGCGAAGCCGGTGGTCGACGTTGCCGCAGCCCAGCCCGCGCGCGAGGCGCGACGCGAGCGCGAGCTCCTCAAGCGTCGACTGCGTCGATGCGAGCACGCCGATCGCGCTGCCGCCGTGCTTCGATGCGACGTCCTTGAGCCCGCCGGCGACGACTTCGAGCGCGGTCGCCCAGTCGACGTCGCGCCATTCGCCGTTCACCTTGACGCGCGGCGACGCGAGCCGCTCGGCCGAGCCCAGTGCCTCGTAGCTGAACCGGTCCCTGTCCGAGATCCAGCACTCGTTCACCGCCTCGTTGTCGAGCGGCAACACGCGCATCACGCGGTCGCCCTTCACCTGCACGACGAGGTTCGACCCGAGCGAGTCGTGCGGCGACACCGACTTGCGGCGCGCGAGCTCCCAGGTGCGGGCGGCGTAGCGGAACGGCTTCGACGTCAGCGCGCCGACCGGGCACAGGTCGATCATGTTGCCCGACAGCTCCGAATCGACCGTGCGCCCGACGAACGTGACGATCTCCGAATGCTCGCCGCGGCCGCGCATCCCGAGCTCCATCACGCCGGCGATCTCCTGGCCGAAGCGGACGCAGCGCGTGCAGTGGATGCAGCGCGTCATCTCCTCTGCCGACACCAGCGGGCCGAGGTTCTTGTGGAACACGACGCGCTTCGGCTCGTTGTAGCGTGATTCCGACGCGCCGTAGCCGACCGCGAGATCCTGCAGCTGGCACTCGCCGCCCTGGTCGCAGATCGGGCAGTCGAGCGGATGGTTGATGAGCAGGAACTCCATCACGCCCTTCTGGGCCTTGACCGCCTGCTCCGAGTGCGTCTGCACCTTCATGCCGTCGGTCGCCGGCGTGGCGCACGCGGGCAGGGGCTTCGGCGCCTTCTCGACCTGCACGAGGCACATCCGGCAGTTCGCGGCGATCGAGAGCTTGCGGTGGTAGCAGAAGTGCGGCACGTAGATGCCGAGCTTCACCGCCGCGTCCATCACGGTGCTCCCGCTCGGGACCTGGACCGGCTTGCCGTCGATTTCGAGGTTCAGCATGGCGCGTCGGGGTCAGACATAGGGCGCCACGACGCAGCGCTTGTGGTCGATGTGGTGCTGGAACTCGGCGCGGAAGTGCTTGACGAAGCTCTTGACCGGCATCGCGGCGGCGTCGCCCAGCGCGCAGATCGTCCGCCCCATGATGTTGTCGCACACCGAGTTCAGCAGGTCGAGGTCTTCCTGCCTGCCCTCGCCGTTCTCGATGCGGTTCACCACGCGCCA
The DNA here is from genome assembly GCA_016704895.1 of Betaproteobacteria bacterium. Lineage (GTDB taxonomy): Bacteria > Pseudomonadota > Gammaproteobacteria > Burkholderiales > Casimicrobiaceae > VBCG01. Next base: position 50,650 of record JADIZG010000006.1, read on the forward strand.
CAGCCAGCCCGTGCCCTCGCGGCAGGGCGTGCACTGGCCGCAGGACTCCTCGTAGTAGAAGTACGAGAGCCGCAGCAACGACTTCACCATGCAGCGGGTCTCGTCCATCACGATCACGGCGCCCGACCCGAGCATCGACCCCGCCTTCGCGATCGAGTCGTAGTCCATGTCGGTCGCCATCATGACGTCGGCGGGCAGCACCGGCGCGGACGAGCCGCCCGGGATCACCGCCTTGAGCCTGCGTCCGCCGCGCACGCCCCCCGCCATCTCGAGGAGCTTCGCGAACGGGGTGCCGAGCTTCACCTCGAAGTTGCCGGGGCGCTCGACGTCGCCCGACACCGAGAAGATCTTGGTGCCGCCGTTGTTCGGCTTGCCGAGGTTCAGGAACCACTCGCCGCCGTTGCGCATGATCCACGGCACCGACGCGAACGTCTCGGTGTTGTTGATCGTCGTCGGCTTGCCGTAGAGGCCGAAGCTCGCCGGGAACGGCGGCTTGAAGCGCGGCTGGCCCTTCTTGCCCTCGAGCGACTCGAGCAGCGCCGTCTCCTCGCCGCAGATGTAGGCGCCGAAGCCGTGGTGGTTGGCGAGGTGGAAGTCGAAGCCGCTGCCCAGGATGTCCTTGCCGAGGAACCCGGCCGCGTACGCCTCGGCGACCGCCTCCTCGCAGCGCTCGTAGACGTCCCAGATCTCGCCGTGGATGTAGTTGTAGCCTCGCGCGCATCCCATCGCGTAGGCGGCGATCGCCATCCCCTCGATCAGGCTGTGCGGGTTGTGGCGCAGGATGTCGCGGTCCTTGAACGTCCCCGGCTCGCCCTCGTCGGAGTTGCAGACGACGTACTTGTCGCCGGCGAACTGCTGCGGCATGAAGCTCCACTTGAGCCCGGTCGGGAACCCCGCGCCGCCGCGGCCGCGCAGCGAACTCTTCTTCACCTCGGCGATCACCGTCGCCGGCGGGACCTTCTCGGCGAGAATCTTCCTGAGCGCCTCGTAGCCGCCGCGCTTCACGTAGTCGGCGAGCCGCCAGTTGTCGCCGTTGAGGCCGGCGAGCAGGACGGCCTCCGGCCCGAAGTCCAGGAACTCGCGCGGCGCGTTCACTTCGCGCCCCCGTCGCCGCGCGGCGCGCCTTCGCCCCGGTCCGCGGCGGCCGACAGCTCGTCGACGAGCGCGTCGAGCTTCGCGCCGCCCATCCAGCTGCACATCCGGTGGTTGTTCACGAGCAGCACGGGCGCGTCGCCGCAGGCGCCCATGCACTCGCCTTCCTTGAGCGTGAACCGGCCGTCCTGCGTCGTCTCGTTGAAGTCGATGCCGAGCCTCGCCTTCAGGTGCTCGGCCGTCGCCGTGCCGCCGGAGAGCGCGCACGGCAGGTTCGTGCAGACCGTCAGCTTGAAGCGGCCGGTGGGCTTGAGGTCGTACATCGCGTAGAACGTCGCGACCTCGTAGACGGCGACCGGCGGCATCCCGAGGATGCCCGCGACCTCGTCCATCGTCGCGTCCGACAGCCATCCCTGCTCGCGCTGCGCGATCGCGAGCGCCGACATCACCGCCGACTGCTTCTGGTCGGGCGGGTACTTGGCGATCTCGCGGTCGATCCGGGCGCGTGCGTCGGCGGAGAGCATGTCGTCTGGGGTCAGCGGTCGATGGAGCCGAACACGATGTCCTGCGTGCCGATGATCGCGACGACGTCCGCGATCATGTGGCCGCGCGACATCTCGTCGAGTGCAGCGAGGTGGGCGAAGTCGGGCGCCCGCAGCTTGATCCGGTAGGGCTTGTTCGCGCCGTCCGAGATCGCGTAGACGCCGAACTCGCCCTTCGGGTGCTCGATCGCCGCGTAGGCCTCGCCGGGGGGAACGTGGATGCCCTCGGTGAAGAGCTTGAAGTGGTGGATCAGCTCTTCCATGTTCGTCTTCATCGCCTCGCGCGAAGGCGGCGCCACCTTGTGGCTGGCGGTGATCACCGGGCCGGGATTCGCCCGCAGCCAGTCGATGCACTGCCTGATGATCCGGTTCGACTGGCGCATCTCCTCCATGCGCACCAGGTAGCGGTCGTAGCAGTCGCCGTTCACGCCGACCGGGATGTCGAAGTCCATCCGGTCGTAGACCTCGTAGGGCTGCTTCTTGCGCAGGTCCCAGGGGACGCCGGAGCCGCGCAGCATCGCCCCGGTGAAGCCGAGCGCCATCGCCCGCTCCGGCGACACGACGCCGATGCCGACCGTGCGCTGCTTCCAGATCCGGTTGTCGGTGAGCAGCGTCTCGTAGTCGTCGACGTAGCCCGGGAAGCGCCGCGCGAAGTCCTCGATGAAGTCGAGGAGCGAGCCCTGCCGGTTCTCGTTCATCTGCGCGAGCGTTCGCGCGTTGCGCGTGTGCTGCGCCCGGTACTGCGGCATGCGGTCCGGCAGGTCGCGGTAGACGCCGCCCGGACGGTAGTAGGCCGCGTGCATCCGGGCGCCCGACACCGCCTCGTACATGTCGAACAGGTCCTCGCGCTCGCGGAACGCGTAGAGGAACACCGTCATGCCGCCGACGTCGAGGGCATGGCAGCCGAGCCACAGCAGGTGATTCAGGATGCGCGTGATCTCGTCGAACATCACGCGGATGTACTGCGCGCGGATCGGCACCTCGACGCCGGCCAGCCGCTCGATCGCGAGGCAGTAGGCGTGCTCGTTGCACATCATGGACACGTAGTCGAGACGGTCCATGTACGGCAGCGACTGGATCCAGGTCTTGTGCTCGGCGAGCTTCTCGGTCGCCGCGGTGCAGCAGGCCGATGTGCGGGTCGGCGCGCTCGATGACCTCGCCGTCGAGCTCGAGCACCAGGCGCAGCACCCCGTGCGCCGCCGGGTGCTGCGGGCCGAAGTTGAGCGTGTAGTTGCGGATCTCGGCCATCGGCTACTCGTTGTCCGCGTAGTTCCGCTCGCGGATGACGCGCGGCGTGACCTCCCGCGGCTCGATCGTCACCGGCTGGTAGATGACGCGGCCCTGCTCCGGGTCGAAGCGCATCTCGACGTGCCCGGACAGCGGGAAGTCCTTGCGGAACGGGTGGCCGACGAAGCCGTAGTCGGTGAGCAGGCGGCGCAGGTCCGGGTGGCCCTCGAAGACGATGCCGTACAGGTCGAACGCCTCGCGCTCGAACCAGTTCGCCGACGGCCAGACGTCGATCATCGAGGGCAGGACCGGGAAGTCGTCGTCGGCCGCGAACGAGCGCACGCGGAGCCGCGCGTTGTTCGCGAGCGACAACAGATGGTAGACCGCCGCGTAGCGCGGTCCCTCGCGCGGCGCGTTGCCGTAGGTCGAGTAGTCGACGCCGCAGACGTCGATCAGCGTCTCGAAGCGGAACGACGGCTCGTCGCGCAGCCGGCGCATCGTCGCGGCGAGCGCGCCGTGCGGCACGACCGCGGTCACCTCCCCGAGCGCGACCGCGACCTCGGCGAGCGTGTCGCCGAAGGCGCTCCGCAGCGATGCGGCCAGATCGTCGGGGGCCAGGGCCATCAGCGGGCGATCGTGTTGGTGCGCCAGATCTTGTTCTGGAGCTGCAGGATGCCGTAGAGCAGCGCCTCGGACGTCGGCGGGCAGCCGGGCACGTAGATGTCGACCGGGACGATGCGGTCGCAGCCGCGCACCACCGAGTACGAGTAGTGGTAGTAGCCGCCGCCGTTCGCGCACGACCCCATCGAGATCACCCAGCGCGGCTCGGGCATCTGCTCGTAGACCTTGCGCAGCGCCGGCGCCATCTTGTTGCACAGCGTGCCGGCGACGATCATGACGTCCGACTGGCGCGGCGAGGGGCGGAACACGATGCCGAAGCGGTCGAGGTCGTAGCGCGCGGCGCCGGCGTGCATCATCTCGACGGCGCAGCAGGCGAGCCCGAACGTCACCGGCCACATCGAGCCGTTGCGCGCCCAGTTGATCACGCTGTCGAGCGTGGTCGTGACGAAGCCCTTCTCGAGGATGCCTTCGATCGGCATGGACGGGTTCCTATCGGCTCGCCGGCGTGGGGGTCATTCCCACTCCAGCGCGCCCTTCTTCCACTCGTAGACGAAGCCGACGACGAGGATCGCGAGGAAGACCATCATCGCCGCGTAGCCGAAGAAGCCGATCTCGGGCAGCACGACGGCCCACGGGAAGAGGAACGCGATCTCGAGGTCGAACAGGATGAACAGGATCGCGACGAGGTAGTAGCGCACGTCGAACTTCATGCGCGCGTCCTCGAACGCCTCGAAGCCGCACTCGTAGGGCGAGAGCTTCTTCGGGTCCGGCTTGTGGGGGGCGACGACACGCCCGACGGTGAGGAGCACGCCGCCGAGGACGAGTCCCACGGCGATGAACATCAGGACGGGGAAGTAGTTCTCGAGCATGGTCGCCTTGCGCCGTCGCGGGGCGACGGGCGGGGTTGGGTTGCCGGCCTCGCGACCGGGGTGCTGCCGGTTCCCGTACCGCTTGCTGCCACATCCGGTGGTGCCGACGGGGAGACTCGAACTCCCACGGCTTTCGCCACTGCCCCCTCAAGACAGCGTGTCTACCAATTTCACCACGTCGGCGGTGCTGCGTACTTGCGGCGCCTCAAGATTCGGCGCATCGGGGCGGCGCATTCCGCACCCCGCCCCGCTCGTTCATTTTACTTCGGCACCTCGCCCGCTTTCGAGCCCGCCGGCTGCGGCGCCGCGCTTCCGGCCGGGGCCGCGGGCACGTCGGACGCCTTCGTCGCCGGGGCGGCAGGCACGTCCGACGCCTTCGTCGCGGCAGGCACGTCCGACGCCTTCGTCGCCGGCAACGCCTTGTCGAGGACGCTGCGCTCCATCAGGCCGCCGCGCGACGAGTTGGAGGTCGCGTACCAGGTCAGCCCGATGCTCGTGGCGAAGAAGACCGCCGCCAGGACCGCGGTCGTGTGCGACAGGAAGTTCGCCGAACCCGACGCGCCGAACAGGCTGCCCGACGAGCCGCTGCCGAACGCGGCGCCCATGTCCGCACCCTTGCCGTGCTGGAGCAGCACGAACCCGCAGATCGCGATCGCGACCCCGACGTGCAGCAGCAGCAGGAAACCTTCCAATGCGCTCATCTCGTCGTCTCTTTCGCGCGACGACGCTAGCTGCGCGCAATCGCAAGCAATTCGTTCGCGTCCAGCGACGCGCCCCCCACCAGCCCGCCGTCCACGTCGGGCATCGCGTACAGCGCCGCGGCGTTCGCCGCCTTCACGCTGCCGCCGTACAGCAGCGGCACGTCCCGCGCCCCGGCCTGCTCCAGCCGGCGACGCAACGCGGCGTGCACCTGCTGCGCCTCTCCCGGCGTCGCCGTGCGTCCCGTGCCGATCGCCCAGACCGGCTCGTACGCGACGACGATGCGCGCGAGATCCGCTCCCAGCGCGTCGACGACCGCGCCCAGCTGCCGCTCCACCACCGCGCCGGTCGCCCCGGCATCCCGCTCGGCCAGCGTCTCGCCCACGCACGCGATCGGCGTGATTCCCGCCGCGAGCGCCGCACGAGCCTTCGCGCCCACCGTCTCGTCGCGCTCGCCATGGTACTGGCGGCGTTCCGAGTGCCCGACGATCGCGTACCGGCATCCGAAGTCCGCGAGCATCGCGCCCGACACCTCGCCCGTGTACGCGCCGCCCGCGTGCGAGCTCACGTCCTGTGCGCCCCAGCCGACCGCGCTGCCCGCGAGCACCTCGCGCGCCTGCGGGAGGTACGGGAACGGCACGCACACCGCCAGCGACCGGCCGGCAACCGCCTGCCAGCCCTTCGCGAGCGCCGCGAGGCGCCCCGCGTTCTCGGCGAGCCCGCCGTGCATCTTCCAGTTACCGACGGTGAGCTTGCCGCGCATGGGGGTCGTCGCACGCGGCCTGGCATCGCCCCGGAGGCGCAACATGCGCCTCGCATATAGGGGCACAGCCGGGGGCGGTCCGGGCCGCCAAACGTTCCCGAATTACCACCGCGACTGCCGGCAAGCGTCCGGTGCAGCATCCGCGCCGGGAGGCGCGGCAGGCGCAGGCGGCCGCCGTCGCCGATCCCCGCCGAGCCGGGCGGCACGGACCCTCGGCGGGCGCCGCGCCGGGACACGGCCCCTCCCGCGCGAGTCGGCGACGCTGCGCCCGCCCCGGCGACGGGCCGGAGGCGCCTGACGACCGGCGGCAGGAACCACGCCGCGAGCGTCAGCACCCCGAGGGTCGCCGCGACCGGCCGCGCGAAGAAGCCGGCGAGCTGCCCGTCGGACTTGATCATCGAGGTGATGAAGTTCTCCTCGAGCATGCCGCCCAGCACGACGCCCAGGATCGCCGGCGCGATCGGGAACCCGTTCCGCTCGAGCACGTACGCGACGACGCCGGCGGCGAGCATCACGCCGACGTCGAACGGCGTGTTGTTGATCGCGAACGTCCCGACGATGCAGAAGAGCAGGATCACCGGCATCAGGAGCTCGCGCGGAACCCGCAGGATGCGCTTCGCGACCTTGATGCACAGGAAGCCCAGCGGGATCATGATCAGGTTCGCGATGATGAACAGCAGGAAGACCGCGTAGATGTTCTGCGGGTTCTGCGTGAACAGCGTCGGCCCCGGGTTCATGTTCTTCATGTAGAGCACGCCGATCACGATGGCCGTGATCGAGTCGCCCGGAATGCCGAACACCAGAGCCGGAATCCAGGCGCCGGCCAGTGCGCTGTTGTTGGCCGCCCCGCTCTCGACGATTCCCTCGACGTGTCCGGTGCCGAACTTCTCCGGCTCCTTCGACATCTTCTTGCTGATCGCGTAGCTCATCCACGCGGCGATGTCGGCGCCCGCGCCCGGAAGCGCGCCGACGAGCGTGCCGAGCGTGCTGCCGCGGAGGATCTGCACCGGGTACTTCTTCGTGAGCTCCCACATCCCGCGCAGCACGTTCCCGATCGGCTGCGTGGCGACCTCCAGCTTCGCGCCCGTGTCGGCGGCGTAGCGGAGGATCTCGGAGACCGCGAACATGCCGATCATCATCGGGATCATCCCGATGCCGCCCATCAGCTCGGTGCTGCCGAACGTGAAGCGCGGGAATCCGGCCGGGTTGCCGAGCCCCACGCAGGCGACGAGCAGCCCGAGCAGCAGCGACACGACACCCTTGAGCGGCCGCTCCGCGGTGATCACGATCGCGCAGGTGAGCCCCAGCAGCACGAGCCAGAAGTACTCGAACGACGAGAAGCGCAGCGCGAACTCGGCCAGCGCCGGCGCCGACAGGATCAGCACCGCGGTGCCGAACAGCCCGCCGATCGCGGAGAACACGAGGCTGGCGCCCAGCGCGAGCTCGGCCTGGCCCTTCCGGGTCATCGCGTAGGCCTCGTCGGCGTAGGCGGCGGATGCGGGCGTGCCCGGCATGCGCAGCAGGCACCCGGGGATGTCGCCGGAAAAGATCGCCATCGCGGTCGCGGTCACGATCGCCGCGATCGCGGTGATCGGCGGCATGAAGAACGTCACCGGGACCAGCAGCGCGGTCGCCATCGTCGCGGTGAGCCCCGGCACCGCGCCGACGAACAGCCCGAACAGCGACGCGCCCAGCATCACCAGCACGGTGCCCGGGTCGAACACCATGCCAAAGGCGGTGACCAGCGCGTCCATCGGGTCAGAACGCGTAGCGCGTCAGGAGGCCCCAGGGCAGCGGGACGCGCAGCAGCTTGTAGAAGGCGTACCAGATGACGAGCGTCGCGACGATCGCGACGACGGCGGCACGGGCGGGTCGCACCCCGAAGAGCAGGAACAGCACGAACAGGATCGCCGGCCCCACGATCAGGAACCCGACGCGGTCGGCCAGCAGGATGTAGACGGCGATCGCGCCGATCACCGCGACGAACGCGACCACGTGGCGCGTCGACCGCGTCCACTCGCCGGCGACGAACCAGGGCTGCGCCGACCGGTGCCGCAGCCCGTAGACGATCAGGATGGCGCCACACACGGCGAGCCCGAGGGCCACCAGACCGGGGAAGAGCGCCGGGCCGACCTGCTGGCCCGGGATCCTCGGGAACGCCTGGACGTGCGCGATCACCGCGAGCCCGAGCACGACGAGGATCGCGCCGAAGACGGCGTCGTTGAACTTCACGGCCGGGGTGAGGATCGGACGGCCGCCCGGAAGGACGGCCGCCCGGACGGACGCCGGATCCCCGATGACGCGGGAACGGCGTCCGCTGCCGCGAGCGTCACTTGGCGAGTCCGAGCGCCTTCATCACGTCGCCCATGCTCCTGTCGCCCTTCGCCATGTACGCGGCGAAATCGGCCTGCGCGGCCCACTCGGTGCCGTAGCCCTTCGACGTCGCGAAGTCCTTGAACTCCTTGCTGTCCCAGATCTTCCTGATCGTCGCGACGAGCTTCTGCTCGACGTCCTTCGGCAGGCCCTTCGGTCCCGCGATGCCGCGCCACGCCGCCACCGTCCAGTCGCTGCCGGCCGCCTGCTTCATCGTCGGCACGTTCGGGAACAGGCCGGAGGGCTTGGTATCCATCACCGCGAGCGGCTTCGCCTTGCCGGCGTCGATCATCGCGCGCGCCTCGGGCAGCGAGCAGGTGACGACGTCGACGCCGCCGGCGACGAGGTCCTGCATCGCCGGCGCCGCACCGTTCGACGGCACCCAGGGGATCGCCGTGGCGGGCAGCTTCGTGTCGTTCATGAGCCCCGCGAGCGCGAGGTGCCAGATGCCGCCCTGCCCGGTGCCCGACGCCTTGAGCTTGCCCGGGTTCGCCCGCGCGTAGTCGAGCACCTCCCTGACCGACTTGTACGGCGAATCGGCGCGCACCGTGAAGCCCGCCGGATCGGCGTTGACCAGCGCGAGCGGCGTGTACGAGGTCGGGTTGAGCTCGGTGAGGCCCTGCCAGTGCATCATCGAGATCTCGACGGTGATCATGCCGATCGTGTAGCCGTCGGCCGGCGCCTGCGCGATCGCGCTGTGGCCGACCACGCCGCTGCCGCCGGTGCGGTTGACGACGTTGACCGGCTGGCCGAGCTCCTTCTCCATCATCGCGGCGAAGTAGCGCGCGGTCGTGTCGGTCCCGCCCCCCGCTCCCCAGGGAACGACGAACGTGATCGGGCGCTCGGGATAGGCGGCGCTCGCGGCGCCGGCAGCAAAGGCGAACGTCAGCGCGACGGCGCGGACCAGGGTCTTCATCGGATGCTCCTCCTCAGGTGACGGGACGCCGGCCCGGATCTTCGCGCCCGGGCGCCGACGCAACCGGGCGACGTTAGCGCAGGCCGGGAGGATCGGTCAAGTGGTCTGACCAGTTCGGCGCCCTCTCCGAGGCGGCGCGTCAACCGCCGGGCGCCGACGCGCGCGCGTGCGCGGCGATCACTGCGGCGACCGCCGTGAGATCGCGCTCCAGACGAGCGTAGCCGGCGTTCGGCTCGAGCGTCCCCTCGTCCATGTAGAGCGTGCGTTTCAGCTCGACCTGCAGGCTGTGCCGCCGTTCGGCCGGTCGTCCGTGTCGACGCACGAGCTCGACGCCCTTGTAGGGATCGTTGACGGCGACCGAGTAGCCGCGCGACGCGAACGCCTCGGCGACGAGGCGCGTGTACGCCGCCTCGCAGGTCGTGCCGTCGCGGTCGCCCAGCACGACGTCGGCGCGCTCGCGGCCCGGATCGTCGGACCGCGCGTCGCCGACGGCGGGCATCGAATGGCAGTTCACGTGCCACACCGCGCCGAACGCGAGGTGCCGTTCGTCGAGCGCGCGCGCGACCGCTTCGTGGTACGGATGCCAGCAGGTGCGGATCCTGCGCTCGACCTCGTCGACCGAGAGGGCGCGCGCGTACATCGGGACGCCGCCGCGCGCTAGGCGCCAGACGAGGCCGATGCCCTGCTCGGTCTTGCGCGTGACCTCGACCGGCCCGGGCCACCGCTCGCCGTCGGCGAATAGCGCCGGGTCGATGTCCTCGAGGCCGCGGTTCGCGTCGAGGTAGGCGCGCGGGAAGTGCGCCTCGACGAGCGTCGCCCCGTGCGCGAGCGCGCCGCGCCACAGGCGCGCGACGTGCGTGTCCTCGGCCTGCCGCACGGCGGCGCGCGGCGCGGCGTGATCGAAGTCGGCCGGATAGTCCTCGCCCGAATGCGGCGAGTCGGGCAGGCGCGCGGCGCCGCGCTCCGATGGGGCGGGGGGTGGTCCCCCGAGGCGCAGCGCCGCCCCCAGGGGGCACCGCGCCCCTGGGCGGCCCGGGGGGGGGGGGGGGCCGCCCCCCGGCGGCGGGCAGGGTCACGGCCTTCCCCGAGGCGAGCGTTCGCATCTGCTGCTGCGGCGTCGATTCGTTGAGCCAGCACGCGGACCTGCGCCCGGGCGCGGTCTCGACGAGGGGGGGCACGGCTTCGCGGCAGCGCGCCATCGCGTGCGGGCAGCGCGGGTGAAAGTGACAGCCGGGCGGCGGATCGAGCGGCGACGGGATCTCGCCCTTGACCGGCGCGAACACGCGCTTCTTCGCCTCGACGCGCCCGATCTCGGCGAGCAGCGCCTGCGTGTACGGGTGGCCGGGCTGGCGGAAGAGATCCTGCGTCGGTCCGCTCTCGACGACGCGCCCGAGGTACATGATGACGACGCGATCGCTGATGTGCTGGACGACGCCGAGGTCGTGGCTGATGAAGAGGTAGGTGAGCGAGAGCGCGCGCTTGAGCTCCATGAACAGGTTGAGCACCTGCGCCTGGATCGAGACGTCGAGCGCCGCGACCGACTCGTCGCAGACCAGGAACTCGGGCTTCACCGCGAGCGAGCGCGCGATGCCGATGCGCGCGCGCTGGCCGCCCGAGAACTGGTGCGGGAAGCGGCGCATCAGCGTGGGATCGAGGCCGACGCGGTTGAGCTGCAGGCCGACGTACTCGACCTGCTGGCGGCGCGAGACGATCCCGTGCGCGACCGGCGCCTCGCCGACGATGTCGACGACGCGCATGCGCGGATTGAGCGACGCGTACGGGTCCTGGAAGATCATCTGCATCCGCAGCTGCTGCACGCGTGCGGCCGCCGGCGCCAGGCCGTCGATCGGCACGCCGCGCCAGAGCCGGCGGCCCTCGGTCAACGGCAGCAGGCCGACCGCGAGCCGGCCGAGCGTCGACTTGCCGCAGCCCGACTCGCCGACCAGGCCGACGACCTCGCCCGGCGCGATCGCGAGGTCGACACGGTCGACCGCGTGCACGGTCTCCGCGCGCACGCCTGCGCCGGCGAGATTGGCGATCTTCGCGGCGAGGTCGAGCGACTTCACGAATCGCTTCGAGACACCCTCGAGCGCGACCAGCGGCGCGGCGGTCACGTCCATGGCACGAGCGGGTGGTGGCAGCGCACGCCGCGGCCGGCGTCGGCGTCCCGGACGCGCATCGGCGGCGCTGCACCGCACTCGGCGTCGGCGCTGCTGCAGCGCTCGCGGAACGCGCATCCGGGGGGCAGGTCGAGGAGCGATGGCGTCATGCCCGGAATCTGCCGCAACCGCTCGCCGGGGGCGTTGCGCGACGGGACGCTGTCGAGCAGGCCCTGCGTGTACGGATGCGCCGGCGTGTCGAGCACCTGTGCCGTGGTTCCCCGCTCGACGATGCGGCCCGCGTACATCACGCAGACCCGGTCGGCGAGCCCGGCGACGACCGACAGGTCGTGGGTGATCCAGACCAGCGCCGTGCCGGTCTCGCGCGCGAGCTTCTGCACCTCGTAGAGGATCTGGCCCTGGATCGTGACGTCGAGCGCGGTCGTCGGCTCGTCGGCGATGATGAGGTCCGGGCGGTTGAGGAGCGCGATCGCGATCGCGACGCGCTGGCGCATGCCGCCGGAGAACTGGTGCGGGTACGCCTTCAGCCGCTCGTCGGGCGACGGGATGCCCACGCGCGCGAGCGCGTCGCGCGCGCGCTCCAGGGCCGACGCCTCGGTGACGTCGTCGTGCGCGAGGATCGCCTCGGTCATCTGCCGGTCGATGCGCAGGACCGGGTTCAGCGTCATCATCGGGTCCTGGAAGATCATCGCGACCCGGTTGCCGCGCAGCTTGCGCATCGACTCGGCGTCGAGCGTCGTGAGCTCGCTGCCGTCGAGGCGGATGGAGCCCTCGACGATGCGCCCGGGCGGGTCGACGAGCCCCATGATCGAGTAGCCGGTGATCGACTTGCCCGAGCCCGACTCGCCCACCAGCCCGAGCACCTCGCCGCGGTCGAGCGTGAAGCTCACGTCGTCGACGGCCCTGACGACGCCCGCCTTCGTGAAGAAGTGCGTGCGCAGCCCTGACCTCCAGCAGGGGTCGGCCGACCGGCGGCCGGCGCTGGGCCGCTTCTGAGCCTCGGGTTCAGCACGTCGCGCAGCTGGTCGGCGACGAGGTTGATCGAGACGATCGTGAGCAGTAGCGCGATGCCCGGGAAGAAGCTGATCCAGTACTTGCCCGACAGCAGGTACTGGTAGCCGTTCGCGATCAGCAGGCCGAGCGAGGGCTCGGTGATCGGCAGGCCCAGGCCGAGGAAGGAGAGCGTCGCCTCGAGCGCGATCGCCGCGGCGACCTGGACGGTCGCGACCACGATCAGCGGCGGCAGGCAGTTGGGCAGCAGGTGCCGGAACACGATGCGCGCGGGGGACAGCGCGAGGCAGCGCGCCGCCTCGATGTACTCCCTGCGCTTCTCGACCATCGCGGCGGCCCGCACGGTGCGCGCGTAGTAGGCCCACTGGATCGTCACCAGCGCCGCGATCACCTTGCCGGTCCCCTGCCCGAGCACCGCGATCAGGATGAGCGCGATCAGGATCGCCGGGAAGGAGAGCTGGATGTCGACGACGCGCATGACCATCGCCTCGAAGCGCCCGCCCAGGTACGCCGCCGTGAGACCTGCGGCGAGCCCGATGACCAGCGCGAGGACCGTGCTCGCCGCGCCGACGGCGAGCGATATCCGCAGGCCGTAGAAGATCGCGGACAGCATGTCGCGGCCCTGGTCGTCGGTGCCGAGCCAGAACGTGCCGCCCGTCGCCGTGGGCGAGCCCGGCGGCAGCCGGCCTTCCATCACGTCGATCTGCGCGAGGTCGTAGGGATTCTGCGGCGAGATCAGCGGCGCGAAGATCGCGAAGAAGACGATCAGGCACAGGAGCCCGAATCCGAACGTCGCCACCGGGTTGGCGAAGAAGTCGTCGACGACGCGGCGGAACGGCGTCTGCGGCGCGCGGGCCCCGGTCGGAGGCAGGGGGGCCGCCCTCATGACGCGGGGGGCGTGCGAGCAGCGCGCTATCCCTCTCCCGAGCCGCACGCGCGGGTCGAGCGCCGAATACAGGATGTCGACGGCGAGGTTGATCAGGATGAAGAACGTGACGATGACGAGCAGGTAGGCGACGATCACCGGCCGGTCGAGCAGGTTGATCGAGTCGATCAGGAGCTTGCCCATGCCCGGCCACGCGAACACGCTCTCGGTGACGATCGCGAACGCGATGAGCGAGCCGAACTGCAGGCCGATCACGGTGACGATCGGGATCAGGATGTTGCGCAGCACGTGGACGCCGATCACGCGGCGGTTCGACAGCCCCTTCGCGCGGGCGAACTTGACGTAGTCCTGGAGCAGCGCTTCGTGCGCGCCCGAGCGCGTCAGCCGGATCAGCAGCGCGACGTTGAAGAGCGCGAGATTGGTCGCCGGCATCACGAGGTGCCGCAGGCCGTCGACGGTGAGGAACGACAGCGGAACGCCCAGCACGCTCACGGTCTCGCCCCGCCCGTTCGAAGGCAGCCAGCCCAGCATCACCGAGAACACCATGATCAGCATCAGTCCGACCCAGAACGTCGGGAGCGAGAAGCCCAGGATCGAGCCGGCCATGATCGTCCGTCCGGAGAACGCGTCGGGCTTGAGCCCCGCCCAGAGCCCCAGCGGGATGCCCAGCACGATCGCGATCGCCATCGCGGCGAACGCGAGCTCCAGCGTCGCCGGCATCTTCTCGAGGATGAGCTTGAGCGCCGAGGTCGAGTGCACGAACGACTTGCCGAGGTCGCCCTCCGCCGCGCCGCGCAGGAACACCCAGTACTGCTCCAGCATCGGCTTGTCGAGGCCGAGTGCCGCGATCGCGCGCTCGCGGTCGATCTGGTCCGCCTGCGGGTTGATCAGGATGTCGATCGGATTGCCTACCGCGTAGACACCGACGAACACGATGAGCGACATCGCGAGCAGCACGACGACGCTCTGGAGGCTCCTGCGGATGATGAAGACGAGCATCGGGTATCAGGGTCCGTCCGCAGGCATCGCCGACGGCCCCGGGGGCGCCGCGCGGACACCCGCACGGTCGCCCTGGCGCCGACGCAGGATCGGGGTCAGCCGGTCACTTCACCGGCCTGAACTGGAACGCGAGCGTGTACTCGTCGGTGCGCGGCGCGTAGGCCACGCCCTTCTTGGTCGCCCAGATCGTGTACTGGAAATGGACCGGCATGATGCCGAGGTCTTCCATCGCCAGCTTCGTCGCCTGCTGCAGCATCGCGCGACGGTTCTCGTCGTCCACCTGCTGGATCGCCTGCTCGACGACGTAGTCGACCTTCGGGTTCGAGTACCGGCCCCAGTTCACCGCGCCCAGGCCCTTGTCGCGGTTGAAGGTCGCGAGCAGCGAGCGCAGCGGCGACGACGCCTCGCCGGTCGAGGCGCCCCACCCGACCATGTGGAAGCTGAACTCCTGCTTCGACGCGCGGCCCGAGTACGGCCCCATCGGCGCCGTCTCGACCTTCGAGGCGATGCCCACTCGCGTCAGCATCTGCGCGACCGCCTGGACGATCTTCTCGTCGTTGACGTAGCGTCCCGACGGGCCGTGGATCGTCAGGTTGAACCCGTCGGGATAGCCGGCCTCGGCGAGCAGCTTCTTCGCGCCGTCGGGGTCGTAGGCCTCCGCCTTCATGCCCGGCACGTGGCCGAACAGCTTCTCGGACACGAGCTGGCCGGCGGGCGTCGCCTGCCCTTCCATCACGCGCTCCGCGATCGCCGGGCGGTTGATCGCCTTGCTGATCGCCTTGCGCACGCGCAGGTCGCGCAGCGGATTCGCCGCGAGCGGCTTGCCGTCCTTGCCGGTGACGAACGGGCTCGAGCGCTCGAGATGGTCGAAGTTGAAGTAGATGACCCGGTGCGAGATCTTCGAACTGACCGTGAACCGCGGGTCGGACTTCACGCGCGGCAGGTCGGCGATCGGCGGCTGCTCGATCGCGTCGACGTCGCCGGACAGGAGCGCGGCCACGCGCGACGCCTCGTTCTTGACGATGCGGAACGTGACCTTCTCCCACGGCGCCTTCTCGCCCCAGTAGGCGTCGTTCCGCGCGAGCTCGACCCGGTCGCCGTTGGCGTACCGGACGAATTTGAAGCGGCCGCTGCCCACCGTCGCCTTGCCGGTGTTGAAGTCCTCGGTCGACGCGCCGGTCGCGATCTTCCTGCTCACGATGTAGATCGTCGAGAGGTCGTTCGGCATCAGCGGGTGCGGCGCGGCGGTCTTGAAGCGGATCGTGTACGGGTCGACGATCTGCTTGCCCACGATCGCCTTGGTGTAGGCGACGAACGGCCCCGGACTGTTCGGGATCTGCGCGACGCGGTCGATCGAGAACGCCACGTCCTCGGCGGTCAGTTCGCTTCCGTCGTGGAACTTCACGCCCTTGCGCAGCTTGAATTCCCAGGTCGTCGGGTCGATCGTCTTCCAGGACGTCGCGATGCCCGGGATCATCCGCGAGTCCGCGTCCATCTGCACGAGCTTGTCGAAGATGTGCTCGGCGATGTTGTTGTTCGGGAACAGGTTGAAGAAGTGCGGGTCGATCGACGTGACGTCGGCGGCGACCGCGATCTTCAACTCCTGGGCGGCGGCGTGCGGCGCGAGGGCGACGCCGGCCGCGAGGGCGGCGGCGGCGAGCGCGCGTCGGAGCGATGCTTGGCGCATGGAAGGACCTCGGGTCGGATTCGGGGGGGACCGCCCCGGATCGGGAAGCGGCGCGGATGGCGCGAATCTAGCGCGAAGGCTCGACCGCCACAACCCGCACCGGACACGTGCGAGCGCACCGGAGCCGCTCAGGACGAAGGGCGTGGCGCTCCGCCGGCCTTTCCCGCGATCGCGCGGCGCCGCGGCAGGGGCGCGGCCGAAACCACCTGGTGCAGCTTGCCGCTCGTCGCGGACACCTGCGGCGGCGACGCGTCGAGCGAGACCTCGACGTCGTCGAGCCCGTGCGCGGCGAGCAGCGGGCAAGCGCCGATCGCGCGGCTTCCCACGACGAACGCCGGGCACGCGCCGGCCCCTCCGGGACGCGGATCGCCAGCTCGCGGTCCGAGACCCTGACGATCTGGAACAGATGGAGATCCGCGCCCTCCTCGACCGCCGTCGTCAGGGCCATCGGCAGCAACGGCACCCTCGCGCCGTCGCGCCGTCGCAGCGTCACGACGTCGTCGCAGCGTCCCTGCACGCGCAGCGCGGGAAGCGGGCTGCCGCATTCGCAGGCATCCGGCCGGAAGACGACCCGGTCGCCGAGGTCGTAACGGATCACCGGCTGCACGCGGTTCGCCAGGTTGGTGAGGAGCGCCGTGTGCGAGAGCGTTCCCGGCGGGACCGGCCGGTACCGGGCGTCGACCGGCTCGAGCACGACCCAGTCCGCGTTGAGGTGCAGCCACCCGTGGTTGCAGCCGACCGCGATCGACAGGCATTCCGAACTGCCGTACTCGTCGATCAGCACCGCACCGAAGGCGGCTTCGATCTCCCGCCGCGCGGCCGCCGTCAGGTGCTCGCCTCCCGACCACACGATCGACGGGGCGATCGAGAGGCGCCGCGCACGCTGCTCGTGCGCGAGCAGGCGCAGCGCCGTCGGGTAGCCGGCGAGGAACGCCGGCCGGAACGCGTCGAGCCGCTCGACCCACTCGTCGACCGGGCGCAGCACCGAAAGCTCGCAGGTCGTCGCTTGCGGTGCCCACTGCGCCAGGCTCCGCCACGTCACGATCCCGGCGAAGTGTTCGCCCGTCGCGGCGACCAGCGCGCGGCGTCCGCCATTGGCGACCTGGCCGAATGCCCATGCGGCCGCCACGTCCGGACGCTGCATCACCGACGCGATGAGGGCGTGGTAGGTCGCGCACGCGGGGGCGTCGTGCAGATAGAGCCCGGGCTCGCCGGTCGTTCCCGAGCTTCGCCACGCGGCGTGGCGTCCGAGGAAGCGTTCGCCGATCTGCGTACGATCGGCGAGGAACGCCGAAAGCCGTTCACGCGTCACGTCGGGATCGGTCACCCAGTCGTCGAACCGGCCGTTCAGCTCGTGCTTGGTGACGACCGGAAGCGCCTCCAGCGCGACGCCGTCGGGCAGACCGGCATAGCGCTCGGCGTAATAGCGCGAATGCTCGCGGGCGTAGCGCACGAGATCGTGGAGCCGCGACGCCTGCGCCTGCCTGATCGCGTCGAACCCGCCCCATCGCCCCCACTGCAGCGAGGACATGCGGGCGAGCACGTCGAGCACGGAGGTTCGGTCGGTCATCGAGTCGCGCCGGCGCGTGGCCGGGCCATGCACGAGCAGAAGGCAGCCTACCACCCCGATGCCCTGCCGTCGCCCTGTCGAACATTGCGCCAAATCAACGATTTGCGTGGCCAGCTCGCGTCCCCCGCTCGCGCCCTGCGGCGCACGGATGACGTGCGTCAATCGCGCCCCGCGGCCCAAGCGGGACAATCAAAGGAGTAACGTGCCAATGAACGGCAAGGTGAATCCATGACGACTTCCTCGCGCGCAAAGGTCCGGCGATCCCGGCCGAAGGCACCGTCGGCGACGACGGCCATGGCGCCGGCAACGACGAACCTGCCGGTGCCGGCCGCGCCGAAGGATCGCGAGCCGGCGAAGGCGCGACCCGCCGGCAATTTCTCGGCCGACCGCGACTCGCTGGCGCTGACCGCCTACCCGTCGATGATCGACCGCGCGGTGCACGCGACGCTCGCCCGCGCGACCGCCGGGCTGTCGCCGATGGCGATGGCCGAGGCCTATTTCAACTGGTGGGCGCACATCGCGTTCTCGCCGGGCAAGCAGATGCAGCTCGCGCAGAAGGCGAACCGGAAGCTCGCACGCTTCCAGAACTACGTCTCGCGCTACCTGCGCGAAGGCGAGTCGGCCGAGCCGTGCATCGAGCCGCTGCCGCAGGACCGCCGCTTCCGCGACGAGGCCTGGCAGGCGCCTCCGTTCAATTTCATCCAGCAGGCGTTCCTGCTGCAGCAGCAGTGGTGGCACAACGCGTTCACCGGCATCTCCGGCGTGACGCGCCAGCACGAGAAGATGCTGACGTTCGCGGCGCGGCAGATGCTCGACGTGATGGCGCCGTCCAACGGCCTGCTCACGAATCCGGTGGTGCTCGACAAGACGGTCCGCGACGGCGGGATGAACCTCCTGCGCGGCTGGCAGAACTGGCTCGAGGACTGGGAGCGACAGACCGGCGGCCACAAGCCGGTCGGCGTCGAGAACTACGTCGTCGGCCGCGACGTCGCGGTGACGCCCGGCAAGGTCGTCTTCCGCAACGACCTGATCGAGCTGATCCAGTATTCGCCCGCCACCGACGCGGTGAAGGCGGAGCCGATCCTGATCGTGCCGGCGTGGATCATGAAGTACTACATCCTCGACCTGTCCCCCCGGAATTCGCTCGTCCGCTTCCTGGTCGAGCGCGGCCACACGGTGTTCATGATCTCCTGGAAGAACCCGGACGAGAGCGACCGCGACCTCGGGATGGACGACTACCGCAGGCGCGGCATCGGCGCGGCGCTCGACACGATCGGCGAGATCGTGCCGAAGCGCAGGATCCACGCCGTCGGCTACTGCCTCGGCGGCACGATGCTGGCGATCACGGCGGCGGTCATGGCGCGCGACGGCGACCGTCGCCTCGCGTCGCTGTCGCTGCTGGCGGCGCAGGTCGACTTCACCGAGGCCGGCGAGCTCACGCTGTTCATCAACGACAGCCAGGTCGCGTTCCTCGAGGACATGATGTGGGCGCAGGGGTTCCTCGACGGCCGCCAGATGGCGGGCGCCTTCCAGATCCTGCGCTCCAACGACCTGACCTGGTCGAAGCTCGTCCACGACTACCTGATGGGCGAGCGCGTGCCGCTCACCGATCTGATGGCCTGGAACAGCGACGCGACGCGGATGCCCTACCGGATGCACTCCGAGTACCTGCGCAAGCTGTTCCTCGACGACGACCTCGCCGAGGGACGCTACGTGGCGGACGGCAGGCCGGTCGCGCTGGCCGACCTGAGGCTGCCGATGTTCGTCGTCGGTACCGAGCAGGACCACGTCGCGCCGTGGCGCTCGGTCTACAAGATCCATCTCTACGCGCAGGGCGACATCACGTTCCTGCTCGCGTCCGGGGGGCACAACGCCGGCATCGTGTCCGAGCCCGGCCATCCGGGGCGGAGCTACCGCGTGGGTGCCCACAACGACAACCACTACGTCGATCCGGACACCTGGCTCGCCACGGCGACCACCAAGCCGGGCTCGTGGTGGCTCGAGTGGGCGGAGTGGCTCGACAGGCAGGCGTCCGGCGCACGGGCCAACGCGCCGAAGGAGGCCGGGTCCGCGAAGTGCAGGCCGCTCGGCGACGCGCCGGGGACCTACGTGCTGGTCGAGTAGCGGACGCCGGCGCGGCGCGTCAGCGACGCGGTGCGTTCGGCGCGCGGCTGCACGCGGGGAGGTTGCGGTCGACGATCGCGACCAGCGTCGCGTACGTCTTCGCCTCGTCGTCCGCGTCGCGCGCTGCCTGCGCACGCGCGCTTTCGTCGCTGAGCACCGAGCCGTTCGCGCGCCACGCCCTCGCTGCGACGAGCGCGCCCCGCTCGTAGGCATAGTCGCCACGCCGCGATCCGTCGGGATGCCACGATCGCTTGGGGCCGCTGGGCACGCCTCGCGCGTACGCCGCCTCGAGCTGCTGCTGCGGCTCGCGCCCGGGAGCGGCGCCGGGATACCAGAGCGCCACCGTGCCGCTGATCGCGCCCTCGTCGTAGGGCAGGTGCGCGATGCGGTCGCCGGCGGTGGTCCAGTAGATGAACGACCCGGTGCGCTTGCCGCGGCTGAAGGCCCCCAGCACGCGCAGCGCCCCGCGCGTCTCGCGAAGCTCGTAGATGCCCTGCGGCTCGCCGTCGCGGCACGCGCCGCGGACGTCGAACGGCTCGGCCGCCGCCGGCGCGGCGAGTGCCGCGGCCGCGACCAGGACCGCTAGCCGCGCCGCTTCGCCCACCATGCGGCCAGCTCGCCGACGATGCCGCGCCGGAACGCCAGCACGCAGACGACGAAGATCGCGCCGGTGATGACCGTGACCCACTGGCCGCGGTCGGCGAGGAAGTGCTCGAGCGAGATGATCGTGAACGCGCCGACGACCGGACCGAACACCGTCCCCATGCCGCCCAGCAGCGTCATCAGCACGACCTCGCCGGACATCTGCCACTGCACGTCGGTGAGCGAGGCCAGCTGGAACACGATCGCCTTCGTCGCGCCGGCGACGCCGGAGAGCGCGGCGGAGAGAACGAAGGCGATCAGCTTGTAGCGGTCGGCGTCGTAGCCGAGCGAGATCGCGCGCGGCTCGTTCTCGCGGATCGCCTTCAGCACCTGCCCGAACGGCGAATGGATGATCCGGCGGATCGCGAGGAAGCCGGCCAGGAAGATCGCCAGCACCACGTAGTACATCACGAGCACGTTCGACAGGTCGAGCACGCCGAACATCCGCCCGCGCGGCACCGACTGGATGCCGTCCTCGCCGCCGGTGAACGGCGTCTGCAGGTAGAAGAAGAAGATCATCTGCGCCATCGCGAGCGTGATCATCGCGAAGTAGATGCCCTGCCGGCGGATCGCCAGCGCGCCGGTCAGCGCGCCCAGCGCCGTCGACGCGAGCGTGCCGGCGAGAATCGCGACCTCGGGCGGCAATCCCCAGACCTTCGCCGCGTGCGCGGAGACGTAGCCCGCGGTGCCCAGGAACATCGCGTGACCGAACGACAGCAGGCCGCCGAAGCCGATCAGCAGGTTGAACGCGCAGGCGAAAAGCGCGAAGCACAGCGCCTTCATAATGAACACCGGGTACACGCCGCCCACGGGGCGAGGGCGAGCGCAGCGACCATCGCGATCGTGGCGATGCGGAACGTGCGGACCGTCGGGTCCGCGGCGAGCACCTCGACCTCGGGCGAGACCGGCTCGAGCGCGGCCGGATCGGGCGTCGCGGGATCGGGGGCGACCATCAGCGCTCCTTGCCGAAGAGGCCCGCTGGCCGGATCATCAGCACGATCACCATGATGACGAAGATCACCGTGTTCGACGCCTCCGGATAGAACACCTTGGTCAGCCCCTCGACGATGCCCAGCCCGAAACCGGTCAGGATCGCGCCCATGATCGAGCCCATGCCGCCGATCACGACGACCGCGAAGACGACGATGATGAGGTTGGTGCCCATCTGCGGGCTCACCTGGTAGATCGGCGCCGCCAGCACGCCCGCCAGCGCCGCGAGGCCGACGCCGAAGCCGTAGGTGAGCGTGATCATGCGCGGCACGTTGATGCCGAACGCCTGCACGACGGTCGGGTGGTCGAGCTTGTACAGCCTCGACAGCATCGTTCGCTCGATCGCGATCCCGAAGGCGGCCATCGCGACGGGAGCGATCAGCAGCGCCCACCAGTACGGTACGCCGAACTTCTCGAGCAGGAACCACGCGCCGAACGCGCCCATCATGTACTGGGCGCCGTGCGTGAAGTTGATGATGTTGAGGAGGCCGAAGATCACCGCGAGGCCGAGCGACAGCATCGCGTAGAACGAGCCGTTGATGAGCCCGATCAGGAGCTGACCCATGAGGGCCTGCGTCGGCACCCCGAAGATTTCAGTCATGGCGTGGGGTGGAGTTGCGCGCCGTTGGAGCGGACGCGGCTCGCGCCGCGCCGCTCAACCTGCGCGAAAACCCTGGTCGCTGCGGCCACGGCTTCGATCGGCGGACACGGGCCACCGCCGTGTTCGCCTGGCAACTGCCGATCGCCGCCCTGCCACGGAGGGATCGCACCCCCGAGCGTTGAGCGGCGCGGCATTCGCCGCGACCGCTCCAACGCGAGGAGTTCGTCCGTTGCGGCGACAGATGTTCCGACATTGTCGACATGCCCGATCGCCGCGACGGATAACCTCTACTTCACCAGCGGGCAACCGCCGTCCGCCATCGGCCGGAACGCCTGGTCCGCCGGGATCGTCGCGCGGACCTTGTAGTAGTCCCACGGCCCCTTCGACTCCGACGGCTTCTTGACCTCGACCAGGTAGGCCGGGTGGATCTTGCGGCCGTCCGCCCGGACCGAGCCCTTGCCGAACAGCGGATCGTCGGTCGGCATCGCCTTCATTCTCGCGATCACCTTCGTGCCGTCGTCGCTCTTCAGCGCCTCGACCGCCTTCAGGTAGTGGTCAGCGCCGAGGTAGACGCCGGCGTGCACCATCGTCGGGTGGATGCCCTTATCCTGCGCCGCGAAGCGCTTCGCGAACGCGCGTGTCTGGTCGTTCAGGTCCCAGTAGAAGGTGGTGGTGAAGACCAGCCCCTGTGCGATCGGCAGGCCCAGGCTGTGGATGTCGGTGATGAACATCAGCATGCCGGCCAGGTTCTGCCCGCCCTTGACGATGCCGAACTCGGCCGCCTGCTTGATCGAGTTGGTCGTGTCGCCGCCCGCGTTGGCGAGGCCGATGATCTTCGCCTTCGACGCCTGCGCCTGCAGCAGGAACGAGCTGAAGTCCTGCGTGTTGAGCGGTGCGCGGACCTTGCCGACCACCTTGCCGCCGTTCTTCAGCACGACCGCTTCGGTGTCACGCTCGAGCGCATGGCCGAACGCATAATCGGCGGTGAGGAAGAACCACGAGTCGCCGCCCGCCTTGGTCAGCGCCTTGCCGGTGCCGTTGGCCAGCATATAGGTGTCGTAGGTCCAGTGGATCGTGTTCGGCGTGCAGGCCTTGCCCGTCAGGTCGGACGACGCCGCGCCCGAGACGAGGAACGCTTTGCCCTTGTCCTTCGTGATCTGGTTGACCGCCAGCGCCACGCCCGAGTTCGGCGTGTCGACGATCACGTCGACCTTGTCGGTGTCGTACCACTGCCGCGCGATGCCCGATCCGATGTCCGGCTTGTTCTGGTGGTCGGCGGAGACGAACTCGACCTTGTAGCCGCGCTTCTCAATGCCCGAATCCTCGACCGCCATCCGCGCCGCGATGACCGACCCTGCGCCCGCCAGGTCGGTGTAGAGGCTCGACATGTCGGACAGGACGCCGATCTTGATGACGTTGTCGGACACCTGCGCCTGCGCGGCGCCGGTGGCGAATGCCGCCGCGACGGCGAGCGAGAGTAGACCGCGCTTGAAGTGCTTCATGCTTCCTCCGGGTTGACGGGCGACGCGGGACGGTTCGCGTCCTAGACGCCCAGGTAATCGTGCAGCTTGTCCATCGACGACTCGAGCGCGGCGTTGGGGATCATGTCCACGACGCGCCCGTGCTCCATCACGTAGTGCCGGTCCGCGACGGTCGCCGCGAAGCGGAAATTCTGTTCGACCAGCAGGATCGTGAAGCCGCGCTGCTTGAGCTTCTCGATCGTCCGCCCGATCTGCTGGACGATCACCGGCGCGAGCCCCTCGGTCGGCTCGTCGAGCAGCAGGAGCCGCGCCCCGGTCCTCAGGATGCGCCCGATCGCGAGCATCTGCTGCTCGCCCCCCGAGAGCTTCGTGCCCGGGCTCGACAACCGCTCCTTCAGGTTCGGGAACAGCTCGAAGATCTGCGCCACCGGCAGGCCACCCTCGCCGACGACGGGCGGCAGCATCAGGTTCTCCTCCACGTCGAGGCTCGCGAAGATCGCCCGCTCCTCCGGGCAATACGCGATCCCTCGGCGCGCAATTCGGTTCGACGCGAGGCGGATCGTCTCCTGCCCCTCGAACACGATCGAGCCCTCGCGTCGGGGCACGATGCCCATGATCGACTTGAGCGTCGTCGTCTTGCCGGCGCCGTTGCGCCCGAGCAGCGTGACGACCTCGCCGCGCGCGACGTCGAAATCGACGCCGTGAAGGATGTGCGACTCGCCGTACCAGGCATTGAGCCCGCGCACCGACAACATCGCGGTCGTCGCGGGGCCACGGGCGGCGGCGGCATCAGCCATCGCTCGCTCCGAGATAAGCCTCGACGACGGCCGGGTGGCGCGACACGGTCGCGTAGTCGCCCTCGGCAAGGATCTCGCCGCGGGCGAGAACGGTGATCCGGTCCGAGAGCGTCGAGACGACCGACAGGTTGTGCTCGACCATCAGGACGGTCCGGTTCGCCGCGACGCGCCGGATCAGCGCCGTGATGCGCCCGACATCCTCGTGCGCCATGCCGGCGGTCGGCTCGTCGAGCAGCATCATCTCGGGCTCGAGCGCGAGCGTCGTCGCGATCTCCAGCGCCCGCTTTCGGCCGTAGGCGAGCTCGCCCGCGGTCGTCCGCTCGAAGCCGCGCAGCCCGACGGCGTCGATCAGCTCGTCGGCGTGCGGATCGAGCTCGCGCAATACCCGCTCGCTCCGCCAGAAGTCGTAGGAATTGCCGCGCGCGCGCTGCAGCGCGATACGCACGTTCTCGCGCACGGTCAGGTGCGCGAACACCGCCGAGATCTGGAACGAACGGACGAGGCCCATGCGCGCGATCGCGGCCGGGCGCGCCCCGGTGATCTCGCGGCCGTTGTAATAGATCTGGCCGCGCGTGGGCGCGAGAAAGTGCGTGAGCAGGTTGAAGCAGGTGGTCTTGCCCGCGCCGTTGGGGCCGATGAGCGCGTGGATCGAGCCGCGGCGGACCGAGAGGCTGACGTCCTTGACCGCGACGAAGCCCTTGAACTCCTTCGTGAGCCCGCGCGTCTCGAGGATCGTGTCGTCCGCCATGCCTAGGTCAGCGTCTCTCCGGGCCGTCGCAGCTCTGGCCGCGGCCGGATTATGCGGGCAGGCGGGCGGCGCTGCAAACGCAAGCCCACGGGTTGCCGATCAGCGCCTGGTGCCGCGCCAGGGCTGAGCATGGTGCATCGCGACCAGGCCGCCCGACGTCCGCGTGCCGGCGCGCTCGGCAGCGTCGAGCGCCTCGAGCGCGAGCTGCGCCGTGGCGAACGCGTCCCCGACGGCTTCGTAGCGCGGACGGCGGGATGCCCGTGTGCGCGTGCCAGTCACCGAGTCGGTGTCGCATCCGGGGCCCAGGACCCGTGCCGGCAGCGGCCACGCGAAGTCGACTCAGCCGAGCTTCGGCTCGACGCCGACGGCGGGTCCGACGAGGCCGGGGACCGCTCCGATGCGACGGCAAGGCACACCACCATCGCAACATGCCACGGCAGTGTGCGCCGCATCGCTGCCCCTGTCCCGTCAGCGCCAGTTCGGCCTGCGCTTGCCGAGGAACGCGTCGATGCCTTCCGCCGCGTCGGGATCGAGCATGTTGCAGGTCATCGTCTCTCCGGCGAGCGCGTAGGCGTCGGCAAGCCCGAGCTCGAGCTGGCGGTAGAACGCACGCTTGCCGAGCGCCACCGCGGCCGGGCTCTTCGCCACGATCGCCGACGCGAGCTCGGCGACGGCCTCGTCGAGCCCGTCGGCAGGGACGGCGCGGTTGACCAGCCCCCAGTCTGCCGCGGTCGCCGCGTCGATGAGCTTGCCGGTGACGAGCAGCTCCATCGCGCGCTTGCGCGACACGTTGCGCGCGACGCCGACGGCGGGGGTCGAGCAGAAGATGCCGGCGTTGATGCCGGACAGCCCGAACTTCGCCCCCTCGACGGCGACCGCGAGGTCGCACATCGAGACGAGCTGGCAGCCGGCCGCCGCCGCCGCGCCGTGGACGCGCGCGATCACCGGCTGCGGGATCTGCGTCAGCTTCAGCATCATCCGTCCGCAGGCGTCGAACAGCGCCTGCTGCCAGGCCGGATCGATGTGCGCGCGCATCTCCTTGAGATCGTGACCCGCGCAGAACGCCTTGCCCGCGCCCGCGAGCACGACGACACGGGTGTCGCGATCGGCCGCCGCGTCGTCGAGCGCCGCGTCGAGCGCGGCGATCATCGCGGTCGACAGCCCGTTGAACCGGTCGCCGCGGTTCATCGTGATCGTGCGCACGCCGTCCCGCACCGACGCGAGCACGCAGGGGTCGAGACCAGCTTCGAGGGGAGCGTTCATCGTTTCCTCCTTGAGATCACTCGATCGCCGTCGCGGACTTCGCCTTTGCGCGCAGCACGTACTTCTGGATCTTCCCGGTCGACGTCTTGGGCAGCTCGCAGAACTCGTAGCCCTTCGGCACCTTGAAGCTCGCGAGGTGCGCGCGGCAATGGGCATTGAGCTCGTCCGGCGTGACCGTCGACCCGGGCTTGACCTCGACGAACGCGCGCGGCGTCTCGCCCCATTTCGGATCGGGCTGCGCGACGACCGCGACGGCGAGCACCGCGGGGTGCCGGTAGAGGACGTCCTCGACCTCGAGCGAGCTGATGTTCTCGCCGCCCGAGATGATCACGTCCTTGCTGCGGTCCTTGATCTTCACGTAGCCGTCGGGCTGCATGACCGCGAGATCGCCCGAATGGAACCAGCCGCCGGCGAACGCCTCCGCCGTCGCCTTCGGGTTCTTGAGATAGCCCTTCATCGTGATGTTGCCGCGGAACATGATCTCGCCCATCGTCTCGCCGTCGCGCGGCACCGGCGTCATCGTCTCCGGATCCATCACGGTCATCCCCTCCTCGACCGTGTAGCGCGCGCCCTGCCGCCCGTTTCGCTCGGTGCGCGCGCCGATGTCGAGCGCGTCCCACGCCGCGTGCTTCGCGCACACCGAGGCCGGGCCGTAGGTCTCGGTGAGCCCGTAGACGTGCGTGATGTCGAAGCCGATGCGCTCCATCCCCTCGATCATCGCCGCCGGCGGCGCCGCCGCCGCGACGAGCCCCGACACCTTGTGGCCGATGCCGCGCCGCATCTCCTCGGGCGCGTTGATCAGCATCGAATGGACGACCGGCGCGCCGCAGTAGTGCGTCACGCGGTGCGCGCGGATCGCGTCGAGCATCGCGCGCGCCTCGACGCGCCGCAGGCACACGTTGGTGCCGGCGTTCGCCGCCATCGTCCACGGGAAGCACCAGCCGTTGCAGTGGAACATCGGCAGCGTCCACAGGTAGACCGAGTGGCGCGGCATGCCCCAGTCGACGATGTTCGACAGCGCGTTGAGGTAGGCGCCGCGGTGGTGGTAGACGACGCCCTTCGGGTTGCCGGTGGTTCCCGACGTGTAGTTGAGCGAGATCGCCTCCCACTCGTCGGAGGGCGGCATCCACGCGAACGCCGGATCGCCGCCCGCGAGGAGCGCCTCGTACTCGATCGAGCCCAGCCTCGCTCCCGGATCCGCCGCATTCGGCCCTTCGGGATCGGCGACGTCGATCACGAGCGGCTTCACCGGCGCGAGCGCGAGCGCCTTCGCGACCACCGGCGCGAACTCGGTGTCGGTGATCAGGACCTTCGCCTCGCCGTGGCCCAGCATGAACGCGAGCGCCTCGGCGTCGAGCCGCGTGTTGAGCGTGTTGAGCACGGCGCCCGCCATCGGGACGCCGAAGTGGACCTCGACCATCTCGGGCGTGTTCGCGAGCATCACGGCGACCGTGTCGCCTGCGCCGATGCCGCGCCGCGCGAGCGCGGAGGCGAGCCGTCGGCTGCGCGCGTAGGTCTCGCCCCAGGTGTCGCGCCGCGCGCCGTGGACGACCGACGGGTGTCCGGGCCAGATCTCCGCCGTGCGCGCGACGAGCGAGAGCGGCGTCAGCGGCGCGTAGTTCGCCGCATTGCGGTCGAGGTCGCGGGCGTAGGCGTGGGACATGGCGGCATTCGTCCGGGCGTGGCGTCGATCCGTATCCTAGCAGGGCGGCGCGGGAAAAGAGGGTGCGGCGCCGCCGCATCCCTTGCCCGCAGGCGCCGGTTTCGATACTGTCGGCGGGAGAAAGGAACGCAACCACCATGGGTCATCGACTCTCGAAGATCGTCACGCGCACCGGCGACGCCGGCACGACGGGACTGGGCGACGGCTCGCGCGTCGCGAAGGACGCCGCGCGCGTCGAAGCGATCGGCGCGGTCGACGAGCTCAACTCGTCGATCGGCGTGCTGCTCGCCGAGACGCTGCCCGACGCCGTGTCGGCGTGCCTCGTCGACGTCCAGCACGATCTCTTCGACCTGGGCGGCGAGCTGTCGATCCCCGGCTACGAGGCCGTGTCCGAGGCACACGTGGCCCGGCTCGAGGAGCGCGTCGAGCACTTCAACGGGCCGCTCGCGCCGCTCAAGGAGTTCGTGCTGCCGGGCGGCACGCGCGCCGCCGCGCTCGCGCACGTCGCGCGAACCGTCTGCCGGCGCGCCGAGCGCGCGCTCGTCCACCTCGGGCACGCCGAGACGGTGTCGGTGCCTGCGCGCCGCTACGTGAATCGGCTTTCGGACCTGCTGTTCGTGATCGCGCGCGCGCTCAACGTGGCCGCGGGCCGTCCCGACGTGCTGTGGAAGAAAGGGCGAGTCCGCGGCGCCTGAGCGGAGTGACGTGCAGCCGCGTCGCGCGCCCCTCCCCGTGGGGCGCGCGAGGCGCGGCGTCGCGAGGTTGCGGGAGCGAGGCGTGCTAGCCTTCGCGTCCTCGCGCACGCAAGGGGGGATCCGCCGGCGGACCGTCCATGCCGAACATCCGCGACGGGGCGCCCCTCCGACGACGCAAGGGCCGGCAGCCCGGAGGCTGCCGGCCCCGCGCGCTTCTCCGGGGGAGGGAGAAGCGATTGCCCGGTGGCGCCGAGCGGCGGGAACCCGTCAGCCGCGGGGCGTGTCGACCGCCGCTTTCGCGGTACGGGAGCCGCGCTCGCCGATGACGTCGATCCTGCCCGGCAGGATGTCGACCTCGATCGCGGCGCCCTCGCGGGCTCCGGCGATCCGCTCGAACGCATCGCCCGCGGGCGGCGCGATCCGGTCCGCGACGTAGACGGCGGCGCCCGGCGTCGCGAGGCCGAGCGTGACAACGGAGATCGCGAACGCCAATGCGATCGCGACGATCCTGAAGCGGGTCGAGCGGTACATGGCAGCTGTCCTCGTCGTCTGGTCCTGGGTGGCTCGCCCCGAGCCGGGCGTTGGTCCCCGGCCGCGTTGGCGTCGACGATTGGATGCACGCCATGGGCTTGCCGGATTCACCCGGTCCGGGGCGGCGCGCGGCAGCGTCTCGTCGATGGGGCGGACTGTAGGCGGCATCGATGACGCCGCCAAGACGATCGCGACGAAACGTCCCCGACCGGGAGCGAACCGCGCGCAGGCGCGGACGAACGGGTCCGGGACGCTCGGCGCGGACAGGAGCGCCGCCGGGGCGAGCGGACGCGCTACGGTCGGCGAACGCGCTGGTCGATCGCGCCGAACACCGAGTGCCCGGACTCGTCGAGCATCTCGATGCGCACGCGGTCGCCGTGGCGCATGAACGGGGTCACCGGCTTGCCGCGAAGGATCGTCTCGACCGTGCGCTGCTCGGCGAGGCACGAGTAGCCGATGCCGCCTTCGGACGCCGGGCGGCCCGGGCCGCCGTCCTCCTTGTTCGAGACGGTGCCGGAGCCGACGATGCTGCCCGCGACGAGATCGCGCGTCTTCGCGAGGTGCGCGATCAGCCTTCCGAACGAGAACGTCATGTCGACGCCGGCATTCGGCCGCCCGAACGGCGCGCCGTTCAGGTGCACGACGAGCGGCAGGTGGACCTTGCCTTCGCGCCACGCCCGGCCGAGCTCGTCCGGCGTGACGGCGACCGGCGAGAAGCCCGACGCCGGCTTCGACTGCAGGAATCCGAAGCCCTTCGCGAGCTCGGCGGGAATCAGGTTGCGAAGGCTCACGTCGTTGACCAGCATCACGAGGCGCACGTGCGCGAGCGCCGCGGCATCGTCCGTCCCCATCGGCACGTCGCCGGTCACGACCGCCACCTCGCCCTCGAAGTCGATCCCCCAGGCCTCGTCCGCGAGCACGATGTCCTCGCGCGCGCCGAGCATGTGGTCGGAGGCGCCCTGGTACATCAGCGGATCGGTCCAGAACTCGGGCGGCATCGTCGCGCCGCGCGCCTTGCGCACCAGCTCGACGTGGTTGACGTAGGCCGACCCGTCCGCCCACTGGTAGGCGCGCGGCAGCGGCGCCATGGCCTTCTCCGCGTCGAACGCACTCGCGTCGGAAAGCCGGCCCGCGTCGAGCTCGGCGGAGATCGCGGCGAGCGCGGGGGCGACGCGCGTCCAGTCGTCGAGCGCGGCCTGCAGCGTGCGCGCGATCTCGGGTACCGCGACGCAGCGCGCGAGATTGCGCGACACGACGACGAGCCGGCCGTCCCGCGTGCCGTCGTGCAGCGTCGCGAGCTTCATGCGTGCTTCTCCTGCCCGCGCTTGAGCGAATAGCCATCGGCGCGGTCCTCCATCTCCCACCCTGCCGCCTGCAGCTGCGCACGCAGCCGGTCCGCCTCGGCCCATTGCTTCGCCGTGCGCGCGGCGTAGCGGGCGTCGGCGATCACCCTGATGCCCGGCGGCACGTCGACCGCCTTCGGCGTCCAGGCGGCGAGTCCCAGTCCGAACACCTCGTCGAAGCGCGCCAGCGTCGCGCGTTTGACCGCGGGCGCGAGGTCGCCGCGCAGCACCTCCCAGGCGAGCGCGAGCGCGCGCGGCAGGTTCAGGTCGTCGTTGATCTCGTCGGTGAACCGGTCCACGTACGCCGCATCGGGCGCGGCGCCCGCGTCGGGCAGCGCGTGGAAGCCCTGGCGCATGCGCTCGAGCCCGGTGGCCGCCGCGTCGAGTGCCTCCCACGTGAAGTTGAGCTGGCTGCGGTAGTGCGCGGTGAGGCACAGGAACCGGTAGGCGATCGGGTCGTAGCCGCGGTCGGACAGCGACGAGATCCGCAGGAACTCGCCGGCGGACTTCGCCATCTTCGCGTCGTTCGCGAGCAGGAAGTAGCCGTGCATCCAGAAGTTCGCGAGGCGGCGGTGGTCGTGCGCGATCTCCGGGTGGTCGGCGAGCCGGCCCTCGGTCTGCGCGATCTCGTTCGTGTGGTGGACCGGGATGTGGTCCTCGCCGCCGCAGTGGATGTCGAAGTAGTCGCCCAGGTACTTCTGCGCCATGGCCGAGCACTCGATGTGCCAGCCGGGGAAGCCCCTGCCCCACGGCGAGTCCCATTCCATCTGCCGCGCCTCGCCCCGCGGCGAGAACTTCCACAGCGCGAAGTCGGTCGCGCGGCGCTTCTCGCCCAGCTCGACGCGACGTCCCGCCTCGAGCCCCTCGACGTCGAGCCGCGCGAGGTAGCCGTAGTCGTCGAGCTTCGACGTGTCGAAATAGACGCCGTCGGAGGTCGTGTACGCGTAGCCGTTGCGCTCGATGTCGGCGATGAACGCGATCTGCTCGGCGATGTGGTCGGTCGCCTTGCACAGGACCGTCGGGTCCTCGACGTTCAGGCGCTTCATGTCGGCGAGGAACGCGTCGGTGAAGTACGCGGCGACCTCCCACGCGGTCTTGCCCGTGCGCCGGGACCCCTTCTCCATCTTGTCCTCGCCCTCGTCGGCGTCGGACGTGAGGTGGCCCACGTCGGTGATGTTCATCACGTGGTTGACGCGATGGCCGTTCCAGCGCAGCACGCGCTTCAGCACGTCCTCGAACAGGAACGTGCGGAAGTTGCCGATGTGCTGGTAGTCGTAGACGGTCGGCCCGCAGGTGTACAGGCCCACGGGGCCGCCCGGCGCGAGCGGGATGAACGGACGCAGGCGCCGTTCCCAGGTGTCGTAGAGCGAGAGGGGTCGGGGCATCAATGAAAAAGCCGCCGGGGATGTCGTTCCGGCGGCTCGGTGGACGATCGGGAAGGGCCTCAGGTCCGCGCCGGCGGGGCTCGAAGGCTTGCGAGGCGACAGCGCAGGGCCGGCATCGGCCGATGGTAGCCGCTTTCCGCCTCCCGCGGCAAGCCGCGCCCGCGATCGCGCCGGGCCGGCTACCCGGGCCCGATCGCCTTCGCCATCACGTAGTCGTCCATCACGAAGCCCCCGCCGATGTCGGCGACGACCGCCTCGCGCGTCGCGAACCCGCAGGCGCGGTACGCGGCGATCGCCTTCGCATTGCGCTTGTTGACGTTGAGGATGAGCGTCCCCGCGCCGTCGCGCCTTGCCGCCGCCTCGACGTGGGCGATCAGCGCGCGCCCGTGCCGCGGCCGTGCTGCGACGGCAGCACGTAGAGCTTGTCCAGCTTGGTGGTCGACGGCTCGTCCGGCCGGTACCACGCCGCGAAGCCGACCGGCTCGCCGCCCGCCCGCGCGATCGCGAGCCCCGCCCCCGGCTCGTGCAGGAACTTCGCGAGCGCGTCGATGGAGTAGCCGAGCGCGAGCATGTGGTCGATCTGCTCGTCGGTGATGATGCCCGGGTAGTGCGCGCGCCAGATCACGTCGGCGAGCCGCGCGACGACCGGCAGGTCGACGTCGCTGCCGGCGGCGATCGTGACGTCGGAGGGACGCCGGGTCGGGGATGCCAAGGCTTCGGGGGATGGCGAGGTGGGCTCGTCGATCCTAGCATGCGGCGCCCGTTACAATCGACCGGCATGGTCCCGCCCGACGACACCCTCGCGGAACTCGAGCACCGGATCGCCAGGCTGATCCGCGACCCGGCGACGGCCGCGCTCGATGCGGCGGCACGCGCGATTCCGGCGGAGCTCGCCGAGTCGGGTCCCGCGCTGGCGCTGCGCGGCGAACTCCTGCGGCGCGGGGGCGATGCCGAGGGCGCGGCGCGACTGCTGGCCGCCGCCATCGAACGCGCGCCCGCCCTGCTCGGCGCCTACCACGCGCTCGCGCTCGCCCGCATCCGCGCCGGCGACCGCGCAGGCGCGCGGGCCGCGTGGCTCGCGCTGCTCGAGCGCGACCCGGACGACGCGACGGCGCGCTACCAGGTCGCGCTCGCGTTCCACGAGGACGGCGACCGGGCGCAGGCCGCGCGCTGGTACGAGGCACAGGTCGCCCGCCATCCGTCCTCTCCCAAGGCGTGGCACAACCTCGGCCTCCTGCGCCTCGCGGCCGGGGACGCCGGCGGCGCGGTCGCCGCGCTGCGCGAAGCGGTGGCGTGCGCACCGGCCTCGGCCCCCGCATGGACCGCGCTCGGCCGCGCGCTCGAGCGCGCGGGCGACACGCCCGCCGCGATCGGGGCGTGGACGCGCGCGCACGCGCTCGATCCGCGCGCGGTCGAGCCGCTCGAGCGCCACGCCGCGGCGCTCGGCGAGCGCGCAGCGCTTCCCGCGGCGATCGCGCTGCTCCGCGAGGCCGTTGCGATCGATCCTCGCAAGCCGTCGCTGCGTTTCGCGCTCGCGGCGCACCTGTCGAGCCTCGGCGAGCACGCCGACGCGCTTGCGGAGCTTCGGGCGGGCGTCGCGCTCGCGCCCGGCGACGCCGCCGGGCACAGCGCGTTGCTGTTCGAGCTGCAGTACGACGACACGCTCGCGACGCGCGAGGCGATCGCCGATGAACACCGGCGCTGGGCGGAACGTCACGCCGACCGGGTGCCCGCGGTGCACCGGCCTGCCCGGACGCGGCCGCCGGGGCGGATGCGCATCGGCTACCTGTCGCCGCGCTTCGGCATGGGGCCGCTCGCCACGCTGTTCCTGCCGGTGCTCGAGCGCCACGACCGCACGCGCGTCGAGATCGTCCTCTACTCGTCGCACGCCCACGACGGCCCGCTGAACGCGCGCATCCGCGCCGCCGCCGACGGCTGGCGCGACCTGCCGCGCGACGACGCATCGGCCGCCGCCATGATCGCCGACGACGACCTCGACCTCCTCGTCGACCTCGCCGGCCACGCGCCGGGCCACCGGCTCGGCGTCCTCGCGCGACGGCCCGCGCCGCTGCAGGCATCGTGGCTCGACTACTTCGAGACCACGGGCATGGACGGCGTCGACTATTTCCTGAGCGACGCGACCTGCACGCCGGCCTCGGACGCGCCGCTGTTCCGCGAGCGGCTCGTGCTGCTCCCCTGCCGCTTCGCGTATCGGCCGCTCGACCCTCCCGCGCTCACTCCTGCGCCTGCCGTCGCACGAGGACACGTCACGTTCGGTTCGTTCAACCGGCACGCGAAGCTCTCGGCGGGCGCGCTCGATGCCTGGGCCGCGATCCTCGGCGCGGTGCCGGACTCGCGTCTCGCGCTGCGCGCCGCTGCTTACGGCGGCGACGGGACCGTCGACTGGATCCGCGACCGCTGGGCACGGCGAGGCCTGCCGGTCGGGCGCATCGACTTCCTGCCTTGGCTCCCGTGGCGAGAGGCGCTCGCCGCCTATGCGGACGTCGACGTCGCCCTCGATCCGTTTCCCTACAACGGCGGCGCGACCACCTGCGACGCGCTCGCGCACGGCGTGCCCGTCGTCGCGCTCCGGGGCGACCGGCCGATCGGCCGGCAAAGCGCCTCGCTGCTGCGCGCCGCCGGCCATCAGGAATGGATCGCCGGCTCGATTGCCGAGTACGTGCAGATCGCCGTCGCGCTCGCGCGCTCGGAGGATCTCGACCGCATCCGGCGCGCGCTGCACGCCGCGTTGCCGCACTCGGCGCTGTGCGACGTCGAGCGCTTCGCGCGCTCGCTCGAGCGAGCGTTCGAGGCGATGATCGCCGCAGGCCCGCGACGCGACGGGCCGCAACGCCGGGAGCCGCTGGCCGTGGCGTGAATATTCGCGCGCTGCGGCCCGCGCGCGCGCCCTTGAGCGCGCTCCGCGCCCCAAGTACGCTTGCGTCCGTGCCCACGCGTCCACGCGCCGTCGCGCCGCTTCCGCTCGCCGCGGCGATCCTCGCTCTCGCGATCGCGGCGTTTGCCGCCGCCCAGACGCCCGACGTGGCCGCGATCCAGGCCCGCGAGGCCCGCAACGCCGACACTCGCACGCTGGCGGCGCTCGAGCGGTTCCGGCAGGCGCTTGCCGTGCGCTACCCCGGCGACCCGAGGCTCACGATGCTCGAGTTCGGCGAGTCCGAGGCCACCGCGCTCGTGCTGACGTCGCCCGCGTCGCCACCCGAGTTCGTGATCTGGCGCGGCGACCGCTGGATCGGCACCGAGAACCGGAAGCTCGAGCCGTGGGCCAGGCCCGACGTCGCCGCGGCGAACGCGTTCCCGCTCTCGTCGGTTCGCGCGCCCCCGTTCCGCGCGTGGCAGGACGCGTGGCGGCGAGTCCCCGGACAGGCGACCGACTTCTTCATGAAGTACGCGATGGGCTACGACCCCGCCGCGGGGCGCGTCGTCGTGCGCGCGACCGTCGGCAGCATGACGACCGGCCGGATCGCCGAGCAGCGATTCGATCCCTCGAGCGGCGCACCCGTCGCGGTCGCTGCCGCCGCGCCGCCGCCCGCGCCGAAGTGGGCGCCGAGGCGCTCCGACGACCTGCGACGCGACGTCGGCATCGCTATCACCGCGTTGCGCCGCGAAGTGCCTGCGACGCGCATGGGCGCGGTCCGCGTCACCGCGCGCGAGATCGCGTTCACGCTCGCCGACCGGTCGACGTGGCGCTTCGACGCCACGCACACGCTGACCCCGGGACCGCGGTACGACGGCAGCTTCCTGTGCGAGCAGGGTTGGGCCGAAAGCGACGTCGACTGGGGGACGCTCGAGGTCCTCCCGCGCAACGGCGTGCTCGCCGCGGGACTCGGCGACGACGCCGAGCAGCACGCACGGTTCGTGATCGACCGGCCCCGGGACTGCGGCGGGCTCGCGATCGAGGTGTTCTACGACAACTACCGCGCGCCGCAGCCGTGGGTGCGGTTCGACCCGCGCGGCCGGCTGCTCAGGAGCTCGCAATGAAGCGCCTCCCGGCGGGGCGCCCCGCGCTCGCACGCGCGCTCCTCGCGTGGGCCTGGTTGGCGCTCGCCGCCTGCACGACGATGGCCGTGCAGGCGTGCCCGATCACCGACTGGTACGCGCAGGGCGTCGCCGACGGGCGCGCCGGGCATGCGTCCGACCGCCTCGTCAGGCACCGCGAGGCGTGCCCGGACACGACGGCCGTCCCCGACGAGCGCGCGTGGCTCGAAGGTCGCCGCGAGGGGCTCGCCGACTACTGCCAGCCGCACCGCGCGGTCGATGCCGGGCTCGCGGGCCGCGGCTACGCCGGCGTGTGCAGGGACCCCCGCTACGGCCGCCTCTACACGGCGGCGCGGCGCGTTCACGATTCGCGCAGCCGCGTCGCGTCGATCGAACGCGACATCGCGGCCAAGCGGCGCGACATCGCCAACGGCAGCACCTCGGAGGTCCGGCGCGGCTTTCTGCGACGGGACGTGCTGACGCTCGAGTCCGACCGCAACCGCGCGCGCAGCGCGCAGTCCGACGCCGAGGTCGCGCTCGACAAGCTGCGCAGGGAGCTAGGCGTCTGAACGCGGGCACCGGACGCGTGCGGCGAGGACGGAGGCGGGAGGCGTCCCCGGTAGAATGCCTTCCGATCCGCGTTTCCGACCATGCATCGCCTCCCCCCTCCCGACGCCTCGCGCCCCCGGGCACGGCCTTCCGCCGCGCGCGGCGCCTTCGCAACGCTTCCGGGCCGGGGCGTCGCCCGCGCCAGCCGGCCGCGTCGATGCGCATAGGCCTCAAGGTCGACGTCGCGACGCTGCGCGGCACGCGCGAGGGCGTCCCGGCGCTGGTCGAGCTGTTTCGCCGCCACGGGGTGGGGGCGACGTTCCTGTTCACGCTCGGCCCCGACCGCACCGGACGCGCGATCGGGCGCGCCTTCCAGCCGGGTTTCGCCGGCAAGGTCCGCCGCACCGGCGCCATCGAGCACTACGGTGTCAAGACGCTGATGTACGGGACGCTGCTGCCCGCGCCCGACATCGCTCGACGGGCGGGCGACGTGATGCGGATGACGCGCGACGCCGGCTTCGAGACGGGCGTGCACGGCTACGATCGCGTGCGCTGGCAGGGCGGCGTCGCGACGGCCGACGCGGCCTGGACCGAGCGCGAGATGCGCCACGCCTGCGAGCGCTACACCGACGTGTTCAAGGAACCCCCGCTCGTGCACGGCGCCGCGGGATGGCAGATGAACGCCCACGCGCTGCGCCTCACGCAGCGCCTGGGCTACGAGTACTGCTCCGACGGGCGCGGCACGCACCCGCACCTGCCGTTCTGGAACGCCGAGCCGGTCCGCTGCCCGCAGTTCCCGACGACGCTGCCGACGCTCGACGAGCTCATCGGCGTCGACGGCGTCGAGCCCGCCAACGTCGCCGACCGCGTGCTCGGGATGACGGAGGCGCCGTCACCGGCGGGCCACGTCTTCACGCTGCACGCCGAGCTCGAGGGCCTGCGCCTGCCAGGCGTGCTCGAGCAGCTCATCACCGGGTGGAAAGCCCAGGGCTGGTCGCCCGGCAGCGTCCGCTCGCTCTACGAGTCGGCCGAGCCGCTCGCGCTGCCGCGCTGCGCGGTCGGCATCGGCAGCATTCCCGGCCGGAGCGGCACGCTGTTCGTGCAGCAGGGGCCGTTCCCCGGCGAAGCGCTGCCGCGCGCCGCCTGACCCGCCAAGCCCCACGACACGAGGAGCCACGCATGATCGGCAAGAAGGTCCCCGATTTCACCGCCGAAGCCACTGCCGGACCCTTCACGCTGTCCGAGTACCGCGGCCACCCCGTCGTGCTCTATTTCTATCCGAAGGACAACACGCCCGGCTGCACGACCGAGGGCGCGAACTTTCGCGACCTCCACGACAGGTTCGCGAAGGCTGGCGCGGTCGTCGCGGGCATCTCGCGCGACTCGATCAAGTCGCACCAGGGCTTCGCCGCGAAGATGGGCTTCCCGTTCGCGCTCATCTCGGACGCGGACGAGAAGCTGTGCCAGGCGTTCGGCGTCATCAAGATGAAGAACATGTACGGCAAGCAGGTGCGCGGGATCGAGCGCTCGACGTTCCTGATCGGCGCCGACGGCAAGCTCGCGCGCGAGTGGCGCGGCGTGAAGGTGCCGGGCCACGCGCACGAGGTCCTCGACGCCGTGCAGGCGCTCAAGGCGGGCTGACTCCGGCGCCCCGGGAGCGTCGCCGAAGCGAGGCGCGCACGCGAGACCCGCGGGCGCGCCCTCGTGCGGATCACGCGAGCGTGATCACCGCCTCGAGGTACTCGCCGGGCACGACGAGCGACGCGGAACCCGCGACGTTGTGACGCTCGAGCAGCGCGACGAGATCCGCCTCGAGCGCCGCCTGCCCGGCCGCGTCGAGCGCGAGGAACGCCTTGTGCGTCGGCCCGTACCAGCGCCGGAACACGTCGACGAAGTGCGCGGCCGAACGGTAGCGGAACAGGAAGTCGCGGCGCTTCGCATCGATTCGCCCCGCGCGCCGGCCGAACAGCTCGACCAGGTGCCGTTCGGCACCCCAGCGCATGGGCGAGACGATGCCGGCCGGCGGCGGCACGTGCGAGCCGACGACCTTGAACATGTCGCCGAGGAAGCCTTCCGGCGTCCAGCTCGCGAGCCCGATGCGCCCGCCGGGCCGCACGACG
Source organism: Betaproteobacteria bacterium (assembly GCA_016704895.1). Lineage (GTDB taxonomy): Bacteria > Pseudomonadota > Gammaproteobacteria > Burkholderiales > Casimicrobiaceae > VBCG01. The sequence continues at coordinate 88,953 of JADIZG010000006.1, forward strand.
CGCGCGAGCTCGCGCGCCGCGCGCGGATGGTCCGGCGCGAACATCACGCCGAACGTGGACAGCGCCACGTCGAAGCTCGCGTCGTCGAACGGCAGCGCCTCGGCGTCCGCGACGCGGAACGTCACGTCCAGCCGCTCGGCGAGCGCGCGCTCGCGCCCCTTGTCGAGCAGCGCCGGCACGTAGTCGGTCGAGGTCACCCGGGCGAAGCGGCGCGCCGCGGCGAGCGTGGCGTTGCCGTTGCCGGCGGCGACGTCGAGCACGCGCTCGCCGGCGCGCACGTCGGCGGCTTCGGCGAGCGTCTCGCCGACGATCTGCAGCGTGGTGCCGACGATCGCGAAGTCGCCGCTCGCCCAGGTTGCCTGCTGCCTGGCCTTGATCGCGGCCAGGTCGATGGCGGGTTGCGCCGGGGAGGCGTGCGCGGCCGCCCCGCGTACCGGGGTCGTTGCAGCATTCGTTGCGGCATGCGTGGTCATGATGGGCTCCGTGGATTCGTGGGTCGTTGGGGGACGATCGCCGCGCGGGCCTGTCGCTCGCGCGAACGACACGCATCGTGCGCGACCTCGGCGCTTGACGCCCGGCCGCGCGTCGCCGAGACTTGACCAGGCGTCCGTCATTGCGAGCGCGCTTGATCGGCCGTCCTTGCGACGTGATCGAACGTCCGACGTCCTTCGCCCCCATGGCCCCGCGAACGCCCGGCGCGCCCCCCGCCCCGGGCGCGCCCGATCCCCTCTCCGACGTCCTGCGGGCGGTACGCCTGCGCGGCGCGCTCTACTTCTACGTGAGCTGCCGCGACGAATGGGTCGCCGAGGCGCCCCCGGCACGGGCGATTGCCGACACCGTGCTGCCGGGCACCGACCACGTCCTCGCGTACCACATGATCGCGAAAGGCGGCGGCTGGGCCGCAACCGACGGCGTGCCGCCCGTGCGCCTCTCCACCGGCGACATCGTCATGTTCCCGCGCGGCGACGCGCACGTGATCTCGAGCGCACCGGGTCTGCGTGCACACACACGGGCGCCGGCTGGGTCCAGGCGACCGCGCACGATCCGAGGCCGGTTCCGGTTGTCTACCGCGGCACCCTGGTCGAGCCCGGTGCGACCCTGCCGGGGCACGAGGCGGACGCCGTCGTCGTGTGCGGCTTCATCGGCTGCGACCTCAAGCCGTTCAATCCGCTGATCGACGCGCTCCCGCGGATGCTGCACGTCGAGGCGGGGAGCTCCGGCGACTGGATCGGCGGCGTGCTGCGCCAGGCCGTCGCCGAGTCGCGGGAACGCCGCGCGGGCAGCGACGCGCTGCTCGAGCGCGCGAGCGAGATGGTGTTCGTCGATGCCGCGCGCCGCTACCTCGACAGGCTGCCCGAGGACGCGTCCGGTTGGCTCGCGGGCCTCCGCGACCGTCACGTCGGCCGCGCGCTCGGCGTGCTGCACGCGGATCCCGCGGCTCCGTGGACGCTGGACGAGCTTTCCCGCCGCGCCGGCTTGTCGCGCTCGGCCCTGCACGACCGCTTCACGCTGTTCGTCGGCATGGCCCCGATGCAGTACCTCGCGCGCTGGCGCATGCAGCTCGCGGCGGCGCGGCTCCGCGCGGGCCACGACACGATCGCCTCGATCGCACTCGACGTCGGCTACGAGTCCGAGGCGGCGTTCTCGCGCGCCTTCAAGCGACTGTGCGGGGCCGCTCCGTCGGCATGGCGACGCACGGACGCCAGGATGCCGCCCACGCCCGACGCGCCACCGGCCGGCCGGAATCCGCGCTGACGCGGACGGACTCGTCCAGGACCTGCCAACCCTAGCGCGAGAACCGCCCGTCCGACGCGACGATCACCGTGTCGACGAACGTCGAGCCGGCGTGCGCCCCCGGCCGGTAGCGCACCAGCATCCCGCCGACGTCGACCGTCCCGAGCCCCTCCATCGCGCGCTGGATGCCCACACGCGTCAGGTCGCGACCTGCGGCGCGCAGGCCGGCGACCAGCACCTTCGCGCCGATGTAGCCCTCGAGCCCCGAGAACGAAGGCGGGGTCCCGGGCGCGTACTTCGCGAGCGCCTGCTGGTACTCCTTGACCACGGGGACCGCCACCCCCCACGGGAACGGCACCACCTGCGTGAACACGAGGCCCCTGCCTTCGGGCCCGAGCTCGCGCGCCATCTGCGCCGCGCCGGAGTTCACCGCCATGAACATCGGCGTGAGCCCCTTCGCGCGGAGGGACTTGATGATTCCCACGTAGACCGAGTAGGAGCCGTGGTTGAACACCGCGTCGACGCGCGCCCTGGCGATCGCGTCCGCCAGCGCCGCGGGCGTCAGGCCGGCCGTCATTGCAATCGGGGCGACGTCGATCCCCCGGTCTCCCGCGAGCCGCCGCACGTTGGCGAGATGCCTGCGCCCGGTGTCGGAGTCGGCGTGCACGAACGCGACGCGAACCGGGAAGCTCCATCGGTTGAACGGCTCGCGCATCTCGGGCGATCCCGCCATGCACGCGACCAGCGGAACGCCACGGTCGGACGCCTCCTTCAGCGTCGCTACGCACGGGCCGCCCTCGACGCCGCCCAGCATCGCGACGACGTTGTCCCGCTCGATCAGCTCCCGGGTGTTCTCGGCCGCGCGCTTGGCGTCACCCCCGTCGTCTCGCGTCAGCACGGCGACGCGGCGCCCGGCGACCCCGCCGGCCGCGTTGATCCCGTCCAGGTAGAGCTTCGCGCCGGCGGCCGCCCCCTGCCCGTGCTCGCCGACGCCGCCGGAGAGCGCGATCGACTGTCCGATCACGATCCGGGCGTCCTGCGCGAGGGCCGCGCCGCCGTGCAACAGGACGATGCCGAGGGCAAGCCGTGCCAGCCGGGAGGCCGCGGTGCGTGGGGGACGGGAGCGCAGGGTCATGGGGCGGTGTCGCGGATCGAAAGGATGGGAGTTGCCGGGAGGCGCCAGAAGCGTGCAAGGGCCGTGCCGGGAGCGAACCGGCGGCCGCAGCCGGCTATTCCATCCCGACCCGCCGGCCGCAGCGAGGGCGCTGCCGCACCGGGCGAGCCATCGCCGCCACAATCGGTGGCCTTTCCATGACTTGCCGACACCACCTGTTGTATTTTCGCCGGAGCGCGGCGTACGATGCTCGACAGGTGGCGCCCCGCGTCCCTTCCCGAAAGGCGCCCGACAGGAGACCCATGGTCGAACGAAAGCTGCGCCCCGCCCCGTCCCAGCTCATCTCCCTCGCCTCCCGCAAGGCCGCCGGCGCTTCGAAGTCCGGTCCCCGCAACGCCCCGACGTCCACCCGGCTGTTCGTGCTCGACACGAACGTGCTGATGCACGACCCCACGAGCCTGTTCCGGTTCGAGGAGCACGACATCTACCTGCCGATCCTGACGCTCGAGGAGCTCGACAACAACAAGAAGGGCGTCACCGAGGTCGCCCGGAACGCCCGCCAGGCCTCGCGCTTCCTCGACGAGCTCGTCACCACGCACACCGAGCAGGGCGGCGGCGACGGGATCTCCGGCGGCATCCCGCTCGAGCAGAAGAGCAACGGCGCCGCGACCGGCCGGCTCTACCTGCAGACCGAGACGATCACGACGACGCTTCCGCCGTCGCTCGCCAACGGCAAGGCGGACAACCAGATCCTCGCGGTCGTCATGCACCTCGCGCGGCTGCACCCGCGGCGCGACGTCGTGCTGGTGTCGAAGGACATCAACATGCGCATCAAGGCGCGCGCGCTCGGGCTCGCCGCCGAGGACTACTTCAACGACAAGGTCCTCGAGGACACCGAGCTCCTCTACTCGGGGATGGAGGAGCTGCCCGCCGACTTCTGGGAGAAGCACGGCAAGGGCATCGAGTCGTGGCAGCAGGGCGGCCACACGCTCTACCGGATCACCGGCCCGCTCGTGCCCTCGATCCTCACCAACGAGTTCGTCTACCTCGAGCCGCCGGGCGAGGCGCCGTTCCACGCGATCGTCAAGGAAATCCACGGCCGCACGGCGCTGCTGTCGACGCTCAAGGACTACTCGCACCAGAAGAACAACGTCTGGGGCATCACCTCGCGCAACCGCGAACAGAACTTCGCGCTCAACCTGCTCATGAACCCGGACGTCGACTTCGTGACGCTGGTCGGCCAGGCGGGCACCGGCAAGACGCTGCTCACGCTCGCCGCGGGGCTCATGCTGACGCTCGAGTTCAAGGTCTACACCGAGATCATCATGACGCGCGTCACCGTGCCGGTCGGCGAGGACATCGGCTTCCTGCCCGGCACCGAGGAGGAGAAGATGAACCCGTGGATGGGCGCGCTCGAGGACAACCTCGACGTGCTCAACAAGACCGACGACGAGGCCGGCGAGTGGGGCCGCGCCGCGACGCGCGACCTCATCCGCTCGCGCATCAAGGTGAAGAGCCTCAACTTCATGCGCGGCCGCACGTTCATCAACAAGTTCCTGATCATCGACGAGGCGCAGAACCTGACGCCCAAGCAGATGAAGACGCTGATCACGCGGGCGGGCCCGGGCACCAAGGTCGTGTGCCTCGGCAACATCGCGCAGATCGACACGCCGTACCTGACCGAGGGCAGCTCGGGACTCACCTACGTCGTCGACCGCTTCAAGGGCTGGCCGCACTCGGGCCACGTGACGCTCACGCGCGGCGAGCGCTCGCGGCTCGCCGACCACGCGGCGGAGATCCTCTAGCGCCGGAACAGCGTCGGGGGCTGAATCCCGACCCGCACAAGCGTCGGCCGGACGCCCGATCCAATAGGGCGTCGGGCCCTGCCGCTCGGCGCCGTCGTGGGTCGGGCTTCAGCCCGACGATCGTCGCCTCCCGTGCGACAATCGCGCCCGTGAGCGAGCATCCCGTCCTCTCGCTGGTGGTCCCCTGCTACAACGAGGCCGCGGGCCTCGCGTCGTTCTGGGCGCGCGCCTCCGACGCGCTCGCCGCGCTCGGCGTCGCCGCCGAGGCGGTGTTCGTCGACGACGGCAGCCGCGATACGACGCTCGCGGTGCTTGCCGCCCTCGCCGCGCGCGATCCGCGGGTACGCGTCGTCGCGCTGTCGCGCAACTTCGGCAAGGAGATCGCGCTGGCCGCCGGCCTCGACCACGCACGCGGCGATGCCGTCGTCCCGATCGACGCCGACCTGCAGCACCCGCCGGAGCTCGTGCGCGACCTCGTCGCGAAGTGGCGCGAGGGCAACGACGTCGTGATCGCGCTGCGCCGCGACCGCGCGACCGATTCCGCGCCGCGCCGCCTCGCCTCGGACCTGTTCCACCGGCTGTTCGCGCGCGTCTCGGTCGTCCCGGTCCCCCGCGGGGCCGGCGACTTCCGGCTCATGTCGCGCGCCGTCGTCGACGCGCTCCGCGCGATGCCCGAGCGTACGCGCTACATGAAGGGCATGTACGCGTGGGTCGGCTTCCGGACCGCGACGGTCGACTACGACGTCGAGGAACGCGCGGCGGGCGACTCCCGCTTCGGGCTCCTGAAGCTCTGGCGGCTCGCGCTCGACGGCATCATCTCGTTCTCCGCGCTGCCGCTGCGCCTGTCGAGCTTCCTCGGCGCCCTGTTCGCGCTCGTCGCGCTCGCCTACGGCGCGTGGCTGGTCGTGCGCACGATGGTGCACGGCATCGACGTGCCGGGCTACGCGTCGCTGATGGCGGTCGTGCTGTTCCTGGGCGGCGTGCAGCTCCTGTCGCTCGGCGTCATCGGCGAGTACCTCGGGCGCGTCTACGACGAGGTCAAGGCGCGGCCGCTCTACGTCGTCAGCGCGCGGCTCGGGTTCCCGCCCGGCGGCACGGACACCTGAGGCCCCGGTGCATGGCGCTCGCACGCGCGTTCGTCCGCTTCGCCGTCGTCGGCGCGATCGCCACGGCGATCCACGCGGCGGTCTTCGCGGTGCTGATCGAGACGACGCGGATCGACCCGGTCGCAGCGACCGTCGTCGCGTTCGCCGTGGCGTTCGCCGCGGGGTTCGTGCTCAACCGGCGCTGGACGTTCGGCTCGCGCGCGGCCCCGGCCGCGCAGCTGCCGCGCTACCTCGCGGCGCAGCTCGCCGGCCTCGCGCTGTCCGCCGCGATCATGCACGTCGCCGTGCACCTGCAGCGCTGGTCGCCCTACGCGGGGCTCGCGCTGTCGATCGCGCTGGTGCCGCCGGTGACGTTCGCACTCTCGCGCTGGTGGGTGTTCCGAAATTGACGCCCCTCGCCGGTACCCGGCACGCCCGCGCCCCGCTTTGACCGGACGGCAGCGCCCGCCCATCGATGTCGATCGCCCCTCCTCCGTCGCGCAACGACCCCTGCCCCTGCGGCAGCGGGCGACGCTACAAGCAGTGTCACGGCGCCATGTTCGCCACCGGGACGCCGGCGCGCGCCGACGTACTCGACGAGCTGCTCCGGCGCGCGATCGCACTCCACCGGCAGAACCGGTACGTCGAGGCCGGACGGCTGTACGACGAGGCCCTGGCGCTCTCGCCGGACCTTCCCGACGCGCTGCACATGCGCGGCGCGGTGGACCTGTCGCTCGGCGACGCGGCAGCCGCGATCCGCCGCATCGAGCAGGCGCTTGCCGCAGGGCTCGATACGCCGGCAGCCCGCCACAATCTCCAGCTCGCGCGCGAGCTCGCGCGCGACATCGCAGCCGAGCCCGCCCGCCGGCGGGCCGTGGACGAAGCGGCACGCCGAGTCCGGCAGCCCGATGACGTGTACGTCCCCCCAGCGACGTCGAGCTTCTCGCGTTCCTGCTCCCGCAGTTCCACCGCATCGACGAGAACGACGAGTGGTGGGGACTCGGATTCACCGAGTGGACCAACGTCCGCCGCGCGGAGCCGAACTTCCCGGGCCACGGCCAGCCGCACGTTCCGGCCGACCTGGGATACTACGACTTGCTGGACCCGGACGTCCGCATGCGCCAGGCCGAACTCGCGCGAGCCACGGCATCACCGGCTTCTGCTACTACTACTACTGGTTCGAGGGGCGCAGGCTCCTCGAGCAGCCGCTCGACGCGGTGCTCGCTTCGGGATCGCCCGACTTCCCGTTCTGCGTCTTCTGGGCGAACGAGGACTGGAGGCGCACGTGGGACGGCGGCAGGAACGAGGTGCTCGTCGCGCAGCGATACTCGCAGGAGGACGACCGGGCCTTCATCCGGACGCTGCTCCCGGCATTCCGCGATCCGCGCTACATCCGCGTGCTGGGGCAACCGCTGCTGCTGGTCTATCGCTGCGACACGCTCCCCGACGCGATCCGGACGTTCGACACGTGGCGCGCGGTGTGCATCGAGGCGGGCGAGATGCCCCCCTTCATCGTGAAGGCGGATACGACTGGAGGAGGAACTCCCCTCGAAGTCGGCGCCGACGCTTCCGTCGCATTCCCGCCGCACCGCCTCGAGTCACCGCTGCTGCGCGCCGATCCGCCCCCCGGGCTGCGGCCCGACTTCGAGGGCCGCCTGTACGATGCGCGGTCGGTGTCCGCCCGCGCGGCATGCGCGCCCGAGCCGGACCATCTGCACTTCCAGACGGTCGTGCCCATGTGGGACAACACCCCGCGTCGGCAGCACGACGGAACGATCTTCCTGAACGCCAGCCCTGCGGTCTTCCGCGCATCGTTGCGCGACTGCTTCATGCGCGCGCGGACGATGCTGCCGCCCGGGCAGCGCTTCGTCTTCGTCAACGCGTGGAACGAGTGGGCCGAGGGCGCGTACCTCGAGCCCGACATCGCGCATGGCCGGGCCTACCTCGAGGCTGCGATGGAGGCGCGTCATCTGCCCGCCGACGGCGAACGCATCGCCGACGTCGTCGCGCGGCTCGCGCGGGGCTGAGCGCGCGGCGTCGTTCAGCGCGTGCCCCGCTGCCACGCTATCGTCGAGGCGAGACCCGCGCCGAACTCGATACGCGCCCGCCAGCCGAGTTCGCGCGACGCGAGGCCGCAGTCGAGCACGTTGTAGGCGACGTCGAACGGACGCCCCTCGATGCGGCCCACGAGCACGCGCGTCCCGAGCGCGCGCTCCAGCGCGGCGACGACCTCGTCGATCGAGCGCCCGATGCCGGAGCCGACGTTGAACACGCGTGCGCGCCGCGATAGTGAAGCGCCGCGAGCACGGCCGCCGCGACGTCCTCGACGTGGACGTAGTCGCGAACGGCGCCTCCGTCACCCAGCACCCTGAGCGGACGGCCCGCGAGCGCGTCGGCGACGAACGTCGCGATGACGCCCTGGCCGCGGTTCCCCGCCTGCCCTTCGCCATACGCGTTGGACACGCGCAGCACGACCGGCTCGAGCCGGGCCAGACGTCGCTGGAATGCGAGGCATTGCTCGACCATGAGCTTGCCCAGGCCGTAGGCCGACATAGGCGCGGTCGCGTGGTCCTCGCGTATCGGCTCGCGGGTGGTACGTCCGTAGACCGTGCCTCCGGAGGAAACGAAGACCAGTCGACGGACGCAGCATGCATGCATCGCCTCGAGCAATGCGATCGCCGGCAGCACCTGCGACGCGGCATCCGATGCCCAGGCGCCTTCGGAACGCGCGGGCGACGCCCCTGCGGCAAGGTGGACCACCGCGTCGCATCCCGCGAGCATTTCGCGCAACGCCTCGCCGTCCGCCAAATCCGCCGCGCACCACCGCTCGACGCCCGCATCCAGTCCGTCGGCGGGCGCACCGTGCCGGTCCAGCACGCGCACGGACTCATGCTCCGCGCACAGCGCGCGCACGACGGCGCGCCCGATGAATCCAGCCCCGCCGAGGACGAGCACGGTCATCGCGCCTCAGGCCTTTCCGATCGCCGACGAAACCGGCCCAGCGGATTCACGCCGCGCACCTCGCGAGGCGCCGACCGAGGTCAACCCGGCTCATCGACGCTCACCTCGGCGAGCATACCCAGGAGACGACCCGCGTAGGCCTCGAACGAGTAACGCTCATCGACGGTGCGCGCGGCCAGTGCCCCTGTCGCGCGCCTCGCCTCCTGGTCGTCCAGCAACGCCTCGACCGCGTCCGCGTAGGCCTCCACGTCGAAGGACGGCACCGCCCTGCCTGCGACTGCCCCGGCGAGGCGCGCGCCGCCGCCGGTGCCCGCGAACGCGACCACCGGCACGCCCGCGTCCATCGATTCGAGCACGACGTTGGGAAACGGATCCTCGCGCGACGTGAGTGCGAACACGTCCGCCGCCCGGTGAAACGCGGCCGTGTCCGGGACGTACCCGGGAAAGCGCAGGTAGTCGGGCAACGGATCCGGCCAGAGGCCGCGCTCGGCGAGTTGGGACCGGTACCTTTCGTCGACGTCCCCGATCCAGGCGAACACGGTCGGGCGCGAACGTCGCTCGTTGAGGATGCGCGCGACGGCGAGGAAGAAGTCGAGTCCTTTCCGTTCCACCCCGGACCCGACAGCAAGCACGAACGGCCGGTCGCACGGCAGACCGAGCAAGCGCTCCGCCTCGGCACGCGCTTCCTTCGCGCGATGGCGCCAAGGGTTGCGACGGATCAGCCCCTGGGGAAGAAGCCTACCTCCGCCTTGCGCGACAGCGGGCCGAATTCCGCCTCGAGCGAGCGGAACACCTCCTCGTCCGGGTACACCGCATGCGCGTGTTCGTGCAGCGACGCGAGCCCCCCTTCGACCCCGACCTGCCCGGGATCAGTCCGGGCATCTCGTGGACGAGGCCGAGCACCGCGTACCCCATGCGCCGGAAGACCGACGCCGTTCCGCCACACAGCACGGTGTTGAGAATCACGTGCCGATAGCCGCGCGCGCGCATCGCGTGCGCCACCGGAGCGATGTCGCGCTGCGCCGCCGTCCACAGCACGCCGAGCATGTGTACCGGGATCGACCGGCGGAGCGCCACGGCCAGGGAGCCGCCCCCCAGGCTCGCCATCTCGCAGCGGACACCGAACGCCGAACGCAGGCTGTCGGCGATCGCCACGGCTACGCGTTCGGCGCCGTAAGGGTGCAGGTCGTGGGTGACGATCGCCACCCGCGCGGGCAATGGGGCGGCGGGAACGCCGGTGGCGGCATCCGCGGCGGGCATCAGATTCCCGCCACGACGCTGGCCGGGGGCGCGACGCCCGAGGTCGTCCATCGCGGCATTGCGCAGAGCGCATCTGCAGGCCCCGCGCCGCGCTCGAGCGCAGCGCGCAGCGCGTCGAGGTACTGGGTGCCATAGCGCCGGTCCGGCTCCAGGCAGCAACCCTCTCCCCACTCGTTCCAAGCATTCACGAACAGCAACCGGTCTTCGCCGTCGAAGCGCGCGAGGGTGTCGCGGATCATCGCCTCCGCCCAGTAGCCGAACAGTTCCGGGCTCGACCCCACGAAGACGGTCCCGCGGGTGGGCTGCCGCGCCGTGTTGTCCCAGGACGGGAACACGCAGCGCATCAGGCGCTCGCCGCCGACCGAACGCCGCAGCGACTGGATCACCTGCGACCGGTAGCTCGTGAGCACGCCCTCGAACGCGGGATCCAGCCCGGCGACGACGCCGTTGAGCCAGATCGCCCGATGCCGGTGCGGCGGGAACTCGACCAGCGCGTCGAAGCCGGCTGCGAGCGCGTCCTCGTGGCCGCCGGTCTCGCAGGAGACGAGATAGGGATCGCCGACGCCGGCTGCGGCGGCACGGCGCCGCCAGCGGTCGACCGTCTCGCGCAGGCTCGGGATCAGCGTCGTCTTGTACACGAGGAGCAGCGGACGGCCGCCGACGCGGATGTATCGCGGATCGCGGAACAGACGCAGGAACTCGTCGAAAAGGTGCACGCTGTCGTCGAGGTCGTAACGCTGCTCCATCAGCACGTCGCTGTCCAGGCCGTCCCAGCGGCGCGTCCAGTTCTCGTTCGCCCAGCACACGCAGAACGGGAAGTCCGGCGTCCCGCGCGCGACCATCTCCTCGAGCGGGCGCTCGAGCAGGCGCTTGCCGTTGAACCAGTAGAAGTAGTAGCAGAAGCCGTGCACGCCGTGCGATCGCGCGAGCGCGGCCTGCGCCTCGGCGACGCGCGGATCCGTGAGGTCGTAGTAGCCCAGGGGCCCGGGCACGCGCGGCTGCTCGTGGCCGGGGAAGAGCGGCTTCGCCCGGCGCACGTTCGTCCACTCGGTGAAGCCCTCGCCCCACCAGCGGTCGTTCTCCGGGATCCGGTGGAACTGCGGCAGGTAGAACGCGATCGCGCGCACCGGCGTCCCGTCACGGCGATTCGGATTCCCCGCGTTCAAGGCAAGCCTCCCCGATGGCAGGGGAGGGGATCGGGATCGATCACGGCGATCGACGGCGCGGCGAGACGCACCTGCCGACGACCCTGCCCCGACACCTCGCGCAACCGGTCGATCATCGTCGCCAGGTCGGGGCCGTCGACGACGAGCGCTGTGGCGCGGGGATGCGAGTCCAGCGTCCAGTCGCCGAGCGGGCGCGAACATCCGGCACACACGACGACGTCGCGCGAGCCCGCGGACGCGAGGGCCGCCGCATCTTCGCCTCCGATCGTTCGGCCGCGCTCGACCGCCATCGTCACGACCTCGGCGCCCCTGACGGCAGCGTCCCGCACGAGCGTATCGACGACCTGCGCCGGCGCGCCGGCATCGATGACGAACACGCGGCTTCCCGCCGCGACGCCGTCGAGCGGAGGCACGGGCGGGGCGACGACGAGCGCGGAATAGTGCGGCAACACGGCGCGACAGAGGGATTCGACGTCGGCCATGGAGAGCCTGCCCCCGATCACGAGCTCGAGGTTGCGCCGCGCGGCATCGAGCGCGGGCTCGATCTCGAGCGCGCGCCGGACGTCGCGCTCGGCGGCGTCGAACGCGAGCAGCTGGAAATGCGCGACGCCGCGCATGTGCCACGCGTCGAAAAGCCCCGGATGCGATTCGATCACCGTGTCGTAGATCGCGATCGCTTCCCCGATGCGCCCCGCCTGCTGCGCGGCGAGCGCCGCCTGCAGGCGCACCAGCGTCGCCCCATCCGGTCCGACCGGCGGCGCCGCGGCGGCGCGACCGTGGCACTCCTTCCAGCGCCGCCCGCTGCCGCAGGGGCACGGCGCATTGCGGGACGCCGGCGGCGCGTACGTCGTCGTGTTGTCCAAGGCGCTGCGCGCGAGGCGTCAGTACGAGCCCGGCGCCGCGAAGTTCTCGAAGCGCGTGTACTCGCCGATGAACGTGAGCCGCACCGTGCCGATCGGCCCGTTGCGCTGCTTGCCGATGATGATCTCGGCCACGCCCTTGTCCTGCGTGTCCTGGTTGTAGACCTCGTCGCGGTAGATGAACAGGATCACGTCCGCGTCCTGCTCGATCGCGCCCGATTCGCGCAGGTCGCTCATCACCGGCCGCTTGTTGGGGCGCTGCTCGAGCGAGCGGTTGAGCTGCGAAAGCGCGATCACCGGCACCTGCAGCTCCTTGGCGAGCGCCTTCAGCGAGCGCGAGATCTCGGAGATCTCGGTCGCGCGGTTCTCCCCCTGCGACGAGGCCTGCATCAGCTGCAGGTAGTCGACGATGACCAGCCCGAGAGGCGAGTGCGCGCGCGCGATGCGCCGCGCCCGCGAGCGCAGTTCCATCACGGTGAGCGCGGGCGTCTCGTCGATCAGGATCGGTGCGTCGTTCAGCCGTCCCAGCGCGCTGGACAGCCGCGTCCAGTCGTCCGCCTGCAGCCGCCCGGTGCGCAGGTTCTGCGACGAGAGCTTGCCGACCGATCCGATCAGGCGCATCGCGAGCTGGTTCGCGCCCATCTCCATCGAGAAGATCGCGACCGGGCGCTTCGACTCCAGCGCGACGTTCTCGCCGATGTTGACGGCGAGCGCGGTCTTCCCCATCGACGGCCGTCCGGCGACGATCACCAGGTCGCCGGCCTGCAGTCCCGCGGTCATCCTGTCGAGGTCGGCGAAGCCGGTCGCGAGGCCGGTCACGTCGGTCGGATGCTCGCGGTTGAACAGCTCCTCGATGCGCTCGACGACGCCGGTCAGGAGGTCGCCGATCTTCTCGTACTGCTTGCGCCCGCGCGAGCCGGCCTCGGCGATGTGCATCACCTTGGTCTCGGCCTCGTCGAGCAGCTGGGAAGCGTTGCGCCCCATCGGCTGGTACGCCGACTCGGCGATCTCCGCCGCGGTCGACGCGAGCTGGCGGAGCACCGAGCGGTCACGGACGATCTGCGCGTAGTGGCGGACGTTCGCCGCCGAGGGCACGCTCTGCACGAGCGCGCCCAGGTACGCGAGCCCGCCCACGTGCTCGAGCTTGCCGGCCGACGAGAGCGATTCGGCGACCGTCACCGCGTCCGCCGGGCGCCCGCTGCCGATCAGGCGCGCGACGTGGTCGAAGACGATCCGGTGCGCCTCGCTGTAGAAGTCGCCGGCGGTGACGACGTCGCCGATCTTGTCCGCCGCCTCGTTGTCGAGCAGCAGGCCGCCCAATACCGACTGCTCCGCCTCCAGCGAGTGCGGGGGCAGGCGCAGCGCGTCGACGTCGGCGGGGACGGCGATCGGAAGGCGGAGGTCGACCCACGGTCCGCGTCCGGACGCGAGGCGCGCCGCGTGCTTGTCGGCGAACCGGAGGTGGTAGCGCAGTCGCGCCTCGTCCGCGCTTCCCGCCGACCGGTGAGCGATCGGCAGGTCGAGCGCGACACCGAGCCGATAGCCGGCGAGGTGCGCACGAAACGTGAAGTCCGCGTCGTAGCCGTGCCAGCCGTCGAAGGTCGCCGCGTCGAACCCGACCTCGTGCGCGACCGCGCGCGTCGTCGCGAGGAACACGCCGTCCATCGCCTGGATGCCGCCCGCGGCGTCGACGCCGGCGGGCGCGCCGTAGAAGCAGAGCACAGGCGCGTCGCCGGGGTCGTGGACGATCGCGCCCCAGGCGTGCTCGATGCCGGCCTCCGACCAGTCCATGCCGACGCACCGGTCGGTGCCCGCCACGCCGACGACGTCGAAGCGCTCGAGGTGCCGGGTGACGCGCAGCAGCAGGTCCGGGACGAGGAGCTCGATGTCGTCGTGGCAGAAGACGACGACGTCGCCGGGCCGCGCGCGAGAGGCCCGCACTCCACCCGGCGCACAGCGAACGAGCGTCGTGGACTCCCACGACCTCGACGTCGTCGCCTCCCGCGCAGGCCGCGAGGCTCCGCCTGAACGCCGCGAACTTTCCGGCGTCGACGCTGCAGACGACGAACGAGAGCATCGGATCCTCCTGCAAACGCGCCACCGATGGTAACGCCGCGGCGCGGCAAAGCAGAAGGGCTCCCCTTCGGGAGCCCTTCCGCTCGAGCGCCGGTGCGCGCGGCGATCGCCGCGTCGGCGTCAGGCTTGCGCCGTCTCGCCGATCACGCCAACCGTGATGTGCGCGAGCACGTCGGTGTGCAGCTGCACGGTGACCGGATGGTCGCCGACGTGCTTGAGCGGTCCGGACGGCAGCCGGATCGCCGACTTCTCGACGTTGATGCCGTGCACCTTCAGCGCCTCGACGATGTCGACGGTGCCGACCGAGCCGAACAGGCGGCCGTCGACCCCGGCCTTCTGCGTGACCTTGACGCTGACGCCCTCGAGCTTCTGCGCGGCGGCCTGCGCGGCCGCGAGCTTCTCGCCGGCCGCGTGCTCGAGCTCCGCGCGCTTCTCCTCGAGCAGCTTGATGTTGCCCGGCGTCGCCCGCTTCGCCTTGCCCTGCGGGATCAGGAAGTTGCGGGCGTAGCCGTCCTTCACCTTGACGACGTCGCCGAGGTTGCCGACGTTGGCGACCTTTTCCAGGAGGATGATCTGCATGTTCGCGTCTCCCGGTCAGTGGCGATCGGTGTACGGCAGGAGCGCGAGGAACTGGGCGCGCTTGATCGCCGTGCCGAGCTGGCGCTGGTAGCGGGCCTTGGTGCCCGTCACGCGCGCCGGCATGATCTTGCCGTTCTCCTGCACGAAGTCCTTCAGGACGTCGATGTCCTTGTAGTCGATCTGCACCACCTTCTCGGCGGTGAAGCGACAGAACTTCTTGCGCTTGAACAGCGCGTTGCCGCGATCGCGGCGCTTTCCCTTGTTCTTGTCCTTGCCTTTACCCTTGAACGGACGGGGCATGATGGTTCCTCTGGTCTCTAGTCTCGATCGTCAATCGGTTCGATGCGGTCGACGTGCAGCGCGAGCGTGGTGCCGGTGCGCCAGCGGCGGGCGAGGAATCCCTCGCACCTGACCGCCGCGCCGTCCGGCAGCTTCGCGATCGCCTCGGCGACTGCGCCGAAGGCCACGGCCGCGATCTCGCACTCGACGCGCCGCACGCCGCCGGCTTCCCCCTGCTCCGACCGGTGCGCGAGCACCAGGTCGATCGCCGGGAGGCCTGCCGGGGTGTGGCGCAGCGCGTCGCGCGTCGCGAGCGTGGCGTCGATCGCGAGCCGGTTCATCGCCGGCGCGCCGTCGGCCACCCCGGATCAGGCGGCGGCCGGCGCTTCCGGCGCGCTCGCGCGCTCGGCCGGCTTCTCGGCCGGCTTGTCGGTCAGCGACCGCGACTTCTCCTCCTTCATCATCGGCGAGGGGGCGGCGACCGCCTCCTTCATCGCGACGATCAGGTGGCGAAGCACCGCGTCGTTGAACTTGAACGCGTGCTCGAGCTCGGCGAGCGACTCGCGGTCGCATTCGAGGTTCATGAGCACGTAGTGCGCCTTGTGCATCTTCTGGATCGGGTAGGCCATCTGGCGCCGTCCCCAGTCCTCGAGGCGGTGAACGCGGCCTCCGCGGCCGGTCACCATCGTGCGGTAGCGCTCGACCATCGCGGGCACCTGCTCGCTCTGGTCGGGATGCACGATGAAGACGATTTCGTAGTGACGCATGCAGACTTCTCCTTTCGGTCTCTTGTCGCCGGGCAGCGCTTCAAGCCCCGTCCGGTCGGAATCGACCGTCCCGGGGGCCACCCGCTGTTGCGGCCTCCCCGTCTGCGGCGGGTGAGGCAAGGGAAGCCCGGCAGTATAGCCGGAAACCACCAATGGATCAAGGCACTGCAACCGGGTGCCGCGGGTGGGGCGCCCGATCTCCCGATTGGCCGCACCCCGGAGGGCCGTGGTTCCGGCCTCGCTAGGAAACTGCTGCGCCCCGCGCGTCGCGGCTTCGCGGTGGCGCGCCGGCCGGCCTCGCCTCCGGCGACGCCAGCGGGGCGAGCGCCGCGCGGCGTTCCGCCTTCGGGAGCGCCGCAAGCTCCCGCACGCGGGCGTAGAAGCGCGGCAGGTCGCCCTTCTCCTGCGCCAGCAGCGCGCGGAACGCGGGCAGCTCGTCGGTGTAGAGGCCGATCGAGGCGAGGCTCGCGTTGTTCGGCCCCGCCCCGCCGTCACCCGCGAACCAGCGGTCGTAGCCGGCGAGGCCCGGCTCGCCGGCCTTCGCACGCGCGTACGCCTCGCGCATCGCCTCGAACGCTGCGGCCTTCGTGCGGCGCTTCGCGTCCTCCCCGGCGTCGCTCGCGTACAGCGCCGCGAGTTGCACGCGCGCGTCGGCGACGAGCCGCCGGAACTCGGCGCGCAGCCGCTCGTTGCGGTCGCGCTGGGCCGCGAGCCGTGCGCCCTCGGCCGGCGGCCGCGACGCGATCCAGCGCGCGAGCCCGGCCTCCTCGACCGCGGTCGCGAACGACTCGTTGAACGTCGAGTCGTCCTTGACGTACACGACCTGGTGCGCGAGCTCGTGGAAGATGAGCCGGGCGAGCTCGACGTCCGGGTAGCGGATGAACGACGACAGCAGCGGGTCGTCGAACCAGCCCAGCGTCGAGTACGCGGGAACGCCGCCCAGGTGCACGTCGTAGCCCTGAGCGGCGAGGCGCGCAGCCTCGGCACGCGCGTCGTCCTCGCGGAAGTAGCCGCGGTAGCTCACGCAGCCGGCGACCGGGAAGCACCATTCGTGCGCGACGAGCGACAGCGCCGGCGTCGCCACGACGTTCCAGACGACGAACGGCCGCCCGAGGTCGGCGTAGCGCGTGTAGCTGCCGTTGTCGGGCAGCGCGAGCTCGGCGCTGGCGAAGGCGCGGATCGCCCGCGCGCGCTCGAGGCGCTCCTTGAGCCTCGCGTCGTCGGTCTCGCCGATCGCCTCGTCGAGCGGCTTCGCGCGCGCGACGACGTCGAACTGCCCGGCCGCGCCCTGCCAGTAGTAGTCGGCCATGCCGCAGCCGGCGAGCGCCAGCGCCAGCGAGACAGCCGCAGCGGCGCGGCGCGAGCTGCCGGCACCGGGCGTCCGCGCGTCGCTCATGGCCGGCCGGGCGGAAGGCTCCCCGCGTGGCGTCTCACGGGGTCGACAGGTACTGCGCGAGCCGCGCGATGCCGTCCTCGATCTTCTCGCGCGCGACGGTGTAGGCGAAGCGCACGTGCTCGGCCGCGCGGTGCGTGCCGAAATCGATGCCCGGCGTGATCGCGACACCCGCGCGCTCCAGCACGTCGCGGCAGAACGCGCGGCTGTCGGGCGAGAAGCGCGACGTGTCGGCGTAGACGAAGAAGCCGCCTGTCGGCATCACCGGGATGCCGAAGCCCAGCGAGCGCAGCGCGGGCACCAGGAGGTCGCGCCGCGCTCGGAACTCGTCGCGCCGCGCCTCGAGGATCGCGAGCGTCCCGGGCTCGAAGCACGCGAGCGCGGCGCGCTGCGACAGCGTCGGCGGCGAGATGTAGAGGTTCTGCGCGAGCTTCTCGATGTCGCGGACGTGGCGCTCGGGCGCGACGACCCAGCCCAAGCGCCAGCCGGTCATGTTGAAGTACTTCGAGAAGCTCGAGATCACGAACAGGTCGTCGGACAGCGCGAGCGCCGAGGCAGGCTGCTCGCCCGGCGGCAGGTCGTACGAGAGCCCGAGGTAGATCTCGTCGACGATGAGCCGTCCGCCGCGATCGTCGACCTCGGCGACGATGCGCTTCATCTCGCCGCGCTCGACCGTCGTGCCGGTCGGGTTCGACGGCGTGGCGATCAGCACGCCGCGCGTGCGGGCCGACCAGCGGCGCGCGACCAGGTCCGCCGACAGCTGGTAGCGGGTATCCGCACCGACGGGAATCGCCACCGGCTCGCCCTCGAGCGTGCGCACGAAGTGCCGGTTGCACGGATAGCCGGGATCGGCCATCAGCACCTGCTCGTCGCGGTTGACGAGCAGCGCGGTCACGAGCATCAGCGCGGCCGACGAGCCCGCGGTGACGATCACGCGCTCGGGCGAGACGTCGACGCCGTAGCGGTCGCCGTAGTGCCGCGCGATCGCGGCACGGAGCTCCGGCAGCCCGAGCGCGGACGTGTAGTAGATGCCGCCGTCCGCGAGCGCGGCCCGCGCCGCGTCGAGGACGGGCGCGGGCGTCGGGAAATCGGGCTCGCCGATCTCCATGTGCACGACCGTGCGGCCGGCTGCCTCGAGTGCGCGCGCGGCGGTCTGCACCTCCATGACGTGGAAGGGCGCTATGTCGGCGACGCGGGCGGCGAGGCGCGTGCGGGTGTCCATCGGTCGAACGGATGAAGGCGAGGGGCGGGACGAGACCGTATCGTACTCCCGTCGAGTGACGATCCTCTGCGCCCATGGTCCGACGCGATCCTCCACCGTTCCGCGATCCGGACGCGCCCTGCGCCGCGATGCGCGCCGATTTGCGCGCCTGGGGCACCCTCGCGGCAGTCGGCACGATGATCGCGGTGTTCGCGATCCCGATCGGCGTCGCCCCGCCTGCGGGCGCCGCGATCCACAAATGCTCGGGCACGGACGGCGCGACGAGCTACCAGGACCGCCCCTGCGGACCGTCCGCGACCCCCGCCGATTTCGACGGATCGACCGCACCGATGTCGGTCATGCCTTCTCCTCCCACGGGCGCGACCGTCGTCCGCCGGGAGCCGCCTGCACGAGCGGCTCGCGCCGACCGGGCGCGTCGTCCCGAGTCCCCGCGTCCAGGCAACCCCGCGGACCGCAAGCACCTGCGCGCCGGCATGAGCGAAGGCGAGGTGGTCGCGCGCATCGGCCCGCCCGACCTCACGACCGGCAAGGGGCGCCGCCTCGCGCGCTGGACCTGGATGCCAGTGTCCGGCGACCCCGACACGATCACCGTCGTGCTGTTCGACGTCGGGCGCATCGTCGAGATCGAGCGCACCGTCGTGAAGCGTTGATCCGACGCGCACCGGGACACCGGCGCGCACGACCCCGAAAGCCGTCGCGCGAACGGGCTCGACGTCCTGTCCCCGTCTGCGATAAGGTCGGCGTCCCGACCCGGAGCCGGTTCCATGCGCGTCGTCCTGCAGCGAGTCTCCCACGCAAGCGTGACTGTCGAGGGACGGGTCACCGGCGCGATCGGGCGCGGGCTGCTCGTGTTCGCGGGCGCAGCCGCCGACGACACCGCCGAGGACCGTGACTGGCTCGCACGCAAGGTCGTCCAGCTGCGAGTGTTCGAGGACGACGGGGGCGTGATGAACCGCTCGGTGGCCGACGTTGGCGGCGACCTGCTCGCGGTGTCGCAGTTCACGCTCTACGCGTCGACGCGGAAGGGCAACCGGCCATCGTGGTCGGGCGCGGCGCCGCCCGACGTCGCGCGGCCGATGTTCGACGCGTTCGTCGCGGCGCTCGCGCGCGAGCTCGGGCGCCCGGTCCCGACCGGCGTGTTCGGCGCCGACATGCAGGTCGCGCTGGTCAACGACGGGCCGGTGACGATCGCCATCGACAGCCGCTCGCGCGAGTGAGGCCGGAAGCCGCCCCGCTATACTGGCGGCTTCCCGATGTCCCTCCCCCGCCCTCCCCGCTGGCTCGTCGGCGTCGCCGCGCTCGTCGCCGTCGCCCTGGCGGTGCTCGCCTTCCGTTCGCTGCAGGGTCGCGCCGTCGACGTCGTGCCCGCGACGACGACTCGCCTCAAGCAGTCGGTCGTCGTGTCGGGCCGCGTCCTCGCGCCGGCGAAGGTCGAGATCGGCGCGACGATCACCGGCCGGATCGCGTCGGTCGCCGTCGACGACGGCGACCGCGTCGCGGCGGGCCAGGTCGTCGTCGTGCTCGAGTCCGACGAGCTCGCGGCCGCGCTCGCGCAGGCCCAGTCGAGCGTGCGCGCCGCCGAAAGCCGCATCCGCCAGTGGCGGAGCGTTGGCGCGCCCAACGCGCGCGAGCAGCTCGCGCAGGCCGAGGCGAACGCGCGCCTTGCCGAGAGCGAGCACGCGCGCCAGAGCGCCCTGTTCGCGCAGGGGTTCATCGGCCAGGCGCGGCTGGACGAGTCGCGGCGCTCGCTTTCCGTCGCGCAGTCGCAGCTCGCCGCCGCCCGCTCGACCGCCGAGGCGAACCGGGACGACGGCGCGGAGCGCCAGATCCTCGAAGACCAGCTCGCGACCGCGCGCGCCGCGCGCGCGACGCCGCGGCCGCCAAGCTCGCGCAGACGCGGATCGTCGCGCCGGCGGCCGGCGTCGTGCTCGAGCGGTCGGCGGAGCCCGGCGACATCGCGCAGCCCGGCCGCACCGCGATGACGCTCGCCCTCGACGGCGCGACGCGGCTCGTCGCGCCGATCGACGAGAAGAACCTCGCGGTGCTCAAGCCCGGCCAGGCGGCGCGCGTTTCCGCCGACGCCTTTCCCGCCACGCGCTTCGACGCGGTGCTCGACACGCTCTCGCCCGGCATCGACGTCCAGCGCGGCACCGTCGAGGCGAAGTTCCGCGTCCCCGCGCCCCCCCCCTTCCTGCGCTCCGACATGACGGTGTCGATCGACATCGCGGTCGCGGACAAGGAAAGCGCGCTCGTCGTGCCGGCCGCCGCGCTGCGCGAGGCCTCGTCCCCGGAACCGTCGGTGCTCGTGCTGCGCGACGGTGTCGCGACGCGCGCGGGGGTGAAGACCGGCGCGCGCACGTCCTCGCAGGTCGAGATCCTCGCCGGCCTCTCGGCGGGCGAGCTCGTGATCACCGAATCGACGGTCGCGCCGGGCGACCGCGTGCGCGCGCGCTGACATGCCGTTCGAGTGGATCGTCGCGCTGCGCTTCCTTCGCGAAGGTCGGCTGCAGACGGCGCTGATCGTGGGCGGCGCCGGCGCGGGCGTCGCCGTCGTGCTGTTCATCACCGCGCTCGTCAGCGGCCTGCAGGCCAACACGATCAAGCGGGTGCTGGGGACCCAGGCGCACATCGTGATCCGGCCGCTCGAGGAAGTCGCGCGGCCGCAGCGCGAGGCCGGCGCCGGCGAGGTCGTGATGCCGCGCGTCGAGGCCCGCGCGCAGCGGCTGCGCTCGATCGATCAGTGGCAGGCGCTCGAGCCGGTGCTCGACGCGATGCCCGGGATCACCGCGGTGTCGCCGATGGTGTCCGGCCCGGCGTTCGCTTTGCGGGGCGACGCGTCGAAGTCGATCGCGATCTTCGGCGTCGATCCGGCACGCTACGACCGCATCGTCGCGGTGGGAGAGAAGCTCGTCGGAGGCGCGTTCCGGCTCGGCCCCGACGACGCGGTGATCGGCAAGGAGCTCGCGAAGGACCTCGGGCTCGCCGTCGGCGACCGATTCCGCACGCTGACGGCCGAGACCGACTCGCCGGTGACCCAGACCTTCGTCGTCTCCGGCATCGTCGACCTCGGCGTGCGCGACCTGAACCGCCGGACCGTCTACGTCGCGTTCCGCACCGCGCAGACGCTGCTGTCGCTGCCCGGCGGCGCCTCGCAGATCGACCTCAAGGTCGACGACCTGTTCGGCGCCGAGACCATCGCGCGGGGACTCGAGGCGCGGACCGGCCTCACCGTCGAGTCGTGGATGCGCACGAACGAGCAGCTGCTCGCCGCGATCAACGCGCAGAACGTCTCGACCGGCACGATCCGCACGTTCGTCGCGCTGATCGTCGCCGTGGGCATCGCGAGCGTGCTCGTCGTCTGGGTCGTCCAGAAGCGGCGCGAGATCGGCATCCTGCGCGCGATGGGCGCCTCGCGCGGAAGCGTCCAGCGGGTCTTCCTGCTGCAGGGCGCGATGGTGGCGGTCGCGGGATCGCTGCTCGGCAGCGCGCTCGGCTCCGGGATGATCGCGGCGTTCACGAGGATCGTCCGCAACGCCGACGGCACGCCGCTCTTCGACGCGATCGCGGTGCCCGGCTGGCTCTACGCGTCGGCGGTCGGCGGCGCGATCGTCGGAGGAATCGTCGCGGCGATGCTGCCCGCGCGCGCGGCGGCGAAGCTCGATCCGGCGCAGGCGATCAGGATGTAGCGCGGGACAGGCGATGTCGGCACCGCTCGTCCAGCTCACGGACATCCGGAAGTCCTACGGCTCCGCGACCGATCTCGAGGTCGAGGTGCTGCACGGCATCGACCTCGCGCTCGCGCCCGGCGAGTTCACCGCGCTGATCGGGCCGTCGGGGTCGGGCAAGTCGACGCTGCTCAACCTGATCGGGCTGCTCGAGCCGCCGAGCGGCGGCAGCTACGTGCTCGCCGGCCGCGAGACCGCGAAGCTCTCCGAGAACGACGTCACGGCGCTCCGCGCGACGCAGATCGGCTTCGTGTTCCAGTTCCACCACCTGCTGCCCGCGTTCACCGCGACCGAGAACGTGCTGATGCCCGGCCTGATCGCGCGGGGGCGGGTGACGGCCGAGCGGCGCGAGGCGGCGCGCGAGCTCCTCTCCGACGTGGGCCTCGCCGACCGCCTCGACTACCTGCCGCGCAAGCTCTCGGGCGGCCAGCAGCAGCGCGTGGCGATCGCACGCGCGCTCTCGCTCGCGCCGCCGCTGGTGCTCGCCGACGAGCCGACGGGCAACCTCGACACCCATTCGGCCGACGAGATCTTCGCGCTGATGCGCCGCTTCAACGCGAGGAGCGGCACGGCGTTCCTGATCGTCACGCACGACCCGCGGCTCGCGCGGCGCTGCGACCGCATCGTCGAGCTGGTCGACGGCGGGATCGCGGGCGACCGGCCCAACCTCGCGAGCAAGGGCGACGGCTGAGCGGCCTTCACGCCTCAAGCGCGCGGTGGTGCGTGCCGGTGCCTGCCGAGGGCGCCCTGCCACAGGAACCCGGCGACGTTCGCGAGCTGCCACATGCACAGGAGCGCCAGCGCGCCGATCGCGACGCCGGGCCGCCCGGCGGCAACGGGGCGACGAAAGACCTTCGCGTAGTAGCCGAGGTCCGGAACGAACCGCGGTGCGCCCGGCGGAAGCGTTCGCGGTGGAGGCGACAGGCGCCGCGTCCGTAGCCGGGCTGGCGCCAAAGCCGCGGCGACAGGACGGCCGGTGCGACCTTCGCCAGGGGCGCGCGAACGAGCGGGCGCCCCTCGCGCAACCAGCGATCGCAAAGGTCACGGTCCTCCGCGGTTCGGAACGCCTCGTCGAAGCCGCCGATCGACGCGAAGGCGTCGGCCCGGAGCGCCAGATTGTTCGACGGGAAGAACCTGAGATCGTCGCCGCCGGCGTGCAGGTGCTCGATGGCGACGTCGACGATCGCATGGCTCGCCACCGAGCACGCGCTGTGCTCGAGCGCGTTCGTCGTCGTGCCGCCGCAAAGCGCCTCCGGGTCGCGCGCGAGCGCAGCCGCGATCGCCGAGAGCCAGTCGCTCGCCGGCCTGCAGTCGTCGTCGGTGAACGCGAGGATCTCGCCGGTGGCGGCACGCGCGCCGGCGTTTCGCGCCGCCGGCCCTGCGTTCCTGGCGCAGCCAGCGGATGCGCATCCCGGGTCCGCCGCGCCCGCCCACGGAACCACGGGCGGGTCGCTGCCGTCGTCGACGACGACGACCTCGTAGCGGTCGCGCGGGTAGTCGAGCGCCGCCAGCGCTTCCAGACAGCCGCGAAGCTCCTGCGGGCGGCCGAACGTCGGGACGACGACCGAGATCGACGGCCGGCCCTCCGGGCCGTGCCCTGCTCGACCCGCGCGCGCGCCGCATCCGGGGCGCGCACGATCAGCCCGCGCCACGCGCACGCTGGCCGGTGGTCGCCGACTCGGCCGCGGCCAGCACGACGGCGAGGGCGCGCCGGCCATCGTCGAGCGTCGGCTCCGGGGCGTCCCTGCGCGGATCGCGTCGACGAAATGCCGCCACTGGTCGCGGTAGGTCTTCGCCAGGCGCCGCCTGCGCGTCGCGCACCGCGGCACTCGGCGCGAATCGCAGCGCCGCACGGACGCGCGCGCGCCCGTCGCCCGCCACGGCATCCGGCGACGCGGTCTCGTAGCCGTCGAACCGGTAGAGCGACAGCGCCACCGAGCCCCCGTTCCCGAACACGGCGACGTCGTCGGTCCGGCTCGTGCGCTCGGCGAACGCTGCCGTCGCGAGCGCGCCGCGGCCCATCCGCGCGACGATCACCGCCGACTCGTCCTCGCGCTCGCCGGTCCGCGCGTAGGCGAACACCTCGTCGACCTCGTCGCCGGTGAGCCAGCGCCACAGGTCGACGTGGTGGATCGCGAGCTCCATCAGCACGCCCCCGCCCGTGGCGCGCCGTTCGTGCCACGCCGGCACGGTGGCGTGGAAGCTCGTGAGCCGGCTCTGCACGACGTCGATCGCGCCCAGTTCGCCGCGCCGGATCGCGTCGCGCGCCCGCTGCGCCTGCGCGTGCCGGCGGCTGTTGAACCCGACCATCGCGCACACGCCCGCCCGCGCGGCTGCGTCGACCATGCGGTCGCAGTCCGGAAGCGAGAGCGCCAGCGGCTTCTCGACGAAGACGTGCTTGCCTGCGCCGATCGCCGCGAGCGCGACCTCCGCGTGCGCCTGCGCGGGGACGCAGACCGCGATCGCATCGAGCGTCGGGTCGTCGACGAGCTCGCGGTAGTCGGCGGCGGTGCGATCGGGGCCGACGCGGTCGGCGACGCGCCGCAGCGCGCCCGCGTCGGTGTCGGCCAGCGCGGCGATGCGCACCCCCGAGGGTCGCGAGCGGGAGGTGCAGCGGCCGTCGCACGTCCGCAGCCGACGACGCCGACGCGCACGATGCGTCCGCGGTCCGGTCCGTCGCGATCGGCGCGCGTACTCATGCCGGCCAGAGCTCGCGCCGCTCGTCCGGTCGCACGTGACGCGCGCGGTGGAACTCGTAGCGGGCGACCCGGTCGGCCGCGCGTCCCGCCCCGAAGGCATAGCCGACCATCTGTCCCAGGCCGTCCATCGCGAGCCCGGCGACGAGCGCGTGCAGGCACGACCAGGGGCGCGGTGTCCCGGCCGCGCGCGCGCCTCGCGCCAGATTCGGGCGAGGCGCACCGCCGGGATGAGCGGCGAACCGGCAACGTAGACGACCCGCCGCCATCGCGGCATGCGGCTCGCGCGCAATCCGGCGAAAAGCCTGCCGTAGTGATACTGCGCCGGCAACCACGAGCGCCACAGCGAGAAGTTCGCGTGCGCGATCCGCGCCGACGGCTCGAGCCAGAGCCGCTGGCCCTGCGATCGAAGCTCCCAATGGAGCAGGGTTTCCGCGTCCAGCATCGTGCCGAGGCGCTCGCCGAAGCCGAGCAGGACGTCGCGCTTGTAGCTCGTGTTGTGGCCCGGCAGGAACGGCACCTCGCGCGCGCCGCGGGGTGAGCCAGGGACCGTAGCCGATCAGGAGGTCGGCGCGGCTCACCGCGCTCCCGGGGTTCGCGTTGCGGACGGAGGGTCCCACCGCGGCCCAGGGACCTTCGTGCGCGGCGATCAGGCGCTCCGCCCAGTCCGGGTCCGGGAATGCGTGGTCCTCCGCCAGCGCGACGATCGGCGCGGGGCGCCGCCCTCCGCGTTGCCGGCCCGATCGAGCCGATGGCCCCGCCTCGACCGGACGACGCGCGCGAACGACGCGAGCAGCGCCCCGTCGGCGTCGAGGCGCGCGAGCGAGGGGGCGACGACGACGAGCTCGAGCGCGTCGCGCGCCGTCTGGCGCGCGAGGCACTCCACCGTGCGCCGGATCGTCGCGAACGTGTCGGGCGTGACGATCACGACCGACATCCGCGGCGCGCCCGGGTCGGTCGTCGGCGCGCCGCGTCGCGACGCCGCGGACATCAACCTTCGAGCAGGCTGCGCAGCATCCAGGCGTTCTTCTCGTGGATCTGCATGCGCTGGGTCAGGAGATCGGCGGTCGGCTCGTCGCTCGCCGCGTCGACCGCGGGGAACACCTTGCGCGCCGTGCGGACGACCGCCTCGTTGCCCTCGACCAGCAGGCGCACCATGTCCTCCGCCTTCGGCTGGCCCGCGGTCTCGCCGATCGACGCGAGCTTCGCGTACTCGCCGAGCGTCGCCGGCGCCGGGTGGCCGAGCGAGCGGATGCGCTCGGCGATCGCGTCGAGCGCGAGCCAGAGCTCGTTGTACTGCGTCTCGAACATGAGATGCAGCGTGTTGAACATCGGGCCGGTCACGTTCCAGTGGAAGTTGTGCGTCTTCAGGTACACGGTGAACGTGTCGGCCAGGAGCTGCGAGAGCCCCTGCGCGATCTTCGCCCGGTCCTTCGCCGAGATGCCGGTGTCCATCGGCGGCGCGCCCGACGCCGCCCCGAGCCCGCCCTTCGCTTTCTTCGCCATGATCGATCTCTCCCTTGCGGTGGATACCCACGCCTCTACCGTTCCCGGTGACGCGTCCCTCCCCGATCATATGCGGATGCCCGCCGGGCGTTCAAGGTATCGCCCGAATCGGGTCGACCGACGGCCACGAATGCGCGCGGCAGATCACCCCTTGTCGACCGACAGCCGCCCCGGCCCCATCGCGTAGACCATCAGCAGGCCGCCCATGATCGCCAGGTTCTTCCAGAACGCCAGGAAGTCGACCATCTGCTTGTCTGCAGGCAGCTGCCAGTAGGCGTGGAAGATGAACGTCGTCGGGATCAGGAACACGAAGATCGCCAGCGCGGCGAGGCGCGCCTTGTAGCCGGCGACGAGCATGAGGCCCGCGCCCAGCTCGACCGCGATCGCGATCGCCGCGCCGACTTCCGGCAGCGGCAACCCCTTGCTCGCGATGTAGCTCGCCGTGCCGGCGAACCCGCCGATCTTGCTGAAGCCCGACATCACGAAGATGCCCGCGAGCAGGATGCGCCCGACGAGCGCCGCCCAGTCCCTGGTTGAAGTCATGGAGTCTCCTCCTGGTTGAGAGATTCGTTGCCCCGCCTCATGGCAGGTCGAACAGCAGCGCTTCGGCGTGCGCGCCGCCGTCCATGCGCACCGAGGGTTCCCCGGCGAGCTTCACCGCGTCGCCCGCGCCCAGCGCGACGCCGTTGACGCGAACCTCGCCCCTCGCGACGTGCACGTAGGCGCGGCGGCCCGGTGCGAGCGGATGTTCGACCGTCTCGGCGCCGTCGAGCATCGTCGCATAGACGCTCGCGTCCTGGTGGATCGTCACCGCCGCGCCCGAGCCCGCGGGTCCGGCGACCAGCGCGAGCCGGCCCCGCTTCGCCTCGTCGGGCACGCGCACCTGCTCGTAGCCCGGGTCGATGCCGCGCAGCGCCGGTTCGATCCAGATCTGCAGGAAGTGCACGCGCGCGTCGCGCGACGGGTTCATCTCGCTGTGCATCAC
>JADIZG010000007.1 GCA_016704895.1 Betaproteobacteria bacterium
GGTCCGCGCAGGATCTCGATGCGCTCGATCTGGTCGAGCGGGATCGCCTCGAACGACGCGGCGCCCACCGTCGACGACCCGATCCGCAGCCCGTCGAGCAGCACCACGGTCTGCCCGCGATTCGCGCCGCGGATGAACACGCCGGTCGTGGCGCCCGGTCCGCCGTTCTGGACGATCTCGATGCCCGGCTGCCGCGCCAGCAGCGCGGCGAGGCTGTCGGCGCCGCTGCGCGCGATCTCCTCCCGGTCGACCACCGTGACGTCGGCGACGAGGTCGGCGATCGGCTGCGGGCCTCGCGCCGCTGTGACCACGACGGGGTCGAGCGTCGCGGACTTGATCGCGGCGGGCTGCGCGAACGCGCCGGTACCGAGGCCCGCCGACAGCACGGCAAGCGCGAACGCCGGGATCGCGAGACGTCGCTCGCGGCGTGATGGAACGAATCGGATCATGACTGACCTTCCGCATGGGGCCGGGCGTCCCCGCTCGGCCGTGGTGACGGACCTGCGGTGCGGAAGGACTGGACGCGGAGGAAGTCGTGCGCGGGAGGCGACACGGCGGCGACCGCGTCGACGCCATCCCGCGCCGCGCTCGAGGCCGCGCGCCCGGCGTCCCGAAGGAGCTGAGCGCGCGGTCGCAGGCCGGTCTCCGGGCTCGCCATGCGGGCCGTCCGCCTTCCCGCCGCGAACTGCGGCAGTGGCGAGTGGACGGCCCTCGAGGGCTTACCGTTGCGGGGGCAGCCGCGGGATCCGCCCCGGCGCAAAACGCGCCGGGAGCGTCACCGCGTTCCCGTTTCACCCGCCGCGAAGCTCTCGCGGCGGACACCTGCAGGGTGGATCTTACGCCAGCGGATCCGGAGCTGCCCCTGCTATACTCGCCGCCCCTTCGGATCCCACGGTGCCCCCCGGCTATCCCCGGTCCCGGCGCCGAAGCGACGTGACGCGCAAGCTCTACATCCGCACGTTCGGATGCCAGATGAACGAGTACGACTCGGACCGCATGGCCGACGTGCTCGCCGAGTCGGACGGCCTCGAGCCGACCGACCGTCCCGAGGACGCGGACGTCATCCTGTTCAACACCTGCTCGGTGCGCGAGAAGGCGCAGGAGCGCGTGTTCCACGACCTGGGACGCGTGCGCGCGATCAAGGCCGCGCGCCCCGACGTGATCATCGGGGTCGGCGGCTGCGTCGCCTCGCAGGAGGGCGGCGCGATCGTGAAGCGCGCACCGTACGTCGACGTCGTGTTCGGCCCGCAGACGCTGCACCGGCTGCCCGACCTGATCCGCGCGCGCCGCGAGACCGGACAGGCGCAGGTCGACACGAGCTTCCCCGAGATCGAGAAGTTCGACCACCTGCCGCCGCCGCGCGTCGAGGGCGCGAGCGCGTTCGTCTCGATCATGGAAGGCTGCAGCAAGTACTGCACGTTCTGCGTCGTCCCGTACACGCGCGGCGAGGAGGTCTCGCGCCCGCTCGACGACGTGCTGACCGAGGTCGCCGACCTCGCGCTGCAGGGCGTCAAGGAGCTGACGCTGCTCGGCCAGAACGTCAACGCCTACCGCGGCGCGATCGACGGCACCGACGCGATCGCCGACTTCGCGACGCTGATCGAGCACGTCGCCGAGGTCCCCGGCATCGAGCGCATCCGCTACACGACGTCGCACCCGAAGGAGATGACGCCGCGGCTCGTCGACGTCTACCGCAGCGTGGACAAGCTCGTGTCGCAGCTGCACCTGCCGGTGCAGTCGGGGTCCGACCGCATCCTCGCCGCGATGAAGCGCGGCTACACGGCGCTCGAGTACAAGTCGATCATCCGCAAGCTCCGCGCGGCGCGGCCCGACCTGTCGCTGTCGTCGGACTTCATCGTCGGCTTCCCCGGCGAGACCGACGAGGACTTCGAGGCGCACGATGAGGCTCGTCGACGACGTGCGCTTCGACGGCGCGTTCAGCTTCCTCTATTCGCCGCGCCCCGGCACGCCCGCCGCCGAACTGCCCGACCAGGTGCCGCGCGACGTCGCGCAGGCGCGCCTCGAACGGCTGCAGGCGGCGATCGACGCGCAGTACCTCGACGCGTCCGCCGCGATGACCGGGTCGCGCCAGCGCGTGCTGGTCACCGGCCGGTCGACCCGGGACGCGCAGGAGCTTTCCGCGCGCACCGACAACAACCGCGTCGTCAACTTCGCCGGCGACACCGCGCTCGTCGGCAGCTACGTCGACGTCGTCGTCACGGCCGCGCTGCCTCACTCGCTGCGCGGCGAGCTCGCCGCCTGACGAAGCTCCACGTACCCGTTCACGAGGCGTCCATGGTCCTCGCCGTTCCCGCTCCCCGATCCTGCCTCCTCGCCGCGCTCTCGATCGCGCTCAGGGCTGCGCGACGGCGCCGAGAGCCGATCCGGCCGCATCGTCCGCCGATGGCGCGCCGCGCCACGGCGAACGCCGCGCGCTCCGGCGGAAGCCGGCCGCGGCGCCGCCGGCCGCCGCGGGCGGCGGCGCAGGGCGCGGGCGGCGCGGCGCCGCGGGTCCCGCGAGCCGCGGCGCAGCGGCCGGTCCGCCAGCACGCCTCCGTTCGCCGACGTCGTGAAGGACGCGAAGGAGTCGAAGGGCCTGTTCGCCGTCTGGCAGAAGGACGACAAGGCGTGGATCGAGATCGCGCCCGAGCAGTTCGACAAGCCGATGTTCTTCTCGGTCAACCTCGCGAGCGGCATCGGCGAGAGCTTCCTGTTCGGCGGCCTGATGGGCCGCTCGTACATCGCGGAGTTCCGCAAGATCGGAAACGCCGTTCAGCTGATCGCACGCAACGAGCGCTTTTTCGCGCAGCCGTCGACGCCCGAGGCCACCGCCGTCGCGGAAGGGTTCTCCGACAGCCTGCTCGCGTCCGCGCCGGTGGCCTCGCAACCGCATCCTGAGCGCAAGACCGTGCTGGTCGAGCTCAACGCGCTGCTGTTCGCCGACATCCCGGGCGCGTATGCGCTGCTGGACCGCGCGTACCGCCAGCCCTACGCCTTCGACGCGCGCAACACGTCGATCGCGCGCACGCGTTCGTCCGCCGACGCGATCGGCGTCCTCGTCAACGCGCACTACGGGGTGTCGCGGATCGTGCAGCCGCCGCCGACCGCGGCGCCCGGCGCGCCGGTGCCGAGCACGCCGACGACGCTGCCCGATCCGCGCAGCCTGTTCCTGGGCTTCCAGTACAACCTGGCGAAGCTGCCCGACGAGCCGATGCGCCCGCGCGTCGCGGACGCGCGCGTCGGCTACTTCACCGTGTCGCGGTTCGACTACTCGGACACCCGCACGCTCACGCCCAGGGTCAACCTCGTCAAGCGCTGGCGCCTGGAAAAGAAGGATCCCGCCGCGGAGCTCTCGGAGCCGAAGCAGCCGATCGTGTTCTGGATCGACCGCAACGTTCCGCTGCGCTACCGCGACACGATCGTCGCCGGCGTCCTCGAGTGGAACAAGGCGTTCGAGCGCATCGGCTTCAAGGACGCGGTGCAGGCGCGGATCCAGCCCGACGACGCGGATTTCGACACGCTCGACGCGCGCCACGCGTCGATCCGCTGGATGACGACCGCGCGCCCGGCGTTCGGCGGCATCGGCCCGTCGCAGGCCGACCCGCGCACCGGCGAGATTCTCGATGCCGACATCGGCATCGACCCGACGCGGCTGCGTTTCGCGCGCTACCGGCTCGCCGACTCGTCGATGCCGTCGCCGGCGCCCGCCTCGTCGCCGCTCGGCTTCCCGCAAGGAGACGCCCACGACTGCCGAATCGAGGACTTCGTCGCCGAGGACCGCGGCTTCGCGAGCGACCTGCTCGCGGCGCGCGGCGTGATCGCCCCCGACAGCCCGGAGGCCGAGGAATTCCTGCTCTCGGACCTCAGGGAAGTGACGATGCACGAGGTCGGCCACGCGCTCGGCCTGACGCACAACTTCCGCGCGTCGACCGTCTACACGCAGGCGCAGCTCAACGACGCCGAGTTCACGAAGAAGAACGGCGTGTCCGGATCGGTGATGGAGTACACGCCGATCAACCTCGCGCTGCGCGGCGAGCCGCAGGGCACGCTGTCGATGACGACGCTCGGGCCCTACGACTACTGGGCGATCGAGTACGCGTACCGGCCGATCGCGCCCGAGCGCGAGGCCGACGAGCTCGCGAAGATCGCCGCCCGCAGCAACGAGCCGCTCCTCGCGTACGCGTACGACGACGAGTCGAACCTCGCGATCGACCCGGAGGCGACGCCGGGCGACCTCGGCAGCGACCCGCTCGCCTATGCGGCGCGCAGGATCGAGCTCGCGAAGGAGCTGTGGGAGCGCTGGGAGGCGCGACCGCTGGAGCCGGGCGAGACCTACGCGACGCTCCGCCGCAACATCTCGCGCGGCATCACGCAGATGCGCGAGAGCGGGCTCCTCGCCTCGCGCTACATCGGCGGCACCAGCGTGCTGCGCGATGCGGCCGGGTCCGGCCGCACGCCGCTCAATCCGGTGGCGATGGCGAAGCAGCGCGACGCGCTCAAGCTGATCGAGACCGGCGTGTTCGCGGCCGACAGCTTCCGGTTCAAGCCCGAGTTTCTCCGGAGCCTGTCCGTCGACTTCCTGGACCGGGGCGACAGCTTCGGCACGGGGCTCGCGCCGACGACGTTCGACTTCTCGCTGCCGGTGCAGGTGCTCGCCGCGCAGAAGGCGGTCCTCGACCGCGTGATGAGCGAGACGATCGCGCAGCGCGTGCTCGACGCCGAAGGCAAGGTCGACCGCCCCGGCGACGCGGTGCAGCTCGCCGAGATCTACGCGTCGCTGCACCGCGCGATCTGGAGCGAGCTCAGGACCGGTCGCGACATCCCGCTCATCCGTCGCAACCTGCAGCGGGAGCACGCGACGAGGCTCGCGACCGCGCTGCTGAGGCCGTCGGGGTCGATGCCCGCGGATGCGCGCGCGCTGATGCGTGCCGACGCGAAGGCGCTGCGGGCCGAGATCGCCGCAGCGGCGGGAAAGCCGGGATTGTCGCCGGCGGCCGCCGCGCACCTCGCCGAGGCACTGTCGACGCTCGACGAGGCGCTCAAGGCGCCGCTCGTGCGCTCGGCGGCCTGACGCCCCGGGGGAGCCATGGCGCAGAAGCGCTCGACGACCACGCTCACGCTCGCGCCGCTCGACAACCGCGCGCTGTCGAACCTGTGCGGTCCGCTCGACGCGAACCTGCGGCAGATCGAGGCCGCCTGCGACGTCACGATCACGCACCGGGGCGGCGCGTTCACGATCGCGGGCGAGCCCGAGCCCGCAGCGCGAGCGCGCGCCGCGATCGAGCGCTTCTACACGGCGGCCGAGAAGCCGCTGTCGGTCGACGACATCCAGCTCGGCCTGGTCGAGATCGCGACGCGGGGCACTCGCGCGACGCCGGCCTCCGCCGGTGACGACGACGCGCCGGCGCTGCGCACGCGCCGGGCCGACCTGCACGGCCGCACGCCCAACCAGTCCG
The DNA here is from genome assembly GCA_016704895.1 of Betaproteobacteria bacterium. Taxonomy (GTDB): domain Bacteria; phylum Pseudomonadota; class Gammaproteobacteria; order Burkholderiales; family Casimicrobiaceae; genus VBCG01. Next base: position 5,457 of record JADIZG010000007.1, read on the forward strand.
CGTACCTCGCGGCGATCGGCTCGCACGACATCACGTTCGGCATCGGCCCGGCCGGGACCGGCAAGACCTACCTCGCGGTCGCCTGCGCGGTCGACGCGATCGAGCGCGACGCGGTCAAGCGCCTGGTGCTCGTGCGGCCCGCGGTCGAGGCCGGCGAGCGGCTGGGCTTCCTGCCCGGCGACCTCGCGCAGAAGGTCGACCCGTACCTGCGCCCGCTCTACGACGCGCTCTACGACCTGATGGGCTTCGACAAGGTGTCGAAGCTGTTCGAGCGGCAGACGATCGAGGTCGCGCCGCTCGCGTACATGCGCGGACGCACGCTCAACCACAGCTTCATCATCCTCGACGAGGCGCAGAACACGACGCCCGAGCAGATGAAGATGTTCCTGACGCGCATCGGCTTCGGCACGCGCGCGGTCATCACCGGCGACGTCACGCAGATCGACCTCGCGCGAGGCAGCAAGAGCGGCCTGATCGAGGCCGACCGCGTGCTGAAGGGCGTCCGCGGCATCGCGTTCTCCCGCTTCACGAGCGCCGACGTCGTCCGTCACCCGCTCGTGCAGAAGATCATCGATGCCTACGAGCGCGACTCGTCATAACGCGAGCTCCGGGGGGAAATCTCCTGCGCGCGCCGGGCCGCCAGGCGCGCCCGGGCTGGCCGCGGCCCGGGCCGCCCCAAGCGCGCGCCCCCTGCGGGGAGGCTCGCCTGCAGCTCCGGGGACATCTCTCGCGCGCGCCGCCCAGCGCGGGGCGCGGTCGCGCGCACCGGCCTCCCCGCCGCAGCCTCGCTCCGGCGCTGGGCGGCCGCCGCGCTCGAGCGCGACGTCGCCGCGACGCTGCGCTTCGTGGGGCTCGCCGAGGGGCGGACGCTCAACGCGATCTACCGCGGCAAGGACCACGCGACCAACGTGCTGACGTTCGTGTACGATGACGCCGTCCCGCTCGCAGGGGACATCGTGCTGTGCGTGCCGGTCCTCCGGCGCGAAGCACGGGCGGGCGGGGTGACCCTGCGCGCTCACTGCGCGCACCTCGTCGTGCACGGGATGCTGCATCTACAAGGCCACGACCACGCGACGCCGCGCGAAGCGGCCCGCATGGAGGCGCGCGAGACCGCGCTCCTGGAGACGCTGGGCATCGCCGACCCGTATGCGCCGCGCGTTGCCGCGCGCCGCCGGGCCGGGAGCCGCTGACCCCATGTCCGTCCCCGTTCCCGACCCCGACGACCGCGACGAGCCGCGCCCCTCGCTCCTCGAGCGCCTGACCGCATTCCTGACGCGCGAGCCCGAGGACCGCGGCGAGCTGCTCGACCTGTTGCGCGGTGCGTTCGAGCGCCGGCTCCTCGACGCCGACGCGCTGTCGATGATCGAGGGCGTGCTGCAGGTCTCCGAGATGTCGGTGCGCGACGTGATGATCCCGCGCTCGCAGATGGACTGCGTGTCGATCGACGACGAGCCCGACGCGTTCATCCCGCTCGTGATCGAGACCAAGCACTCCCGCTTCCCGGTGATCGGCGAGAGCAAGGACGACGTCGTCGGCATCCTGCTCGCGAAGGAGCTGCTCAACTACTACCGCAATCCGGAGGGCTTCACGCTGCGCGACACGCTGCGTCCCGCGGTGTTCATTCCCGAGTCGAAGCGGCTGAACGTGCTGCTGCGCGAGTTCCGCTCCAACCGCAACCACATCGCGATCGTCGTCGACGAATACGGCGGCGTGTCGGGGCTCGTGACGATCGAGGACGTGCTCGAGCAGATCGTCGGCGACATCGAGGACGAGTACGACTTCGACGAGACCGAGGACAACATCATCGCCGAGGGGGGCGGCCGCTTCCGCGTGAAGGCGCAGACCGAGATCGGCGACTTCAACGGCCGCTTCGGCAGCCACCTCTCCGACGACGCGGTCGACACGGTCGGCGGGCTCGTCGTCCACGCGTTCGGGCGCCTGCCCAAGCGCGGCGAGACGGTGTCGATCGGCGAGTTCCGCTTCCGCATCGTGCGCGCCGACAGCCGGCGCATCCACACGCTGCAGGTCGAGAAGCTGGCGAGCGCGGCGCCTGCGTCACCGGCGGACTGAAGGCAGGGTCGGCAACCGGCCGGGACCACCCCAGCGGCAAACGCTTCGGTGAACGCGGTCCGTCCCCGGTCAGGACGTTCGCTGCCAGTAGAATCGATGCTTGACGCGGCAGTCTGCCGTGCAGGCTCCCGTCCGTCCCGCTGGCCGTGATCCACCTCCACACCCTCCTCGCCGCCCTCGCCGGCGCCCTGACCGTCTTCGGCTTCGCGCCGTTCGGCCTGGCGCTGCTCCCCATCGCATCGCTCGCCGCGCTGTTCCTGCTCTGGCGCGACGCTTCGACGCCGAAGCGCGCCGCGTCGATCGGGTTCGCGTTCGGCCTGGGGCTCTTCGGCGCGGGCGTGTCGTGGATCAGCATCGCGCTCGTGACCTTCGGAGGCATGCCTGCGCCGGTTGCCGCGATCGGCATGGCGGGTTTCTGCGCCTACCTCGCGCTGTGGCCGGCGCTCGCCGGCTGGGCCGTCGCGCGCGTCGCGCCGGCCGGTTCGGCGGCACGCCTGGTCGCCGCAGCGGGCGCATGGACGCTCGCCGAGTGGCTGCGCGGCTTCGTGCTGACCGGCTTCCCGTGGCTCGCGGTCGGCCACGCGCAGCTGCCGGGCAGCACGCTCGCCGGATTCGCGCCGGTCGGCGGCGTGTTCCTCGTCTCGCTCGCGGTCGCGATCGTCGCGGCACTCCTCGCGTACGCGATCGACGCGCTCGCGCAGTCCTCGCCAAGGCGCGTCGCGCTCGCCATTGCCGGTGCCGCCGCGCTGTTCGTCGCGGGAGCGGCGCTCGACACGCATCGAATGGACGACGGCGCGCCCCTCGCCGATCGCCGTGACGCTGGTCCAGGGCAACATCCCGCAGGAGCAGAAGTTCGACCCCGAGCTTCGCGGCCGCGCGTTCCGCATCTACACGGAGCTCGTCGCCGCGAGCCGCGGCAAGCTCGTCGTGCTGCCGGAGAGTGCGTTCCCGGTCTTCGCGGAGGAAGTGCCGCAGGAGACGGTCGCCACGCTGGCGCGGATCATGCGCGAACGCGGCGGCGACGTGCTCGTCGGCGTGTTCATCGCGCGCCCGCCCGAGGCCGGCGAGACGCAGGCGCGCCTCCACAACAGCGTCGTGTCGCTCGGCGCGTCGGACACGCAGCTCTACCGCAAGCGCCACCTCGTGCCGTTCGGCGAGACGATCCCCGCGAAGCCGCTCGTCGGCTGGCTGATCAATCGCATTCTGGCGATCCCGCTCTCCGACCAGACGGCCGGGCCCGACGACCAGCCGCCGCTCTCGGTCGCCGGCGAGAAGGTCGCCGTCAACATCTGCTACGAGGACGCGTTCGGCGCCGAGCTCGCGCGCTGGTCGCGCGGCGCGACGCTGCTCGTCAACGTGACCAACGACGCGTGGTACGGCCGCTCGATCGGGCCCTGGCAGCACGACCAGATCGCGGCGATGCGCGCGAAGGAGACCGGGCGGCCGATGCTGCGCGCGACCAACACCGGCATCACGAGCGTCATCGAGGCCGACGGCAGCGAGCGGGTGCACCTGCCGTGGTTCCGGCGCGGGCTGCTCGAGACGCACGTGACCGGGCGCACCGGCGACACGCCGTTCATGCGGTGGGGCAACCTGCCGGTCGCGGCCGGCGCTGGCGCCTCGCGTCGTCGGCGTGCGTTCGCGCTCGGCCGGCGAAGCCGGACAAAGCCGCCACGGTCGCGGGTCGACTCCAGCCCGACGCACCCCACACGCTGAAGCCAACGCCCACCGTGGCAACGCGCCGCTAGCCGTTGGGGTCGGCCTTCAGGCCGACCGGACTGCCAGCACCGCGCGACGCGCCAACCGGTTCCCGCCAGATGCCGCCGGCACGCGCCCGCCAGACCTCCCGCTACTTCTCCTCGAGGTAGTCGTCGTCGACGTTGATGTCCCAGAGGTTCGCCTTGTCGGTGCGACCCGACACGATGTTGTCGACCGCGGCCTTCGCGGTCAGCATCGAGTGGTCCTGGTTGTTGTAGCGGTGCATGCCGTTGCGGCCGACGAGGAACAGGTTCGGGATCGCGTCGAGCCAGGCGCGCACGACGCCGAACTGCTCGTAGGCGCCGACGTACGCCGGGTACGCCTTCGGGACGCGGACGACGACGCCGTCGAGCACGTCGGCCGCGTAGACGATGCCGATCTGCTGCAGCTCGCGTTTCGCCAGCGCGAGCAGGCCCGCGTCGGTCTGCGACCAGAGGTCGTCGCCTTCCGCGCAGAAGTACTCGAGCCCGAGCCACACGGTCGCGGGATCAGGCACGAGCCCCGGGCTCCAGTTGTTGAAGATCTGCAGCCGGCCCAGCCGGACGTCGGGCTCCTGGATGTAGATCCAGTTGTCGGGAGGGATCGTCCCGCCCGCCGCGGATGCGCCGTTCGAGCCGATCGCGGTCTTGCGCGCGATCAGGCCGACGACGATGAAGTCGCGGTACGGGAGCCGGCGGGCGATCTCGCGCACGTCCGCAGGGGCCGGCGGATCCATGCATTCGACGAGGTCCTTCACCGGCATCGTCGAGATCGCGTAGTCGCAGCGCATCGTCTCGACCGCGCCCGAGTCGCCGACGCGCACGTCGACGGCGACGACCCGGCCGCCGGAGAGCTCGATGCGCTCGACGCGGCGGTTCATCGCGATCGAGCCGCCGCGCTCGCGCACCTGCCGCGCGACCTCCTCCCAGAGCTGCCCGGGGCCGAACTTCGGATAGAGGAAACGCTCGATCAGGCTCGTGTGCGCGGTCTTCGGCGCGAGGCCCACCGCACGACTGACCGCGTGAACGACGGCGCGCGTGAGCGACAGCCCCTTGATGCGCTGCGCGCCCCACGCAGCGCTGATCCCGGTGCAGGGGACGCCCCAGACCTTCTCGGTGTACGACTTGAAGAACGTCTCGTAGAGCTGCCGCCCGAAGCGGTTGACGAGGAAGTCCTCGAGATTGCGCTCGGGGCGACGCGGGAACGCCTGGGCGGCGAGGTAGCTCAGTCCCGCGCGCACCGATCGGAACACGCCCAGGTTGACGATCGTGCGGACGTCGAGCCGGATCGGGTAGTCGAAGAAGCGCCGGCGGTGGTAGATCCGCGACAATCGGTTCCGCACCAGCATCATCCGGTCGGGATCCGCGAGGTCGCCGGCACCCGGCGCGGGGAGGTCCAGGTCGCGGTGTCGCGCCCGGTAGGCGAGCCGGATGCGCTCGCCTTCGCCCGACGCGGCCGGGTCGATCGGCAGGATCTCCTGCCACCAGTCCATCACCCAGTCCGAGCGAGAGAAGAACCGGTGCCCGCCGAGGTCCATGCGGAAGCCGCGGTAGTTCACGGTTCGGGAGAGCCCGCCCACCGTGTCGCTCGCCTCGACGACGAGGGGCGCGACGTCGCTGTTCCGCAGAAGCTCGAGCGCCGCGGTGAGGCCCGCGGGGCCCGCGCCGACGATGACCGCACTGGGAGGAAAGGTTGCCATGGGAGCCCGGGAACGTCGCGCAGTATATCGGCGGCGGCGTGCGCCGCTTCGCGAGGACCGCCGATTCGAGCCACGGCGCGGGCGAATGGCGAGCGCCGGGCGGCAGTGTTAGTCTCGCCCGGCGAGCGTCGTCCCCACTTCCGCCCACCGCTTGAGCAGCGCCAGCGCACCGAACGCAACACCCCGCCTTGGTCGATGGGCCGGCGTGGCCGCGCTCTTCGCGGCTTCGCTCGTCGCCGCGTTCGCGATCGCCGTGGCGCTCAACGCCGGGCCGCGCCTCCACGGGACGCCGGCGTCGATCGACGTGCCGGGCAGCGCGATGCACGCCCCCAAGGGCCGCGCCCGCGTCGAGGGATCGACGATCGTGCTCAACGCCCTCGGGGCCGACGGCGTGGGGCTGATCGTCGCGCCCGTCGCCGCATTCGACGCCGACGAGTACTCGCGCGTGACGTGGCACATCGCCTCGGAGGCGGCGCGCGGCACCGACCTGCTGATGGTCTGGCGCACCCGCGAGCAGCCGGCACGCACGCACACCGCATCGATCGACTGGTCGCGCGGCCCGGCCACGGTGGATCTGTCGCGCGACCCGGACTGGTCGGGCTCGATCCAGGGCGTCGCGCTCGCCGTCCGCGGCCAGTTGCCGGTGCCGCTGGCGATCGCCGGGTTCTCGGCCCGCTCGAACGCGTGGGACGCCACCGCTGCCGACACCGTCGGGCAGTGGCTCGAGTGGCCGCGCACCGGCGGGCGGATGATGGTCACGCAGATGAGCGACGAGGCGCGACACGTCGCGCCGATCCTCGCGGTCGTGGCAGCGGGTGTCGCGCTGGGGGTCGCGTTCCTGATCTTCCGGGCGCGCAGGCGCAGCGAGCCGGTCGCGGCGTGGGCGATAGCGGCACTGTTCCTGGCGGGCTGGCTGGTCGTCGACCTCCGGTGGCAGACGATCCTCTGGCGCCAGCACGCGGCGACCGTCGCGCAGTTCGCCGGCAAGTCGCTCGACGAGCAGTACATGGCCGACGTCGACGCCCCGATCTTCGACGTCGCGCGCAAGATCCGCGACGCGAAGCGCGCCCGCGGCGGGCGCATCCTCGTGCTCTCGGACAGCGCCCATCTGGGCACCCGCGTCGGCTGGTTCCTCTACCCGGAGAACGTCTTCTACGGGCCGCGACCCCGCGACCCGGCCCCTGCGCCCGACCGGCTGCGCCCCGGCGACCAGGTCGTCCTGCTGCTGTTCCGGGGCATCCAGTGGGACGCGACGCGCGGGATGCTCGTCTGGGCCGACGGCCGCACGCGGGCGGCGCGCGAGATCCTGTCGGACGGCCCCGACTTCGCGATGGTCGAAGTCCTGTGAGAACGCGCCGGGACGAGCCATGATCGACGCGATCGGCGCCATCGCGAGCGTCCTGCTGCCCTGGGTCGCGGGCACGTACGCGGTGCGTGCGCTGTGGCGCCGCGCGCCAGCCGTTCCGGGCCTCGTCGCGATCGGCTACGGCTACTTCGTCGGTGCCTTCGGCGCGACGTGGCTGATGCGGGCGCTCTCGCTCGCCGGCATCCGCTGGAGCCTCCCGACGCTCGCCGCGGCGATGCTCGTCCTCGGAGCGATCGCCTGGTGGCTGGCGCGCCGCCCGGCACCTGCGGAGGGGGCTCCGCCCGGTGTGCGCCAGGCGCTCGCCGCCGAGCCGCCGCTCCTGCGCTGGCTGTTCTGGCTCGCGCTCTCGCTCGTCGCGGTCCGGCTCGCGGGACTGGCCGTCGACGTCGTCACCGCGCCGTTGCGCGGCTACGACCAGTGGGCCCACTGGGCGACCAAGGCGCGCGTCTGGTTCGAGCACGGCCGCATGGTGCCGTTCGTGTCGCCCGACACCTGGCTCGCGCGCGGCGACCCCTCGCTCTTCATCGACGCCAACCCCGGCCATCCGGGCACGATCCCGCTCCTGCAGGCGTGGACCGCGACCTTCCTCTCCGCGTGGAACGAGTCGCTGATCAACCTGCCGTGGATCGCGCTCTCCGTCGCGCTGCCCGTGGCCTTCTTCGCCCAGGCGCGCCTCGCGGGCGCGGGCGCGGCGCTCGCGATGGTCGCCGCGTGGCTCCTGATGACGCTGCCGGTCCTCGACGCGCACATCGCGAGCGCCGGCGCCGCCGACGTCTTCATGGCGGCGACCTACGGCCTGGCCGCGATGGCGGCATGGCGCTGGTCGGTCACGCGCGAGGCGCCGATGGCGTGGCTCGCGCTCGTCATGGCGGTCGCGGGCGTCCTGGTCAAGGTCGAAGGCGTGCTGTGGATGGCGACGCTCGTGCCGGGCGTGGTCGTCGCGCTCAACCGGCGTGCGGGCTTCGCCCTCGCCGGCGCCGCCGCCGTCGCGTTCGCGGGCTACCTGGCCTTCGGTCCCGCGCGCCTGCCGCTGATGGGCTACGTGCTGCTCTCCCGGCCGGTCAACGTCCTCCCCGCCGTGATCGACCACGTGTTCGTGTTCGACAACTGGCACCTCGCGGCCTACGCGCTCGTCGCGCTCGTCGCGTGGCGCTGGCGCCGCCTGCTCTCGCCGCGCCTCGCGCCGATGACGATGACGATGGCCGCAGCGGTCGGGCTCGTCGTCGTCGTGTACTTCTTCACGTCGGCGGCGGGCGGCGTCGCCGACGAGACGCTGGTCAACCGCTTCCTGCTGCATCTCGCGCCGGCGCTCGCGTTCTACGCGCTCCTCCTCTACGTCGACGGGCGCGAGCGGCCGCGGCGACCAGCCCAGCCTGCAGGCGACGAACGCCGCCGACGCGTAGAGATACGCGAACTGGTGGAACAGGATCGCGCCGAGCGCGAAGACGATCCCGTTCGTGCGCAGGAACAGCGCGAACAGGTGGGCGTTCGCGGCGATCGCCGCGGCGAGGAGCGCGAACGCCAGCGCGAACGAGCCCTTGCCCGTCATCGCGACGGCGGCGGAGAGCGCGAGCGCCCACGCGAGCAGCGCGCGCAGTCGCTCGCCCATGCTGACGTTGAGCGTCGCGCGCATCGGCTGCTCCTGCATCAGGCGCGTCCACGGATAGGCGCGCTGGACGATGTCGGTGCGCAGCAGGTTCGCGAAGTGCCAGGCCTTGAGGTGCTGCCCCTGCAGCTCCGGCTCGATGAAGATCGCGTGGCCGCGCCGCCGCAGCCGCACGCCCAGCTCGACGTCCTCGATCGACGGCTCGGGGTAGCGCTCGGCGTCGAAGCCGCCGACGCTCCAGAACGCGTCGGAGCGCACCGCGCCGCAGCCCGCCCAGAAGGTCTCGGCCAAACGCTCGGAGCGGACGTGGTGGTGGCGATGAGAGAGGTTCTTGTACTGCGAGAGGAAGTTCGTCGCGGCCGGGAACTCGTCGTAGGTGCCGAACACCGCCGCGGCGCCCGTGCGTGCCAGCGCATCCTTGAGCACCCGGGCCGCGTCGGTGTGCACGACGACGTCCGCGTCGACGAACCAGAGGACGTCGCCCGTGGCGACCTCGGCGCCGCGGTTGCGCGCGCCGCCCGGGCCGAGCCGCCCGCCCGAAGGCACGACGCGCGCCCCCGCTTCGGTCGCGATCCAGGCCGACGAGTCGGTCGAGCCGTCGTCGACGACGATCACCTCGGCGATCTCGCCGTCGAGCAGGAACGCGACGAGCGGCAGGAGGCAGCGCGCGAGCACCGCCTCGCCGTTGTAGACCGGCACGATCACGCTGATCGCGGGCGTGGCGGCGCCTCCCGGGCGTCGACCGGCCGGGGTCCCGGTCATTGCCTGCCCCCGATCGTTCGCAGCGCTCCCCGCAGGGCGAGCCAGGTGCGCGCAGCCGGTCCGTCGATTCGCCCGCGGATCGCGCCGCGCCGGAGGAAGTGGGCGTCGATGCGCGGAAGCCGGTAGCGATCGTCCGTGCCGGACAGCGCGGCGAGCCGCGTCGTGAACGCGGCGGCGTAGCGCGACGCGGCGACGCGGCGCGACTCCGCATCGCAGCGCCCGTAGGGATACGCGAAATAGCGCGGGCGACGCCCGACGCGGCGCGCGATCGCGTCGTCCGCGCGTTCGCACTCGTCCGCGACGCGCGCGTCGTCGAGCCCGCGCAGGTCGGGATGGCCGTGCGTGTGCGACTCGATCGCCACGCCGTGCCGATGCAGCCGCACGACGCCCTCCCAGTCCAGAGGCGAAACCGCGGGCATGCGCGCCGCTGGGCTCAGGTCTCCGTCCACCCACCCGGTGCAGAGGAACAGGTGCGCGGGCGCGGCGGCGGCCGCGAGCACCGGCAGCGCGGCGGTCAGCACGCTCGCGCAGCCGTCGTCGAACACGAGCGCGACGCCGGGCCCGGCCCCCGGCGCGAGCAGCGCGTCCAGGCCGACGATCGGGAGCCCGCGCGCCGCGATCGACCGGAGCAGCGATTCGAACGCGGCGACCGGGTAGGCGAGCGGTCCCGGATCGTCGCCCAGGTGGTGGAACGTGATGACGGCACGCATCCGCGATCCTAGCGCGCGAGGCGCGTCTCGACGAGCGCGAGGTAGTCGGCGACGTGCCGCGACTCCGTGTACCGGGACCGCCAGGCCAAGCGTGCGCGCCGCCCGAGCTCGTCCCGCAGCGAGGGATCGGTCGCGAGGCGGCGGACGGCGTCGCCCAGGCCGGCCATGTCGCGACAGACGATGCCGCCGCCCGCGTCGAGGACGATCTCGCCGCATCCGCCGGCATCCAGCGCCAGGACCGGTGTTCCGAAGGCGAACGACTCGACCACGGCGAGCCCGAAGCTCTCCGGCGCGAGCGACGGCACGATCGTCGCGGTCGCGCCCGCGTAGAGCGCCGGCAGCGCCGCCTCGTCGACGGCTCCGGCGAACCGGACGTTGGACGCTCGCGCGAACTCGCGGGCCAGCGCCTCCCTCGAATCGCCGTCGCCCGCGACCGTCAGCTCGAACGCGGGCAGGCCCGCGAACAGCTCGACGAGCGCACGCACGCCCTTCGACGCGGTGATCCTGCCGACGTAGAGGAAGCGCGGCCGCTGCGGCGGCGCGCCCTCGGCACCGTCGAAGCGCGAGTAGAGCGGAAGCACCTCGATCGGACGGTCGATGCCGCTTTCACGATGCCTGCGCGCCGACCAGCGGCTCGGCGCGAGCAGCACGTCGACGTGCGCGAGCGCACGCGGCAACGCGTCGCCGTATCGCCAGAGCTGCGGCGGACGGCGCGAGCGCAGGCAGCACGTGAAGCACGTCGGCCGGTCGCAGGCGCGTTCGCCGTTCTTCCAGAGGACGTGGGTCGGGCAGACGAGCCAATGGTCGTGAAGCGTCAGGAGCTTCGCGCGGGCGCGCGCCATGCCGAGCACGGCCGGCCCGCCGATCAGCGAGACGTTGTGGTAGTGGACGACGTCGAAGCCGCGGTCGAGGACGGACGCGAGCGCCGCCCGGATCGGGCCGGGCGTGCCCGTCTGGTGCCCCCAGAGCGACGACCACCGCCCGAACGGGCTCCGGAGCCGATGGACGACGACGCCGTCATCGTCGCCGTCCCCGGGGTCGCCGGCGGCCGGCGGGCGGGCGCTCCCGCCGGCCGCTACGTAAGCGTCCTCCGAGCAGACGACCTCGACGTGGTGGCCTGCGCGCGCGAGCGCGCGCGACAGCGCCTGCACGTAGACCGCGTCCCCGCCGAAATGGCGCGGCGGATAGAACGTCGTGACCATGCAGAAGCGCATCGGGACTCGTTCCGGAGCACGACGGACAGGCTCTGCGAGGTCGGCAGCCCTCGCGCCGGCATCATGCCAGAGGCGGGCTCGGCACACTCCCGCTTGCGCGACCCGCGTCCGAAACGGGAAACTGGGTGTCCTGTCCGGGTCGGGGCCCTCCGGGCTCCCGCCGCGACCACGGATCCCGGCACGCCAGGAGGGTGGAGCCATCGCAACGTTGCTTCCGATCGCGGAGTTCGCCGTCCTCGCGCTGGCCGCCTCCCTCGCGCTCCGGCTGCTCGCGAAGCCGCCCCTGCGCCGCGATGCCGCCGCCCATCCGGCGCTCGCGCTCGCCGTCGGCGCTGCGCTCGCGACAGCGGCAGCGGTGGTGGCGTGGTCGGCGGCGACGTGGCCCCTCGTCCGCCATGTCGCAGCGGGACTCGCCCTCGCGACGATGCTCGCGCTGGCATGGCGCGCGCGCCCGGACTACGGCGCCGGGCGCGGCTGGCCGCCGGGGTCGCTCGGCCTCGCGGCATCGCTCGACGCCATCGACGACCGGCGCTACTACCGCGACCAGGCCGCGCGGCACGGGCCGGTGTTCAAGATGAGCCAGTTCGGGCGGCCGGTGGCGTGCGTCGTCGGCCACGAGCGCTCCCGCCGCATCCTCTCCGACCATGCGGATGCGCTCGTCCCCGCGACGCTGCCCTACAACCGCCTGCTCACCAAGGGCGTGCTGCGCTACATGACCGGCGCCGACCACCGGCAGGAGGCGCCGGTGTTCCGGGCGGTGTTCGCGAAGATGGACGTCGCCGGCGCCGAGGCGACGGTGCGCGCGTCGCTGCGCCGCGAGCTCGCCGCGCTGGCCGCCGCGTCGCAGCGCGACCCCGGCGGCGCGTACGCGCGCGACGCGTTCCACCGCTGGCTCGTCGGCGCGATCGCCCGCCTGTTCCTCGGCATCGAGCCCCGCGACGCGCGCGTGGCGACGATCTCGCGGCTGCTGCCGCTGCTCGCGTTCCACCGCGCCGGCGGACGCGCCTGGCGGCGCGACATGCTGGCTGGCGTGGCAGGGCTCGCCGAAGTCGTGCGAGAGATCGCGCGCGAGGCCGCGGCCGGTTCGCCGAGCGTGGCCGGCGGCACCGCGCTGAGCCTGCTGGCGGCGTCCGACGACTCCGCGCTCGAGTCGCCGGCGCGCGTCGAGAACTTCGTGATGATCTTCCGGATCGCGTCGAACGACCTCACCGGGCTCCTCGACTGGATCTTCCTGTTCCTCGGCGACGCGCCGCCATGGCGCGACGCCGTGCGCGCCCACGGCCGGACCGCCGGCGGGCCCGCGACCGCGCCGCCGCTCGACCCCGCGACCTGCGTCGTGATGGAGACGCTGCGCCTCGAGCAGAGCGAGTTCCTCTACCGTCGCGTCGCGAAGCCATTCGAGGTCGACGGATACACGGTCCCGGCCGGATGGATCCTGCGCCTGTGCGTCAACGAGGCGCATCGCGACCCGTCGGTGTTCGAGGATCCCGACCGTTTCGATCCCGCGCGCTTCCGCGACCGCGCGTGGAGCCGCAACGAATACTCGCCGTTCGGCGGGCACACGCACGGCTGCATGGGCGCGCACCTCGCGCACTTCCTCGGCCGCATCTTCGTCGAGGAGCTCGCGATCGGGTTCGACTGGACCGTCGTGCGCGATGGCCCGCTCGAACGCGGCAGCCGCCACCGCGATCACTGGCGGCCGAGCGCGCTCAAGCGCGTCGTGATGCGGCCGCGCGACGACGCACCGCGGCCGCCGGCGCCGGTCGAGGCGATCGGGCCGCCTGACGCGTCCGCGCGCCGGTTTTCCCGCCGCCGGCCGGGTGCGCCGCGCCCAGCCGGTAGAATGACGGCCTCGATCCACGTCCGTCGGTGCCCCGGCGCCGGACCTCCAGCCGATGCTCACGTTCCAGCAAGTGATCCTCCGCCTCCAGGAGTACTGGGGCTCGCGCGGCTGCGCGCTGCTGCAGCCCTACGACATGGAGGTCGGCGCCGGCACCTCGCACACCGCCACGTTCCTGCGCGCGCTCGGCCCCGAGCCGTGGCGCGCCGCCTACGTGCAGCCGTCGCGCCGCCCGAAGGACGGCCGCTACGGCGAGAACCCGAACCGCCTGTTCCAGCACCACCAGTTCCAGGTCGTGCTGAAGCCCGCGCCGGCCGACATCCTCGACCTGTACCTCGGCTCGCTCGAGGCGCTGGGCTTCGACCTGAAGGCGAACGACGTGCGCTTCGTCGAGGACGACTGGGAGAACCCGACGCTGGGCGCCTGGGGGCTCGGCTGGGAGGTGTGGCTGAACGGGATGGAGATCACGCAGTTCACGTACTTCCAGCAGGTCGGCAGCCTCGACTGCAACCCGATCACCGGCGAGATCACCTACGGCCTCGAGCGCATGTCGATGTACCTGCAGAACGTCGAGTCCGTGTTCGACCTCGCCTACACCGACACGATGCGCTACGGCGACGTGTTCCTGCAGAACGAGGTCGAGCAGTCGCGCTACGCGCTCGACGAGTCCGACGCGACGATGCTCTTCGCCCAGTTCGCCACCTGCGAGGGCGAGGCGAAGCGCCTGCTCGAGGCGAAGCTGCCGCTGCCCGGCTACGAGATGATCCTGAAGGCCGCGCACACGTTCAACCTGCTCGACGCGCGCGGCGCGATCTCGGTCACCGAGCGCGCCGGCTACATCGGCCGCATCCGGGCGCTGTCGAGGCTGGTGGCCACCGCGTACGTCGCGTCGCGCGAGGCGGCGGGCTACCCGATGCTCGCCGAGCGCGACCGGGCGAGCCTGCCCGCGCAGTACGCGAAGGCGGACGCATGAGCGCCAGGACGCTCCTCGTCGAGCTCTTCACCGAGGAGCTGCCGCCGAAGGCGCTCAGGCGACTCGGCGAGGCGTTCGCGGAAGGCATCCATCGCTCCCTCGCCTCCGGCGGGTACCTGGCGCCGGTCGCGGACAGCCCCCGCGGTCACCAGCCGTGGACCTGGTTCGCCACGCCGAGACGGCTCGCGGTCTCGATCCCGCAGGTTCTCGACGTCGCGCCCGACGAGCCGATCGTCGACAAGCTCATGCCCGTCAAGGTCGCTCGCACGCCCGACGGACGCCCGTCGGAGGCGCTCGCGAAGAAGCTCGCCACGTTCGGTCGAGCGCATCTGGCCACGGGATCCCTCGACGCGACCGAGGGTCCGGACCGGATCTACGTCGACTCCGACGGCAAGGCGGATTACGTCTACCTCCGGCGACTTGCCAGGGGATTGCCTCTTTCCAGCGGACTGCAGCGCGCGCTCGACGACGCGATCGACGGACTGCCGATTCCGAAGGTGATGAGCTACCCGGGACCCGGCGCATACTGGAACGCCGAGAAGTTCGTGCGGCCCGCGCACCGGCTCGTCGCGCTCCACGGCGCGGACGTCGTCCCGGTGACGGCGCTGGGACTCGCCGCCGGACGCACGACGGGCGGCCACCGGTTCCTCGGCCGCCGCGACGTCGAGATCGCGACCGCGGACGCCTGGGCGCCGACGCTCGAGGCCGAGGGCAAGGTCGTCCCGTCGTTCGACGCGCGTCGCGCGGCGATCGAGGCGCAGCTCGCGAAGGCCGCCCAGGGCGACCGCGCCATCGCGCCCGACGCACTGCTGGACGAGGTCACGTCGCTCGTCGAATGGCCGGTCGTCTACGCCGGCACGTTCGACCCGGCCTTCCTCGCCGTGCCGCAGGAGTGCCTGATCCTGACGATGCAGCAGAACCAGAAGTACTTCGCGCTGACCGACGACGACGGCCGGATGCGCGCACGGTTCCTGCTGGTGTCGAACCTCGCGACCGAGGACCCGGCCGCCATCATCGCCGGCAACGAGCGCGTGCTGCGCGCGCGGCTCGCCGATGCGAAGTTCTTCTACGACCAGGACCGCCGGCAACGGCTCGACGCGCGCCTGCCGAAGCTCGCCTCGGTCGTCTATCACAACAAGCTCGGATCGCAGGGCGAGCGCGTGATGCGCCTGCGCGCGATCGCGCGGGCGATCGCGCCGGCCGTCGGTGCCGACCCCGTCCTGGCCGAGCGCGCCGCGACGCTCGCGAAGGCCGATCTCGTCACCGACATGGTGGGCGAGTTCCCCGAGCTGCAGGGCACGATGGGTCGCTACTACGCGCTGCACGACGGCGAGTCGCCGGCCGTCGCCGACGCGGTCGCGCAGCACTACTGGCCGCGCTACGCGGGCGACGCGCTGCCCGAGGGGCCGGTCGCGCAGGCGGTCGCGCTCGCCGACAAGCTCGAGACGCTCGCCGGGCTCTTCGGCCTGGGCCAGACGCCGACCGGCGACAAGGATCCGTTCGGGCTGCGGCGCGCGGCGCTGGGCGTCGTGCGCATCCTCGTCGAGCGGAAGCTCGCGCTGCCGCTCGCCGACGCCATCGCCGCGGCCTTCGCCGCGTTCCACGCCGTCGCCGCCGTGAAGCCCGCGGTCGCGGAGCTGGAGGGGTTCATCCTCGACCGGCTGCGCGGCTACCTGCGCGAGCAGGGGGGCACCGCGAACCAGGTCGAGGCGCTGATCGCGCGGCAGCCGTCGACGCTCGCCTCGCTGCCCGAGCGGCTCGCTGCCGTGCAGGCGTTCGAGGCGCTCCCCGAGGCGGCCGCGCTGGCCGCCGCGAACAAGCGCATCGTGAACATCCTGAAGAAATCCGGTGCGGAGTCCGCGCCTGCGGTCGACCGGGCGCTGCTGGCGGACGGCGCCGAGCACGACCTCTACCTCGCGTTCCAGACGCTCGGCCCGGCCGTCGACGCGAGCTGCGACGCGGGAGACTACGCGTCGGCGCTGAAGGCGCTGGCGACCGCGAAGCCGGTCGTCGACCGCTACTTCGACGACGTGATGGTGATGGCCGACGACGCGGCGGTGCGCGCCAACCGCCTCGCGCTGCTGTCCGGCGTTTCGGCGACGATGAACCGGGTCGCCGACATCTCGAAGCTGTAAGGGGCCGGACCGAGCCCGCCGGCGCGGCATCGGTGCGTCGGCCCGAAGTCCGGCCCTCTCTTCCGCCGGGGTCTGTCCCCGGTTCACGCCTTCGCGCACCCGCCCAGCGCACTTCACGCTACAGTTACGCCCGTGGTCCAGTTCGCCAACGAAACCGTCGCCCAGACGCGCTCAGCGCGGCTCATCATCCTCGACCGCGACGGCGTGATCAATCACGACAGCGACCTGTTCATCAAGACGCCGGACGAGTGGCGCCCGATCCCGGGCAGCCTCGAGGCGATCGCGCGGCTCTCGCACGCGGGCTACCGCGTCGCGGTCTGCACCAACCAGTCGGGCATCGGCCGCGGGCTCTTCGACATGGCGACGCTGAACGCGATCCACAACCGCATGCACCGCGCGCTCGCGCTGGCCGGGGGCCGCATCGACGCGGTGTTCTTCTGCCCGCACACGGCCGACGCCCGCTGCGAGTGCCGCAAGCCCCTCCCCGCGATGCTGATCGAGGCGGGCCGCCGCTTCGGCGCCGACCTCGCGACGGTCCCCTGCATCGGCGACAGCCTGCGCGACCTGCAGGCGGCCGAGGCGGCCGGCGCGCAGCCGATGCTCGTGCTGACCGGCAAGGGCGAGAAGACGCTGCGCGACGGCGACTTCCCGGCGAGCACGGCGATCTATCCCGACCTCGCGTTCGCCGTCTCGGCGCTGCTCGCGCAGGACTGAGTCCCGGACCATGTCGACGATCCGCGCGCTGCTGTTCTTCGGCTGGCAGCTGCTGGTCACGCCGATCTACGCGGCGGTGATGCTCGCGACGTTCTGGCTGCCCCGCATCCCCCGCCACAGGATCGCCGCGCACTGGTGCCGTGCCGTCGCGTACGGCGCGCGCTGGATCTGCGGGATCCGCTGGCGCGTCGAGGGGCTCGAGAACATCCCGTCGACGCCGCACGTCGTGATGGCGAAGCACAGTTCGACCTGGGAGACGCTGACGCTGGGGATCTACCTGCCCCCGCTCGCGTTCGTCGCGAAGAAGGAGCTTCTCAGGGTCCCGTTCTTCGGCTGGGGCTTCGCGCTCGCCTCGCCGATCACGATCGACCGCAAGGCCGGGCGCGACGCGATGGAGCAGATCGCCGATCAGGGCCGGGAGCGCTTCGCGCAGGGCTTCTGGATCGTCGTCTACCCGGAGGGCACGCGCATCCGCGCGGGCACGCGCAGCAAGTACAAGACCGGCGGCGCGCGTCTCGCCGTCAAGCTGGGCGTACCGGTCCTGCCGGTCGCCCACAACGCCGGCTGGCTGTGGCCCAAAGGCGTCCTCGGCAAGCGCGCGGGGGAGATCACGATGGTGTTCGGCAAGCCGATCCCGACGCTGGGCAGGGACCCGGGCGAGCTGACCGCCGAGATCGAGCAATGGATCGAGAACGAGGTCGCGAGGCTGGGCGCGCCGGCCTGACCGGCCGCCCGCCGGGACGCGGCGACCTCGTGTCGTCCGCGCGGCGCATCGCGCTCGCCGGCGAGACGGTCGACTACCGGCTGATCCGCGCACGCCGTCGCACGATCGGCATGGCGGTCGACCTGGACGGCCTGACCGTGCGCGCGCCGCGCTGGGTCTCGCTGCGCGAGATCGAGGAGGCGCTGACCGAGCGCGCCGCGTGGATCGTGCGCACCCTCGCCGAATGGCGTTCGCGCCAGCGCGAGGTGCTTCCGCGCGAATGGCGAACCGGGGCGCCGATCCTCTACCTGGGCGCCGAGCTCAGGCTCGCGGTGTTCCCGTCGCGCTCGACGGCCGTGCGCGCCGATCTGTTCGACCTCACCGTGCTGCACCCGGCCGCGCAGGAGGAGCGCGCCGTCGCCGACACCGTCGCCCGGTGGCTGCGCGACGAGGCCGCGCAGCGCGTCCTGCCGCGCGTCGCGCGCTACGCCCGCCTCGTGACCGATGCCGTCCCGCCGGTGCGGCTGTCGAACGCGCGCAGCGAATGGGGCAGCTGCAACCACAAGGGCGAGATCCGGCTCAACTGGCGGCTGATCCAGCTGCCGCCCGCGCTCGCCGACTACGTGGTCGCGCACGAGGTCGCGCACCTGGTCGAGCTCAACCACTCGCGCCGCTTCTGGGCGCTGGTCGAGTCGCTGATGCCGGGGCACGACGCGCACCGGCGCGCGCTCGAGGACTGGACCGCGCTGCTCGCGGCCTGATCGCGCAACGCCGCGCGCGGCCCCGGCGTCAGCCGGACGTGCCGGGCGCGGCGAGGTCGCCGAACGCGACCGCGAGGCCCGCCTGCTCGCGCAGGATCGCGGATAGCGTCGCCCCCAGTTCCCCGCCGCCGCGCGCGTCGCGCCAGCGTCCGCCGTCGCCGCGGAAATGGAATCCGCCCCGCCGCGCGGCGACCCAGATCTCGCGGTTCGGCGCGTGCCGGTTCACGATGACCTTGCTGCCGTCCTCGCAGGCGATCTCGAGAATCCCGTCGACGAGGTTCCAGTCGAGGTCCGCGTCGGCGTCCTCGAGCGCGTGGTCGATCGCCGCGCCGATCGCGGCGAGCGTCGCGTCGGCGGCGGCCAGGAAGGTCGATTCCGTCGTCACGGTGCGCTCCGGTTCGCCAGGAATGTGCGTGATAACATCGACGCCGATGTTACGTGATTTCCGCCGCGCCTCGCGCACGATGCGCCGCCTCGCGACGCTGGTCGCGGTGCCGCTCGTCGCCGCCGCGATCGCCGGCTGCGGCATCAAGGGCCCGCTGAAGCCACCCGACGCGGCGCCCGCGACGACCCCGTCCTCCACCGTCGCGCCGTCGACCGGCGGCGCCGGCGCCTCCACCCCAAACCCCGATGAGCGCCGCGGGGCCGTCGCATGACGCTCGTTCCCCGCCCGGGAGGGGGGGCGCGATGCCTCGTCGGCGGCAGGCGGGGCGAGGGTTCCCGATCCGCGTTCGAGCTCCGCGACGGCGAGCTCTACGCCGAGGGCGTCCCCCTCGCGACGATCGCCGAGCGCTACGGGACGCCCTGCTACGTCTATTCGCGCGCGGCGCTCGAAGGCGCGTGGCGCGCTCTCGACGCCGCGCTCGCGGGCGTTCCGCACCTGCTGTGCTACGCGATGAAGGCGAACGCCAATCTCGCGGTGCTCGACGTCTTCGCCCGCCTGGGCAGCGGCTTCGACATCGTCTCCGGCGGCGAGCTCGCGCGGGTCGTGGCCGCGGGCGGCGACCCGGGCAGGACGGTGTTCTCCGGCGTCGGCAAGTCCGCCGCCGAGATGCGCCAGGCGCTCGACGCGGGCATCCTGTGCTTCAACGTCGAATCGGCGGCCGAGCTCGAGCGCCTCGACGCGGTGGCGCGCGAGCGCGGCCGCGTCGCGCCGGTGAGCTTCCGCGTGAACCCCGACGTCGATCCGAAGACCCATCCGTACATCTCGACCGGGCTCAAGGAGAGCAAGTTCGGGATCGCCTACGGCGACGCGCTGCCGCTCTACCGTCAGGCGCGCGCCATGCGCGGCATCGCGATCCGGGGCATCGACATCCACATCGGCTCGCAGATCACCGACCTCGCGCCCTACCGCGAAGCCGCGCGGAAGGTGCTCGACCTGGTCGACCGGCTCGCGGGCGAGGGCATCCGCCTCGATCACGTCGACCTGGGCGGCGGGCTCGGCATCCGTTACCGCGACGAGGCGCCGCTGCCGGTCGCCGAGTACGCGGCGATGCTGCGCGGGCTGTTCGCGGGACGCGCCGAGAAGCTCGTGCTGGAGCCGGGGCGCTGGCTCGTCGCGGACGCCGGCGTGCTCCTCACGCGGGTCGAGTACCTGAAGCCGGGCCCCGCGAAGCACTTCGCGATCGTCGACGCGGCGATGAACGACCTCCTGCGCCCCGCGCTCTACGACGCGTGGCACGGCGTCGATCCGGTGCGTCCGCGCTCCGGTCCCGGGACGCGCTGGGAGATCGTCGGGCCGGTGTGCGAGAGCGCGGACTTCCTCGCGCACGACCGCGTGCTCGACCTCGCGCCGGGCGATCTGCTCGCCGTCCGCGCGGCCGGCGCGTACGCGATGGCGATGAGCTCGAACTACAACGCCCGCCCGCGGGCGGCCGAGGTGATGGTCGACGGCGATCGCGCGCACCTCGTGCGCCGGCGCGAAACCGCGGCCGAACTCCATGCCGCGGAATCGACGCTGCCTCGCTGAGATCGCCGCTTTTCGCGCCGGATCGCGTGTGCGAATTCGCAACAATCGCGCATCGGCGACTTTTCCGCGCGGCTCAAATCTTGCAAATCGTTGAAACTTGTCTAGAATGCAGGCAGCAGGTGCCAATGGTTTTGTCAAGTGGTCCGTGAATCGGACGACGCCTGCGAAGGAGCAGCACATAACATCCAGCAACTCAGACAGGAGAACGAAATGTTGGCTGACATGATGTCGATGATGGCGCCGGCGGCTGCGGCCCCCGCGCCGAAGAAACGCAAGGCGACGAAGCGCAAGGCCGCCAAGAAGGCGACCAAGAAGAAGGCCGCCCCGAAGCGCAAGGCCGCCAAGAAGGCGACCAAGAAGAAGGCCGCCAAGAAGACCACCAAGCGCAAGGCCGCGAAGAAGGCGACCAAGAAGAAGGCCGCCAAGAAGCCCGCCAAGCGCAAGGCCGCGAAGAAGGCCACCAAGAAGAAGGCCGCCAAGAAGGCCACCAAGCGCAAGGCCGCGAAGAAGGCGACCAAGAAGAAGGCCGCCCCGAAGCGCAAGGCCACCAAGCGCAAGGCCGCCAAGAAGAAGTAAGCGCGAGCGGCCTCAAGGTCCGCCGCAAGACTGCAGCGGACGGTAAACGGGCGGCGCGGATGCGTCGCCCGTTTCGTTTCGGGGGGGGCGGAAGCCGGGCGCGACGGCGTTCAGTTGCGCGGCTTGCGCGCCATCGCCGCGCCGCGGCCCGACGATGCGCCGCCGGACGCCCCCGCGCCGGAGGCCGGCAGCGTGCCCGAAACGCGCTTCGGCGCCGCCGTCGGCGCCTTCTTCGGACGCTTGCCGCCGGTGACGGCATCGGTGGTGACGCGCAGCCGCTGGCCCACCTTCACCGCGTTCTGCGTCATCCCGTTCCAGCGCCGCAGATCCGCGACGTCGACCCCGTAGCGGCGCGCGATCACCGTGAGCGTCTCGCCGCGGCGGACCGTGTGGTAGAAGGTCCGCCCGGAGGGCACGGTGGTGAACACCGTGTTCACGACCGACTCCACCGTCGCGTCCGAAGGCCGCTGCGCGGGCACCAGGAGCGCGTGCCCGGCTGGCAGCGCGGACCGCGTGCCGAGCCCGTTCACCGCGCGCAGCGTCTCGACCGGAAGGCCGAACTTCGCGGCCACCTGCGCGGCGGTCTCCCCCGGCTTCGTCCGGTACGCCTGCCAGGTCACGAGCGGCTGCTCGCTGAGCTCGAGCTTCGCGGCGAACATTTCGGCCCGGTCGATCGGCAGCAGGATCGTGTGCTCGTCGGCGCCGGCGATGACCGGGCGGTTGTGGTGGGGGTTGAGCGTGAGGAACTCGTCGACCGAGAGTTCGGCGAGCTCGGCCGCCACCTTCACGTCCACGGGGCGCGTCGTCCTGACGAGCGTGAAGTAGGGCGAGTCGGGGATCTCGGCGAGCACGAGGCCGTACTTCTCCGGGTCGCGAACGATGTTCTTGACCGCCTGCAGCTTGGGCACGTAGTTGCGCGTCTCGGCCGGCATCGCGAGCGACGCGTAGTCGCCGGGCTTGCCCCTCGCCCGGTTCTTCGCGATCGCGCGGGCGACGTTGCCCTCGCCCCAGTTGTAGCCGGCGAGCGCGAGCTGCCAGTCGCCGAAGTCGCCGTGGAGCTTCTGCAGGTACTCGAGCGCGGATTCGGTCGCGGCGACGACGTCGCGACGCGAATCCAGCCAGAAATTCTGCGCGAGCCCGTAGTGCTTGCCCGTCGACGGCATGAACTGCCAGATGCCGGCGGCGCGGGCGCTCGACAGCGCGTTCGGGTTCATCGCGCTCTCGATCATCGGCAGGAGCGCGAGGTCGAGCGGCATCCGGCGATCCTCGAGCTCGGCGACGATGTGGTAGAGGTAGCGCCGGCTGCGGTCGACGATGCGCGCGACGTAGTCCGGCCGGTCCGAGTAGTACTGCTCCCATTTCGCGACGAGCGGATCGTCGACGAGGTCGGGAATCTCGTAACCCTTGGCGATGTGCTCCCAGAGGTTGGCCGCGGAAGGCGGCAGCGGCTCGAGCTCGGCGCCCGCCGCCGCCGGGAACGGATCGGGGGCGCGGACGGGCGGCGCGGGAGCGACGGCGACGGCGGGCGCGGGACGCGGCGGCGGCAGCGGCGGGGGCAGGGACTCGGCCGGCCGCTCGGGCGGCGTCGCGCACCCCGCGAGCACCGTGGTCAGCAGAACAATGGCCAGTCCTCGTCGCAACGTCGTCTCCGGAAATGCCGATGCCCGGAAACCCGCTACCGATGCGCGTGGGCGGGCCCGCGTGCCCGCGATGGTAGGCGGTGGGCAGGGGCGGCGCAACCCGACGCCGTCCGACATCAGAATGCGTTCTTCCAGTCGCGCAGCGCGCGGAAGACCTCGGCGTCGCCCGCGAGCTTCCTGCCCGCCTGCGCCTCGGCGATCGCGCGCACCTGCGGATCGGCAACCCGCAGGAACGGGTTGGTCCTCCGTTCCTCGGCGATCGTCGACGGCAGCGTCGGCAGGCCGCGCTCGCGCTTCGCCCGTTCCCGCGCCACCCGCTCCGCGATGGCCGGGTTCCCCGGTTCGACCGCGCCGGCGAAGCGA
Organism: Betaproteobacteria bacterium; assembly: GCA_016704895.1. GTDB lineage: Bacteria > Pseudomonadota > Gammaproteobacteria > Burkholderiales > Casimicrobiaceae > VBCG01. The sequence goes on from JADIZG010000007.1 coordinate 28,295, forward strand.
AGGTTCGCGATCGTGTACTCGTGGGCGCAGAACACGCGCGTCTCGGCAGGGAGCGCCGCCAGCGCGGAGAGCGACGCCCACATCTGGTCCGCCGTGCCCTCGAACAGGCGCCCACAGCCCGCGGCGAACAGCGTGTCGCCGCAGAACAGGACCGGTGAACCCCAGCCCGCGTCGCGCCCGACGAACGCGATGTGGCCCGACGTGTGGCCGGGGACGTCGAGCACCTCGAGCGGGAGCCCGATGCCCGGCACGTCGACGCGGTCGCCGCCGCCGACCGCCAGCGTGCGCCCGGGAATCGACTCGCGACCCGGGCCGATCACCGGCACGCTCCGCTCGCGCAGGAGGTCGGCGATGCCGCCGGTGTGGTCCGGATGGTGGTGGGTGACGAGGATCGCGGCAAGCGTCGCCCGCTCGCGCGCCAGGTACCCGGCGACGGGTTCGTCGTCGCCCGGATCGACGACCACGACGCGGTCGCCGGCACGGATCGCCCACACGTAGTTGTCGCTGAACGCCGCCAACGGGATAATCGACACCATGGACGCATCTTCGGAGGGCGCGCCGGGCATGTCAACGACGCTCGCCGAGTGGTTCGCGACGCCGCTCGGCCGCTACCTGCGCGAACGCGAGCAGGCGTACTTCGACCAGACGGTCGCCGACATCTTCGGCTACTACGCGCTGCAGGTCGGCCTGCCCGAGCATCCGACGCTGGCGCAATGCCGGATGCCGTCGCGCTGGACGCTCGACTACGACCCGCCGGCCGGGCTCGTCGCCGACCCGCACGCGCTCCCGCTCGCCGAGAACACGGTCGACCTCGTCGTCATGCCCCACGCGCTCGAGTTCACCGACGACCCGCACCTGATGCTGCGGGAGGCCCACCGCGTGCTGCGGCCGGAGGGACAGATCGTCATCGCGGGCTTCAATCCGTTCTCGCTCTACGGCGTCAAACGCTACTTCGGCCGCGAGCAGACGCCGCCGTGGAACGGCAACTTCATCGGGCTGTGGCGCCTCAAGGACTGGCTCGCGCTGCTCGGCTTCGACGTGATCGGCGGCCGGCTCGACGGCTACGCGCCGCCGTTCGCGAGCGAGCGGTGGCTGCGCCGGTTCGCGTTCCTCGAGAAAGCCGGCGACCGCTGGTGGCCGATCGCCGGCGGCGTCTATTTCCTGCGCGCGACGAAGAAGGTCGCGGGCATGCGCGTGATCGCGCCGGCGTGGGAGCGCCGCGAGCGCCGCAAGAAGGCGCTCGCGCCGGCTGCGCGGGCGAAGGAAGGCCTCACCGCCGCCGGCAGGCACGAGTGAGCGCCATCGTTTGCGACGGAGTGGGCGACCCCTGTGGGTCGGGCTTCAGCCCGACGGGGGATTCGTGTCGGCGACAACCCTGGGGAAGATTCTCCGGTGAGCACCGTCGTCATCCACACCGACGGCGCCTGCAAGGGCAATCCCGGGCCCCGGCGGCTGGGGGGCGCTGCTCGTCGCGGGAGGCCGGGAGAAGGAGCTCTTCGGCGGCGAGCCCTCGACGACCAACAACCGCATGGAGCTCACGGCGGTGATCCGCGCGCTCGAGGCGCTGAAGGTGCCGTCCGAGGTCGAGATCCACACCGATTCCCAGTACGTGAAGAACGGGATCGAGACGTGGATCCATGGCTGGAAGCGCAACGGCTGGAAGACCGCCGACCGCAAGCCGGTGAAGAACGCCGAGCTCTGGCGCGAGCTCGAGGCGCTCGCGAACCGCCACCGCATCCGGTGGTACTGGGTACGCGGTCATGCGGACAACGAAGGCAATCTGCGGGCGGACGCGCTGGCGAACCGCGGCGTGCCGGGCAGGTAGCGCCGCGCCCTCCCGCGCCGGCGAGGCGGGTCCGCTACTTGCGGATGAATTCGCCGCTCTCGCAGTCGACGCGCCGGAACGGATAGGTCACCTTGTGATCCTTGCCCTGCGCCTGGCCCGCGACCTCGACGTAGAGCCAGCCGCCTGCTCCTCGACGATAGGCAAGGGCGGTCGGGAACTCCGTCCCGCCCCGCTGGAACGTGAAGGTCTCGTCGTTCCCGTCGCGCTTGGTCGACGCGAGCTTGAACGCGGCCTCGGTCTTGCCCATCGACGTCGTCACGTAATAGACGCCGTCGGCCCTGGGCTCGAGGCGCAGGTACTCGAAGCTGATCGTGCGCTCGGGCAGCGCATTGCGGCTGACGCCGACCATCAGGTTGCCGCGCAGCGGCTGCCAGAACTCGCGGAACTCGCGCTTGTTGACCTCGCCCCTCCAGCATCCCGACAGCCAGGCCAGCGGCGCGAGCGGCCCCGTGGGCGGGAGTTGCTCGCCTGCGGCGTCCTTGGAGGCGGCTTTCGTCGCTTCCTTGGCGGGAGCGGCCGCATCCCTGGCTGCGGGAGTCGCGGCGCCGGAGGCTGCGTCCTGCGCCGCGGGGGCGGCTTCCTTCGCCGCGTCCTTCACTTCCGCGGCGGGTGCCGGCCTGGCTTCGGGAGCGGCAGGCGCCTGCGCGAACGCGACGAGGGGAACGAACAACGCGACGGGCAGCAGTCGCGCGGCGCGGGCGGCGAGGAAGATCGAATCGAGGGTCATGGTCATTGCGTCCGCGCGAGCGGCAGGTTCAGGAGCAGGTTCTGGGGCTTGAGCCTCAGGCGGCGGCGCTCGTCGAACGCCATCGCGAGGTAGACCGGGCGCCCGGCGATCGCCGGGCGCATGTCGGCGGGGTTCGCGAAGTCCAGCTGGAACAGCGCGACGAGTCGCCCCATGCGGGCATCCTCGACGTCGGCGCGATTGTACAGGTCGTTCAGGATCGACGACGCCTCCGCGTCGAGGCCCACGTGCCACACCCACCGGTCGTCGTCGATGCGCCGCTGCGGGCCGATCCGCACCTCGACGCCGAGGAAGTGCCGCACCCAGCGCTCGAGCACGCGGCAGAGCGCGTCGAGCGCAGGCTGCCCGCGATTCAGGCTCACCGACAGGTCGTGGCGCTCGTCGCGCTGCCAGTAGTCGTCCGCATTGTCCGGCGTGAGCACGTCGAGATCGATCGTCCGCATCGGAGTCTTGTTCGACGCGAGAAGCTCGCCGAGGTTCCCGAATCCGCCGGTCGTCGCGTAGAGCTCGACCATCGCCTCGTCCGCCGCCATCACGGCGCCGTCCTCCAGCACGGCCACCGTCTGCGGCCGGAACAGCATCTCGGCGGCGCGCGCCTCGAACGGATCCGCGCGGTCGCCCAGGATGTGCCGCAGGAGCACCTGCGTGAGCTCGTGCACGAACGTCGGCGGCACGTCGACGCCGTCGCCCTGGAACAGCCGCAGGTAGGCGGACTCGAGGGACGGCGCAGCGGCGAGCCGGTCCCGGAAGCGCAGCCACACGCGGTAGTTGTCGCGGGCATCCTCGTCGCGGACCGCCGCGAGCTCGTGCTCGGCAATCGCGCGGCGCGGCGCCGCGACCAGCGCGTCGTGCAGCGCGAGCTCCGCGTCGCAGGACTCCGGCACCGGCGCGAGCTCCGGACGCAGCAGCTGGGCGCGCAGGAAAGCGTCGGTGACGGTCAGGCGGCCGTCGGCGCCCACCGTCAGGTGCCGGTAGCCGCACGACGGCCAGAAGTCGTGCGCAGTCTCGTTCGCGGGTGCGCTCATGCGTCCGGAGTCTCGTCGTCGCACCCGCCGGCGGGGCGAATCGCGCACGGCGGCCCGCCAGCGCGAAGCCGCGCCGTCAGCCCCCGAGCATCGCCTTCCTGAGATCGGCCTGCACCGGCTTGTCGCCGAGCCAGACCTTCATGAGCGCCGCGTTGAACGCATCGCCGGGAATCGACGTCTTCGCCTGCCCGTTGAGCGTGATCTTCGTGGCGCCGTCGACAAAATCGAGCGCCACGACGTCCTTCTCCTTCACCTCGTTGAATGCCTTCATCGTCGCGACCATCTGGTCGACCTGCGCCTTGACCGACGCGAGCTCGGCCTCGCTGTTGTTGTCCTTGAGGCCGTCGACCAGCGCGTTGACGAGCTGGTCCGCCGAGAGGTCGCGCAGCAGGTTCATCTGGACGCGTCGCGGCCCCTTGGCCAGCACGCCGGAAAGCGCGCTGGCCTTCGCCGGCAACCAGAGGCTCGCGACGTAGACCTTGATGAACACGCGCGTCCGCAGGCCCGCGCCGTTGAGCACCAGCTCCTGCCCGCCGACGTTCGCCTTCTCGTCGAGCCTGATTCCGCCCACCTCGACCGCCGACACCGCCGCGCTCCACGCAAACGCCACTGCGGCCACCCACATCGTCATTGCACGCATCGCTTCGTCCTCCCGGTTCACACCATTTCGACCAAGCCCGCGGCACCCATGCCGGTGCCGACGCACATCGTCACCATCCCGTAGCGCCCGCCGCGGCGCTTGAGGCCGTGCAGGATCGTCGCCGTGCGGATCGCGCCGGTCGCGCCGAGCGGATGCCCCAGCGCGATCGCGCCGCCCAGCGGATTGACCTTCGCCGGATCGAGTCCCAGGTCGCGGACGACCGCCAGGCTCTGCGCCGCGAACGCCTCGTTCAGCTCGATCCAGTCGAGGTCCTGCTGGCGAACGCCCGTCGTCTTGAGCAACTTCGGGATCGCCGCGATCGGGCCGACGCCCATGATCTCGGGCGCGACGCCCGACACCGCGAAGCCCGCGAACCGCGCCAGCGGCTTCAATCCATGCGCGCGGATCGCCGCCTCTGAGGCGACGATCACGGCGCCCGCGCCGTCCGACATCTGCGAGCTGTTGCCCGCCGTGACGGACCCCTTCGCGGCGAACACGGGCCGGAGCTTCGCGAGCCCCTCGGCGGTCGTATCGGCGCGCGGGCCTTCGTCGCGCGAGACCGTCTTCTCCCGCACCACGACGCGCGAGGCCATCGTGTCGGGAACGTGCTCCTGCACCGCCACCGGCGCGATCTCGTCGTCGAACTCGCCCGCGGCCTGCGCCGCGAGCGCGCGGCGGTGCGACTCCAGCGCGAACGCGTCCTGGTCGTCGCGCGACACCTTCCAGCGCTCGGCGACCTTCTCGGCGGTGAGCCCCATGCCGTAGGCGATGCCGACGTTCTCGTCGCGCGCGAACACCTCCGCGTTGAGCGACAGCCGACCGAGCATCGGGATCATGCTCATGCTCTCGGCGCCCGCCGCGATCATCAGGTCGGCCTCGCCGGTGCGGATGCGGTCGGCGGCGATCGACACCGCGTTCAGGCCCGACGAGCAGAAGCGGTTCACCGTCATCCCGGCCACCGTGTTCGGCAGGCCGGCGAGCAGCACGCCGATCCGCGCGACGTTCATCCCCTGCTCGTACTCCGGCATCGCGCAGCCGACGATCACGTCGTCGATCGCCGCGGGATCGAGCGACGGCGCGCGCGCGAGCACGCTCCTCAGCGCATGGGCGAGCAGCGAGTCGGGCCGCGTCGTGCGGAACGCGCCGCGCGGCGCCTTGCCGACCGGCGTGCGCACGGCGGCGACGAGGTAGGCGTCATTCAGCGTACGGGGCATCGTCGAATCCTCAGTTGCGGAGCGGCTTGCCGGTCGCGAGCGTGTGCGCGATGCGGGCCTGCGTCCGCGGGTCCTGCGCGAGTGCCATGAACTCCGCGCGCTCGAGCTCGACGAGCCAGCGCTCGTCGACGGTCGAGCCCGCGTCGACGTCCCCGCCGCAAAGCACGCGTGCGATCGCGAGCGCGACCTCGAAGTCGTAGGCCGTGATGAACCCGCCCTCGCGCATGTTGACGAGCATCATCTCGAGCGTCGCGATCCCGGTGCGGCCGGCGACCGGGATGCCCACCGGCGGCAACGGCGGCCGGTAGCCCGAGTCGGCCATCGCGCGCGCCTGCCCGATCGCCACGTGCAGGATCTCGTGCGGATGCGTGACGACGACGTCGGCATCCTTCAGGAAGCCCAGCGCCTTCGCCTCGAGCGCGCTCTTCGCCACCGTCGCCATCGCGATCGTCTGGAACGAGGCGCGCAGGAACGGGAAGTGGTCCGCCTGGCCGCCGGTCGGCCCCTGCTTCACCGCGTCGGCCGCGCGCACCGCGAACTCCTTGGTGCCTCCGCCGCCGGGAAGCAGGCCCACGCCGGCCTCGACCAGCCCGACGTAGGACTCGAGCGCCGCGACTGCGCGATCGCAATGCATGATGAACTCGCACGACCCGCCGAGCGCCATGCCGCGCACGGCCGCGACCGTCGGGATCAGGCTGTAGCGCAGCCTGAGCGACGTCTGCTGGAAGCGGGCGACGACGGCCTCGACCGTGTCCCAGCGCCCGGACTGGACGGCGGGCGCGAGCGTCGCCAGGTTCGCGCCGAACGAGAACGGCTCCTTCGTCTGCCAGATCACGAGCCCGGCGAAGCCGCGCTCGGCCTCGTCGAGCGCGCGCAGCATCCCGTCGAGCACGTCGTCGCCGATCGTGTGCTGCTTGGTCCTGAACGACACGATCGCGACGTCCTGCTCGAGGTGCCACATGCGCAGCGCGTCGGTCTCGAACACCGTCGTGCCGCGGTCGAACCGCTCGCCCAGCACCGGGTCGGGGTAGCGTTGGCGCCGGTAGACCGGCAGCGCCGAGCGAGGCACGAACGCGTCCTGCGCCGCCGAGTACGCGCCGCCCGGCGCGTGCACGCCCTTCGCCGCGCCCACCTTGGCGCCGCTCACCCATGCGGGCAGCGGAACGGCGGCGAGCGACTTCTTCGCGGCGACGTCCTCGGCGATCCAGCCCGCGACCTCGGCCCAGCCGGCGGCCTGCCAGGTCTCGAACGGCCCCATCTGCCAGCCGAAGCCCCAGCGGATCGCGAGGTCGACGTCGCGCGCGTTGTCCGCGATCGACGCGAGCTGGTGCGCGCAGTAATGGAACACGTCGCGGAAGATCGCCCACAGGAACTGCGCCTGCGGATGCGGATGCGCGCGAAGCTTGCCGAGCTTCTCGCCTGGATGCGCGATCGCGAGGATCGCCGCGACCTCCGGATCGACGACGCCCGCGCTCGCGCGGTAGTCGCCGGCCCCCGGGTCGAGGACCTGGATCTCCCGGCCCTGCTTGCGGTAGAAGCCCGCCTTCGCCTTCTGGCCGAGCGCCCCCTTCGCGACCAGCGCCGCGAGCACCGCGGGCACCTCGAAATGCGGCCGCCAGGGATCGTCGGGCAGCGTGTCGCGCATCGTGCCGATGACGTGCGCGGTGGTGTCGAGGCCCACGACGTCGACGGTGCGGAAGGTCGCGCTCTTCGCGCGGCCGATCGCCGGACCGGTCAGCGCGTCGACGACGTCGAAGCCGAGTCCGAACCGCTGCGTGTGCAGCATCGCCGCGATCACCGAGAACACGCCGATCCGGTTGGCGACGAAGTTCGGCGTGTCCTTCGCGCGGATCACGCCCTTGCCGAGCGTCGTGGTCAGGAACGCCTCGAGCGCGTCGAGCATCGCGCCGTCGGACGACGGCCCCGCGATCAGCTCGCACAGGTGCATGTAGCGCGGCGGATTGAAGAAGTGGATGCCGCAGAAGCGCGAGCGCAGCTCGGCGGGCACGGCGTCGGACAGCGCGGCGAGCGAGAGCCCGGAGGTGTTCGACGCGAGGATGGCTGTCGGCCCGAGATGCGGCGCGATCTTCGCGTAGAGGTCGCGCTTCCAGTCGAGCCGCTCGGCGATCGCCTCGATCACGAGATCGCATTCGGCGAGCAGCGCCAGGTCGGCGCCGTAGTGCGCGGGCACGATCTTCGCCGCGAGGTCCTTCGTGCCCAGCGGCGCCGGCTCGAGCTTCGCGAGGCCGTCGATGCCCTTGCGCACGATGCCGTAGGGGTCGCCCTCCTTCGCGGGCAGGTCGAAGAGCACGGCCGGGACGCCGGCGTTGACGAGATGCGCCGCGATCTGGGCGCCCATGACGCCGGCGCCGAGAACCGCCGCGCGGCGGACGAGAAGACGGTGAGCCAAGGTCGATGTTCCGGAGAGGGCCGGCGCAGCACGCCGGCAGGGGCGCGGGGAAGCGTGGCGTTCCCGCGCGCGCCGCGAGGATGGGGAAGCGCGGGCCGGCGCGATGCCGGCCCGCGGTCGTGCCGTCAGAACGTGTAGGTGCCCTGCATCGAGAAGATCGTCACGTACGCGTCGTAGCTGCCGTTGATCAGGCCGAACGACGGGGTGCTGCCGGCGTTCTGGCTGATCGAGGCGTCCTTCGCGTTGATGTAGGTGAAGCCGGCGTCGAGCTTGAGGTTCTTCGAGTGCTTGTATTGCGTGCCGAACGACAGCCACAAGCGGTCGTCGTCGGGGAGCCGCGGCGTGCGGTCGGCGGTGGTGACCGGCGACTGGTCCCACGCGATGCCGCCGCGGAACATCCACTTGTCGGAGTGCCGGTAGTTCGCCCCGACGGCGATGCGCCACGCGTCGTCGAAGTTCTCGGGCGTGTTCGACAGCGACCCCGTGCCGTCGGTCCGGACGAAATTGAGCTCCGAAATCGACGACCAGCCGGTCCACTGCACGTCCGCCATCAGGTCCCAGCGGTCGTTCAGCTGGTGGAACACCGAGACGTTGACGATCGCCGGCAGCGTGATGTCCGCCTTGATGCCGCCGTTGTACAGCCGCTGGCTGTTCACGCCCGCGCTCAGCAGGTCGAGGGTGGGCTGAAGCGCGGGCGGGCCGACCGGCGTCGGATTGTCGAAGCTCGCGTTGCCGTTGACGTCGTACTCGATCTCGGAACGGTAGCTCGCCCCGATCCGCGTGTTCTTCGTGACGTCGACGAGGATGCCGATGTTCCAGCCCCAGGCGTCGTCGTCGCCCTCGACCTTGGCGCTGCTGTCGAGACCGGGGGTGGACGCGGCGATCGCGTTGACCGTCGCGCCGGGACGCGCTGCCGGCCGCGACGCCTGCGCCGTGTCGGAGCGCGCCGGAGTAGTTCACCTTGTTGGTGAACTCCGCGTCGATCTTCTGCCAGTTCACGCCGAAGCCGATCGCGACGTTGTCGGTCGGCTTGAACGAGAACGCGGGGTTCACGTTGATCGTCTTGACCTCCGACTTGACCGCCTGGTAACGGCCGAGCCAGCTGCCGTCGTACTCGGTGACGAGCCCGAACGGCGCGTTGACGCCGAGTCCGAACGTCCACTGCCGGTTGATCGGCACCGCGACGTACATGTTGGGAACGAAATTGAGGCCGCCGGCGTCGCCGCCGGTGCCGCCGAGCGGCTGGTTGCCCGCCGCGACGGAGCCGCCGTCGTGGAACTTGATCGACGGCGTGACCAGGTGGAGCGCGGCCGCAGCTTCCATCGACCCGCGCTTCGACAGCGTCGCGGGGTTCGACCACATCGAGCTCGCGTCCTCGGTAGCCGCGGCGCCTGCGGCAAACGCATTGCCGAGGCCGCTGCCGCTGTTTTCCTGCAGCGCGAACGCGGCGCCGTAGGCCTGGCCGGCGGCGAGCGCGCACGTGGCGGCGACGGCGACGGCGATCCGGCGGGGCCGGAAGGTCGGGGTAGTCATGGTCGTGTCTCTCCTCTCTGGCGGTGGTGTTTCGCGACGACTTCTTTGTGGTTGTCGGGCTGCCTGCGGCGCGCCGCTGCCTCGGGCGTCACGCCGTCGTTGCTGGAGCGTTTTCCAGTATACGCGGGGGGCGGAAAGGGCAATATTGCGCTGCATCAAGCCGGCGGAAGCGGCCGGGGCCGGCCGTCCTCGCCGACCGCGACGTAGGTCAGGCTCGCCTCGGTCACCTTGACCGTGACGAGGTCGTCCGGGTTGCGTTGCGCGAACACCTCGACGTCGATCGTCACCGACGTGCGGCCCACGCGCGCGATGTCGCCGTAGAACGTGACGAGGTCGCCGATCGACACCGGCTGCTTGAACGTGAACTGGTTGACGGCGACCGTCGCGACGCGGCCGCGCGCCCGCCGCGCCGCCACGATGCCGCCCGCGACGTCGACCTGCGACATGATCCAGCCGCCGAAGATGTCGCCGTGCTGGTTGACGTCGGCCGGCATCGGCACGACGCGGAGCACCGGCTCGCGCTGCGGGAGCGTGGTCATCGGATGGCAGCGCGGGCCGGCTTAGACGAGTTCCTTGCGCGCCATGTCGCGCAACTCGCGGCGCAGGATCTTGCCGACGTTCGACTTCGGCAGGTCGCCGCGGAAGATCACCTCGCGCGGGCACTTGTAGCCGGTCAGGTGATCGCGGCAGTACTTCATCACGTCGGCGGAGGTGACGGCGTCGTCCTTCTTGACGACGTACAGGCGCACCGCCTCGCCGGACTTCTTGTCCGGGACGCCCACCGCCGCGCATTCGAGCACGCCGGGGTGCCCCGCGACCACGCCCTCGATCTCGTTCGGGTACACGTTGAACCCCGACACGAGGATCATGTCCTTCTTGCGGTCGACGATGCGGATGAAGCCCTTCTCGTCCATCACGCCGATGTCGCCGCTCATGAAGTAGCCGTCGGCCGTCATCACCTTCGCGGTCTCGTCGGGCCGGTTCCAGTAGCCGGCCATCACCTGCGGCCCCTTGATGCAGATCTCGCCGGGCGAACCGAGCGGCACGTCCTTGCCCGCGTCGTCGCGCAGGGTGATCTCCGTCGACGGGAGCGGCAACCCGATCGAGCCGTTGTACTCGGCGATGTTGAGCGGGTTGACCGTCGCGGCCGGCGAGGTCTCGGTGAGGCCGTAGGCCTCGACGAGCGTCACGCCGGTGATCTCCTTCCATCGTTTCGCGACCGCCTCCTGCACCGCCATCCCGCCGCCCAGCACCACGCGCAGCGACTTGAACGAGACCTGCGGGAACTTCGGGTTGTGCACCAGGGCGTTGAACAGCGTGTTGACGCCGGTGATCGCGGTGAACGGGTACTTGCGCATCGTCTTGACGAACCCCGGGATGTCGCGCGGGTTCGGGATCAGCACGTTCTCCGCGCCCAGCGTCATGTAGATGAGGCAGTTCGCGGTGAGCGAGAAGATGTGGTAGAGCGGCAGCGGCGTGATGATGATCTCGCGGTGGCTGCGATCGAGCACCGGGGCCACCCACGCGCGCGCCTGCAGCACGTTCGCGATGATGTTCCGGTGCTGCAGGATCGCGCCCTTCGCCACGCCGGTCGTCCCGCCGGTGTATTGCAGGAACGCGATGTCGTCGTGCGAGATCGGGACGCGGGCGAGCGAGCGCCGGCGGCCTTCCGCCAGCACGTCCGACACGTGGATCGCATTGGGGATCGACCACGGCTTGACCATCTTCTTCACGCGGCGCACGACGAAGTTCACGAGCAGGCCCTTGAGGCCGAGCAGCTCGCCCATCGACGCGACGATCACGTGCTTGACCTTGGTCTTCGCGACCACCTCGGCGAGCGTGGCCGCGAAGTTCTCGAGGACGACGATCACCTCGGCGCCGGAGTCGGCGAGCTGGTGCTCGAGCTCGCGGGCCGTGTAGAGCGGGTTGACGTTGACGACCGTCGCGCCGGCGCGCAGCGTGCCGAACAGGCACACCGGGTACTGCAGGATGTTGGGCATCATCAGCGCGACGCGGGTGCCCTTGCCTCCGCCGATGCCCTGGAGCCAGGCGCCGAACGCCGCCGAGAGCGTGTCGAGCTCGGCGAACGTGATCGACTTGCCCATGCACGTGAACGCCGGCCGCGACGCGTACTTGGCGACGCTCTCCTCGAAGACGTCGCGCAGCGACTCGTACTCGTTGACGTCGATCTCCGCCGGCACGCCGGGCGGATAGTGCTTGAGCCAGATTCTTTCCACGTCGCTCCTCCCCCAGCGAACGTCCCGGCCAACCGTCGGCGACGCAGGCGATCCCATCCCCCTGGGCGGGGGCCGGGCGCGCACGATGCGCCTGTCGCCGAATCGCCGTGAATCCTACACCGTAAACCGGGGGCCCCGCCCCGGACGCCTCAACCGGCCGCGCGCGCGTTGGCGTAGTTGAGCGGCCCGCCGCGGAACGGCGCGAATCCGGTCCCGAAGATCGCGCCGGCGTCGACCAGGTCCGCGTCGGCGACGATGCCGTCGGCCAGCGCCGCCTTCGCCTCGTCGACGTAGGGGCCCACGAGACGCTCGGCGAGGCCGGCCGGAACCGCGCCCGCCGCGCCCTTGACCGGCTTGCCGGCCTCCCACTTGTAGAAGCCCCGGCCCGACTTCTTCCCGAGCTCGCCCGCATCGACGCGCCTCATCAGTTCGCGCGGCGGCGCGGCGTTCGCACCGAGAAGCTTGCCGACCGCGACGCAGATGTCGAGGCCCACCGTGTCGGCGAGCTCGATCGGGCCCATCGGCATCCCGAACGCGAGCGCCGCCTCGTCGACGGTCTCGGGCGCGATGCCGTCGTCGACGGCGCGCATCGCCGCCATCAGGTAGGGGGCGAGCACACGGTTGACGAGGAAGCCGGGCGCGCTCTTCACCGGCAGCGGCAGCTTGTCGATCTGGCGCACGAACGCGGCAGCGGGCGCGACCAGCGAGGGCCGCGTCGTCGCGCCGACGACGATCTCGACGAGCATCATGCGCGCCACCGGGTTGAAGAAGTGCAGCCCGATCAGGCGCGACGGGTCGGCGAGCGCCGAGGCGATTTCCTCCAGAGGGATCGACGAGGTGTTGGTCGCGAGGATCGCGCCCGGCTTCGCCCGCTTCTCGACCGCCGCGAACAGCGACCGCTTCGCCTCGACGTTCTCGAAGATCGCCTCGATGATCACGTCCGCCCGCGCGACGCCGTCCCCGGCCACGTCCGGGATCAGGCGGTCGGCCGCGTCGCGCGCGCGCCGCGGGTCCCTGAGGCGCTCGCCGAACAGCTTCGCGGCGCGTCCCATCGCCGGCGCGATGCGCTCGGCGCTCTGGTCCTGGAGCGTGACGGTGAGGCCGCGCAACGCGCACCACGCCGCGATGTCGCCGCCCATCGTGCCGGCGCCGACGACGTGTACGTGCGAGAACGCCGCCCCGTCTTCCTTGCCCAGCGACTTCAGGCGCTCCTGCAGCCGGAACACGCGGATCAGGTTCGCCGCGGTCGGCGAGCGCACGAGCGAGACGATGCTCGCAGGATCGGACGGCGGCGGCAGGAGCGCGTTGCCGTCGTAGCGCTTCCACAGCTCGAGGATCGCGTACGGCGCCGGATAGTGCTCGCGGCGCGCGCGCTTTTCGACCTGCTTCTGCGCCTGACCGGCGATCACGCGGCGCGCCAGCGGATTCAGCGTCGCCGCGAGTGCGAACGGGAGCTTGTGCGGCTCGGGCAGCGCCTTCAGCACGCCGCGCACCGTGTTCTCCATGATGCGCGCCGGCACGGACTCGTCGACGATGCCGAGCTTCTTCGCCTTGCGCGCGTCGACCGTCTTGCCGGTGAGCAGCATGTCGAGGGCCGCCGGGCCGCCGGTGAGCCGCGGGAGCCGCCTGATGCCGCCCCAGCCGGGGACGATCCCCAGCATCACCTCGGGCAGGCCCATGCGCGTTCCGGGTTCGTCGACCGCGACCCGGTAGCGGCACGCGAGCGCGAGCTCGAGCCCGCCGCCCAGGCAGAAGCCGCGGATCAGCGCCAGCGTCGGGTACGGCACCGAGGCGAGCCGCTCGAACGTGTCCCAGCCGCGGCGGACGATTGCGAGCGCGCCCTCCTCGGTCGAGATCTCGCCGAACTCGTCGACGTCGGCGCCGGCGATGAAGCCGTTCGCCTTGCCCGAGCGGATCACGAGCGCCCGCGGCTTGTCGCGATCGAGCAGGTCGAGCGCTGCGTTCAGCTCGACGAGCACGGCCGCCGACAGCGTGTTGGTGCTCGCCTCCGCCCGGTCGAACACGAGCGTCGCCAGCCCGTCGGCGTCGCGCTCGATCCGCCAGTGGCGAAGCGCCGAGCGTGCGGCGGTTGCCGGATGGATCTGCGTCGTTTCGTCGCGCGCGTTCATTGGGTGACCCTTTCGACCATCATCGCGCCGCCCAGGCCGCCGCCGATGCAGATCGCGGCCATGCCGCGCTTGCCGCCCGTGCGCTCGAGCGTCTCGAGCACGTGCAGCGCGATGCGGGCGCCGGACGCGCCCACCGGATGGCCGAGCGCGATCGCGCCGCCGTCCGCGTTGAGCTTCGCCGGGTCGATCGCGCCGAGCGCCCCCGGCAGGCCGAGCTCGGTCCGGCAGTACTCGTCGCTCTCCCACGCGCGCTGGCAGGCGATCACCTGCGCGGCGAACGCCTCGTTGATCTCCCACGCGTCGAGGTCGTTCAGCGCGAGCCCGTGGCGCTGGAGGATCGGCGTCGCGGCGTGCACCGGCCCCATCCCCATCTGCGCCGGGTCGAGGCCGGCCCACTGCGAGTCGACGATCCGCCCGCGCGGCACGAGCTTGTGCTTCTCGACCGCGCGCTCGGACGCGATCACGAGCCAGGTGCCGCCGTCGGTCACCTGCGAGCTGTTGCCGGCCGTCACGTTGCCGTACTTGCGGTCGAAGAACGGTTTCAGCTTCGCGAGGTTCTCGGGCGTCGAGTCCCCGCGCACGCCATCGTCGGCCGCGTAGAGCTTGCCCGAGGGGTCGTAGAGCGGAACGATCTCCCGCGCGAAGTGCCCTGCGCGCTGCGCGGCCAGCACGCGGCGGTGGCTCTCGGCCGCACACGCGTCCATCTCCGCGCGCGTGATGCCGAACCGGAACGCGAGGTTCTCGGCCGTCTGCCCCATCAGCAGCCCGACGATCGGGTCGGTGAGGCCCTTCATGAGCCCGATGATCGGCGCCAGGTGCTGCGGACGGAACTTCACGAGCAGCGCGGCCCGCTGGCCCGTCGATTTCGCCGCGTACCAGCTCGCGAGCCAGTGGACCATCGCGTCGGAGAACAGCAGCGGCGCGCGCGACAGCGCGTCGACGCCGCCGGCCAGCACGAGGTTCGAGCGGCCGGCGCGGATCTGCGCGATCGCCGAGTCGATCGCCTGCATGCCCGACGCGCAGTTGCGCATCACGGTCCATGCCGGCACCTTGTGGCCGCAACCCATCCGCAGCGCGGCGACGCGGCCGATGTTGACCTCGTCGGGCGAGGGCGCCGCGCAGCCGAGGATCACCTCGTCGACGTCGGTCGGCGCGAAGGGCTGGCGCAGCAGCAGCGCGCGCCCGGCCGCGGTGGCGAGGTCCGACGCGGCGAACGGTCCCGGCCGGTTGCGGGCTTTCAGGAACGGCGTGCGGGCGCCGTCGACGATGTAGACCGGTCCTGCTTCATGGGGCTTCCTCGTCAGGCCGCGGCCCTGTGGACGCGGGCGGGCACGGGCGAGGCGGTCGCGCTCGCCGGCTCGCCCGGCGCCAGGACGTCGAGCAGGCTCGTGCCGAGGTCGGGCGCGAAGTCGTCGACGCGGATCACCTTCGCGACGAGCGCGCGCTGCTCGACGAGCGTGCGCGCCTCGGCCGCATCGATCACGCCGGCCGCGGCGGCGCGTGCGGCGAGCGCCCCGACGTCCTCGCCCGGCGCGAGTGCCAGGCTGAGCGTCCCGGCCTTCGCGGCGGCCTTGAGCTTCGCCTCGATCGGCTCGGTGGCGACGGTCGCCGCGAGCGCGCGCTCGATCTGCGCAACCGGGTCGTCCTCGGCGGTCGCGACGAACATCGGCGTCGTGAGCCGGTCGCGAGTGGCGGACGGTGCGATCAGGAGCCTCGCCACCTCGTGGCCCAGCCTGTCGGACGGCTCGACGTAGGGCCGGCCGAGCGGGAACACGACGAGGCGCACGATCGCGGCGATCAGGCGGTTCGGGAAATTCGAGATGACGCCCTCCAGCGCACCCTGCGCCTTGAACATCGCGTCCCAGATCGCCCAGTGCGCGAGCGGCGCGTCGGCCGCCTGCCGGCCTTCGCGCTCGAAGCGCGCGAGCGTCGCCGAGCAGAGGTAGAGCGAGGACAGGATGTCGCCCAGCCGCGCCGAGAGCTTCTCCTTGCGCTTGAGCGCGCCGCCCAGCGTGCCCATCGACACGTCGGAGAGGAACGCGAGCGCGGCCGAGAACCGCGTCAGCTGCTGGTAGTAGCGCCGCATCTCGGGTGCGACACCGTCCGGCACGCGAACGAAGTGCGATCCGGTGAGGCCCGTGACGAGCGTGCGCGCGAGGTTCGACACGACGAAGCCCACGTGGCCGAACAGCGCCTCGTCGAAGGCGGCCGACGCCCTGGCCGGATCGCTCTCGCGCGTCGCCTCGATCTCCTTGAGCACGTACGGGTGGCAGCGGATCGCGCCCTGGCCGTAGATGATGAGGCTGCGCGTCAGGATGTTCGCGCCCTCGACGGTGATCGCCACCGGGTGCTGCATGTACGCGCCGCCGAGGAAGTTCGACGGCCCCATGCAGATGCCCTTGCCGCCGATCACGTCCATGCCGTCGTTGATCGTCTGCCGCGCGCGCTCGGTGATGTGGTACTTGGCGATCGCGGAAACCACCGACGGCTTCTCGCCCTGGTCGACCGCGGCGGCGGTGAGCGTGCGCGCGGCGTCCATCATGTACAGGTTGCCGCCCATGCGGGTCAGCGCTTCCTCGACGCCTTCGAACTTGCCGATCGCCGTCTTGAACTGCGTGCGCACGCGCGCGTAGCCGCCCACGGCGCGCACCGCGAGGATCGACATGCCGGTGTTCGACGACGGCAGCGAGATGCCGCGGCCGGCCGCGAGGCACTCCATCAGCATCCGCCAGCCCTTGCCGATCATCGGCTGGCCGCCGATCACCCAGTCCATCGGGATGAACACGTCCTTGCCGGAGTTCGGGCCGTTCTGGAACACCGCGTTGAGCGGCATGTGGCGGCGGCCGATCTGCACGCCCGGATGCGACGTCGGGATCAGCGCGCACGTGATGCCCAGGTCCTCGCGATCGCCCAGCAGCTTCTCGGGGTCGTAGACGCGGAACGCGAGGCCGAGCAGCGTCGCGACCGGGCCGAGCGTGATGTAGCGCTTGTCCCAGGTGACCGAGAGCCCCAGCACGCGCTTGCCCTCGTGCTCGCCCCAGCGCACGTGGGCGTAGTCGGGCATCGACGCCGCGTCGGACCCCGCGTTCGGACTGGTCAGGGCGAAGCAGGGGATCTCGAGCCCCTTGGCCAGGCGCGGGAGGTAGTGGCGCTTCTGCTTCTCGGTGCCGTAGTGCAGCAGCAGTTCGCCGGGGCCCAGCGAATTGGGCACCATCACGGTGACCGCCACGGTGCCGGAGCGCGTCGACAGCTTGGTGATCACCTGCGAATGCGCGTAGGCCGAGAACCCGAGCCCGCCGTATTCCTTCGGGATGATCATCCCGAGGAAGCCCCTGTCCTTCACGAACTGCCACACCTGCGGCGGCAGGTCCTTGTAGACGTTCGTGGTCTCCCAGTCGGTGACCATCGCGCACAGTTCGTCGACATCGTGGTCGAGGAAGCGCTGCTCTTCCGCGGTGAGCGTCGGCGCCGGCAGCGACAGGAGCATCTTCCAGTCGGGCTTGCCCGAGAAGAGCTCGCCGTCCCACCAGACGGTGCCGGCCTCGATCGCCTCGCGCTCGGTCTGCGACATCGCCGGCATCACCTTGCGGAAGGCCGCGAACAGCGCGTCGCTGACGAGCGCGCGGCGCAGGCGCGGAACGAGGAGCGGGATCGCGAGCACGACCGCGGCGGCGGAGAGCCCGAGGTCGAGCCACAGCGGCAGCAGGTCGGCGACCCAGGCGACGCCGAGCAGCGCCGCGACGGCGGCGGCCCATGCGTATCCCCGGGCCCGCACGTAGGCGAGCGCCAGGACGGTGACGAGGGCCACGAGGAGCCAAAGGGACGTCAGCATCGGAATCTCCGGCAGGAAATGGGGGGTTCGCGCGGGTCATCGCCGCGCCGAGGCGTCGAGCGCGCCGTCGATCTCGCGCGTCACCTCGGACAGGTCGAGCAGCGGGGCCTTGAGGCCTGCGAGCAGGAACGGCGCGAGCCGCCGCAGCAGGATCTCGTCGTTCGACGTTTCCTTCGGATTGAGCTCGGCGATGAGCTTCAGCACGTCGGTGCCCGCGAGCGTGTAGGACAGCGCGCCCATGATGAAGTGCAGCCGCCACGACAGCTCCTTCTTCGGCAGGTGCGGCAGCGCGCGGCCGAACGCCGTCTTGAAGCGCGCGATCATCTGCGCGTACTGCTCGGACAGGAACCGCCGGATGAACGGTGCGGGGTCGGCGTACGCGCGGCCGAGCAGGCGCAGGAAATCCTTGCCGCCGCGCTCGGGGTCGCGTGCGAGCTCGAGCGCGGGGACGAACAGCGCGACGATGATGCGTTCGCACGACAGCGGCTCGGGCGACGCTTCGCGCTCGAATCGGTCGAGCAGCGCGACTCGGCGCTGGTTCATCGGGTCGAGGCGGCGCGTGAGGACCGCCTGGAAGAGCTCCTCCTTGCTGCCGAAGTGGTAGTTGACGGCCGCCAGGTTCACCGCGGCGGCCGCGGTGATCGACCGCAGGCTCGTCGCCTCGAACCCGTGCTCCATGAACAGCCCCTCGGCCGCGTCGAGGATGCGGTCCTTCGTCGCGGAGGGACCGCGACCGTCGTTCAGGGACACCACCGAACTGCTCATGCGAGTCCTTTCGGTGCAGCGGTTGGATCGTTGCCGGGGCCGATGATTCCCCTCTCCGGCGACGCGTCACCCTTCGTGGGGCGTGTCGCGCCGGTCCGAAATGGCCAGTTTCGATCAAACGATCGTTTGAAGCCTATGTATGTTCGATTGGCCGGTCAAGCTGCAGTGCAGCAATCCCGGCGTTCGTCCAAGGGGGCGGGTTCGACGGAGATGTGAGCACGTACTTTTATGCAAACCCTTGAATGGACGAGGATATCGGGCCCTTGTCGCCCGACGGTCGTTCGGGCAGAGTCGCAACGATGCCCGAACCTTCCCGTCCCCGCCCCCCATCGAGGGGGATGCGCGAGGGGTCCGGAGGTGCCGACCCGAGCGCCGATGCACGCGCACCGGCACCCGGATTCTCGCCGTCGGACCGTGACCGCCGCGTGGGCCTGGCGTGGGGACTGGTCGGCGTGGCCGCCTTCAGCGTCACGCTCCCCGCGACCCGGGCGGCGGTCGAGCACCTCGATCCCGTGTTCGTCGGCCTGGGCCGCGCGGTCGTCGCCGCCGTCCTGGCCGCGACCGCGCTCGCCGCGACGCGCAGCCCGTGGCCGACGATCGCGCAGTTCCGGGACCTCGCGGTCGTCGCGCTGGGGGTGGTCGTCGGCTTCCCTCTTTTGACCGCCTACGCGATGCGTCAGGTACCAGCCTCGCACGGCGCGGTGCTGACCGGCCTCCTGCCGCTCGCGACTGCCGTCGCCGCCGCCTGGCTCGCGCACGAGCGGCCCCGGGCGCGCTTCTGGTTCTGGGCAGCGTTCGGCAGCGCGATCGTCGTCGCCTACGCGCTCTGGCGCGGCGGCGGCGCGCCGCACGTCGCGGACCTGCTGCTCGTCGGCGCGGTGGCCGCCGCCGCCGTCGGCTACGCCAGGGGCGCGACGCTTTCGCGCGCGCTCGGCGGCTGGCAGGTCATCTCGTGGGCGCTCGTGCTGTCCGCACCGTTCCTGCTGGTGCCGACGTGGATCGCCGCCGACGCGCGCCTCGCGAGCGCACCGTGGACCGCGTGGGCCGGATTCGCCTACGTCGCGGCGGTGTCGATGTACCTGGGGTTCTTCGCCTGGTACCGCGGACTCGCGCAGGGCGGCATCGCGGCCGTGGGGCAGGTGCAGCTGCTGCAGCCGTTCCTCACGATCGTCGCCTCCGCGCTCCTGCTGGGCGAGGCGCTCGATCCCCTGACGTTCGTCGCGGCCGGGCTCGTCATCGTCGCGATCGCGCTGGGACGGCGCGGCTGACCGGCGACCAGCGACCAGGCCGGCCCCCTGGGGGTGAGGTGCCGCCCCGGGGCGGGCGCGCTTCGGGGGGATCACGCTAGCCGGAATCCCGCGACGCGTAGGCGGCGTCGATCCGGTCCCTGTAGCGGTCGACGAGCATCGGGCGCTTGAGCTTCAGCGTCGGCGTGAGCAGCCCGTTCTCGACGCTCCAGGGCTCGCGCGACGCGATGACGCGCCGCACGCGCATCCAGCGCGGAAACGCCTTCAGCTGCGCGTTGGCGCGCTTGAGCAGTGTCCGCTCGTCGGTCTCCTGCGACACCGCCAGCAGCACGACGTACGGCCGGGCTTCGCCGATCAGCATCGCCTGCTCGAAGACCGGGTCGTGGAGGACCGCGAACTCGACGTCCTGCGGCGGGAGCTTCTCGCCGTTCGACAGCACGAGGATGTCCTTGGCGCGGCCGCGTATCGCGATGCGGCCGTCGCGGATCTCGGCGAGGTCGCCCGTGTGGAGCCAGCCCGCCGCGTCGATCGAGGCGCGCGTGGCCTCGTCGTTGCGCCAGTAGCCGAGCATCACGCTCGCGCCGCGCACCAGGAGCTCGCCGCCCTCGGCGAGCTTCACCTCGACGCCGTCGAGCGGACGGCCGACGGTGTCCGGCACGTTGTCGGAGAGCCGGTTCACCGAGACGACCGGCGAGGCCTCGGTCATGCCGTAGCCCTGCAGCATCGGGAGCCCGAGCCCGATGAACGTGCGGGCGAGCGCCGGGTCGAGCGCCGCGCCGCCGACGACCGCGAGCCGCAGGCGCCCGCCGAGCCGTGCGAGGATCGGCTTCGCGACGAGCCGCCGCAGCGCGCGCAGCACCAGGCGGTCGTGCAGGCGCGCGCGTCCCTGCTCGACGCGCCAGCCGAGCGCGACGCACGCGTCGAACAGGCGCTTCCTGCGCGGCGCTCCCGCGAGCGCGTGCTCGATCCGGGCCGCGAACTTCTCGAAGATGCGCGGGACCGCGAACACCACGGTCGGCGCCTGCGTGCGGAGGTCGTCCGGCAGGTGCGCGACGCCGCGCGCGAACGCGACCTGCGCGCCGATCGAGAGCGGCAGGTAGTAGCCGCCGGTGCGCTCGAACATGTGCGACAGCGGCAGGATCGACAGGAACCTGTCGTCCGGCCGCGCCATCGCGGTCGCCGCGCACATCGCCACGTTCGCGCCGATGTTCCCGTGCGAGAGCATCACGCCCTTCGGGCGGCCCGCCGTGCCCGACGTGAAGCAGATCGTCGCCAGCGTGCCGGGGGCGACGTCGCGGGCTTCGAACACGCGATCCGCCTCGGGCAGCCAGCGCTCGGCCGCCGCGGCCGGCTCGCCCGCGTCGGCGCGCAAGACGACGATCGGGGGCAGCGCGTACCGGTCCGCGAGGCCCCGCAGCGCGTCGGCCATGCGGCTGCCGTCGACGACGACGAGCCGCGCCTGGGCGTGCTCGACGCACCACGCGATGTTGTCGGCGTTGTCGTCGACGTAGAGCGGCACGACGACGAGCCCCAGCCCCAGCGCCGCCTGGTCGATCGCGACCCACTGGATGCCGTTGCGCAGGGCAACGGCGATCCGGTCGCCCGCCCCGTAGCCCTCGCGCCTGAACGCCGCCTGCCAGCGCGCGGCGCGTGCCGCGACGTCCGCGGCGGTCACATCGTCCCAACGCTCGCCGGTCCAGTGCCGGTAGAGCGCCCGGTCCGGGGCGGCGAGGGCCCGCTCGAGCAGGTGGGCGAGGTTCGCGTTCATCGAAGGGTCGCGTCCGGGGCCACGCGGGCCGGCGCCCGATTCTGACGCATCGCGCCGCAACCTGCCATGCGTGCGGCGGCGCTTGGGGAACGCCGCCGGGGCTCGCTATACTCGCGCCCACCGTCCGACGCGAAGGCACCCGTCCATGGCCACGATCTCGGTATCCAAAGTGCACCACCTGAACCACGCGAAGGCGAAGGGCGTCGCCGAGAAGATGGCGAAGGACCTGCACCGCAAGTTCGACCTCGCCTGCACCTGGGACGGCGACAACTGCCATTTCGAGCGCAGCGGGCTCACCGGGAAGATGCACGTCGGCAAGGAGCGCATCACGCTCGACGTCAAGCTCGGGTTCCTGCTCTCGGCGGTCGCGCCGTCGATCGAGCGCGCGATCCACGAGGAGCTCGACGGGCTCGTGGGCCCGTCGGGAGCCGGGCCGGCGACGAAGCCCCCCGCCAAGGCCGCGGCGAAGAAGCGCAAGACCTAAGTCTTCCGCCGCGGCTCGGGCGGCTCGGGAAACGGCGCCTTCGCGCCGGCGAAGATCGCGTCGATCAGCGCGCCTTCGCGTTCGCGGACCGTCGAGAGGAACTCCGCCGCGCCGTTCATCCTGTGGAACGCCGCGAAGCCGCGCTCCAGGAACGTCTGCAGCTCGTCGAGGCCCGCGAGCCTCGCCGGCTTGCGCATCATCGCGAGCGCGCCCCGGATCATCGGCCGCTTCACGTAGCGGTCGAGCGCCGCGCCGACCTCGCCGATCAATTCGACCTGCCGCCGACGGTCCGGCTCGCGACCGGTGCGGCGGAACGCGCGGCAATAGTCCTCGACCGAGAACTGCCCGTCCGCGCGCGGCAGGTGCTCGAGCAGCTTCGCATCGAGCTCGTGCGACAGCGCGGACAGCTCCATCGCGCGCGCGACGGTCATGATGACGCCGTCGGGCAACAGGCGCGTCATCACCGGCACGATGCGCGCGAGATCCGCGTCGCGCTTGCTGAAGTCCTGGGAGCCGTAGAGATCGGACTGGAAGAACGCGATCGCGTCCGCATAGCGCGCATCGCGCGCCAGATCGGCATAGGTCGCCGCCAGCCTGCGCGCCTGCCAGTCGCCCAGCCGTTCCAGCGCGCCGGCGAGGATCGGGTTCGACGCGCGCGCCGCGTGCAGCGCGTGCACCCGCCCCAGCTCGCGCACGAGCGCAGCGGCGGCGGAGGGAATCGGCGGGTTGGCCGGGGTCATCGAGCGAGCAGGCGTACGCATCCGGGGCGCAGCCGGGAAGTCTAACGCGCACCGGCACCGCGCCGCCCGCGAATTAGGTTGATTCGTCTAGCGGCGCCGTTTAGCTTGGCGGTTCCCACGCCCGCGCACGACGGTTGCGGCTCGCGCGTACGTCCATGATCGACCTCTCCCGCCGACGACTGATCAAGGCCGGCATCGCCGGCGGCGCCCTGCTCGCGATCGCAGGCGGCGTCGCGTGGTTCGCGCGCAGTGTCATGGACAAGAGCGCCCCGCGGACGCTGGATCCGGACGCCTCGGGCATCGTGCGCGCGATCGTTCCGGCGATGCTGTCGACGGCGCTGCCGTCGCGGGAACCCGGGCGCGCGATCGCGATCGACGAGACCGTCGCAGCCGTCGACCGCGCGATCGCGGGACTTGCGCCTGCCTCGCGCGCGGAGATCTCGCAGCTCTTCGCGCTCCTCGCGCTCGCGCCCGGCCGTCGCGTGTTCGCGGGTGTTGCCTCTCCCTGGGCCGAAGCTTCGGAAAACGAGGTGGACGCGTTCCTGCGCGCCTGGCAGTCGAGCGGCTGGGCGTTGAAGCGCACCGCGTACGACGCCCTGCACCAGCTCGTGATCGCGGCGTGGTACGCGAACCCGCGCTCGTGGCCGACGATCGGCTATCCGGGACCGCCCTCGCTCGCCGTGTGAGCACGATGACCGACGCCACGCAGCCCCGCATTCCCGATCCGATCCGCGCCGGCCTCGCCGCGGGATGGGACGTCGTCGACGCCTCCCGCCTCCCGTCGGATCTCGCGATCGAGGCCGACGTCGTCATCGTCGGCAGCGGCGCGGGCGGCGGCGTCGCGGCGGAGACGCTCGCGCTCGCGGGACTCAAGGTCGTCGTGCTCGAGGAAGGGCCGCTCCGGTCGTCCTCCGACTTCCGCATGCGCGAGGCGGACGCCTACCCGGAGCTCTACCAGGAGTCGGCGGCCCGCAAGACGCTCGACAAGGCGATCAACGTCATGCAGGGCCGCTGCGTCGGCGGCGGCACGACGGTCAACTGGACGAGCTCGTTCCGCACGCCGCCCGCGACGCTCGACCACTGGGCGCGCGCGCTCGGCATCCCGGGCATGGGCGTCGACGCGCTCGCGCCGTGGTTCGCGAAGATGGAGGCGCGGCTCGGCATCGCCCGCTGGGAGGTCCCGCCGAACGCGAACAACGCCGCCCTCGCGCGCGGCGCCGCCAAGCTCGGCATCCCGAGCGCCGCCATCCGCAGGAACGTTCGCGGCTGCTGGAACCTGGGTTACTGCGGGATGGGCTGCCCGACGAACGCGAAGCAGTCGATGCTCGTCACGACGCTCCCGTCCGCGCTGTCGCGCGGCGCGAAGCTCGTCACGCGCGTCCGGGCCGAGCGGTTCGTCATCGCCGGCGACCGGGTCGACCGGCTCGAGGCGCGGGCGCTCGACGCGGCCGGCACGACGCCGACCGAACGCCGCGTCACCGTTCGCGCGCGATCCTACGTCGCGGCGGGAGGTGCGATCGGCACGCCGGCACTGCTGCTGCGCAGCGGCGCGCCGGATCCGCACGGCCTCGTCGGCAAGCGGACGTTCCTGCACCCCACGATCGTGTCCGCGGCGCTCATGCCCGAGCGCGTCGACGCCTTCGCCGGGGCGCCGCAGACGATCTATTCGGACCATTGGCTCGACACGATGCCGCCCGACGGCCCCGCCGGCTTCAAGCTCGAGGCGCCGCCGCTCCATCCGGTGCTTGCCGCCATCACCCTTCCGGGCCACGGGGACGCGCACGCGCGATGGATGGCGCAACTGCCGAACCTGCACGCGCTCATCGCGCTGGTCCGCGACGGCTTCCATCCGGACAGCCCCGGCGGAACCGTGACGCTGCGGGACGACGGAACGCCGGTGCTCGACTATCCGCTCACGCCGTACCTGTTCGACGGGATGCGCCGCGCGTTCCGCGCGATGGCGGACCTCCAGTTCGCCGCCGGCGCCCGGTCCGTGATGCCGGTCCACGGCCGGGGCGAAGCGTTCGAGACGGCCGCGGCGGCGCGCAGCGCGATCGCCGCGTTCGACCTCGCGCCGCTCGTCACGCCGGTCGTGTCGGCGCACGTGATGGGCGGGTGCCCGCTCGGACCGGATCCGCGCCGGGCGGTCGTCGACCTCGACGGGCGCCATCACCAGCTCGCCAACCTGCACGTGCTCGACGGCTCGCTCTTCCCGACGTCGATCGGCGCCAACCCGCAGCTCTCGATCTACGGGATCGTGGCGAAGCTCGCCGACGCGCTGGCCTCGTCGCTCGGGCGGCCCGCGCCCGTCGCCTGAGCTCGCGCGCCGCGCGCTTTAGGATGTTTGCTCTAGCGACGACGCGCTACATTGCAGCATGGCCGCAGCGAAAGAGAGCGGCACGCCCCGATACGGAACAGAGGAGTTCACCCATGGCAATCAGGATCAGTTCACGCGCGGTACCCGCCGGCGAAACGCTCATCGCCGCATCGCGGCAAGTCTGGCTCGCGAGCCTCGGCGCCGCGGTCGTCACGGGCGAATGGGCGCAGAAGGAAGCGGCACCGCTGTTCCGCACGCTGGTCAAGGAAGGCACGGCGATCGAGTCGCGCACGTTCCGCCTGATCGGCGACACCGTCGAGACGTCGTTCTCCAGGGCCAACTCGCTGTGGCATCAGGCTCGCAGCGTCGTGACGGGCACGGTGAAGCAGTACGCCGAGACGGCGACGACGCTGGTGCGCGAGACGCTGCCGCGCAACCTGCCGAAGGTCGAGCTGCCCGGCGCGTTCCAGAAGCCCGCACGCGCCAAGCGGCGTGCGGTCCGCTCCACGAAGGCGGTGAAGGCGAGTGCGACCCGCGCCGTGAAGGCGACCAAGCGTGGCGTGAAGCGCGCGACGAAGCGCGCGTAAGACGCTACACTCCGGGCACGGACGGCCGACCGCGACGACGAAGACGCGCGGCGGCCGCCCGGACAGCAGGACGATGCCTGCCAGGAGGATCATGCCGCGCAACACGACGGCGGGCGCCCCGGGCGCCCGCACGCGACGTTCCCCGGCGCGCCCGCGCATCGGGCTCGCGCTCGCGGGAGGAGGGCCGCTCGGCGGCATCTACGAGGTCGGTGCGCTCCTCGCGCTAGCCGACTCGCTCGAAGGCCTCGATCTCAACGACCTCGACGCCTACGTCGGCGTCTCGTCGGGCGGCTTCGTCGCCGCCGCCCTGGCGAACGGCATCTCGCCGGCGCAGATGTACCGCCTGTTCATCGACGACGGCGTCGAAGCCGCGCTCAAGCCCGAGATCTTCCTCCGGCCCGCGCTCGGCGAGTTCCGCCGCCGCGCCGCCGCGCTTCCGGCCCTCGCGTGGCATGCGCTGGTGCAATACGCGCGCGACCCCTTCCATCGCGGAGTGATGAGCTCGCTGTCCACGATCGCCCGCGCGATTCCCACCGGCATGTTCGACAACCGCGCGATCGACGAGTTTCTCGCCCGGCTGTTCTCCGGTCCCGGACGGACCAACGACTTCCGCAAGCTGCGGCACAAGCTGTTCCTCGTGGCGACCAATCTCGACACCGGGCTGTCCGTCACGTTCGGCGCCGCCGGCCAGGACCACGTGCCGATCTCGCGCGCGATCGAGGCGTCGAGCGCGCTGCCCGGGCTCTTCCCGCCGGTCGCGATCGGGGGCGAGCACTACGTGGACGGCGCGCTCAACAAGACGCTGCACGCGTCCGTGGCGCTCGAAGCGGGCATCAAGCTGCTGCTGTGCGTGAACCCGCTCGTGCCGTTCGACGCGTCCAGCGCGGCGCGGCGCGGACGCCTGACGCTCGACAAGCTGAACCACGGGGGCCTGCCGCTCGTGCTCTCGCAGACCTTCAGGGCGATCATCCACTCGCGCTTGAAGGTGGGCATGGAGAAGTACCGGCGCCAGTATCCCGACGCCAACGTCGTGCTGATCGAGCCGGATCGCGAGGACGCGGACATGTTCTTCGCGAACATCTTCAGCTACTCGCAGCGCAAGCGGCTGTGCGCGACGGCGTTCGCGACGACCCGCTACAACCTGCGCGTCCGCGCGCCGATGCTCGCCCCGGTGTTCGCGCGCCACGGCATCACGATCCGCGAGGACCGCCTCTCCGACTCGACGCGCGACGTGCGCGCGGCGTTGTGCGACCCGCGGCCGATCCGCTCCGATCCGCGCGCGAAGCGCACCGTTCGCCGGACCGCGCGCGAGCTCTCGCACACGCTCGACCAGCTCGAGCGCTGGGTGCACGGCAGGACGGCGCCCGCCCGCTGACGGACCGGCCGCGGCGGGCGGCCGCGTTGCGCTACACTCGGCCGGGTTCCCCGACCCGGTCACCCCCCCATGGCCGACAAGAAGCGGCCGCGCCGCACGCGCGAGCGCATCCTCGAAACCGCGCTGGCGCTGTTCAACCTCCACGGCGAGCCGTCCGTCACGACGGCGCACATCGCCGACGAGATGAACATCAGCCCGGGCAACCTGTACTACCATTTCCGCAACAAGGACGAGATCATCGGCGAGCTCTACGCCGCGTACGAGGCCGGCGTCGCGCCGCTGTTCGCCGCGCCTCCGGATCGCGCGCCGGGCGTCGAGGACCTGTGGCTCCTGCTCCACCTGCTGTTCGAGCGGATGTGGACCTACCGGTTCCTGTTCCGCGACCTGGACGAGCTCACGTCGCGCAACCGCCGCCTGTCCTCGCGCTTCGCCGACCTCGTGCGGCGCGGCGAATCCACCGTGATAGAGTTGTGTGGCGGCATGGTCGCCGCGGGAACGATGCGCGCGACCTCGCGCGAGATCGCCGCGCTTGCGAGGAACGTCGCGCTGGTGTCGACCTACTGGCTTTCGTTCCAGCGCCTCGAGGCGCCCGCCTCGGTCGAGGCGCAGTCCGCGCGGCTCGACCACGCGGCCTACCAGGTGATGGCGCTCGTCGCGCCGTTCATGGTGGGCGAAGCGCGCACGCTGATCGACCGGCTGGGCGGCGAATACCTGCAGCGAGGGTGACGCGATGGCGAAGAAATGGGCGAAGTTCCCCTATCCGGACAAGGCGATCGACCGCGACGAAGCGGCGGTGAAGAAGGCCTGGGCGCGATTGCACCGCGGCGACGCCGAGCCGCCGCCGAAGGACGCCGGCGCGCTCGCCGCGTGGACCGCGTTTCACGCGGGACGCTTCGGCGACGCGGTCGAGGCGGGCCTCGCCGCGGGCGGCGCCGGCATCAATGCCGCGACCAAGGCGCAGACGGTCTACGCCACCTACCTCGAGAAGAACGAGAAGGCGAAGCTCGCGCTGTTCGAGGAAGCCGCCGGCTGGGCGGACGAGCGCCGCAAGCAGGCGCCCAAGGACGCCAACGCGCACTACCTGTACGCGTTCGCGCTCGGCCGCTACAGCCAGGGCATCTCGGTCGCCAAGGCGCTCGCGCAGGGCTTCGGCGGCAAGCTCAAGGAAGCGCTGACCACCGCGATCAAGCTCGAGCCGAAGCACGCGGACGCGCACATCGCGTACGGCGCGTACCAGGCCGAGGTGATCGACAAGGTCGGCGGCATCGTCGCCGGCGTCACCTACGGTGCGAAGAAGGACTCGGCCGTCGAGCACTACGAGAAGGCGATCAAGCTGAATCCGGAGTCCGCGATCGCCCGCATCGAGTACGCGAACGGGCTGCTGCTGATGTTCGGGAAGTCGAAGATCGCCGACGCCGAGAAGCTCTACAAGGAGGCGGCGAAGTCCGCGCCGGCGGACGCCATGGAGCGCCTCGACGTCGAGCACGCGAAGTCCGAGCTCGAGTGATGCGCCGAGTGCGCCCGGTCAGCCGCGGTAGCGGACCGCGATCGCGGGGGCGTTGACCTGGCAGGCGTAGTCGGCGTAACCGGGAATGCGCCCGCGCGTCTCGCCGTAGCGGTTGCCCGCGTATCCCTGCTCGACGCGCGTGAACGGAATCGTGAGCTCCGCGAGCGCCTCCGTCAGCGCGTCCAGCCCGCGCGCGGCGACGGCCGCCATCGCGTCGAACTGGTCGTGCGCGATCACCTGGAGCGCCGGCTCCGGGACGCCGTACTGCGGGCACCAGAACGCGGTCCACCCGTCCGTGGTGGCGTTGATCCGGTCGACGATCCTGCGCGAGAGCAGGAACGCGTCGGACTCCACGTGGACGATCCGCTCGAAGCCGTAGGCGCGCGCGATCTCCAGCGAGAACAGGAAGCTGCGCCACCAGCCGCGGTGGCCCGTGAGGCCGATGCGACCCTCGCGCGTCGCGAATCGGTAGAAAAACGCGCGCGGTCCCCGGGCAGTGTCGGCGGCAGCGCGTCGAGCACGCGAACGTCGGGATCGGCCGGCACGAAGGGCGACGCGTCGTCGATGACGAAGACCGCGTCGTGCTCGAGCGGCAGCGCGAGATGGTGGTCGAGCCAGCGCCGCTGCCGCGAGCGCCATGCGGCCTCGTCGCCGCAGAACGACGTGCAGAAGAGCAGCGTCCGGAGCGGCTTCAAGCGCGCGCGGCGAGGTCGGTCACGCCACGCCGACGGCGCGCGCGGCCTTCTCGGGGTCGAGGTCGCCCGAGTGGCCCCAGGGGCACATCAGCGCCGTCAGCACGAGCTTCTCGAACTCGCCGCCGAAGCGCTCGATCACGCGGGCGGGGTCCGGACAGAATCCCTTGTCGGTGATCAGGCCGAACTGGACCTTGCCGTCGTACGAGATGATCGAGACGCCCACGCCGATGTCCCCCGACTGCGGCACCCAGAACATCAGGCCGTCGATGCGCGCGCCGGCGAGCCACAGCGGCTGCTGGGGTCCCGGCACGTTGGTCATCACGGCGCTCGCGTTGCGCGCGAGGATCGTGAGCAGCGTGTCCTGCAGGAGCTTCGGACCGGCGCCCATCGCCGCGAGGATGCCGAGCGCGAGCACCGGCTGGTAGCTGCCGCGGAGCGAGCGCATGTTCTCGCGCACCGCGTAGAGCCGCGCGACCGGGTTCTCCATGCCGATCGGCAGTTCGAGGAACACGAGCCCGAACTGGTTGCCGAGCTTGTAGGCCCTCTCCATCGGCCGCAGGTTGACCGGGACGAGCGCGCGGAGCGTCACGCCGTCGGTGTCGTCTCCCTTGTCGCGCAGGTAGCTCGCGAGCGCGCCGGCGACGCAGGAGAGCAGCACGTCGTTGATCGAGGCGCCCAGCGCCCTGCCGACGGTCTTCACCTCGTCGAGCGGGATCGGGTCGGCCCATGCGACGCGCTTGGCGGTGCCGGGCTTGCCCTTGAACCGGGTCGGCGAGTCCTGTCCCATCGTGGCGAGCTTCGCGAGCTCGGCGGTGAGCGCGCTGCCCTGGTTCGCGAGCTCGACGGCCTTCGACGGGTCCGACCAGAGCTCGGCCCCCTTCTCGACCAGCGTGCCGGCCACCTTCCTCGCGACGCCCATCACGCCGGCGAACGGCTGCATCAACTGGGCGACCGGGTCGTCGGGCGCGGCTCGCGGCTCGCGCTTCGGCGGCTCGAACGGCATCGCGGGCGGCCCGTGCGCCGAGGCATCGGTCATCGACAACAGGACGCGCACCAGCGCGATGCCGTCCGCGTAGCAATGGTGGATGCGTACGACGACCGCGCTGCCCCCGTCGTAGCGGTCGACGAGGTGGAACTGCCAGCGGGGGCGCGCCGGATCGAGCGGCGTCGTGGCGAGCCGCGAAACGAGCGCCTGCAGCTCCTTCCGCCCCGCGGCGCCGGGAAGCGCCGTGTGCACGACGTGGCGCTCGAGGTCGAAGTCGCGGTCGGTCTCCCAGACGGCGACGCCGGCGAGCTCGGCGGGACGCTGCCGGAAGCGCGGGAACACGAGGAACCGCTCCTCGACGACGCGCCGCAGCGTCGCGATCTCGAGGCGCTCGCGAAACATGAGCACCCCGCTGATCATCATCACGTTGTGCGGACGGTCCATCCGCAGCCAGGCGGTGTCGACCGCGGAAATCTTCCGGCGGGTGGGCGGCGCGGCCATCGGACGAGGACCGGATGCGGGATCGGGGATGGGTCGGACGACGCGCCCGTTCGTTGCGGGCGCTTTCGCGTTCGCGCTAAAGTAGCACGAAACCCCGCACGTCGCCGGGGGCATTTCCGGGAGGAGGGAATCATCATGGCCGCCGCGAAGAAGGACGACCTCAAGGCGAAGTTCGAAGCCGCCGCCGTCGCGGCCAAGAAGACGAAGAAGAAGCCCGACAACGCCACGCTGCTCAAGCTCTACTCGTACTACAAGCAGGCGACCGAGGGCGACGTCAAGGGCGAGCGCCCGGGCGGCTTCGACTTCGTCGGGGGTGCGAAGCACGACGCGTGGTCCAAGCTCAAGGGAACGAGCGCGGACGACGCGATGACGAACTACATCAAGCAGGTCGAGAAACTGAACCGCGACTGAGCGCCCGGTCCGTCGGGGGAAAGGACAAAAGGCCCGCGATGCGGGCCTTTTGCCGGAGCAGGCGGCGGAACGTCAGCCCAGCGCGCCCTTGATGACCCTGCGCGCGGTGCGCACCGTGCGCTTCGCCGTCTTGGTCGCGGCGCCCACCGCGCCGCTCGCCGTGCGCGCCGTGCGCTTCGCCGTCTTCGTCGCCACGTCCACCGCGCCGGTCGCGGTACGTGCGGCCGTCGACACCGCACCCTTCATCATTTTCGACATCGGCGACGAGCCCCGGCGGGGCTTCGGCGGCGTGACGCCGGTCGCCTTGATCAACTCGTTGACCGCATCCGACAGCGCGTCGACGCGCTCGGAGAGCCGCTCGACGTCGCTCTGCGTGTGGACGCCGAGCTTCGACAGCGCGCGCGCCACGCGGTCCTCGAAGACCTGCTCGAGCTTGTCCCAGGTTCCGCCCGCCATTTTCTGGACCTCCTTCGCCTTCGCCGTCGCCGCGCCCCGCGCCGCGGCCGCGGTTTCCGCCGCCACGTGGCGGGTGTGCTTCTCCAGCGCCTCGCCCTGCTGGACCAGCGTGTCGAACACCTTCCTGCCGCCGGCCTGCGCCTTCGAGAACGCGCCGAGCCCCGCGAGCCAGATGTGGCGCGACGAATCGAGCACCGTCTTCGACAGGTCCGACACCGCGTCGTGCGACTGCGCGGCCCCCTTGGAGGACGCGGTCCCGCTCCTGCCCTTCGACTTCGATTCGGCCCTGGCCTTCGCTTTCGCCTGCTTCAGCATCTCGCGCTCCCGATCGGCGGCACGTGGGACCGGCGCGGATGCGCTCGGCCAGACCCGCATTCTAGAGGCCGCCCATAGAGGAATCATACTAAACGGGGTTCAGGAGACTGCACAGGGGACGGACCGTATAATCGGCACCTTCGCGGCGCGACGGATCCCAGGGAGTCCCGCCGCGGGAAAACGACGCCGTCGAGCGCGCAAGGAGGAGCCATGGCCTATTTCGTCACCGGCGCGACCGGGTTCATCGGTCGCTATCTCGTCGAGAAGCTGCTCCAGCGCGGCAAGCCGGTGTACGCGCTCGTCCGCAAGACGTCGCTCAAGAAGCTCGACGCGCTCCGCACGACGCTGGGGGCGACCGAGAAGACGCTGATCGCGGTCCCCGGCGACCTCGCGAAGAAGAATTTCGGGCTCACCGACGCCGAGGTGAAGAAGCTCAAGGGGAAGATCGACCACGTCTTCCACCTGGCGGCGATCTACGACCTCAACGCGTCGGCCGACGACCAGAAGGTCGCGAACGTCGACGGAACGCGCAACGCCGTGCGGTTCGCCGAGGCGATCGGCGCCGGGTGCTTCAACCACGTCTCGTCGATCGCGGCCGCGGGCCTCTACGACGGGACCTTCCGCGAGGACATGTTCGAGGAGGCCGAGGAGCTCGACCACCCGTACTTCAGCACGAAGCACCTGTCCGAGGGCATCGTGCGCAAGGAGTGCAAGCGCCCGTTCCGCATCTACCGGCCGGGCTTCGTCGTCGGCCACTCGAAGACGGGCGAGATCGACAAGGTCGACGGGCCCTACTACTTCTTCAAGACCATCCAGAAGCTGAGGCAGATCCTGCCGCCGTGGATGCCGACGATCGGCATCGAGGGCGGCCGCATCAACATCGTGCCGGTCGACTTCGTCGCGAGCGCGCTCGACCACCTCGCGCACAAGAAGGGGCTCGACGGGAAATGCTTCCACCTGACCGATCCGCATCCGCACCGGATCGGCGAGGTGCTCAACATCTTCGCCAAGGCGGCGCACGCGCCGCAGATGACGTTGCGCGTGAACGCCAAGATGTTCGGCTTCATTCCGGCGCCCGTCATCTACGGCCTCGCGTCGCTCGCCCCGGTCAAGCGCGCGATCAAGGTGACGCTTACCGACCTCGGCATCCCGCGCGACACGTTCCAGTTCGTCAACTGGCCGACCCGGTACGACAACCGCGAGGCGACGAAGGCGCTCAAGGGCTCCGGCATCGAGGTGCCGCCGCTCGAGACGTACGCGTTCCGGCTGTGGGACTACTGGGAGCGCAACCTCGACCCGGACCTCTTCATCGACCGCAGCCTGTCGGGCCGCGTGAAGGGCAAGGTCGCCGTCGTGACCGGCGGATCCTCGGGCATCGGCCAGGCGACCGCGCACAAGCTCGCCGAGGCCGGCGCGAAGGTGGTCATCGTCGCCCGCGATCCGGAGAAGCTCGCGGCGACGCAGAAGGAGATCGCCGCGAAGGGGGGCGCCTGCTTCACGTACTCGTGCGACCTGACCGACATGGCCGCGATCGACGCGCTCGCGAAGCAGATCCTCGCCGACCACGGCGGCGTCGACTTCCTCGTGAACAACGCGGGACGCTCGATCCGTCGCGCGGTCATCGGCTCGATCGACCGCTTCCACGACTTCGAGCGGACGATGCAGCTCAACTACTTCGGCGCGGTCAAGCTGATCCTCGCGTTCCTGCCCGCGATGGTGGCGAAGAAGCGCGGCCAGATCATCAACATCAGCTCGATCGGCGTGCTGTCGCGAGCGCCGCGCTTCTCGGCCTACGTCGCCTCGAAGGCCGCGCTCGACGCGTTCGCCGAGTGCGCGGCCTCCGAGCTGCTGGACAAGGGCATCGCGTTCACGAACATCAACATGCCGCTGGTCCGCACGCCGATGATCGCGCCGACCAAGATCTACGAGAACGTGCCGACCCTCTCGCCCGAGGAAGCGGCCGGGCTCGTCGTCGAGGCGATCGTGCACAAGCCGGTGCGCATCGCGACGCGGCTGGGCGTCTTCGGCGCCGTGTGCCATGCGGTCGCGCCCAAGCTCACGCAGGTGCTGCTCAACACGGCGTTCAACATGTTCCCGGACTCGTCGGCGGCGCAGGGGAAGAAGGACGGCGAGCAGAAGCCCCTGACCGCCGAGCAGATCGCGTTCGCGCAGATCACGCAGGGCATCCACTGGTAGCCGGGGCCGGACGCCTCACCGCTGTCGCGGCGAACCCCGTCGGGCTGAAGCCCGACCCACAGGGGGCGCAGGCGCACGAGCTCCCTGTGGGTCGGCCTTCAGGCCGACAGCCGCTGCCCCAGCGAACCCCGTCGGGCTGAAGCCCGACCCACACCGTCCCGCGCCGCCCTGTGGGTCGGCCTTCAGGCCGACAGCATCCCCGAAAAGCGTCGGGCTGAAGCCCGACCCACGAACCCCCGCGCCGCCCTGTGGGTCGGCCTTCAGGCCGACGCGCCTCGTCGCAGCGAACCCCGTCGGGCTGAAGCCCGACCCACAACGTCCCGCGCCGCCCTGTGGGTCGGCCTTCAGGCCGACGCCTGCCGACGCAATTCCTCGACGACGAGCCGGGCGACCTCCGGGTCGGTCAGCAGCGCGTTGTGGCCGATGCCGGAGAGCTCGACGTCCCGCGCGCCCTCGAGGCGCGACGAGAGCTGGGGCGCGACCATCGAGTCGTGCCACGACCAGATCGAGACGATCGGCAGCCCGGGCGGCAGCGGTTCCGCGTTGAGCGCCGCGAGCCAGGCGTTCCCGGGCCGCAACTGCGCGAGCGACACGCCGGGGAACAGGCGCGCGTGCACCGATCCGCGGTGCGGCGCGCCGATCATGATCGCCTGGCGCACCTTCGCCGGACCGTAACGGCGCAGATACGCGCGCAAGACGAGCCCGCCCATGCTGTGCGTCACGAGCGCGACGTCGCGCGCGCCCGTCTGGGCGAGGATCGCATCGATCTTCGCGGCGAGCTGCCCGGCGAAGCGCTCGATCGACGCCAGCGGCGGCCCGTACGAGATCGCGTAGAGCGGCCCTGCGCCGGCAGCCGCGAGCCTGCGCCGCATCGACGTCCACACGCCCGCGTTGCACAGCACGCCGTGGACGAGGAGCACCGGCGCCGGCGACCGGGTCGCCGGGTCGTCGGGGACCAGCAGCCGGTAGAGGATCATGCGCGGCGAGGCGCCGAGCAGCGCCGCGTACTCGTTCCAGAGGAGCCTCGCGGTGCCGGCAGGTCCGATGCGCGCATCGTGCGGGCGCGGGCTGCGCCAGACCCACGCCAGCGCGAAGAACGTGAGCGTGAGCGCGAGGACCAGCGCAGCGTAGCCGAGCACGAACGCGGCCGCGTACGTCCAGGGCGATGCGCCGGCGGCAACCTCCGCGGACGCCCACCAGCCGAAGCCGACGAGCGCGCCCAGCAGCGCCAGCGCGGCCGTGATGGCGGACCACATCAGCCGGCTCCCCGCAGGGTGCGCGTGCCGCCGGGGCGATCGGGGGGTGGGATGGGCATCGCGATTCGTCCTCGCGGCGGATTCTAGCCTTCCCGGAATGCCGTTCTCGGGTGCCAGGCTGCCCGGTGCGCGCCAGAGGCGCTGCTTACACCCGGTCGAGCCGGTCGAGCAGCGCGTCCGTCTCGCGCACGAGATCCCTCCTCTCGCCTTCGCGCAGGCGCGCCAGGTTCGCCGCCATCAGCGCCGTGCGCGGCTGTCCGGCGAGCCAGCGCTCGTGGTCGGCGAGGAAGCGCCAGAACAGCGCGGTCATCGGAGGCGTCCTCGCCCGTGCGGCGCGCCGGGTCGTAGCGGCAGCCGGCGCAGGCGTTGCTCATCCGCTTCACGTACTGGCCCGACGCGGCGTACGGCTTGCTCGTGAACCGCCCGCCGTTCGCGTAGAGCGCCATGCCGGCGACGTTCGGCAGCTCGGCCCACTCGACGGCGTCGACGTAGACGGCGAGGTACCAGGCGCAGACGTCCTGCGGCAGCGTGGGCGGGGCAGCCGCGGTCGGGCCGAAAGTTGGCGGGGGGGTGTCGCGCCAGTCCCGGGGGGGGGGGGGGGGCTGCCGGGCGGGCGCGACGGGGCCGGGGACGCGGCCGGGGCCCTTCGCGCCGAAGCCCTTGCGATTGTCGGCGTCGTAGTTCCAGCGCCCCGACACCGGCTCACTGCCGTCCATCAGCACGCCGGTGCGTGCGCGCATCCGGCGATACAACGGCTCCATGCGCAGCGAGTCGCGATCCGTCGCCCAGCGGGGAACTCGTCCCGGGACAGGAAGTGCGTGTCGGCGAGGAGCTCGAGCGCCACCCCCGAGGCGTCGCAGGCCTGCTGCAGGTCGCCCAGCACGCGCCACTCGCCCGGCTCGCACGCGACGACGACGGAAGGGCGGTGCGAGGCGATCGCGTCGCGCCACGCGTGCGCCAGCGTCGGGTGCTCGCCGGTTCGCCGGTAGTCGACGCGAAAGCCCGCCGCGCGGAGCTCCTCGGCGAAGTGGCGCATCGCCGCGACGAACATCGCGATGCGCGCCCGGTGGCTCCAGACGTGCGTCGCCTCGCCCGATGCCTCGACCATCAGCACGGTGTCGCGCGCACGGTCGATCCGCGCGAGCGCGGGGTTCGCGAGCGTCAGCTGATCGCCGAGAACGACGGCGAGGCGGCCCGTTCCGGCCGCGGTTCGCCCGGACCGTGGCGCAGCCGCGCTCAGCGTGCGGCCCACGCCGGGTCAGGCGGCATTGAGCGGCACGCGGTGCGCGCGCCAGCTCCTGAGCGCCTGGATGGTCGAGGCGAGGTCGGGGATCAGGACGATGCCGGGGATCGTCCTGCGCACGCGTCGCGTCATCTCGCCCCCCGCCCAGATCGTGACGTGCGGCGGCAGCAACCCCCGCAGCATGTCGAGCCCGTCGATCGCGGAGCGCAGCGGGAAAGCGCCCGAGAACGACAGCGCGAGGATGTCCGCCTTGTGCGCGATCGCCGCGCGGCGGATGTCCTCGACCGGCGTCTGCGTCCCCAGCGACACGCAGTGAACGACTTCCGGCACGAGCAGCGCCTCGACCAGCAGCAGGCCGAGGCCGTGCTGCTCGTTCGGAAAGGTCGTCAGCAGCACGCGCGGCACGCCGGACGGGGTCCGCGGGAACGCGTTGATCGCCGCGCGCAGCGCGACCTGCACCTGTTCGGTGTACAGGTGCTCCTCGAACACCTCGAGCTCGCCGCGCATCCACGCGTCGCCGACGGTCCGGTTGAGCGGCGTCACGCTCTCCAGCACGAACTGCTGCAGCCCCTGCCGCATCACGAGCTGCGCGAGCAGTTGCTGGAGCGCGGCGGCGTCGTGGTTCTTCAGCAGGTCGAGGAGGTTGCGCTCGAGCGGTGGGGCGATTTCGTCCTTCCGCACGGCCGACCGCGTGTCCGCCAGCGCGTTCAGCTCGTCCAGCGTCTGGTGAATGATCTTGCCCGGACGCATCCCGATGTCCATGAGCCGCCTGATCGCCCGCAGCTTGGACACTTCGTCGAGCGAGTACTGGCGCTCGCCGTTCGGATCCCTGGCCGGGCGGGGGAAGCCGTACCGGCGCTCCCACATCCTCAGCAGGTCCTTGGAGAGGCCGGTCTCCCGCTCGACGGCGCCGATGTTGAACCCTGGAGGTGGTGTTGGCACGATTTGATCTTTGTCTTGGACAGAGTATTGACAAACCCCTAAACAACCTCTATTGTGCACCCATTAGCTACCTTTGTCCAGGACAATCATGACTTTTGTTCAACCCCCAGTGAATGCGACGCCCGCCACGGGCGCGCCGCCCCGGTCCAGCGGGCGGGCGCGGCTGCCGCTGGTCGTCCTCGGATTCGCGTTGCTCCTGGCGCGCCCGCAGGCGGGCGCCGCGCACGTGTCGCTGGTCGACTGGTTCGACCAGGCCTCGGTCGAGGCGGCACTCGTGCCCGTCTCCCCCTGGCCCCTCCCGGCGCGGGTCGCCGAGCTCGATGCGGCAAGCGCAGCGACGGCGGCGGACGGCCCGTCGGACCCGGTCCCGACAAGCATGATCGACCTCGAACTGGTCGGGGCCGCGCTCGCGCCGATCGCCCACCTCGACACCGGCGCGATGCCCGACCGGCCGATGCAGATCGCCGCCGCCGGGGACGCCGCGGCGGGCGGGTGCCCGGCGCTGCTGCGCCACAGCTACCAGCGCCTGCAGGGCGGGCAGACGCAGTCGCTGTGCGACTACCGCGGCCAGGTGGTGCTCGTCGTCAACACCGCGAGCTACTGCGGCTACACGAACCAGTACGAGGGCCTCGAGGCGCTCTACCGGAAGTACCGGGACCGCGGGCTCGTCGTCGTCGGCTTCCCGTCGAACGACTTCGGCGGCCAGGAGCCGGGCACCAACCAGGAGATCGCCGAGTTCTGCCGCTCGACCTACGGCGTGCAGTTCCCGATGTTCGAGAAGTCGTCGGTCACGGGGGTCGCCAACAACCCGCTGTTCGTCGAGCTGGCCGCGCGCACCGGCGAGCGCCCGCAGTGGAACTTCCACAAGTACGTGATCGACCGTCGCGGCGAGAAGGTCGCGAGCTTCAGGAGCGCGGTCGCGCCCGACAGCCGCGAGCTCGTCGGGACGATCGAGCGCCTGCTGGCCCAGCCGGCCGGCACGTCCAAAGGATGACGCCCCGGCGCATCGATTCCTGACCGGATCGCAGTCGACGGCGCCACGACGGCCGTCACGGCATTCCGGCCGCCCCTCCACCGCCCACCACCCCAACCGCCCAACACCTGAGTCCAGGCACCGTGAACGCTCCCGAGATGCTTCTGCTGCCCGATACGCAGGCGATGCCCGACCTGCGCCGCATGCCGATCCAGAAGGTCGGCGTGAAAGGCCTGCGCTACCCGATCGCGATCCGCGGCCGCGACGGCGACGCGCAGTCCACGATCGCGACGTTCACGATGACCGTCGCGCTGCCGCACGACGTCAAGGGCACGCACATGTCGCGCTTCGTCGAGATCCTCGAGCGGCCCCGCCCGGCGTTCGACCTCGCCGGCTTCCGCGCGATGCTCGAGGCGATGCTCGATCGTCTCGAGGCCGTCGACGGGAAGATCGAGATGCGCTTCCCCTACTTCGTCCGCAAGGCGGCGCCGATGTCGGGCGTCGAGAGCCTGCTCGACTACGACGCCACGTGGACGGCCGAGCGCCGCGACGGGCGCACGCGGTTGACCGTGGGCATCACCGCGCCCGTCACCAGCCTGTGCCCGTGCTCGAAGAGCATCAGCGAGTACGGCGCGCACAACCAGCGCTCGCACATCACGATCGATGCCGAGGTGACCGTCGGCGAGATCACGCTCGAGGAGATCGCCCGCGTCGCCGAGGACCAGGCGTCGTGCGAAGTCTACGGGCTCCTCAAGCGCACCGACGAGAAGTGGGTGACCGAGCGCGCCTACGACAACCCGAAGTTCGTCGAGGACCTCGTGCGCGACATCGCGCTCGCGCTCGGCCGCGACCCGCGCATCGGCCGGTTCACGGTCGCGAGCGAGAACTTCGAGTCGATCCACAACCATTCCGCGTACGCGGAGATCGAGGGCACCGGCGCGGGCCGTCCGGGCGCCTGAGCCCGCGCGCCGCGTCGCGCTGAAAGCACCATCGGCCGGGGCGGAAGCGTCTCGGCCGGCCATCAACGAAGAGGCCGCGCCCCGGGCGCCGGCCGCAGAGAGGAATACGTCGTGCGCATCGCCATCGTCGGATCGGGTATTGCCGGACTCGGGTCCGCACTGCTTCTGTCGCGCAAGGGCCACTCGGTCACCGTGTTCGAGGCCGATCGCCGGCCCGGCGGCCACTCGCACACGGTGGACGTCACCGTCGACGGGCTCACGTTCCCGGTCGACACCGGGTTCCTCGTCTTCAACGACCGCACCTACCCGAACCTCGTCCGGCTGTTCGACGAGCTGGGCGTCGAGAGCGTCCCGTCGGACATGTCGTTCTCGGTGCGCAACGACCGTGCCGGCATCGAATGGGCCGGCACGAGCCTCGCGACGCTGTTCGCGCAGCCGGCCAACGCGCTGAAGCCCGCGTACTGGCGCATGCTCGGCGAGATCCTGCGCTTCAACCGCGAGACGACCGCCCTCGAGCTCGGCAACCGCGTCTGGTCGATCTCGCTGGGCGAGTACCTCGAGGAACGCGGCTACTCGGACGCGTTCCGCGACTGGTATCTCGTGCCGATGGCCGCGGCGATCTGGTCGTCGCCGTCGAAGGACATCCTCGACTTCCCGCTGCCGTCGTTCGTGCGCTTCTGCCACAACCACGGCCTGCTCGCGATCGCCGACCGCCCGCAGTGGCGCACCGTGCGCGGCGGATCGCGAACCTACGTCCGCAAGATCGTCGCCGCGCTGCCGGACGTCCGCACGTCGACGCCGGTCACGCGCGTGCAGCGGCTGCGCCACGGCGTCGAGATCGACACGGCCGCGCGCCGCGCCGAGCGGTTCGACGCCGTCGTGTTCGCCTGCCACAGCGACCAGGCGCACTCGCTGCTCGCGGACCCGAGCCCCGCCGAAGCGCGACTGCTCCCGTCGGTCCGCTACCAGCCGAACCGCGTCGTGCTGCACACCGACGCGTCGCTGCTGCCCCGTTCGCGCCGGGCGTGGTCGAGCTGGAACTACCTGTCCGCCGACGACCCGGACGGCGAGCGCCCGGTGGCGGTAAGCTATCTGATCAACCGCCTGCAGCCGCTTCCGACCGAGACGCCCGTGATCGTCACGCTCAACCCGCCGTTCGAGCCGGACCCGCGCGCGGTGATCAACGAGTTCGAGTACTCGCACCCGGTGCTCGACGCGAAGGCGATCGCCGCCCAGCGCGCGGTCGGCCTCATGCAGGGACAGCGCAACACCTGGTACGCCGGCGCGTGGCTCGGCCACGGGTTCCACGAGGACGGGATTCGCTCGGCGCACGCGGTCGCCGACGCCATCGGCGCCGCGGTCGCGGCCCCGGCGCCGATCGTCGACGCGCGCGAGCGCGTCGCCGCCTGATCGCGAGGGCCGATCCATGAACGCCCGCATCCCGTCCGCCGCGCTCGAGGGCCTGGACACGCTGCGCGCGGACGGCTTCGCGATTCTCGCCGGACAGATCGGGCATCGGCGCGCGCGGCCCGCCGTCAACGCGTTCCGGTATCCCGGCTTCTGCCTGCGCCTGCCGCTCTCGCGGCTGGACGAGCTGCCCTCGCGCGGCATCGCGTGGAACGCGCGCGGCCTCGTGTCGTTCCACGACCGCGACCACGGCGCGCGGGACGGTTCGCCGCTCCTGCCCTGGATCCGCGACCTGCTCGCGCGCGAGGGCATCGCCGCCGACGGCGAGGTCGTGCTGCACACGATGCCCGCGCATGCTGGGCTACGTGTTCAACCCGGTGAGCTTCTGGGTCGCGCACGACCGCGACGGCGCCGTGCGTGCCGTGCTCGCCGAAGTCAACAACACGTTCGGCGAGCGCCACGACTACCTGGTCGCGCACGCCGACGGCCGCCCGATCGCGAGCGGCGACGTGCTGGAGGCCCGCAAGGTCTTCCACGTCTCGCCGTTCTGCGACGTCAAGGGACGCTACGCGTTCCGCTTCCGGTTCGGTCCCGGGCGCTGGCTCGCGCGCGTCGACTACTTCGACGACGACGACGCGACGCCGCTGATCGAGACCTGGATCTCGGGCGGCGCCGAGACCCTCTCGCGCGCGGCCGTCCGCAGCCTCGCCTGGCGCTATCGCTGGTTCACGCTGATGGTGGTCGCGCGGATCCACTGGCAGGCGCTGCGCCTGTGGCGCAAGCGCGTCCCGTTCTTCACCAAGCCCGCGCCGCCCGCCGCGGCGCTCTCGCGCCGATGACCACCACGCTCGCCTCACCGCAATCGCACCGCGCCCCGCGCCGCCGCGTCGGCACGTCGGCCGCGGGCCACATGCTGCTCGCGCTGCTCGCCCGGATCGAGCGCGGGAGCATCGAGCTCGTCGCGCCCGACGGCAAGGTCCATCGCTTCGGCCCGGGCGGCGCGCCGGGCGAGGGCCTGCCCGCGGTGCCGGGCCAGATCACGCTCGCCGACTGGCACGTCGCGTCCGCGTCGCTCAAGGGTGGCGACGTCGGCTTCGCCGAGAGCTACCTCGACGGCCACTGGGACTCTCCCGATCTCGCGCACCTGCTCACGGTGATCGCGGCGAACCAGGGCGCGCTCGAGCGCGCGTTCATCGGTCGCGCGTGGATGCAGCGCCTGCTGCGCCTGCGCCACTGGCTGAACGCGAACACGCGGCGCCAGGCGCGCAAGAACATCGCCGCGCACTACGATCTCGGCAACGACTTCTACGCGCTCTGGCTGGACCGCACGATGACCTACTCGGCGGCGCTGTTCGAAGGCGCGAGCGATCGCGCGCTCGACCATGCGCAGCAGGCCAAGTACGACCGCCTGCTCTCCGAGCTCGCGCTCGCGCCGGGCTCGCGCGTCCTCGAAATCGGCTGCGGCTGGGGAGGGTTCGTGGAGACCGCGGCGCGCGCGGGTCACCACGTCACCGGCATCTCGCTCTCCGAGCGGCAGACGTCCTGGGCGCGCGAACGGCTGGCGCAGGCGGGGCTCGCGGACCGCGCCGACCTGCGCCTGCAGGACTACCGCGACGTGCGTGGCCGCTACGACGGCGTCGCGTCGATCGAGATGGTCGAGGCGGTCGGCGAGAAGTACTGGCCGACGTACTTCGCCGCGGTGCGCGACGCGCTCGCGCCGGGCGCCCGCGCCTGCATCCAGGCGATCACGATCGCCGAGGATCGCTTCGAGCGCTACCGGACGCAGTCCGACTTCATCCAGCAGTACATCTTCCCGGGCGGCATGCTCGCCTCGCCGTCGCGCCTGGTCGCCGAGGCCGAGCGCGCGGGGCTGCGGGTCGTGCGCTCGCTCCGCTTCGGCCGCGACTACGCCGAGACGCTCAAGCGCTGGCTCGCCGGGTTCGAGGCGAACGCCGCCACGATCGGCGCGCGCTTCGACGAGGCGTTCGTGCGCTGCTGGCGCTTCTACCTCGCCTATTGCGCGGCGGGATTCGACTCGGAGACGACCGATGTGGGCCAGTACACGTTCGAGCGCGCATAAGCTCGCGGCGGCGGTCGCGCTCGGCGCGATGATCGCCGCGTCGCCCGCCCGCGGCGCCGACGCGTCGAAGGCGCCGCCGCTGCCCGCGCTCGTGGCGGAGCTCGCGCCCGACGCGCGCATCCAGGGCGCGGGCGCGTTCCGGTTCCTCGGCATGTCGATCTACGACGGGTTCTACTGGAGCGCGGTACGGGGCTACTCGATCGCCGCGCCGTTCGCGCTCGATCTCGTCTACCACCGCGACCTCGACGGCGCGAGGATCGCCGAGCGCAGCGCGCAGGAGATCGAGAAGCTGGGGTACGGCTCGCCCGCCGAGCGCGAGCGCTGGGCGCGTGCGATGAAAGCCATCTTCCCGACCGTCGGCAAGGGCGATCGCCTCACGGGCGTCAACGTCCCGTCGCGCGGCGCCGCGTTCTTCCACAACGGCAAGCCGATCGGCGAGATCGTCGAGCCCGCGTTCGCGCAGGCGTTCTTCGGCATCTGGCTCGACCCGAGGACGTCGCGTCCGGACTTCCGCTCGCGCCTGCTGGGCGAGTCCTGAGGCGCCCGATGGTCGCCCCCGCGGCAGCGTCCGCACCGCCGGCGGACCGGGTCGCCGCGCCCGGACCGGGCCTCGGCGCCGCACGGCGCGTCGCCTACGGCGCGTTCGCGATCCCGCTCGCGATGGGCGCGCTGCCGCTCTACGTGCACCTGCCGAAGTTCTACGGCGAGGTGTTCGGCGTGAGCCTCGCCGCGCTGGGCGTGCTGCTGCTCGCGCTTCGCGCGTTCGACGCGATCCTCGACCCGCTGCTCGGCGCGTGGAGCGACCGCGGTTCCTCGCGCAAGCGCCTGATCGCGTGGTCGGCGCCCGTGCTCGCGTTCGGCATGATCGCGCTGTTCTCGCCGCAGGTGCGCGGCGAAGGACCGCTGCTCGCGTGGATGGGTGCCGCGCTCGCGATCGTCTACCTCGCCTATTCGCTCGCGACGATCAACCACAACGCGTGGGGCGCCGAGCTCTCGTCCGATCCGGACGAGCGCACGCGCATCACCGCGACGCGCGAGGGCCTGGCGCTCGCGGGCGTCGTCGCGGCGAGCGTGCTGCCCGGCATCCTCGGCGCCGGCGGCGGCGAAGCCGCGGGCCTGCCGCGCTTCGCGTGGCTGTTCGCGGCGATCGTGGCCGCCTGCCTCGCGGTGACGCTTGCCGCGCCGCAGGTGCCCCGCGCAGCCGAGCCGCCGCGCCCGGTGGTCGCCGGCGTCGCA
Source organism: Betaproteobacteria bacterium (assembly GCA_016704895.1). Taxonomy (GTDB): domain Bacteria; phylum Pseudomonadota; class Gammaproteobacteria; order Burkholderiales; family Casimicrobiaceae; genus VBCG01. The sequence goes on from JADIZG010000007.1 coordinate 72,351, forward strand.
GACGCGCTCTCCGACGGGCTCTTCCGCCGGCTCCTCGTCGTGTTCGCGCTGAACGGCATCGCCGCGGCGATTCCCGCGACGCTCTTCCTGTTCTACGTCGCCGACGTGCTCCAGGCGGAAGGACGGCAGGGCTGGCTGCTCGCGCTCTACTTCGTCGCGGGCGCGGCGGGACTGCCGATGTGGACGGCGCTCGCCGCGCGCGCCGGCAAGACCGCCGCGTGGGCGGCGTCGATGGTCGTCGCCGTGATCGCTTTCGTCTGGGCGGCGCTGCTCGGTCCCGGCGACGTCGTCGCGTTCGCGATCGTCTGCGCGATGTCGGGCGCGGCGCTCGGCGCCGACCTCGCGCTGCCGCCGTCGATCCTCGCCGACGTGATCGGACGGCGCGGCACGATGCGCTCGACCGGCGCCTACTTCGGCGTCTGGACGCTCGCCACCAAGCTCAACCTCGCGCTCGCGGCCGGCATCGCGCTGCCGCTGCTCGACGCGCTCGGCTACGCGCCCGGCTCGCGCGACGGCGACGCGACCGTCGCGCTCGCGATCGTCTACGCGGCCGTGCCGTGCCTGCTCAAGCTCGGCGCGCTCGCCGCGCTGTTCTCGTTCTCTGCCGCGTCGCGCCGCGCCGCGTGAGCGTCGAATCCACGGAGCCATGACGATGTTCAGGATGCTTGTCGCCTCGCTGCTCGCCCTCGCGCTGTCCGGTTGCGCGAGCGTCGACGTCGGGCACTACGCCGGGGAGAAGCCCCGTCTCGACCTCCGCGAGTACTTCGACGGCACGATCGACGGCTGGGGAACGTTCCAGGACCGGTCGGGCAAGGTCGTCGCGCGATTCCACGTCGTGATCGACGCGAAGTGGAACGGCAACACCGGGACGCTCGACGAGTCGTTCGAGTACGCGGACGGCAAGCGCGAGAAGCGCGTCTGGACGATCGTCAAGGACGGCGACCGCTACACCGGTACCGCGGGCGACGTCGTCGGCACCGCGACCGGCGCCGCGGCCGGCAACGTGCTGCAGTGGCGCTACGTGCTCGCGTTGCCGGTCGACGGCCGCGTCTGGAACATGGACATGGACGACTGGATGTTCCTGATGGACGAGCGGACGATGCTGAACCGCACGACGATGTCGAAGTTCGGCGTGCGCGTGGGCGAGGTCACGCTCGCGTTCCGCAAGCGCTGATCCCCGGTGTCAGACACTGACACCGTGTCTGACACCGCATGGGCGACCGATCCACCATGAGCCTCCTCTCCCCGCTGAATCCGCCGCCACCCGCCTGGAAGGACGCGCGCGTCTGGATCGTCGGCGCGTCGACCGGGATCGGCGCCGCGACCGCGAAGCTCCTGCTCGCGCGCGGCGCCCGCGTCGCGCTGTCGGCACGGTCGGCCGACAAGCTCGCGGAGGTCGCCGGCGATGCCGTCGCGTCGGGCCGCGCCGCGCTCGAGCCGCTCGACTTCACCGACCACGCGTCGGTGCAGGCCGCGTGGGCGCGCGTGCACGCGCGCTGGGGCGGCATCGACCTCGTGCTGGTCGTCGCCGGCACGCACGAGGAGATCCGCGCGTGGGAGCTCACCGACGCGAAGGCGCGCGCGCTGCTGGAAACGAACCTGCACGGCGTGATCGGGACGGTCGCGGCGATCGTGCCCGCGCTGCTCGCGCAGGGCCACGGCACGATCGGGATCGTGTCGTCGGTCGCGGGCTACGGCGGATTGCCGAAGGCGCTCGTCTACGGCGCGTCGAAGGCGGCGCTGATCAACTTCGCCGAGACGCTCTACCTCGATCTCGCCCCGCGCGGCCTGGGCGTGGCGCTGATCAACCCCGGCTTCGTGAGGACGCCGCTCACCGACCGCAACGCGTTCCCGATGCCGTACCTGATCTCCGCCGACGAGGCCGCGACGGAGATCGTCGCCGGCCTCGAGCGCGGCGACTTCGAGATCCACTTCCCGCGCGCGTTCTCGCGCCGGCTGAAGCTCCTGCGCCTCTTGCCTTACCGATGGTACTTCGCGATCGTGCGCAAGGCCACCGGCGTCTGAACGCGGAGACCCTCGATGACCGACGCAGCCGCCGTCCGGGACGCCGCCCTCCGGGCGAAGGCGTTCTTCGAGTCGATCTCGCCCGCCGACGTCCCGCGGCTCGGCAGGATCTACACCGAGGACGCGTATTTCCGCGACCCGTTCAACGAGGTCACCGGTGTCTCAGAGATCGCGCGGATCTTCGGCGCGATGTTCGAGCACCTCGACGACGTGCGCTTCACGATCCTCGAGACCGTCGCCGACGACGGGGGCGCGATGCTCACGTGGGACATGAGCTACCGCGTGAGGAAGTGGCGCCCGCACCAGTCGCAGGTGATCCACGGCGCGACGCACCTCAGGTTCGCGCCGGACGGGCGCATCGCCTACCACCGCGACTACTGGGACGCGGCGAACGAGCTCTACGCGAAGCTGCCGCTGATCGGGCCGGTGATGCGCTGGCTCAGGCGCAAGCTCGCCTGACGCGCGCGGGCCGTCGTCAGTCCTCGTCGCGCGCGAGCGGCGCGCGGACGGTGCAAGGCGACGCGTCGGTGCCGTCGCGCTCGTCGCGCGCGGGGCAGCAGCGCCCGGGCTCCGCCGGTGCGCGATCGACGATCTCGACCCCGGCGACGGTAGCGTCGTCGTAGCCGGTCTCGAATCCGTGGTCGCGCAGGTGCGGCATGGCGGGAAAGAAATCGCGCCCCGGCGTGACCGGGGCCCGCAGGAGGAAAGGGTCGACGTCGCGCCGCTCAGTTCACGCGCGTCGCGGTCTCGCCGACGACTAGCACCGTCGGCGCGGACGCGTTGAGCTTCGCGGTCAGCGCCGACTGATCGGCGCTGGCCGGCGCGACGGTCGCGGCGAGCAGCGTGAGCGTGGACAGCGCGACCGCGGCGGTCGCGATGACGGTGCGTTCGAACGTCGTGGTCAGGCGGATCATGGCGTCTCTCCTCGAGGGCTTGTCGGTTCGTTCCTGCTTGCGATGCCTCTTTGATGCGGAGTCTCCGCGTTTCGGATTCGTCGAGCGACGGGGTCGCGACGAACCGGCCGGAGGGCCGGATGAACTGCGGACAGCCGGGATAAGCCGGCAGGACGGGCCAGCGCGGCCCGGGGCCGGGACCCGCCCCGACCCCTTTCCCGGGCCAGCCCTGACGAAGCAGGGCCGTGCACCCCGGGGCGCAGGACCGGCAGGGCCGTCGGCGGGACCTACGCCCGGCGGCGCGGTCTGGGGATCTCGCCGTCGAGCTGGACGACGAGCCAGCCGAAGCCCTGCGAATGGGCGAGCACCTGCGCTTCGGCACAGGCGGCGTCGGCCTCGGCGGCGGTGGCGAGGCGCGCCACGCGACCGAGCGCCTCGCACAGCCACTCGGCGAGCCCGGCCTCGCGCGCGACCGCGACCTGGCGCCGGGCGGCGTCGAGCGCCATCGGCCCGTCGCCGCGAGCCTCCGCCGCCGCGCCCCGTCCCCGCCAGAGCCGGGCCCGGACGACAGGGTGGCGGCTCCGCGCGGCGAGCGCCTCGAGCCTCGCGAGCGCCTCCAGGGCCGGCGCGCGATGCACGTCGACCCATGCCAGCATCTCGGCGAGGGCGAGGCCGCTGCCGCGCAGCGGTTCGTCGACCTGCCCTGCGGCGGCGCGTGCCGCCATCGCATCCACGATCGCGGCGTCGGGATCGCCCTCGCACCAGTGGAGCCGCGACCGGCGAGCCAGCGCCTCGCTGACGAACAGCGCGGAGCCCTGCTGCCGGCCGAGTTCCCGCGCGCGCTCGAACGCCTCGAGCGCCTCGCCATAGCGGCCCGAGCTGGTGAGCGTCGAGCCGAGCACGAGCGACGACAGCGCCTCGGTGTGCGCGACGCCGGCCCAGCTGCGCAGGCTCCGTCGCGCCATCGCCTCCGCCGTGCCGAGGTCGCCCAGCGCGTGGCACATGACGGCGAGGTCGTTCTCGATCGTGAGCCCCTGGCAGTAGTCCGGATGGCGCGCCAGCAGGCCCTCGAACACGCTGCGCGCCTCGCGCACCTCGCCGGTGAACCAGTGGATCTGCGCCTCGAACGACAGGACGACCGCGGGCGCCGCGCGCGCGTCGCGCAGCCCCTGCAGCGAAACGCGCGCGGCCTCGGCGTCGCCGAGGCGCATCGTCGCCTCGATCAGCACCTGGTGGGCCTCGACGAGCACGTCCTTGTCCAGCCCCGGCAGGCGCTCGCGCAGCGCCTGAACGAGCCCGCACGCACGCGCGAGGTCGCCGCTGAAGACCGCGTGGTCGACCAGCCCCGACAGCGCGTGCGCCTCGATCGTCTGCCGCGCGACGTCCGGAGGCAGGCACCGCGCGCGCACCAGCGTCGACTCGAGCGCTTGACGGCCGGCGGGGAGATCGTCGAACAGGTGTTCCTGCGCGAGCATGATGTCCGCGCGCAGCGCGAGCGCGGCATCGCTCGTCGCATCGCGAATCTCGGACAGCGCCGCCACCGCCGCCTCCCGTTCGCCGCGCTGCTTCAGCCGCTGCGCCACGCGCAGCATCCAGGGCCACGCGGCCTCCGCATCGCCGGCTGCTCGCCAGTGATGGGCGACGCGGTCCGGCTCCGCGCCGGATTCGGCCAGGTGCCGGGCGGCGTTCGCGTGCATCTCGGCCGCACGGCACGGCAGGATCGCCATGCGGATCGCCTCGCGGACCACGTCGTGCCCGCACGTCGTGTCGTTCGTGAGCCCCTGCGCCTGCGAAGCGTCGAGCGCCTCGAACGTCGCGGCGGACGAAAGCCCGGTCATCGCCGCGAGCTGCGCGACCGACGGCGCGCCGATCGCCAGCGCGCACGCGTCGACGACCGCGCGCCCGTCGGCGTCGAGGCCCTCCCGGCGCCTGCGCACCATCGACGCGACGCGATCGGGCAGCGGCAGGCTCGACAGGCGCTGCGGCCGGTCGGCGGCGGTGAGCGCGTCCATCACCTCGATCGCGCAGAACGCGTTGCCCCCGGTGTAGGACCAGAGCGCGTCGAGCCACGCGTGCGGCCTCGGCACGCCCGCCGATCCCGCGAGATCGGGCCGACGGTCGTGCAGCAGCGCGTTCATCGCCGTGCGATCGAGGCCCTGCAGCGGAAGCACGACCAGCGCGCCGCGCGCCTCGAGCGCCTCGATGGCGGTGTGCGTCGACGCGGGAATCTCCTCGCCGCGCGCCGTGGCGACCCAGCGCAGGCGGCCGCGATGCGCGAGCATCACGAGCCACTCGACCGTCGCGGCGTCCGCCCACTGCAGGTCGTCGACGGCGAGGAGGCCGACGTGGCGCTCGATCGTGCGCGCAAGCGCTTCGAACAGCCGCACGCGTGCGGTGAGGGCGTCGAGCGGCGGGAGCGGCTCGTCGGGGGCAACGTCGGGAAGCAGCCGCGCGATGTCGAGCCGGTAGGCGCCCAGGTCCTGGAGCCACGAAGGATGCGCGGCGAACAATTCGGCGACCGCGCAGAACGACGCCTGCCGCATGCCCTCGCGGCAACGCAACCAGGACGTCGGATCGAACGCGGCCGCGACGAGCCGGCTCTTGCCGACCCCCGGATCCCCCGACACCAGCGTCGCGGGCGCGTTCGACGACCGCAACCGTGCGAGCTCGACGCGCCGGCCGTAGAACCGCGCGGACAGCGGCGCCTCCGGCCACGCCGCATCGCCGTCGTCGGGATCGTCGTCGTCGACCGCGCGCAGCGACGGACCGGCGCACGACTCGCGCCAATCGCGCAGCCAGGCCGCGAATCGCTCGAACGCCGGCAGCTCGAAGCCGACGGCGAGCGGGCCCTTGGCGCGGCTCGTCTCGCCAACGTCGGTCGGCGGCGCCCATCGGAGCCCGCGGCGATCGCTTTCGACCGGCACTTCGATCGACAGCTCCTCCAGCAGGCGCCGCGCCTTGTGGACGTTGACCCTCAGGTTGAGCAGCGACGCATCCCCGGCCGTGTCCGGCCAGAAGATCGCGGCCACCTTCGCCCTCGACATCCATTGGCCGTGCCGCGCGAGCACGAGCAGGATCGCGACGGGCAACACCGCCGGCAAGGGTTTCGACGCTTCGCCGGCAGGCTCCCAGCGCAGCGTTCCCAGCAGATGCAAGGTCATGGCCCCGGTGGACCTCCCCGACGGCGCGCCTCCAGCACGGCTAGTGTCCCCTATTCGATCAGGGTTGTTAACGGCCGGTTAACGGTCACTCCCCTAGAAAGAGGGCGGCAGCACGCATCACGATCGGCGCGACGAAGCCCCGAACGCCTCCCGGCGGGACGGGCACCTCCTCGCCGCGCCGGTCGGGCTGCTCTGGCGGCTCGGTCGCCGGCACGCGTGGCGCAGTCCCCCCGATGCGCCGCGGGCCTGGCCGCGCCGCCGGTGGCACCAGCGCTCGCGCACAGGCGTCGGGCGTCCCCCACCCTCGACAAAGGGAGAGACCATGGTCCGCATTCAACCCCGCTACGCCCTTCCCGTCGTCCTCGGCCTCATGATCGCCGGGACCGCCGGCGCGCAGGTCACCGCATCCGCCGCGGGCAGCGCCGCCGCGGCGAACCGCAGCGCGGCGACGCTCGCCGACTACGAGCGGATGGCGGCGCAGGGCGACGCCTCCGCCGCGGAACGGGCCGGGCGCATCTTCTACGACGGCCGCACGCCCGACGGCAACGCGTCGTCGACCGACCTCGGCCGCGCGCGGACCTACCTCGCCCAGGCCGCCAAGGCCGGATCGGCGAGCGCGCGCGCGCTGCTCGAGCGCATCGACGCGTCGATCGTGCCCGCGGACGACGCGGGCTACGTGCCGCCTCCGTACGGCTGCTGACGGCGCCGCGGCACGCGTCGAGATCGAACCGGGGTCAGCGCTCATCCGACCCCGGTTCGACGCCGGGCGGGTTTGGGATGGAAAGGCTTGCCGAGCGAGGGAGCGCGTTTGACTGAGCGCCGCTTCCCTGAGATAATTCAATGCTTTGGCGAGCTAGCTCAGCTGGTTAGAGCAGAGGAATCATAATCCTTTGGTCCGGGGTTCGAGTCCCTGGCTCGCCACCAATCCACGAAGGCCCGCCTCATGCGCGGGCCTTCGGCTTTTCGGGGGCTCGACTGCGCACCTCGGTGCCTGACACCGGGGGGCGCCTCAGCGCACCTTCGCCGCCGAGGCCTTGTCCTCGAGCGCCGCCCAGCGCTCGAACTTCTCCGCGAGCAGGTGCTCGACCTCCTCGGCCCGCTGGCGGTCGCGCTTCGCGACGTCAGGTCCCTGCCGGTGGTAGTCGGGCGCGCACATGCGTGCGGTGATCTCGTGCTGCTCGCGCTCGAGCGCCTCGAGCTCCGCGGGCAGCGATTCGAGTTCGCGCTGCTCCTTGAACGAGAGCTTCACGCGGGCGGGCGGCGACGCGGGCGAAGGCTGGGGCAGATCCGGCTTTCCGGACAGTGCGGCGCCAGGTCCCGCGAGCGAGCGAGGAACGTCGGATCTGCCCCTGCCTTCGCGCTGCACGAGCCAGTCGCTGTACCCGCCGACGTATTCCTGCCACTTGCCGTCGCCTTCCGCGACCAGCGTCTGCGTGACGACGTTGTCGAGGAACGCGCGGTCGTGGCTCACGAGCAGCAGCGTTCCCGTGTAGCCCTGCAGCGTCTCCTCGAGCAGCTCCAGCGACTCGATGTCGAGGTCGTTGGTCGGCTCGTCGAGCACCAGCAGGTTGGCGGGCCGCGCGAACAGCCGCGCGAGCAGCAGGCGGTTGCGCTCGCCGCCGGAGAGCGTCTTCACCGGCGCGTTGACGCGTTCCGGCGGGAACAGGAACTCGCCGAGGTAGGTGAGCACGTGCCGCCGCTGGCCGCCGATCTCGATCCAGTCGGAGCCCGGGCTGATCGTGTCGGCGAGCGTGCGCTCGGGGTCGAGCTGCTCGCGCATCTGGTCGAAGTACGCGATCTCGAGGTTCGTGCCGAGACGCACGCGCCCCTCGTCCGGCGGCAGCGCGCCCAGGATCAGCCTGATCAGCGTCGTCTTGCCCGCGCCGTTCGGTCCGATCAATCCGATGCGATCGCCGCGCATGATCACCATCGACAGGTCGCGCACGATCGTGCGGTCGCCGAAGCGCCTGGTGACGTTCTCCAGCTCCGCGACGAGCTTGCCCGAGCGCGCGCCCGCGTCGAGCGAGAGCCTGACGTTGCCGAGGCGCTCGCGCCGCGCCGCGCGTTCCTCGCGCAGCCGCTCGAGCCGGCGCACGCGGCCTTCGTTGCGCGTGCGGCGCGCCTCGACGCCCTTGCGGATCCAGACCTCCTCCTGCGCCCAGAACTTGTCGAACTTGCGGCTGACGACCTCCTCGGCCGCGAGCTCGTCCGCCTTGCGCGACTGGTACGCGGCGAAGTTGCCCGGATACGAGCGCAGCAACCCCCGGTCCAGCTCGACGATGCGCGTCGCGACCGCGTCGAGGAAGGCACGGTCGTGCGTGATCACGATCGACGCCGGCGCGCGGCGCACGAATTCCTCGAGCGCTCCGATCGCGTCGATGTCGAGGTGGTTGGTCGGCTCGTCGAGCAGCAGCAGGTCGGGCTGGCGTGCGAACGCGAGCGCCAGCGCGGCGCGCTTGCGCTCGCCGCCCGACGCGGACGACGGATCGGCCGCCTCGTCGAGCCCGAATCGGTGCAGGAACTCGTTGAGTCGCGCCTCGACGCGCCAGCGCTCGCGCTCGTCGGCGATGCGCTCGAGATGGCCGCGCATCGCGAGGCTCTCCCGCAGCGTCGACGCCGCGGGCAGCGTCGGCTCCTGCTCGACGAACGCGATGGCGAGCCCGTCGCGGCGCTTGATCTCGCCGTCGTCGAGGGCGATCGTGCCCGCGATGGCGGAAAGCAGCGATGACTTGCCGGTGCCGTTGCGGCCGATGAGCCCGATCCGCTCGCCGTCGAGGACGGTCAGGTTGGCGCGGTCGAGCAGCGGGTGGAGGCCGTAGGCGAGCTCGGCGTCCTGCAGCGTGACGAGGGACATGCCGCAAGCATAGCCGGAAGTCTATCGGTGTCAGGCACGGTGTCAGACACCGGCTTCTGGTGTCTGACACCGTGCCTGACACCGAAGGTCAGCAGCGGTCCTGCTGCGCCTTGCGCTCCTGGTTGGCGACCTCGCGGGCCGCCTTCTGCTTCGCGCTCTCGGAACCCGACGTGAGCTGCTCGCTCTGGCGGTCGATCGCCTCGCGATAGCTGCGGCAGCGGTCGCGGCGCTGGGTCTCCTCGCGGTCGGCGACCGCGCGCAACTGGACGTCCTGGGCGATCTGCACCCGGCCCGCGGCGGTCGTGCCGCCCGCGGTCAGTCGCACGTCCGCATTCTCCTGCTTCGCCGCGCCCGGGCAGGGGGCGGCCTGGAACGCGACGGTGCCGTCGGGCGACGTGCACTTGTACATGGTGGCGTGGGCGACGGAACTCGCCAGCGCGACCGCCGTGGCGATGAGTGCGGATGCAACGAAGGGGAGACGCATTGCCGTGTCCGAGGCTGTCGACAGCGAACACGTTGCAACCGCCATGCCACCGGATGGCCACTCGGGGTCGGCGGCGTCCCCGCGCCGACAGGCGGCAACTTCACACCGGGATCAGATTCGGCTCTGACCCCGGTTGCGGGGGTCAAGCCGGCTCGGCGACGCTCGGCAGCCCCGCCAGCGCCATCGCGAGCTCGGACTCGTCGTAGTTCAGGTCCTTGAGCTTGCCGCCGAAGTAGTCGATGTACGCCTGCATGTCGAAGTGGCCGTGGCCGCACAGGTTGAACAGGATCGCGCGCGACGTGCCTTCCTCGCGGCAGCGGATCGCCTCGTCGATCGCGCCGCGCACCGCGTGGTTCGCCTCGGGCGCGGGAACGATGCCCTCGGCGCGCGCGAACTGCACGCCGGCGTCGAACACCTTCGTCTGGTGATACGCGGTCGACCGGATGAGCCCCAGCTCCTGCAGGTGCGACACCATCGGCGCCATGCCGTGGTAGCGCAGGCCGCCCGCGTGGAAGCCCGGCGGCGTGAACGTCGAGCCCAGCGTGTGCATCTTGGTGAGCGGCGTCAGGTGCGCCGTGTCGCCGAAGTCGTAGGCGTAGCGTCCGCGCGTGAGGCTCGGGCACGCGGCCGGCTCGACCGCGATCACGTCGACCTTCTTCCCGCTGCGGAGCTGCGCGCCGATGAACGGGAACGCGATGCCCGCGAAGTTCGACCCGCCGCCGGTGCAGCCGACGATGATGTCCGGATAGTCGCCCGCCATCTCGAGCTGCTCCATCGACTCGATGCCGATGATCGTCTGGTGCAGCAGCACGTGGTTGAGCACGCTTCCGAGCGCGTACTTGGTGTCGTCGTTCTGCGCGGCGATCTCGACCGCCTCGGAGATCGCGATGCCGAGGCTGCCCGGATGGTCGGGACGCTTCGCGAGGATCGTGCGGCCCGCGTTCGTCAGGTTCGACGGCGACGGGATGCACTTCGCGCCATAGGTCTCCATCAGCGCGCGGCGGTACGGCTTCTGGTCGTACGACACGCGCACCATGAACACCTGCACGTCGATGCCGAACAGCGCGCCCGCGAACGCGAGCGAGCTGCCCCACTGGCCGGCGCCGGTCTCCGTGACCAGCTTCTTGATGCCCGCCTCGCGGTTTAGAACGCCTGCGGGACGGCGGTGTTCGGCTTGTGGCTGCCCGCCGGGGACACGCCCTCGTACTTGTAATAGATGCGCGCCGGCGTCTGCAGCGCCTTCTCGAGTCGCCGTGCGCGGTAGAGCGGCGCCGGCCGCCACTGGCGGTACACGTCGCGCACGGGGCCGGGGATCGGGACGTCACGCTCGCGCGTGACCTCCTGCATGATCAGCTCCATCGGGAAGAGCGGCGCGAGGTCGTCCGGACCGACCGGCTGCTTCGTGCCCGGGTGCAGCACGGGCGGGAGCGGCTTCGGCAGGTCGGCCTGCAGGTTGTACCAGGCCTTCGGAATGCGCGATTCGTCGAGGACGTACTTGACGGTGTCGGTCATGGTCTTCCCCTGGGCGTCGTTGAACGAGGCTGTCGAAGCAGGTTCGAGCGGGGAGTGTAGCGCCGGGAAATCGCGGCCGATTCGTCGATGGAAGGGGTTGTGGCGCCACGGCGGGGGCGATCGCGGAACGGTTTGATCCGCGTCAACTCGGGCGGGACGGACAGCGGAAATGGCGCGCCGCACCATCGGCGAGCGGTGCGATTTCGGCCGCTGCCCGGCGGCGCGCATCGGTGGCCTCCGCAACTTGGCGTTCAAACGCCTGATCCAGACGCGAATACTCCGCCGTCACCACCGTTGCAGTCCCAGGCAAGTAGGGGCAAACTGGTTTGTCGGCTACAGCCAATGCGGCGTTGCCGTATCGGCTTGGTCACGACATCCGCGCAACACCTGGGGAGACGCCCGATGACGATCCGAACGATTGCTGCCGCGCTCGCAGCCGGTGTCGTGCTGCTGGGATGCGACACGATGTCCCCGAAGCAGACGCCCCGGTCGCTCGTTGCGGCCTCCTGGGTCCAGTGCAACACCGGCGGTGGCCGCTGCGACGTCCGCGTGACCCGGGATCCCAACGGTCCCTACAGTTGCGCGCTCGGGCGCTTCAGGGTCGAGCCGGACTTCCTCGAATTGACCGGCGGCCGGCCCGTCAACATCCAATGGGAGTTGCCCGATCAGTTCACGTTCTGCGACGGCGATGGCATCGATCTCAAGCCCGATTGGGCGTCCGCGAGCCGGCAGGTGTTCGAGTCCTACGGATCCGACAGGAAGGACGGCGCGAGATCCGGCTTCGAGGCAAAGGCGGCTTGCAGGCCGTTCCGCAACTGGCGCTGGGGGAACACCACGCCCGGCGGCGAGTACGCATACGAGATCCGGTTCCGCAACAAGGACACAGGGCAGGGTTGCACGATCGACCCGTGGCTCAGGAATCGCTGACCGCGATGGCGAACAGGCGTCGCCGGGGCGATCAGTGTCGGCGACGTCGCGATGCATCGCGCGCTGCTGCGCTGGCGAAACGACACTCGAACAGGGGGCTCACGTGAAGACGAAGATCGCGGTGGCACTGGCATTGATCGGATTGGGCCTGTCCGGATGCGGCAAGCAAGCGCCGCCGCCCCCACCCGCGCCTGCGCCCAGCCAGGCACAGCCGCCCGCGCCGCCTCCACCCCCTCCACCCCCAGCGCTGACTCCGGCATCGGCGATCCCGGTCAAGGCCGCGCCGACGGGCGTGCCGGCGATGTGCGCCCAGAGCGCCGGAAACAAATGCGTGATCGCCGTCACCGTGACGCCCGGTCCGGACGGACAGTGCGACGATGCGGCAGTCTCGCTCGCCGAGTTCGTCGGTCTCGACACGCTGGCCAAGCACGGCAAGATCGAGTGGCAGCTTCCCGGCGGCTACCAGTTCTGTCCACGCGCGGGCGATGGCGCCTTCCCCAACGACGTCAACCTGCCCGACGGCGTGATGGATCTGGACACGAACGTCAAGTGCTCGCCGTCCTTCACGTGGAAGCGAAAGAAGAAGGACGGTGTCGACTACGCGTACACGCTTCGCTTCCGCAACAGCGCGAGCACGATCGCGTGCGCCAAGGATCCCTGGCTGAGGAACTGACGCAAGCCGTCACGAGGCGCGCGCGAGCCACGCACGCGCCTCGCTCACGCTCTGCTCGTACGTGAGCGAGCGGCCCGCGCGCATCGCGAGCTCGAAGGCCTCACCGCCGAGCGCGGCGCGCGCCCGCTCGATCAGCGGCATCAGGAACGACTCGTCCGAGGGGTCGCGCTGCAGCCCGATCTCGACGGCCTGCGCGTCCGCAGCGCCGTAGAAGCGCGCCGCGCGCTCCCACTCGTTGAGCCACGCGCCGTAGCCCGCCGACACGTCGAGCGCGCTCTGGCCCACCGGCCTCGATCCGATCTCGACGGCGATCGTGACGACTTCGATCAGCATCGGGGCACCCGCTCGCCCGTGCCACGCCCGATCGACACCATCGCCAGGTTCAGGAGACCGACGGCGATCGCTTCGCGGTCGCCGCTCTCGCGGGCGAGCCTGACGACCCGGTCGTAGAGCGGCTCCGCCGCATCCAGTGCGCCCTCGACGCGGTGCAGTTGCGCGAGGCCGTTCAGCGCCGCGGCCAGCTCGCGCTTGTCGCCGGACTCTCGAGCGAGTTCCGCGGCTTCCTCCAGGTACGCCCGCGACGCATCGATGTCGCCGCGACCGAACGCGGCCATGCCGAGCGGCTGCAGGACGCGCGCCACGTGCGCACGGTCACCCAGCTCGCGCCCGATCGCAAGGCTCTCCTCGAGCCGCGAGCCCGCCTCCTCGTAACGACCGAGGTGGCAGCACTGCCAGCCCGCCTCGAACAGCGCGCGGGCACGGGCCGCGCTGCGCGTGTGCGCACCGGGCCTCGCGAGCGCCTCCTCGCTCAGGCGCCGGCCGAGATCCGCCTGTCCCCGCGCGAACCAGTAGGGCCCGACCGAGTAGGTGAGCCTCAGCCCGAGCTCGCTGTCCGGCGGCTCGTGCGCCGCCCAGGCGTGCGCGGCGAGGATGTTCTCGCGCTCGAGGTCGATGTGCGCAAACGTCTCCGCCTGATCGGGCCCGTAGAACGCGTGCTGTGCGCCCTCCCCAAAGGAGACGTAGTACGCAAGATGCCGCATGCGCGCCGTCTCTCCTTCGCCGGACTCGTCGAGCTTCGCGAGCGCGTATTCGCGCACCGTCTCCAGCAGCCGGTAGCGCGAACCGTCGGCGTCCATCGCGACGAGCGACTTGTCGACGAGGTGCGTCAGCAGGTCGAGCACGTCCGCCTCGTCGATGTCGCCGCCCGCGCAGACTGCTTCCGCCGCTTCCAGCGTCCAGCCGCCGGCGAACACCGCCAGCCGGCGCAGCAGCACGCGCTCGGGATCGGTCAGCAGGTCGTGGCTCCAGTCGATCAGCGCGCGCAGCGTCTGCTGGCGCGGGAGCGCAGTCTGGTCGCCGCCAGTGAGCAGCCGGAAGCGGTCGGAGAGCCGCGCCGCGATCTTCTCGACCGGCAGCGCGCCCACGCGCGCCGCCGCGAGCTCGATCGCGAGCGGGATGCCGTCGAGTCGCCGGCAGATGTCGGCGATCGCGGGTGCGTTCGCCGACGTCGCACGGAACGACGGCTGAGCCGCGGTCGCGCGCACGATGAACAGGTGCGTTGCCTCGTAGTGCGCTAGCGCGTCGGGCGTCACTTTGTCGCCCGCGTCGGGCACCGCGAGCGCGGGCATGTGGTAGCTCGTCTCGCCCGCGACGTGCAGCGGCTCGCGGCTCGTCGCGATCAGCTTCAGCTGCGCGCCGGCACGCAACAACGGGCCGGCGATCTCTGCGCAGGCGTGCAGCAGGTGCTCGCAGTTGTCGAGCACGAGCAGCATGCGCTTGTCCCTGACGTACCCGACGAGCGCGTCGACGACCGTGCGTCCGGCCTCCTCCGCGACGCCCATCACCGACGCGACCGCCTGCGGCACGAGGCGCGCATCCGACAGCGGCGCGAGGTCGACGAACCAAACGCCGTCCGGATAGGCGTCCATGACGTCGGCGGCGACGTGCATCGCAAGCCGCGTCTTGCCGATGCCGCCGGCGCCGAGCAGCGTGATGAGCCGCGCGGTGCCGAGGAGCCTCGTCACCTCGGCCAGCTCGCGCTCGCGTCCGACGAACGACGTCACCTGCTGCGCGAGATTGTTCGGCGTCGCCTCGAGCGAACGCAGCGCCGGGAAGTCGTGCCGCAGTTTCGGATGCAGGACCTGGTAGAGGTGCTCGGCGCTCGCGAGGTCGCGCAGCCGCGCGAGGCCGAGGTCGCGCAGCGTCACGTCCTTCGGCAGCCGATCGGCGACGAGCGCGACGACCGACTGCGACAGCAGGATCTGGCCGCCGTGCGCCGAGCCCATGATGCGCGCCGCGCGGTTGACCGGGCTGCCGAAGTAGTCGCCGTCTCGCCGCTCGACCACCCCGCAGTTCACGCCGCTGCGCACGCGCAGCGCGAGGTCGCCGTCGGGCGGCGGCTCGGCCAGCGCGAGTTGCAGGTCGACGATCGCGGCGATCGCGTCGAGCGGATCGTCGAAGACGGCGTGCACGCCGTCGCCCAGCATCTTGACGACGGTGCCGCGGTGCCGCTGCACCGCGCCGCGCACGAGCGCGTCGTGGCGCGCGAGCGCGGGCCGCATCCGCTCGGGCTCCTGCTCCCAGAGCCTGCTGCTGCCCTCGATGTCCGTGAACAGGAACGTGACGAGGCCGGCGGGGGCGGTCATGTCGGTGCGGGGCGTTGGCGGCGCGTTTCAGTATACGGAATGCGCGCCGTCCTGGCCGGAGTTGTCGAGGGTCGAACACCTGGAGTCTTCGGCAAGCCCTCCCCCGGGTCGCAACATCGTGCCCACCCCCGGCGTTCGTGCACACACCTTGCGCTCGCGCAAGGTTCCGTGCGGGCGGACCCGGCAGGTCTGCTGAATGGAAGGAGGGTGTTCCTCCGCATCTCAACGGGAGCGCGCAATGAAGATCGCCACAGCCGTACTTTTCCTCGTCGCAGTGCTGATGGGTGGCCAGACCCACGCTGCGCCGGTGATCCAGGCCACGCTGACGATGGGCAACAACACCGGGGACTGGGCATCGACGTCGCGACGCGGAAGGTCTTCGTCAGCAACTACACGCGGCGCTGACGGTCGTCACGCCACGTTGGCGGTGCTCGGGACGGTCCCGGCAGGCACGCATCAGACGCCTCATCGTGAATTCGGCTCGAACCTCGTGTACGTCGTCAACGACAACGCGGGCACGGTCACCGTCGTCGAGACGGGCTGGCATCGTCGCCACGTGCGGTGGGGCAACAATGGCACGCTGGGCGCGGACTTGCCGCGAGGTCTATGTCGCGAACCAGGGCAACAGCGTGTCGATCATCGACACGGCGACGAACTCGGTCCTGGCGACGGTGCCCGTGGGCAACGGCCCGCGCTCGCCGGTAGCGAACTCGGGCCTGGGCAAGGTCTACGTGCCGAACTACAACGACGCGTCCGTGTCGGTCATCGACACCGTCACACGCACCGTCCGAAGACGATCCCCGGTCGGCAGCGGGCCTATGGCCGTCGACGCCGCCGCAGGTCTACGTCACAACGTGGGCGCGGGCCATCTCCGTCATCGACTCCGCGACGGATTCGGTGATCAGACCCTTCCGTCGGGCGCCGGCGCGACAACTTCGGCATTGTCAACCACGCGTACGGCCGCTACTACCTCGCCAACAGCGTCGACAATACGGTCACGATCGTCGACACCACCGCGGTCCGGGGACGGTCCCGGTCGGACGAAGCCGTCCAGATCCAGCGACCTGAACGGCGGCAACGTCTACGTCGTCACCAGGGCAGCCATTCGGTCAGCGTGCTCGATGCAACGCCAAGCGTCCTGACGAGCTACGCCGTCGGCACAGGCCCGTGGGGCTCTGTCGACGACAACCACGTCACGTGCTCAACGGCACGGCCACCGGACACGATGACGGTGTCGACGAGGCAGGATACGCTCGCGAACCCAGGGCGTCGGTGGTACCACGGGCGTTCGCCACTACTTCCGGCGTCCGCTCGAGAACCAGGTGCTCAACGACGGTGCGTACGCGAACGACTGGTCGCACGTTCGGATTCTTCGCGTCTGGACCGCCCCTGGTGCGGGACGCCGTCGGTCAGCCGCTTCCACGCAGTGGGGACCAAGGCAGCCACTTCTACACCGCGGTGAAGAGGCGGACCTGCTCGTCGCCGGCATCATCACGGGCTGGCAGCTCGGGCCGACGACACTCTACATCGGACTCGCGGACCTACGACCGGCGCGTGCCCGGCGGGCACGGCCGCTCTACCGGATGTACAACAACATGCTGGGCGGCGCCCCAGCCATCGCTTCACCGGAAGCGCCGCGCGCGCGACCAGATGGTGGCGCAGGGCTGGGTCGCGGAAGGCTCGGGGCCGGACGTCGTGTACGGGTGCACGCCGCCCCTGTGACCCGGTGGGATCGTCGCGTCGGCCGCGCGGCGCGGTGGGGCGTCGGACGAGAGAACGCCGGCCGATCGCGCTGCGGCGAGCCCCGGGTCGGCCGAAGCGCCGATGGACGAGCCGCGGGGCGGGGCGGCAGGCTGCGGTCGGGCCCGAACGCGGTCGCACCGGGGCAGGGGGGGCAATGGCGGGGGGGCGTCGGGAGACGTCGGGGTGGACTTACGGTAAGAGTGGTTTATTGGTAAGGACATGGCGACCGCGACACTCACCAGCAAAGGCCAGATCACGCTCCCCCGCGTCGTGCGCGAGAAGCTCGGGGTGTCGGCGGGCGACCGCGTCGAATTCGTCGAGCTCGCCGAGGGGCAGTTCGCCGTCGTCCCCGCCGTCGACGACGTCCGCGCGCTCAAGGGGATCGTCGCGAAGCCGCGCAAGGCGCTGTCGATCGAGGAGATGCGGCGCATCGTCGCGAAGCGCGGCTCCGGGACGTGATCGGGCTCGACACCAACGTCCTGGTCCGCTACCTGACGCAGGACGATCCCCGGCAGTCGGCGTTGGCGACCCACCTGCTCGAGGACACGCTGACGGTCGAGCGGCAGGGGTTCGTCTCGACCGTCGTCCTGATCGAGCTGGTCCGGGTGCTCGAAACCGGCTACCGCTGCAGGCGCGTCGAGATCGCCGGCGTCATCGAGCGGCTGCTGCGCGCACGCACGATCGCGGTCGAGCACGCCGACGTCGCCTGGCAGGCGCTGCGGGCGTTTCGCACCTCGAAAGCCGAGTTCGCCGACTGCATGATCGAGCGCGCCGGCCACGCGAACGGCTGCGAGCGCACGGTCACGTTCGATCGGGCCGCGGCGCGGACCGCGGGCATGCAGCTGCTGGAGCCGGTTCCAAGGTGATCCGTGACCTGCCGGGCATGGGAGGCTGGGGCCGATCCCGGCCTCCCGGACGGTTCGTCACCGCGGCAACGTCATCGGTGGCGCGGGGATCTTGCGCTTGCCGACCTGCGACGTCGCCGAGTTGCGCGCCGCCTGATCGCTCGCCGATCCGGGCGCGACGGCCACGACGTCGCCGTAGGTCGGCAGGATCGAGCCGAAGTCGATGTCGATCAGCACCGCGTCCGTCGACGACACCGACGCGACGGTCTGGAACGCGCGCGCGTTGCCGGGCACCGACTGCGTCGCGGTCGGCGGCATCCAGGCAGCACCCGACCCCTGCCCTGCGGGCGCGGACTGCGGCGTCCATGCGGGACCCGACCCCTGCGGCGCGGGCGCCGCGGAGTCGTTGGGCAGCACGCGCCACCACGGCTCCGAACATTCGAGCACGTCCGGGTAGAACCGGGCCGTCACGGGACAGTAGAGCTTGTGGAGCGGCGCGTCCGGTCCCGGCTCGACCTGCGTCGGCGCCGGCTCGATGACCGTCACGTTGCCCGACGTGACCCACGCGCCCGTCACCGGCGCCATCGTCGAGGCGAAGCTCGTCGACAGGCCCCAGCCTGCCCAGCCCCAACCCGCGCCCCAGCCCCAGCTCGGACCCCACCAGGTGCTCCAGCCCGGCCACCAGCCGCCGACGCCCCAGCCCCAACCCGGCCACCACCAACTCGCGCCCCAGCCCCAACTCGGACCCCACCACGTGCTCCAGCTGGGCCCCCACCAGCCAACGGACCAGCCGGGACCCCACCAGCCGCCAGACCAGCCCGGCCCCACCAGCCGTCCAGCCCGGCCGCCAGCCCGGATGCCTGCCCGACCCGTGCCAGCCCGACCCGTGCCAGCCAGCGTTGCCCCAGTTGCCGCCGTTCGGCGGACGGCCCTGCCAACCGCCACCCCCGCCGCCAGGCGGACGTCCCCAGTTGCCGTCGCCGGGAGGACGGCCGCCGACGCCACCGCCCGAATTCGGCGGACGACCGCCCGCGCCCGGCGTCCCGCCGGGCCGCGATCCATAGCTCGCCCCCGGCACGCTGGTGACGAGCGGCTTCGTCGAGGCGCGCGGAGCCGCGCCGCGCGAGGTGCCCGGCGCGGCGGTGAGCGGCTTCGTCGAGGCGCGCGTGGAGCCGTACGGCTGCGCGCCGCGCGTGCTCGCGCCGGGCGCCGCGGTGCGCGGCTTCGTCGATGCTCCAGCGGAGCCATACGGCTGTGCGCCGCGCGTAGCGGCGCCGGGCGCGGTGTTCATCGGCTTCGTCGAGGATCCCGATGGCGCATAGGACCGCCCGCCGTAGGCCCCGCCGGGTGCACTCGGTGCAGATTGGGAAGGCGCCATGGCCGGTCCGCTCGAACGCCCGCCGCCGTAGCTCCCGCCCGGTGCACTCATTCCCGGACCCCCGCCACCGCCGCTGGGCGCCCCCATCGAGCGGCCGCCGCCGGGCGATCCTCCCGAGAAGCCGCCTCCCCCGCCGCCGCCTGGCGATCCGCCCGACGGTCCGCCGCCACCTCCGCCTCCCGTGTACGCGCCACCGGCGGCAAGAGCGGACGCGGCGTGCGCGAGCGCGATTGCGGTCGCGAGAACCATCGGGGCATACCGCTTCGCCATCGTCGTCTCCGGAGTCGCCGGGGCTGGTTGCCAGAGGTCGCCGGCAGCTTCCGGCGACTTCCGACAGGAATTGCGCCCCGGCAGTCAAATCAATAGAACGGCCGGAGAGGGGTGCGCGTTGACCCCGTCCGGGCGTCCGGATGTCCGACAGCCGCCGTCGGAAAGGCAGCGGTGCGAGAGGCGCCTGCGCTCGTTGCGAATGCAGGCTCAGCGAGGCGGCGCTGGCAGCATCGCGTTGCCACCCGGCGCCGGATCGTTGACGACCTGGGCGCTGACGGGCGCTGCGGACGCAGTCGTCGCCGACGCGGGCGCGGCGGACGCCGTGGAACCGGCGGCCGGGGACTTGGGCGGCGGCGCTTCGCAGTCCGCTTCCCGCATCTGCCTGCGAATCGCCTGCTCCTCTCCCTTCAGGCGCGCGACGTCGCCTTCGAGCCCGGCATTGTTGCCGAGCGCGAACAGGACCGGCCAGAACAGGATGACGCCGACACCGGTGACGACCGCGTCCTGGTTCGCCTTGTCGTTGAGCTTCGCGGACTGCACGCGCCGCGCGTCCTGCACTTCGTCGAGCTCGTGCGACAGGCTCTTGCAGGTGCGGTCGGCGTAGCGGCTCGACGAGACGCTGCTCGCGACGACGTTGTCGGGGCGCGTCGCACATCCGGGCATGACCCATGCGGAGATCGCCAGCGCGGCAACGGTCTTCTTCGTGGTCGTGGTCATGATGGCTCCCTCCATCGCCTGTGATGGAGCCATGTTGCGCAGCACGCTGGCTCGTGGCGTGAGCTTGCGACGACCGCTCGTCGGCGCACGACCTCGCGGTGAGTGGGGCGCTGCCGAAGGCAATTCGCGGCGCGCGAATCGCGGGCGAAAACCCGCCATTCGTCGCTCCGATCCTGCCGCCTTCGGCCAGCGGAGCTTCGACGCGAGTCTACGCTTGAGCGCCCGCGTACCGCCCTATCCGGCGTACGCCGCCGCGGCCGACCCGGCCCACGCATCGACGATCACGCGCGCCAGCGCTCGCACGTCGGCACCCTGCGCGTCATCGGCGAAAAGGTGCAGCACCGCCCGACGCAGATGTCGCGACAGCGGAGAGGCCGCATCGTCGGCCCACAACGCGACGGCTTCGAGAAACGCCTCGACGACCTGGCGCTCGTCGTGTCCGGTCGCGACCACGGCGCGCAGCGCGTCCGCACGGTCGCGGGGGAGCCCCATGCGTTCCAGCCCGTCGACGGTGCGCGGAAGGCCTTTGGGTCCGGCGAGCGCCAGCGCGTGGATGAAGGCGTCCAGCGACTCCGGCGCCATTGTCGATGCACTGCGACGCGGAACCGGCCGTCCTGTGCGGCGACGCGATGTCGTGGCGGCCCCTCGTATGCCGTGTCAAGCAGCTGTGCCTCCGGCATTGCGGAATGTCCAGCGAAGCAAAGCCTACGCACTGGACCTCGTGCACGCTCCCCACCCCATGCCACCCCGCCGCGTGCATCTGCGCGACGTGCGCGAGCCTGGGCATGTCGACCGCCTTCTCGCCCGCCGCGCGCTCGTACACGACGATCAGGTTGGTCCTGGCGGTGAGCAGGCCGTAGTCGAGCGCGAGCCGGAGTTTCTCCTCCTCGACGGCGGTGTCGATCCGCCGGGCAGCGGCGATGCGCGCGAGCGTCCGATCCTCGACGACCTCGGCGTCGAACTGCGCTGCAGCCGTGAGCGGCGGCGCGCCGTCCTTCGCGCGCAGGGCGAGAGTGATCGCGCCGAGCGGCGCGACGTCGAATCCCGCGAACGCATGGATCGTCTCGCCGCCGAAGAGTCCCGACGGCAGCGGAGTGGTCCACCCGGGCGCGACGGGCCACGCGACGTCGGCGCGTTCGACGCGCGGCGCGCGCAGCCGGGCGAACATGCGCAGGATCGCCGCTTCCGCGTCCTCGTTCGGCGCGACGAACTCGCACGCACCGCCGCTGGCCTCGGCCAGCCGGCGCAGCACGCCTTCCGCCGGCGCGCTGCCGATGCCGACCGCGAACACGCGCTGCCGCGCCCCGCGCGCCTCGGAGACCAGGTGGTCGGCATCCCAGACTTCGCCGTCGGTGAGGATCAGCACGTCGGCTGCGCCGTCCGTTCCGCCAATGGCGAACACGGCCCGCAGCGCATCGGCCATCTCGGTGCCGCCGAGATCGGCGTCCATGCGCCCGAGCCTTTCTGCCGTCGTGCGCACGTGCGTCGCGCTGGCGGACACCATCCCGTCCGTTTCGTGCACGACGTGGCTGCCGAAGCGCGAAAACGAGAACCGGTCGGCCGGCTCGAGGCTCGCGAGGATGCGATGGAGCGCACGCCGCGCCGCGTCGATGCTGTCGCCGCCCATCGAGCCGGAGCAGTCGACCAGGAGCTTGAGTCGCAGCGGGCGCTCGTCCGCCGATTTGGGCACGTCGGCGCAGAAGCTCGCGAGTGCGACGAAACGGTCCCCGTCCTTCGCCACGACGGCGAGCGACCGCCCCGACAAGCCTTCCACCGCCAGCACGAAGTCGCGGTCGAGGAAGGCGTCGCGGGCGAGCGCCACGCGCATGCCTTTCGCGGTCGCCTTGGTCGAGATCGCATGGGAAGGCGAGGCAACGGTTCCCTTCGCGATCTCGCCCTCGAGGTCGAGGGTCAGCGAGAACGGATACGCAACCGCGAGGTCGTTCGTCGGAACCTGGTGCGCGTGGAGCCGCGCGGCCTTCGGATCGCCGTAGCGCGGCGCGATCACCGTCGGGATCGCAAGACGCACGCTGCCGTGCTCGAAGCGCAGCAGTTGCGCGTAGCGGTAGCGGATCGTCGCCGACTCGCCCGCCATCAGGTTGCCGAGGTTGAGCGTGCACAGGCCGTCGCTTGCACGCTCGAGCATGATCGCCGTGTCGCCCTTGTCGATCGCCTGCTCGTAGTCGCGCTCGGCCTGCTTCTTCTCGACGACGGTCGCGACGAGCCTGCGCTCGCCCAGCGTGATCTCGAGGTCGAGGAGCACCGCCTCGACCGGCAGCGGAAACGTGTAGACCGCCTCGACGTTCGTGTCGTGCGGATTGCGGTAGCGCTGCTCGACGGCGAGCTCGAAAAGCAGTCCGCGGACGTGGCCGCGCGCATCGACGCTTTCGAGCGCCATCGTCTCGCCAGTGGTGGACTGCAGTGCAGCGGGCTGGTCTCTCATGGCTGGTTCCCCTTGTTCTTGATGTTTCGGTAGAGCGCCATCACGCCGTTGAAGATCTCGCGGGACTCGTCGGGAGAGAGCCCCGCGCGTCCCGCCTCCATCGAAAGCTCGAGACCGTCCGCGATCACGAGGTGACTCCACAGCTCGACCGTGCCGGCCGCCCGCGGCCGCGGCGGCACCGGCGGCGCCTCGCCCGACAGCAGCTCGCGGATGCGTTCCAGCGAGACGCCCGCGTCCGACCACTTGCGGACCTGCAGCAACTGCTCGACGTGGCGCGGTCCGTAACGCGCCGCCCTCGTCTCGCCGTCGGGCCGGTCGACCAGCCCGAGCTGGATGTAGTAACGGACCGTCCGCTTGGGCAGGTCCACCAGCGCGGCCATGGGCATCGTCTTCCGCGTCCATGCACTCCGCCGCATGCTCGAACGCGGAATCGACGAAGGCTCGGTCCGCGGCGCGATCGAGTCGGGAGACGTCATTTCGTCGTATCCCGACGACACGCCGTACCCCGCGTTCGTGTTTCTCGGCGGGCAGCGCGGCCGGCCCCTGCACGGGGTCGCAGCCTATAATCGCGCCGACGATCGTTGGATCGTCGTCACCGAACGAGCCCGGCCGGGGGCGGGGGGGGAGAGGGGGGGGGGGGGGGGGGGGGGGGGGGGGGGGGGGGGGAGAAGGGGGGGGGGGGGGGGGGGGGGGGGGGGGGGGGGGGGGGGGGGGGGGCGGGGGGGGGGGGGGGGGGGGGGGGGGGGGGGGGCGGGGGGGGGGGGGGGGGGGGGGGGGGGGGGGGGGGGGGGGGGGGGGGGGGGGGGGGGGGGGGGGGGGGGGGGTGGGGGGGGGGGGGGGCGGGACTGCCGATGCGGCGTGACGGGCCCGTTCCTGACGACGACGCCGCGCAACGGCGGTGGCGCGCGCGCGCATCGACCCACTCCTGACGACCCGACACGACCGATGGCATCGATGAAACGCACCGATCTCGACAAGCACCAGGGCAAGAAGCTCGTCGGTGCGATGAAGCGCGAACCCCAATCCGACCGCTACGGCGCGAACGCCGGCGCCGTCGGCGACAAGCGCGAGCAGCGCGAGAAGGAAAAGGCGGCGGGGCTCGTGCCGTTCGCGGTCAAGCTGCCGCAGGACCTCGTCGCGTCGATGCAGGCGCTCGCGAAGGAGCGGGGCGTGTCGCTGAACGAGGTCGCGGAGTCGCTGCTGCGCAAAGGCCTCGACAAGTAGGGCCAGACCCCGGATAGCGACCGTTCGCAGGGTCGGTCGCCGCGCAGGAATCAGGGTCGGATCCCACGCTGCAGTGCGCGGGATCGACCGCCGGAACGCTGGCACCATCCTGCAGTCGATCGCGGGCTGCGGTGGCCGGACGACGCTGATCCTCGGCGTTGCGCAGGTCGTCGGCTCGCGTCCTACACGGAAATCCGGGACGACCGCCGACGACCGCTCCCGGTTTTCCCGCGCCAGGGTCTACCATCGCGTTGTCGGTTCGCTGTGGAGACTGCGATGACGAACGGAAATCCGCCGGACCTCGAAGACGCCGAGCCGGACCTGCGCGCGATCCCGGACGATCCGTACGAGCGCGAGGATCCGCGTTCCGGACGAAAGTCGACCGGATCGAGAGTGATCCTGCTGCTCGGGCTCGCGCTGCTCGCGGCGGGCGTCGGCTGGTACCTGTGGTCGACGTTCTTCGCGCCCAAGCCCGCGCCGGTCGTGGCCGAGGCGCCTCCTCCGCCGCCGCCGCCGCCCAAAGCCGCCGAGCCCGCGATCCAGCATCCGATCGACACCGCCGCGATCACCGAGCCGCTGCCCGCGCTCGCGGAGAGCGACAAGCCGCTCGCCGAGGGCCTCGCGGCCGCGATCGACCGCGACGCGATCGCGCGCTACCTGATCTCGCAGGATCTCGTGCGGCGCATCGTCGCGACCGTCGACAACCTGCCGCGCAAGACCTACGCGCAGCGCCTGTCGCCGCTGAAGCCCGCGCCGGGCAAGTTCGCGGTCGCGGGCGCCGATGCGCAGATGGCGATCTCGCCGCAGAACGCCGCGCGCTACGCGCCGCTGGTGCGCGCGTTCGAGGCCGTGAATTCGGAGAAGCTCGTCGCGCTCTACGTGCGCTTCTATCCGCTGTTCCAGGAGGCGTACCGCGAGCAGGGCTACCCGAACGCGTACTTCAACGACCGGCTCGTGCAGGTGCTCGACCTGCTGATCGCGACGCGCGAGGCGCCCGGCCAGCTCGCCATCGCGCAGCCGAAGGTGCTCTACGAGTTCGCCGATCCCGCGCTCGAGGCGCTGCCCTCGGGACAGAAGATCCTGCTGCGCATGGGCCCCGAGAACGCCGCGCGCGTGAAGGCGAAGCTGCGCGAGATCCGGGCGCTCGTGGCGAAGGAGGGCGGGGCGGCGAAGCCGGCGGGGAAAGCGCCGTAGATCGGCGTCGGGCCGGTCTGCGCGTCGGGCGCAAACAGCTACGGCCGCTGCCATCGGGCGGCAGACGGCCACCGGTGCGTCTGCTGCGCGCGCGCCTGCACGAGGCGCGCGGTCGTTCGTCAGCCTCCGCCGTCACCCGCGCCAGCGTCGGGCGACCCGGCTGCGCGCCTGCCGTGCACGGGGGACGCGCCCTTCCGGCGCGCATACCGCGCCTTCCAGTCGGATGCGGACAGGAAACCGGTGTCCGCGAACCGTTCGCGCGTCGGCAAGGTCGGCTCTTCCGGCGCCATGTCCGTCACCCGGCCCGACTTGATGTCGTGCCGCCGGACGACGAATCCGATCGCCACCACCACCGCGGCAAAGATCAGGAACAGCTCGATAGTCGGCATCTCGGCGCTCTCATCGCGGGATCCCGACGAGCATCCGCGCCGCATGTGACAGACGCGTTACAGCGCGCGATTCCACGCAACCTCTGTGGGTCCGGCTTCAGCCGGACGGGTCCGCTTCGTCCAATCGGCCTCCCCGCTGCGCAACTCCTGTGGGTCCGGCTTCAGCCGGACGGGGTGTGCTTCGTCCGCTCGGACTCCCGCCATTGCGCAACACCTGTGGGTCCGGCTTCAGCCGGACGGGTTGCGCTTCGTCCAATCGGATGAAGGCGAGCGCGAGCTACCCGGGCGGACACTCCCGCATGACTCGCCATCGCTCCCGCCGCGACACCCGGTTTTCCCTGGCATCCGCGCGCAGTGCGCGATGCGCCACGCCGCGCGCGTCGCGACCGCGCGTGCGACCCGACGACGATACGAGCGGAGATCCACCGCTGGCCATGATGCTTCCCGCGGCATCGATCGATCCGCTGCGCGCGGTCCTCGTCCTCACCGCGCGGGGCGGGCTCACGATTCCCGCCGCGATGCGCCGATCGCTCGCGCTCGACCCAGGGGGACGACTGCTCGCCGAATCGACGCCCGACGGCGTGCTCCTGCGTCCCGCAACCCACGTGCCGTTCGACCCGCTCGATCCGCGCCAGGCCCGCGCCATGTTCGCGGCCGACCTGCGGGCAGCCGAAGCATTCCTGCGCAAGCGGAGGAAGAGGTCGATGCGATGAAGGGCGGCGCAAGCGCCGCGGCATGCGCCGGGTGAAGCGGCAAGGATGCCCCGGGCGAGTGGACACCGTGGCGCGCGGGCGTATGATGTCTTACTTTCGTCTTACTGCTTCGCCCGACGGTCGCCCGCCCACCGTTCGCCGCCACGCGGCTCGAGGACGTGATCGGAAGCGCCGGCTACCGCGGCCGGCCGGTCTCGCTCAACGCGATGGGCAAGGCGATCGCCAAGGGCGTCAAGGCGCGGCGTGGTCGCGGTCGATACTAACGTCGTCGTCCGGCTGGTCACCCGGGACCACCCGGCGCAAGCCGCGCGCGCCGTCGCGATCTTTCGCTCCGGGCCCGTCCACATCGCCAAGACGGTCTTGCTCGAGACCGCATGGGTGCTCGGCTACGCGTACGACCTCGACGAACGGACAATCGCCCGGGTGCTGCGCGGCGTCGCGGGACTGCCGAACGTCGAGGTCGAGGACGCGCGGGCGTCGCCGATGCATTGGCCGCGCTGGAACGGGGAGGTTGGCGGGGGGGGGGCCGCGGGCGGGGGGCGAGTTTCGCCGGGCGCGGCGGTCCATCTCGCGAGGCGCGGGCAGCTGCCCGGCGGGGCGACGCGAGTTCGATCGATAGCCGCCTTCGACCGGAGCGCCCGCGCCCTTGGTCGTCGATCGCTGATCGGCGATGGGAAGCCGGGGCCGTGGTCGAAGGCGATCGGGCTCCTTGACGTCGTGTCGGCTGCTGGAGGTACCTTGCGCGTTCGGCTGGGTCGGCGCCCCCGTGAAGAGCCGGGCAGGTCCCATGACGCCGGCCGGCCCCCGCCAGGGGCTTGGCGCCGGCTCGGGTAGATCCGGCTCTTCAGCTTGTCCGCAAAGTCCTGCGCAATCTTGTCGCACCAGGGCCGAATGAACTGGGTGTTGGCATACGAGCCGGCCGGAAGCAAGTGGTGGACCTTCCACCTCCTGCGCAAGCGCGAAGGTGCGCGGAAGTGCGGCCACGGTGAGGGTACCGAGAGCGGGCAAGAAAGCGTTGAGCATCGATGTCTCCGTCAACCGTGTGGATGCAGGGCGGCCCGCGCCGCCACCGAGGTCCGGAATGCGACGCGGCGGGCGAGGCCCGCCCGCGCCGCTCGTCAATCGCCTGCAGCCAGCCTCTGGTCGATCCAGCTGAAGGCGCTCTGCACGTCATAGTTGCCGGCGTGCCCCTGGTCCCATTGCAGGGCAAAATCGACGTCCTTGACATTGGAGTCGGCCTTCAGGGCGCGACTGACGTTGTAGGCCACGGTGAAGGCGGTGTCACGATCGCGCGCACCGTTGCGGATGCGCCAGTGCTTGGTGATGCCGTCGGTCTTGCCGATGTAGGGCAGCGCGTTGATCATCTTGTACTGGTTGAGCAGGAACTCGCGCTTTGGATTGCCGGCCCAGGTGTAGCCGGTGTTCAGCAGGCCCACGTCGATCTGCGTGGCATTGACGGCGTCGCCGCCGTTGTTGTGGTTCCACGCGTACTCGATGAAGTTGGAGTAGACCTGGGTCGCGGTGCCGAACAGGTTGGACTCGCCGCCGTGGTAGTTGCCGTAGATGGGAGCGCCCGTGCTGGTGGTGTCGCCCGTCGCCGTCGTCGCCAGGATGGCGGTCTGCCCGACCTGGTCGAAGCTCGGCATGGCCTTCAGCCGCGCCTGCTTGGCGACGAACCTCAAGTAATTCGACATGTTGAAGTAGGTCACCGTGCCGGACGCGTCCACGTCGATGAAGTCGTTCTTGTAGTAGAGGGTCCCGCTTCCGCCAGCCACGCCGTTGGCGGCAGCGTTGCCGAAGGCGTTGAAGCCGACAAACGGCTTGCCTGCCTTGACCTGGGCGCTGGCCGCCTTCTTGATCTCGCTCTGCAGCGCGACCAGCATGTTGTCGGTCGTCAGCGCCGCGCCGGCGTCGTCCTTCAGCCCCAGGCTCGCCTGGTAGGTCACGAACTTGCTCATCAGTTCGGCGCTGCCGGCAGGATCGGGGTTGGCGGCGCGCACGAGCTCGATGCCGCTCGAATCGACGATCAGGCCGGCCTTCTGGTCGGCCGAGACCAGATCCCGCGTGTTGAGCACGTTGAACATCCACTCATAGGCTATGTCGGCGCTGCCCATGTCCTGGATAGGGCAGTAGGCCACCACGGCGTAGACGCTGTCGCTGATGGAACTCCTGCCGTCCGCGTCGACGCCAGCGGAACCTATCGTCTGCAGGTATGGCAGGTAGTCCTCATGGTCGCCCGTCGCGGCAAGCTGGGTGCTTTGCGCGCCGCCGCCGCTGGTGCCGTTGACCACGATGCGGCTGGCATTGCCGGGCATGACGCTGTCGTTCAGGCGCAGGTAACGTACAGCGGCCTTGGCGTCGACGATGGCGGCCGGGGCCTTGC
This sequence comes from Betaproteobacteria bacterium, assembly GCA_016704895.1. Lineage (GTDB taxonomy): Bacteria > Pseudomonadota > Gammaproteobacteria > Burkholderiales > Casimicrobiaceae > VBCG01. Next base: position 100,824 of record JADIZG010000007.1, read on the forward strand.
CCTGGTAGACGCCATCACTGTAGACGCCCGCGGGCGCGGTGGCGCCGCGGCTGCGCGAAGCCATGGCGATGTACACGAATCCGCGGGCGAGCGCGGCGCCCGCCTTGTCGGTATCGCTGTTGCTGACGTAAGAGCCGCCAGCGACGATGTTGTTCCCGCCCCGGTAGTTGCTGCCGGTGATCGCACCCGTACCGTCCCAGCCGTTCAGGCCTCCCTGGTAGCTGGCAAACCAGCCGGCGTTGTTGACGTTCAGCAGGATCGCGTTGTCCTGCCTGGCCGCGTCCACCTCACGAACATAGATGTTCATGTTCTGGTAGCCGCAATCCTGGTTGTCGACGTTGATCGGTGGCCCCAACGCCGGCTGCGTGGCCGCCAGCTTCATCGGCTTGCCGACGTAGCACACCTCCCTGTACCAGCGTACCGGCGTGCTCACGCCGTCGAGCGTGACGTTGATCGTCGTGTACTTGGAGCCATTGAACGCCAGTTGGCTGTCGAAGACACCGGGGCCCGCATTGGACGCGCCGTCGGAGCCGCCACCGCAGCCGGCGACGCTCAGGACGGCGGTACACAAAACAGCGGCCAGGCCGGTCGTCTTCGGGACTTGGTTCGGTTGGGTCATCTTCATGTCTCCTCCAGAGTTCGGCCTCGAGGCCGGTTTGCCTGGTGCCGCTCCAGACCGGGCGGAAATCCAGCGTGGGAAGTCATTCAGCTGAGTGCCGGGGCTCACTGCCCGCCCATCGCGCGAGCCCTGTCTCCGCCGGCCACCGAATAGGTCATCGGGACCTTGCGCGTGGCGAGGAACTGCGCCAGCGACTCGCCGCGGAACGCGGCATAGACCTCGGGGTTCGAGACACCAAGCACCGCGGCCATCTTCTCGAGCACGAAGAAGCTCACGCCCCGGCGCACCATCTGGATCCACTTCCGCCCACGGATCAGGTCCGTCTCCTCGTCGCTCAGTCCCCGCTCGGTGGCCAGGGCCTCGAAGTCATCGACGAACCGTGCCCGGTGCTCAGGCTTCACCAGGTCGTGCAGGAAGGTGTTGATGCGCAGGTTGGCATGGCTGCGGGCATGGGTCAGCGGATAGGTGCCGGGGAGTGCACTGGCACCTTCGAGCTCGTGTCCGATGTGGCGCCGATAGGCTTCCACGGCCGCCTGGTCGGGCTCACCTCCCAGGTCATCGAACACGAGGGTGGCGATGTTGGTCACCGACGGCGCGTAGGTCTGCTTGTGCACCAGGCGCACGTTGTCCGACAGCGCGCCGCGCATGATCAGCCACATGATCACCTCGGCACCTTCCAAGCCGCCCTTGGCGGCGTATTCGGCGATGCGCATGTTCACCAGCGCTTGCGGCGCCTTCTCGAGCAGATCCAGGAACTCGGCATCCCATGCTTCGTTCAGGAAGCCGGCGCGCTCGCCGTGGACCTGGTGCGACAGGCCGCCCGTCGCCATGACGGCGACGTTCAGATCCTCCGGGTAGCTCTCGATCGCCTTGCGCAGCGTGCGCCCCAGCTTCCACATGCGCTTCGCGCTGGGGATGGGGAACTGCAGCACGCCGACCTGCAACGGCACGACACGGCCGGGCCAGGGACCGGTTTCGTCGCCGAGCATGGACAGGGGGGACAGGAAACCATGATCCACCGCCTTGCCCTGGAAGAACGACATGTCGAACTCGTCGGCCACCATCGCCATGGCGATGTGTTGCGACAGGCCGAGGTGCCCGCGTCCCGGTGCGACCTGGCGCGGACCGCCGCCCTCATCGGCCGCCACGTACTGGTCGTCGATGCCAAGTACGAACGCCGAATAGTGGTCGAAGAAGAATGACGACGTGATCGTTGCAGATCGTGAACAGGACATCGACCTTGCGGCGGTGCACCCAGCCGCGGATGGCGTCGAAGCCGTCGAAGATGGGCTTCCAGGCCGGATCGTGCTGCTTGCCCGTGTCCTTGGCATAGCCGATGGTTGGGGAATGTGAGGCGCCGATGCCCCGACGATACGAGCCATGCCGACGTGTCTCCTGTCTGATGCTGGCCAAGGCAAACGGGGATGCTAGACAGGCCGTCTTTTATGAACAATAGTCTACCGTTGGACGAAGCGTTCCCGATTTCCGAACGCGGTGCAATGACATGAAGTGGAACCTTGACGACGTGCCGGTCTTCCTGGCCGTGGTGGAGCAGGCAGGTATCTCGGCCGCAGCCCGGATGCTGGGCGCTCCGAAGTCGACGGTGAGCGCAGCGCTGGCGCGCCTGGAGGCGGGCATGGGCCTGCGCCTGCTGGACCGCTCTTCGCGGACCCTTCGGCTCACAACCGAGGGCGAGGCGTTCTTCCGCCAGGCGCAGCTGATCGTCGAGCAGGCACGGAGGCCGATGCGCTGATGACCGGGTTGGGTTCCACGCCCTCGGGACGCCTGACGGTGGCGTTGACACCAGCGTTCAGCCAGGTTTTCGTGGCGCCGCGGCTGACGGCCTTCCGCGCTCGGTATCCCGCACTGGAACTCGAGATCATCGTCACATCGCAAGGCGCTTCGCTGATGCGTGATGGGGTGGATATTGCGGTGGTGGTGGGGCCGCTGGAAGACAGCGAACTGGTGTCCCGCACGCTGCTCGAGCCCGAGCTGATCTGGGTGGCGAGCCCGCAATGGCTGAGCGCCCACAAGCTCGGCGACACACTGGACGCCGTGCGATCGCAGGTGCAGATCTGCGAGACGCGCTACGCCCTGCGTCGCATGGCCATGCACGTGAATGGCGAGGAGGCGCACATGGATCTCTCCCGCGGCGTCGTCAAGGTCAATCACCCGCTCGTGGTCCGGCGCGTGGTATCGGAAGGAGGGGGCGTTTCGCTCCTCCCGCGGCAATATTGCGATGAGTTGCTGGCGCAGGGACACCTGGTCCAGGTGCTGAAGCACATCCGGTTCGCCCAGGCCGGATCGCGGATCACGGCGGTCTATCACAGCCGACGCCTGCAGTCGCCACGCGTGCGTGCATTCCTGGACTTTCTGGTCGAACTGACGGCCGGCTGAGCGCGAAGAGGGTCCGCACAAGCGCCGGACGGGAATCCCACCGGTACCGGTCGGCTGGCGTCGGAGCAATTTGGCGTCAGCGCTCAGGGCGTTGTCGCTCGATCTGCTGCATGAATGCACTGACATGCGGTGCGAACTCCGCGAACAGCGGCAGCGCCTGGCCGCATCAGCGGTGCGCTCAATGCGGCGGGGGCGACTCCGATGCTCAACTCGCTCGACACGATCGGCAAGGCGATCGCCAAGGGCGTCAAGGCGCGGCGTGGCCGCTGTCGATACTGACGTCGTCGTCCGGCTGGTCACCCGGGACCATCCGGCGCAAGCCGTGCGCGCCGCCGCGATTTTCGCTCCGGGCCGTTCACATCGCCAAGACCGTGTTGCTCGAGACCGCGTGGGTACTCGGCTGCGTACGACCTCGACGAAGGGCGATCGCCAACGTGCTGCGCGGCGTCGCGGGACTGCCGAACGTCGAACTCGAGGACGCGAGGCGTCGCCGGTCGTGGCGCGCGCTGGAACGGGGCTCGATTTCGCCATGCGCTGCATCGCGAGCAGCGGCGGGGCGACGCAGTTCGGCACGTTCGACCGGCGGCTGGTCCGCCGCGCGCGCAGCGCGGCGAAGATCGAGGTCGCAGCCGCTGATCTGGCGTTCGGCGGGGCGGGGCGTTCAGCGCCGCGCCATCCTGCCCGATCCTCGCCGCCTCCCGGCGGCCTGGTCCTTTCGGACGATTGCGGGA
>JADIZG010000008.1:0-70000 GCA_016704895.1 Betaproteobacteria bacterium
GGGCCATACCGTCGCGCGAGCCCCGCCTCGACGAGCTTGCGCAGGTGCCGAGCCCGCCGTCTCGCCCGGCGGCACGACCTCCTCCGGATACTCAGCCAGCGCAGCTCGTCAGGCGAAGCGGCAGCGGCCGGCGAGCGCCAGCGTCTCGGCGAGGGCGCGGGCGGATAGATCGTCGCGAGGCGCGCGCGCGAGCGCAGGTGCCGCTCGGCGTTCGGGAAGAGCGCGTAGCCGCATTGCGCGACCGGCGTGCGCAGTCTGATCGCGGTCAGCGTGTCCTGCAGCGCGCGGCGCGCCCGCACGTGCATGTGCACGTCGCCCGCGGCGACGAGCGGCAATCCGTGCTCGCGGCCGACCGCCTCGAGCGCGGCAAGCCGCGCAGCGTCGCCCGCGCGGGCGAAGAGCTCGACCGCGAGCCAGCCGCGGCCCGGGAACGTCCCGGCGATCCAGCGGGCGTCGGCGGAAGGCGTCGCTGGCCCCGCGAGCCACAGCGCGAGGCAGCGCGACGCGAGCGCCTCGACGTCGGCGCGCGTCAGCCGGTAGCTGCCCTTCGCCGCCTGTCGCCGTCCGCGCGTGACGAGCTGCGCGAGGTCGCCGTAGGTCTCGCGATCGGTCGCGTAGAGCGCGATCCGCGGCCCGTCGGCGAGCGCGAATTCGCTGCCGACGACGAGATCGATCCCGGCGTCCTTCGCGGCGAGGTGCGCGCGCACGATGCCCGCGAGCGAGCATTCGTCGGTGAGCGCGAGCGCCGAGTAGCCGAGCGAGGCGGCGCGCTCGCAGAGCTCCTCCGGGTGCGAGGCGCCGCGCAGGAAGCTGAAGTTCGAGACGCAGTGGAGCTCGGCGTACGGGGGCAGCAGGTCGGGAGACATACCGTATTAATATACGGTATTTGGCTCGCCTCGGAAATGGGGTCTGCCCTGATTTCTCCGGAAAGGGTCTGCCCCTGCTTGGCGACCCTGACGAAGGCTGGCGATCCGCCTGATTCCCGTCCGGAAAGCCGACGGCCCCGTCGCACCACGTGCCCGCCCGGGAACTTGACGCCGTCGCACGGCAGCGCCGACACTGCGCTTCCGCTTCCGCGTCCCCTCCATGCCCGCTCCCGCCTTCGACCGCTTCCTCCGCTACCCCGAACTGACCGACGTCCTGCACGGCTTCGCACGCGACCACCCGGACCTGTGCAGCGTCGCCTCGATCGGCAGGAGCCACGAGGGGCGCGACCTGTGGCTCGTCACGGTCACCAACGCGAAGACCGGCCCCGCCGACGAGAAGCCCGCGTTCTGGGTCGACGGCAACATCCACGCGACCGAAGTCGCGGCATCGGCCGCGGCGCTGTATTTCCTGCACACGGTCCTCACGCAGTATGGCCAGGACGCGGACGTCACTCGTGCGCTCGACACACGCGCGTTCGTGCTGCCTTGCGCACGGTTGGATCCGGACGGCGCCAGAATGGGCGCTCGCCGACAAACCGAAGTGGATCCGGTCGAGCACTCGCCCGTACCCGTTCGACGAGAGGCGCCCGAGGGACTCGTCGCCGAGGACATCGACGGCGACGGCCTGATCCTGCAGATGCGCATCCCCGACGCGAACGGGCTGTGGAAGGCCCATCCCGAGGACGCGCGGCTCATGGTCCGCCGCGATCCCGTCGAGACCGGCGGCACCTACTACCGCGTCCTCCCCGAGGGCCGCTACGACGGCTACGACAGGCACACGCTGCGCGTGAAGCTGGCCGAAGCAGGGCTCGACCTCAACCGCAACTTCCCCGGCAGGCTGGCGGCAGGAGTTCGAGCAGCTCGGCGCAGGCCCGTACCCGGTCTCCGAACCCGGAAGTGCGCACCGCCGTCGTCGACTTCGTCGTCAACCACCGCAACATCACGGGCGGCACGACGTTCCACACGTGGAGCGGCGTGCTGCTGCGCCCGTTCGAGCACCTGTCCGACGACGAGATGCACGCCGAGGACCTGTGGGTCTACCAGGCGCAGGGGCGCGAGGGCGAGAAGCGCACCGGCTACCCGGCGATCTCGGTCTACCACGAGTTCCGCTACCACCCGAAGGACGTGATCGGCGGCACGTTCGACTGGCTCTACGAGCATCTGGGCGCGTTCGTCTGGGTCGTCGAGATCTGGTCGCCGATGCGCGAGGCGGGGATCACGAACTACAGGTACATCGACTGGTTCCGCGACCATCCCGCGAGCGACGACCTGAAGCTCATCCGCTGGAGCGACGAGAAGCTCGGCGGCCTCGGGCACATGGGCTGGCGGCCGTACGACCACCCGCAGCTCGGGAAGGTCGAGATCGGCGGCTGGAACCGCTTCCACGCGTTCTCGAACCCGCCGCCGGCGTTCCTCGAGCGCGAGATCGCGCGCTTTCCCTCGTGGCTCGTCTGGCAGGCGCTCGTCTCGCCGAAGCTCGAGCTCGTGCACGCGGGCGCCGAGCGTGTCGGCGGGCGCGACGGCGACGACACCTGGAAGGTCACGCTGGTCGTGCAGAACACGGGCTGGCTGCCGGCCTACGTGTCGAAGCGCGCGCTGGAGCGCAAGACGGTGCGCGGCGTCGTCGCCGAGATCGCGCTGCCGGACGGCGCCACGCTCGTGACCGGCAAGGCGCGCGACGAGCACGGCCAGCTCGAGGGCCGGTCGAACAAGCACACCGGCGTGTCGTTCTGGCCGGACTACCACATCACCGACGACCGGATGAAGCTCGAGTGGGTCGTGCGCGGCAAGGCGGGCTCGACGGTCGGCCTCCTCGCGCGGCACGAGAAGGCCGGCGTCGTGCGCGCGAGCGTGCTCCTTTCCTGACGCCGCACGCCCCCGGGAGAGAGACGATGCTGGAGCTGAGACCGGGTTGCGAGTGTTGCGACCGCGACCTGCCGCCCGGATCCCGCGACGCGATGATCTGCTCGTTCGAGTGCACGTTCTGCGCGGACTGCGCGCGCGACGTGCTGGGCGGCATCTGTCCCAACTGCGGCGGCGAGCTCGTTCGCAGGCCGGTCCGGCCCGAGGCGAAGCTCGCCGCGAACCCCGCGTCGACGAAGCGCGTCGTCAAGCCGCACGGCTGCGCGCGCCGGACGTAGCCGCGGAGCCGGACCGGCGCGATGTCGCCACCCCGGCGCCCGTCGTCGCCCCGCATCCCGCGCGGCGTGATCGTGCTGGGCCTGGTCAGCCTGTGCATGGACCTCTCGTCCGAGTTCGTCCACGCGCTGCTGCCGCTCTATCTCGCGACCGGCCTCGGCGCGTCGATGCTCGCGATCGGGCTGATCGAGGGCACCGCCGAGGCGATCGCGCTCGTCGTCAAGGTGTTCTCGGGCGTGCTGTCCGACGCGGTGGGCAGGCGCAAGCCGCTCGTGCTCGCCGGCTACGGTCTCGCCGCGCTCACGAAACCGGTGTTCGCGCTCGCGCCCTCGCTCGGCTGGATCGTCGCGGCGCGGTTCGCCGACCGCGTCGGCAAGGGCATCCGCGGCGCGCCGCGCGACGCGCTGATCGCGGACCTCACGCCGCCGGAGGTGCGCGGCGCGGCCTTCGGCCTGCGCCAGGCGCTCGACTCGGTGGGCGCGGTGCTCGGGCCGATCGCGGCGATCGCCGCGCTGGCGTGGTTCGCCGGCGACTTCCGGATGGCGTTCTGGCTCGCGGTGATTCCCGCATTTCTGGCGGTCGCGTTGATCGTGCTGGGGGTCGACGAGCCGGACCGCAGGACGGAAGGCGCGAAGGCGAAGCGGCTCTCGCTTGCCGATGCGCGCCGGCTCCCGCGCGCGTTCTGGCTCGTGACCGGCATCGCGGCGCTGATGGCGCTCGCGCGCTGCTCGGAAGCGTTCCTCGTGCTGCGCGCGGCCGACGTCGGGCTCGCGGTCGGTCAGGCGCCGTGGGTGATGGTCGCGATGACGCTCGTCTACACGGTCGCCGCGTATCCGGCCGGCGCGGCGCTCGACCGGGGCCGGGGCGCCACGATGCTCTACGCGGGCCTCGCGGCGCTCGTCGCGGCGCACGCGACGCTCGCGTACGCGACCGGCGCGGTCGCCGTGTTCGCCGGCGCGGGACTGTGGGGGCTGCACATGGGCCTCACGCAGGGCCTCTTCTCGGCAATGGTCGCCGAGCACGCGCCCGCCGACCTGCGCGGCAGCGCGTTCGGCGTGTTCAACCTCGCCAGTGGCGTGGCGATGCTGCTGGCAAGCGGGATCGCGGGCGCGCTGTGGGACGCGGCGGGCGCGCGCGCGGCGTTCGCGCTGGGCGCGGCGATCGCATTGCTGACGGTGGTCGCGCTCGCGGCGGCGCGACGAACGCTCGCGCGGCACGAAGCGCGCTGACACGGTCGCCGCGCCTTCGGAGCCCGCGCGGCGGGCGCCGGGCGGTTCACACCACGACGAGCGGCGTCTCGTCCATCGCGCCGATCTGCTCGCGCAGCTCGAGGATGCGGTCCTGCCAGTAGCGCGTCGTGCCGAACCACGGGAACGCGGCCGGGAACGCCGGGTCGTCCCAGCGCTGCGCGATCCACGCCGAATAGTGGAGCAGCCGCAGCGTCCGCAGCGCCTCGACGAGGTGGAGCTCGCGGCGGTCGAACGCGCGGAAGCGCTCGTAGCCTTCGAGCACCCTGGCGAGCTGATGTTCCATCGATTCGCGGTCGCCGGAGATCAGCATCCACAGGTCCTGCATCGCGGGACCGGTGCGCGCGTCGTCGAAGTCGACGAAGTGCGGCCCGCGCAACTCGCCGCTGTCGATCCACAGCACGTTGCCGGGATGGACGTCGCCGTGCAGGCGCAGCGTCGCGACGTCTCCCGCGCGGTCGAAAGCCCGCTTCACGCCGTCGAGCGCGAGCGCCGAAGCCGCGGTCCACGCATCGCGCAGCTCGGGCGGCAGGAAGTCGCTCGCGAGCAGGTAGTCACGCGGCGCGGCGCCGAAGGTGTCGGCGTCGAGCACCGGCCGCACGGCGAAGCGTCCGCTCGCGCCGACCGCGTGCAATCGTCCGAGGAAGCGCCCGAGCCATTCGAGCACCTCGTCGCGGTCGAGCTCGGGCGGTCGTCCGCCGCACTTGTCGTAGACGGCGAAACGGAAGCCCGCGTGCACGTGCAGCGTGCGGCCGTCGATCTCGCGCGGCGGCACCGACGGCACCTCGGCGTCCGCGAGCGAGCGCACGAACGCGTGCTCCTCGCCGATCTGCCCGTCGCTCCAGCGCCCGGGGCGATAGAACTTCGCGACGACCGGCGGGCCGTCGTCGAGCATCACCTGGTAGACGCGGTTCTCGTAGCTGCCGAGCGCGATCAGCCGGCCGTCGCCGCGCACGCCGACCGTGTCGAGCGCGTCGAGGACGAGGTCGGGCGTGAGCGACGAATACGGATGCTCGGCATCGGACATCGCGCGATTGTACGCGGCGCGCCTGTGGCCTGCGCGGTGAGCTGCGGCGCGGATCGGCGATCAGGCGAACCAGCCGTGCACCCACCACTCGCCGTCGTCGGTGCCGCGGCGGTGGTCGCGGAAGATCCATGCGCGGCTGCCGCCGGGCGTCTGCGCGACGTAGTAGTCGCGACGCACGTCGCGACCGTCCCACCATCCCGATTCGATGCGCTCGGGTCCGTCGTGCAGCACCCACGGCGCGCTCGCGAGCGACACGCCGATCGGCGCGGGCTCGGCGAGGAGCCACAGCGGGCGCGGCGCGTCGGGGAGCGACGCGGGCGAGGGCTTCGCGGTCGCGACCGCGGCGGAAACCGATTCGGATTGCGCGCGCTCCGGGCGATGCTCGGCGAGCGTCGCGAGGCTCGCGACCGCGCCGTCGCCCAGCCGCGCGCGCAGCCGGTCGACGAGCGGCACGAGCGGCGCGTCGCCTTCGTCGCCGGGCAACAGGCCCATCGGGCGGCCGGCGAGCGGAGCGGTCTCGCGCGTCTCGAGCGCGAGGCCTTCCACCGGCGCGGGCAGCTCGACGCGCGCGAGCCGCTCGGAGAGCACTGCGGCGAGATGGCCGATCGTGCGCGTGGGCGAGGCGAAGCCGAGCGCGACGGTCGTCGCGGGCCGTCCGATGCGCGCGCGCTGCCAGGGTTCGTGCGCGAGCACGAGCTCGGCGCGCAGCACGCCGGGCCCCGGGCGCCGAGCCACGCGGCGAGCTCCTGCGCGAGACGGTGGGCGGCGAAGCCGAGCGCGGCTGCGTCGTGCGCGGGCGCGGGCAGGACGAGCTTCCCCGTGTAGGCCGGCGGCGGCGCCCAGGGCGCGCGCGGATCGGGCACGCGCCCGTGCGCACGGTCGAGCGCGACGACGAGGTCGCCGCCGAAGCGCCGCGCGAGGCCGTCGCGGGGCAGCGATTCCGCCGCGCCGATCGTGCGCACGCCGGCGGCGGCGAGCGTCTCGAGCGTGCGCGCGTCGAGGTCGAGCGCCGCGAGCGGGACGTCCGCGATCGCGGCGCGAAGCGCGTCGGGCGAGCGCACCGGATCGCGCCGCCGCGTGCGCGCGCGCACGAGCGCGGCGAGCGGCGTTGGCGCGACTGCGATGCTCGGTGCGTGGCCTCGCGAGCGGAGGCCGTGGCCGATCGCGTCGACGACGCGATCGAGCCCGCCGAAGAGCTTCAGGCTCCCGCCGATCTCCGCGAGCACCGCGCGCGGCGGCACGAGGCTCGCGGCGGGCGTGAACGACAGCGCGAACGTCGCGATCGCCTCGAGCGAGCGAGCCTCCGCCTCGGCATCGCGGTCGCGCAGCACGAGCCCGGGAACGAGCGCCAGCGCGCCCGCGACCGGCTGGCCGCGTTTCACGCCGGCGTCGCGTGCCGCGTCGTTCGCCGCGACGATGCGCGGGCGCGATCCGCCGCTCGCGACGGCGAATGGCCGCGACGCGTCCTCGTTGCCCCACGCGCGCGCGTAGACCTCGAGCGGGAGGTCGGGGAAAAGGAGCGAGCACCAGAGCATGGAGGGTGGGTCGGGCTTCAGCCCGACGCCGTTCGGGCACCGGAACCTGTCGGCCTGAAGGCCGACCCACAGGAGGGGCGACGCTCAACGTCAGTGCGATTGGGGTCAGAGCCGTAATACGCGCTCGGCGCCGATCATGAATTCATGCCCATAGCGCGTATTACGGCTCTGACCCCAATCGCACGCATCCGGTGCCGCACCGGTGTCGATCGCACGGCCTCGTGGCCGGCGACGGTGCGCGGATCGGGGCGCTTCGGCGTGCCCGGCAGCGGTCGCGGGCGCGCCGGCGGAAGCGTGGCGACGACGCAGCGCGCTTCCAGGTCGACGAGCACCGGACGGGCGAGCGCGCCGCCGCGGCGCTTCAGCACGTGCACCGCGAGCAGGCCCGATCCCGCCTCGTCGTGCGGCGCGAGCCCCAGTCGCAACGGCGCGGCGATCGCACCGCCACGGTCGCCGGGACGGCGCCACAGCACGCCCAGCGTGCGGCCGTCGCGCGCGGCGACCTGCAGCCGCCGCAGCACGCGCTCGTCTCGCGTCGCAAGCCACGCGAACACCGCGCCGCACTCGGGCGCGCGCAGCGCCTGCTCGCAGGCCCACAGCATGTCGTCGGGCCGCGAGCAGCGCACGACGTGGAAGCGTGCGAGGTCGATGCCGGCCGCGGCGAGCGCGGGCGCGTACGGACGGTGCGGAGGCGCGATCCACACGACGTCGCGCCGCGCGCGCTGCAGCGCCGCGAGCGCGGGCAGCACGAGCGCGATCTCGCCGATGCCGTCGCGCGCGACGAGCATCTCGGTCAATCCCGCGCCGGGCCAGCCGCCGCCGGGCAGCACCGCGTCGAGCGCCGCGAAGCCGGTCGGCACGCTCGCGGGTTCCGGCGCGCAGTCGCCACCGCGCCAGACCGCCGGATGGGCGAGGCGCGCGGCGAGACGGGCGGCGGGGGACGGCGACATGATGGGGTCAGAGCAATGGGGTCCGGAGCCAATGGGGTCAGAGCCGTAATACTCGGGCTCGTTATCCGGGATCGTCGCAGCAATGGGGTCAGAGCCGTAATACTCGGGTCTCGTCATCGGGATCGACACAGCCTGCCACGAGTATTACGGCTCTGACCCCATTGCGTCCCATTGCGTCGGACCCCATTGCGTCGCGGAATCCCCGTGAGTGGAGAGAAAGAGGGCGGGCGCGCCGCACGCGGCGAACCGTGCACGGCGCGCCCGTCAAGCCTCAGCAGGATCGTTGCGAATGCGGGATGCGGGATTGCGCGCCGCGTCCTGCATGGGCGGAGCGCCGGCCTTCCGCGTCTTCGGCGTGCCGGGATAGACGCGCTTGCGCTCGGCCGTGTAGTGCCACCACGGTTTCGCGGGACCGCCCTCGACGTAGCGCACGACCGCGATGAACGTGTCGAGCAGGCATGGGTCGTGCAGCGAGTGCGTCGCGCGGCACAGGTCGTGGTAGAGCATGTACGGATCGCGCCCGCGGATCTCGTCGGGCGTGCCGATGCCGAGCCGCCGGAAGTCGGCCGCGACCGCGGGGCCGACGTTCGGCAGGTCCTCGAGGCGGGCGGGCAGCGCGCGCGGGGCGGTGACGCCTTTCGCTTTCATGTCGATCCCCTTTCCCCTGCATGACGGCGAAAGTCGAATGGGGTCAGAGCCGTAATACTCGAGTCTCCTCATCGGGATCGTCACAGCCTGCCACGAGTATTGCGGCTCTGACCCCATGGCTCCGCGTCAGAACGGCCGGTTCGCCCGCACGAGCCCCACGCCGATCCCCTCGATCGTGAAAGGCGTCTTCGCCGGGTCGACCTCGATCGGCGCGAACGCCGCGTTCTCGGGCACCAGCACGATTTCGCGCCCGCGGCGTTTCAGACGCTTGACGGTCACCTCGTCGCCCAGGCGCGCGACGACGATCTGCCCCGAGCGCGCCTCCGCCGCCTTGTGGACCGCGAGGAGGTCGCCGTCGAGGATGCCCGCGTCCTGCATGCTCGCCCCGCGCACGCGCAACAGGAAGTCGGCATGCGGCGAGAACAGCGCGGGATCGACCTTGTAGCGGCCCTCGATGTGCTCGGCCGCGAGAATCGGGCTGCCGGCGGCCACGCGTCCCACGAGCGGCAGCGTGCCCTGCATCGGCAGGCCGGGGAAGTCGCGCAGCCGCAGGCCCCGCGACGTGCCGGGCTTCAGCTCGATCGCGCCCTTCTTCGCGAGCGCCTGCAGGTGGTCCTCGGCCGAGCTCGCCGTCGAGAACCCGAGGCCCGAGGCGATCTCGGCACGCGTCGGCGGCATGCCCATCGTCTCGATGTGCATGCGGATCCAGTCGAGGATCTGCTGCTGCCGCGCGGTGAGCCGGGGCGCCTCGATCGAGGCGTCGGACGTCAGGTGCGCGAACGGGCGGCGGGCGGGGGAACGGGGAAAGGGCATCGGACCACCGTATGGATATGCGGTTACCGCAAGTATAGACGGTAGTGGGTCGTCGTCAAGCCGTGCCGGCCCGGTTGCGCGGGATGCGGCGCACGGGGGTCCCGGGCCGAGCCGGAGATCGGCTCGCATTGACGCCTGATGCGTGATGCGATAGCATCTGATGCGTGCGCACCACGCTCGACATCGACGACGACGTGCTCCAGGCCGCGAAGGAGCGCGCGCGCCGCGACGGGCGGACCGCCGGACAGGTCATCTCCGAGCTCGCACGCAGCGCGCTGACGGCGGCACCGGTGCAGGCTGCCATGCGCGAACCGAAGGCCGTCTACGGATTCCGTCCTTTTCCGAAGCGGGGCGGCGTCGTGACCGGCGAGCAGATCGACCGTCTCCGCGAGGACGACGCGTACTGATGCGGGCACTGCTCGACGTGAACGTGCTGATCGCGCTGCTCGACGCCGATCACTCGCTGCACGAGCGCGCCACCGGATGGTTCGCCGAGCATGCACGGCAGGGCTGGGCGTCGTGTCCGATCACGCAGAACGGGTGCGTGCGCGTCATGTCGCATCCGGGCTATCCCCATCCGTTGCCGGTGAAGGCGATCGTCGAGCGCCTCGGCGAAGCCTGCGCCGGCGCGCATCACGCCTTCTGGCCCGACGACGTGAGCATCATCGATCGCGACGTGGCCGATCCGGCCCGCATCCACGGGCCGCGCCAGTTGACGGACCTGTACCTGCTGGCGCTCGCCGTCCGCCACGGCGGCCGGCTCGTCACGCTCGATGGGTCGATCGCCCGCGACGCCGTGCGCGGCGCGCAGCCGGGGCATCTCGTCGTCCTATAGCGCGGGCGGGCGCGGCCGCGCCGAAGTGAACTCGCGAACCCCGGCGGGGTCTTATTATTCGACACGAAGCCCGGGCTGCGCCCGCCGGGATGCCGCGGCCACGATCGCGGCGCGATGCGCCGCCGACCGCGACCGACACGATGAGCCTCCCGAACGATCCCGATCGCCGCCTGCGCCTGCCGCTGTGGCGCATCGTTGCGGTCGCCGCGCTCGTGCTCGGCTCCGGCGCCGCCCGCGCGGACCTGTGGGCGTACGTCGACGAGACCGGCCGGTCGCACTTCGCGAGCGAGCAGGTCGATCCGCGCTACCGGTTGTTCTTCCGGGGCCCGTCGAGCCTCGATCCCGCGCCCGCGCTGCCGCCCGCGGCCTCGCCCATCGACGCGCTGCGCGAGCATCCGGTGTGGAAGCGCGTCGACGGCCATCCGAACGTCGCGCGCTTCGAGTCGCTCGTCGCGCGCAACGCGCGCGATCAGGGGCTCGATCCGGTGCTCGTGAAGGCGGTGATCGCCGCGGAGTCGGGCTACGACCCCGGCGCGGTGTCGGACAAGGGCGCGGTCGGGCTGATGCAGGTGATGCCGGACACCGGCGAACGCTACGGCGTGACGGGCGACGCGAAGCGCTCGGTCGCCGACAAGCTCGCGGAGCCGGCGATCAACGTGCGCGTCGGCGCGCGCTACCTCAAGGACCTGATCGCGCGCTTCGCGGGCGACGTGACGCTCGCGCTCGCCGCGTACAACGCGGGCGAGGGGATCGTCGACCGCTACGGCGGCGTCCCGCCGTATCCGGAGACCCAGGCGTACGTGCGTCTCGTCGGCTTGCTGCACGCGGCCTGGCAGCCGGCGTTGCCGCCGCCGGTCCAGGCGTCGCCCGGGCCGCGGCGCGTCACGATCGCGAAGCCGGGCGCGGCGCGCTGAGATCGTCGGTGTCAGACACCGTGTCTGACACCGGGTTGGGAAGGCGTCGCGCCGCGTGGCCGCGCGCATTCGCTATCCTTCGCGCATTGCCCCGCGGAGGTCCCCGTGAAGGAAACGCTCAAGCCCGGTCTCGAGCACGAGTTGCGCTTCGTCGTCCCGCCGTCGAAGACGGTGCCGGCGCTCTACCCCGAGTCGGCCGACTTCCAGGCGATGCCCGCGGTGTTCGCGACCGGCTTCCTCGTCGGCTTCCTCGAGTGGGCGTGCCTGCTCGTCGTCAAGCCGCACCTCGACTGGCCGGCCGAGCAGACGGTGGGCACGCACGTCGACGTGAGCCACGAGGCCGCGACGCCGCCGGGGCTCGTCGTGACCGCGCGCGCGAAGCTCGTCGGCGTCGACGGGCGCAAGCTCCGCTTCGAGGTCGAGGCGGACGACGGCATCGACCTGATCGCGCGCGGCACGCACGAGCGGGTCGTCATCCTGCGCGAGAGGTTCGACGCGAAGGTCGCGGAGAAGGCGGCGGCGGGGTCCGATCCCGGTCGTGGCGGAGTCTGACCCCGAACGTCTTCGCCGGCGCGACCAGGCAAAACCGGGGTCATACCTCGTTGAAGCCAGGGTCGGACCCCTCTAGGCCGCCACGTCGACCCACCGGCCCTGCGACGCCATGCACGCCTCGATGAACGCCATCGTGTGCGCGCCTTCCTCGATCGTCGGGTAGCGAAACGCCGGCACCGGCTCGCCCAGCGCGCGCAGCATGCGTTCCTGCGCGACCTCGGCGTAGATGTTGGCGAACGCCTCGCGCAGGCCTTCCGGATGGCCGCGCGGCGCACGCCCCAGCGCGACGATCTCCGGCGGCAGGTTCGCGTCGCCGCGGCCGGCCACGCGCGGTCCCTCGTTCAGCATCGCGATCCTCAGGTACGACGGCTCGCGGTGCGACCAGTCGAGCATGCCGTTCGCGCCGTAGACGCGCAGCCGGATGTCGTTCTCGCTGCCCGCCGCCGCCTGGATCGCGGTGAACGTGCCCGCCAGTCCCCCCTCGAAGCGCAGGAGCGCCGAGACCGTGTCGATCACCTCGCGGTTCGGCACGACCGAGATCGCGTCGGCGCACACGCTCGTCACGCGACGGTTCACGGCGAACGACGCCAGGTGCTGCGCATGGCAGCCGATCGCGCTCATCACGAGCGCGAGCCCGCTGCGCCGCGGGTCGAGCACCCAGCGCAGACGGTTGTTCTGCGGCGCGTCCTCGATGCGCGGCGCGAGCCCGCTCTGCACGTATTCGACCTGCACGTAGCGCAGCTCGCCGATCGCGCCCGTGTCGACGAGATGGCGCGCGTAGCGCGTCATCGGGTAGGCCGAGTAGCCGTGCGCGACCGCGAACAGCCGTCCGTGGCGCCGCGTCCGCATCACGAGGTCGCGGGCCTGGGCGGCGTCGTGCGTGACCGGCTTGTCGCACACGACGTCGAGGCCGGCGTCGAGCGCCGCGGCCGCGAGCGGGTAGTGCGTGTCGTTCGGCGTCATGATCGCGACCGCCTCGGCCGGATCGGGACGCGCGCGCTCCCCGGCGACGAGCTCGTCGAGCGTGCCGTAGCAGCGCTCGCGGTCGTAGCCGAGCAACGCGCCGCCGTCGCGCGATCGCGCCGGGTCGCCGGAGAACACGCCGCCGACGACGCGCCACCAGCCGTCGAGCTCCGCCGCGCTGCGGTGCATGTGCCCGATCCACGATCCCGGGCCGCCGCCCAGGATCGCGAGCCTCAACGGCCGTCCGAACCGCGAGCAGGCCCGCCATCGTCGTCTCCGGTCGATCGCGCGACGGCGTCGCGCGGACACCGCGATGATAGGCGACCGGTGCATGCCTGAGGGCGAGGACCTCCGCACCCGTCACGGCGCGCGCATCGGCGCTTGTCCTCAGATGCCGCGGCCCCAGTACTCGCAGAAGCGCTCGACGTTGCCGAACAGGAACATCGAGTACGCGCCCCAGCCTTCGTATTTCGGCAACTTCACCGCGCGCATCGCCTCGTCGTTCAGGCACTTGCGCTCGGCGGCGAGCTGCTTCGCGGCGTTCGACACGTCGGTCATGTAGTCCTTGAGCATGCGGACGTCGTCCTTGGTGCCGAGGCGCCCGCCGGGACCGGGATGGCCGGGGATCATCCGGTCCCATTCCATCGCCAGCACGCGGTCGAGGCCCGCGAACCAGTCGGGAATGTAGCCGTCCGCCATGTCGCGGAACAGCACCGCCTGGATCGGGATCCAGTCGACGGTGAAGATGATCCGCTCCTTCGGCAGCAGCATCACGAGCGAGTTGTCGGAGTGGTTGTTGCCGGCGTACAGCAGGTCGACGCGCATGCCGCCCAGCACGATCGAGCTGCCCGAGTCGTCGACGATCATGTCGGGAACCACGACGTCGGGCGCCTGGAGCGCGACGAGGCGCTTGTGCGCGTTGCGGTGCGCGACGAACACCGCGCCCGCGTCCTTGAACGGCTTGCCGCCCGCGGCGTGGTCGTAGTGGTGATGGCTGTAGATCACGTACTTGATCGGGGCCTGCGTGATCTTGCGGATCTCCTGCAGGTACACGGCCGGCGCCTGCGGATTGACGTAGCCGATCGGATCGGTCGCGATCACGCCCTCGGGGGTTACGACGAACATCGACTGGTGGCCGCCGGCCCGGAACACGTAGACGTTGTCCGCGACCTTCGTCGTCGCGTAGGGCGCCGGCGCGGCGGCAGGGGCCTGCGCGCAGGCGAGCGTGGCGGTGGCGAGCGCAGCGGCGAGGATCAGCATGCGGGGCAAGGCGAGGTGCATCGGGGTCTCCGTAGGTGCGGGTCGTCGGGCGGATGCTGCCCGGCACGGTCGTGGCGGTCAACAGGACAGCCCCGGAATCCGCCCGCCGGGCCAGCGCGGACCGTTGGCCAAGCGTTGTTGCGCGGCACCGTCGAATCGTACTCGACTGGATGGGGGGCGGTCGGATGGCGCGGCCTCCTGACCGAGCTCCGGCGTTTCGCGGTGACCGACGGGCCGGGGGCGCGCGGGAGGGAGGACGCGAGGGATCGCCCGAATCGCGCCGCCCGGCTCGGCAGGGCCGTGCCCGCGTTCGGCCTCTCGCTATCAGCTGGCGCGAAGTGATCCGCAGCTCCCTCGTGGGGACGACGCGTTGACTCCCGTCAACGCGACGCGCCCGGCGGCTGCTAGCATCGAACGATCCGCCCACCCCGAGAGTCGCCGTTGGCCGCGATGCGCATGATGGTGCTCGAGGCGCCGGGCCGCCCGCTCGTGCTGCGCGAGCGGCCGGTCCCCCGGCCTGCCGACGGCGAGGTGCTGCTCGAGGTATCCGCGTGCGGCGTCTGCCGCACCGACCTGCACCTCGTCGACGGCGAGCTGTCCGACCCGATGCTGCCCGTCGTGCCCGGCCACGAGATCGTCGGGCGGGTCCTCGCCGCGGGAGCGCGCGTGACCGGAATCCGGACCGGCGACCGCGTCGGCGTGCCCTGGCTCGCGTCGACCTGCGGCGATTGCCGCTACTGCAACGAGGCGCACGAGAACCTGTGCGAGTCGGCCCGCTACACCGGCTACACGCGCGACGGCGGATTCGCGACGCACGCGCTCGCCGATGCGCGTTACGTGTTCCGGCTGCCCGACCGCTACGACGACGTGCACGCGGCGCCGCTGCTGTGCGCGGGCCTCATCGGCCATCGCGCATGGACGATGGCGGGGCCGGCGCGGACGGTCGGCCTCTACGGGTTCGGCGCGGCGGCGCACCTGATCGCCCAGATCGCGGTTGCCGACGGCTGCGAGATCTGCGCGTTCACGCGCCCGGGCGACACCGCCGCCCAGGCGCTCGCCCGCGGGCTCGGCGCCGCATGGGCCGGCGGCAGCGACGAGCCCGCACCCGTCCCGCTCGACGCCGCGATCCTGTTCGCGCCCGCGGGCGCGCTCGTCCCGGTCGCGCTGGCGGCGACGCGTCCGGGCGGCACGGTCGTGTGCGCGGGCATCCACATGAGCGACATCCCGTCGTTCCCGTACCGGCTCCTGTGGCGCGAGCGGACGCTGCGCTCGGTCGCGAACCTCACGCGGGCCGACGGCGAGCGGTTCATGGCGGCCGCGGCCCGGATTCCCCTCGACGTCCATGCGACGCCGTATGCGTTCGAGCGCGCCAACGAGGCGCTCGACGACCTGCGCGCCGGCCGCGTCGCGGGCGCCGCCGTCTTGACGATGCCTGCCGATTAGCGTCAACTGCTTTCCGACGTTCCTCCACCCTCAGGAGTCGACCATGGCAAGGAAGTCCCCTGCAGCTCCCGCCCCCGAACCCGCCAAGGCGAAGCGCAAGCCGCGCGCGAAAGCCACGCGGCGGCCACCCGCGCAGAAGGCGCTCGGCACGCCGCAGTTCGTGATGCCGCCGGGCGCCTCGTACGCGGACATGTCGCGGATGGCGAACATGCTGACGCCCGAGCAGGCGATCGAGCTCTACAAGGCCAACGCGCGGATGGCGCTCGACGTCATCAACGCCGCGATCGAGAGCACCGCCAAGCTGCGCAGGCTCCAGTACCAGGGCGAGGAGCAGGCGCGCGAGTTGCACAGGAAGGCGGCGAAGTCGGCGTCCGAGGCGAAGGACCCGCATTCGCTGATGGCGGTCGGGCAGGGCGCCGCGCAGGAGGCGCTCGAGAAGTCGATGCACTACTGGGGCGAGATGTTCGACCTCATCACCGAGATCCAGAAGCGCGTGTTCACGCTGATCGAGGACCAGGCGTCGGGCATGCCGGGCGTCAAGCAGGCGAAGGCCGCGATGGCGGCGCTGCCGGACCTGAAGCCGATGCAGAACGTCGTCGAGGCGATGAAAGGCGTCATGGGCGCCGGCGGCAACGCCTTCGAGCAGATGCAGAAGGTGATGGCGGACTTCAGCCGCATGGCCCAGCCGCCGAAGTCCGGCGGTCGCCGCTAGCGTCATCGCACCGCGGCCGGGCGCGAGCGCGTCCGGCCGCGTGTCCGCTCCGATGCCGCGGCGCCGCGTCGTGATCGGCGGGCGCGAGCTCACGCTCGACGCCCGGCCCGACCGGCTCGACTTTCGCGACCTGCCGTACCGTCCGCCCGCGCGGGCGCTTCCTCCCGGCATCCGTCCGACGACGCGTTCGCCGACCACGTGCGGCGCTACGCCGCCGCGAACCTCGTGCGCGACCAGGGCGAGGAGGGCGCCTGCACCGGCTTCGGCCTCGCTGCCGTCGTCCAGTACCTGTTCTGGGTGCGCGGCCGGCTGTCGGCGGGAACGCTGCTGTCCGCGCGCATGCTCTACCACCTCGCGCGCTTCTACGACGAGTGGCCGGGCGAGAAGTACGATGGCTCGTCCTGCCGCGGCGCGCTGAAAGGGTGGCACAAGCACGGCGTGTGCACCGAGACGCTGTGGCGCTACGACCCCGAGCGCTTCGTCCCGCCGTCCCCCGGCTGGGACGCCGACGCGGTGACGCGCCCGCTGGGCGTCTACTACCGGATCGACCGCCGGTCGGTCGTCGACATGCAGGCCGCGATCGCCGAGACCGGCGCGATCTTCTGCTCGGCCGACGTGCACGGCGGCTGGGGCGTCAGGGAGCGCAAGCGTCTCCCGCGTTCGCACCGCGACCTGCCCGAGATCGCGGTCCGCGACAAGGTCGACGGCGGCCATGCGTTCGCGCTGATCGGCTACGACGAGCGGGGATTCGTCGTGCAGAACTCGTGGGGGAGCGACTGGGGCGCGCACGGCCTCGCGATCCTCCCGTACGAAGAGTGGGTGACGCACGGCGACGACGCGTGGGCGATGGCGCTGGGAGTGCCGGTCGAACGCGCGAGCGGCGGGCGCACGCGCGGCAAGGCGTCGCGCTCGCCCGTGCACTTCGTGTCCTCGCGCGTCGCGCTGCCGCAGACCGGCGACGCGCCGGGCTGGCAGGGCGGCGGCGACCCGCTCGCGCGCCGTGCCGATGCGTGGACGCTCGACGAGGGCTACGTGCACACGCTCGTCACCGGCAACGACGGCGAGATCGTCAACCACCTGGCCGACGTCGCGGACGCGGCGGCCGCCGCCGAGGAAGTCGCGCTCGCGCGCCCGCGGCTGTGGCTCGCATCGCGGCCTGCGGGCGCGCGGCACGTCGCGATCTACGCGCACGGGGGCCTGAACGACCGCAACGAGTCGCTGACGCGCATCCGCGTGATGGGGCCGTGGTTCGAGAAGAACGGCGTCTACCCGGTGTTCGTCACCTGGCAGACCGGCTGGCTCGACACGCTCTCCGACGCGATCGAGGACGAGGTGCGGCGGCGCTTCGGCGAGGCGATCCCGCGCGAGGGCTTCGGCGACGCGCTCGCCGACGCGAGCGACCGGATGATCGAGGGCATGCTGCACGCGCTGCCGTTCCCGGCCCTGTGGGCGCAGATGAAGCAGAACGCCGCCGCCGCCGAGGACGAGGGCCGCGGCCTCGCTGTGCTCGCGGCGCACCTGCGGACCCTGACGTCGGAGATGGGCGGCGACCTCTCGATCCATTTCGTCGGCCACTCGGCCGGCGCCTACGTCGTCGGGCGCCTGCTCGCGCGGCTCGCCGCGGCGCCTGCGGCGAAGGTCGCCAGCTGCACGCTCTACGCGCCCGCGTGCACGCTGCCTTTCGCGCTCGACCATTTCGCCGCGCCGATCAACGCGGGTGTGCTGTCGCGCGCGCGGTTCGCGGTCCACGCGCTTTCCGATGCGCGCGAGCAGGACGACAGCGTCGGCGCGTACCGGAAGTCGCTGCTCTACCTCGTGAGCCGCGCGTTCGAATCCGTGCACAAGACGCCGCTCGCGGGGCTCGCCAGCGCGTACGACGCCGAGCGCGCCGATGGCGAATGGTGGGACGAGGGCTCGCTCGCGGACGTCGCTCGCTGGCAGCAGTGGTTCTTCGGCGGGGCGGCGCCCGGGGGCTTCGCCGAGCGCGGCACGCCATCGCCCGGCGCGGGGCTCTCGCTCGTCAACGCACGCACGGTGAGCGCCGGGCCGCGCGCGGTCGAGGCGACGCACGGCTCGTTCGACAACAACGTGCGCGTCGTGAGCGACACGGTCGCGGCGATGCTGGGCCTGCCATCGGGCGCGCCGCTGCCGGCGCCGATACGCGACCTCGACTTCTGACGCCGATCGCTCCGGAGGAGCGCGGGACCAGTCGTCCCTTTCCGAATGCGGGGACGAGCGCCTGCGACCGACGCAGCGGGCGCCGTTCCGACGCGCGATCGCCGGGAGAGAGGTAACCGCGCGATTCCCAGGCCGCGCGGCCGGACGGCGGATAGAATGTGCCTCACTGGCGCGCCCAGGCGTCCGCAGGAATACCGTCGATGACCGAAACGATGAAGGCCTGGCAGTGCATCGGGTGCGGCCGGCTCGAGGGGCCGCAGAACTGCATCGGCGTGTGCCGCGACCGCAAGGTCGAGCTCGTCTACGCATCGGAGCTCGCCGACGCGGAGGGCCGGCTGGCCGAGGCTCGCGTAGAAGCAGCCGCGCTGCACGCGCTGCTGCGCCAGCTCGCCGGGACGACGCCGCGCGACGGGCAGTGGGAGACGTCCTACCGGTCGATGCAGGAGCGTGCGAAGGCGCTGCTCGCACGGCACCCGGGGACGAACGGCCCGCCGCCTCGCGCGGAGGCCGTGGTTGTCGTCCCCGAGTCCGAGAGGCGCAAACGCGAGGCCTGATCCCGCCGCATTGCGCGGCGGGATCCTGGTCCACGCGCGGTCAGGCAACCTCGGGACCGTCGTCGACGACGACGGGAACGTAGCGGGCGAGCCACATCGACAGGTCGGCGCTGCCCTCGACGAGCTCGTCGAGCCAGTCCGCGTAGCCCAGCAGGTTCGCGAGCGGGGCCTCCGCTTCCAGCACGAACGGCCCGCGGTGGTCCTCGACCCGAAGGATGCGTGCCTGCCGCCGCGCCAGGTCCTTCTGGATGAGAGGCAGGAAGTGCGCCGGCCCGCTCATCAGCACGACCATCCACGGCTCGAGCATCTGCGCGCCGTGCGCATAGCGCACCGTCGGACGACCCGACGACGATGCCGTCGCGGAAGCGCTCGCGCAATCCGCCGACGACGGGGCGCAGCGCGCCTTCGCTCCGTGCGAGCACGCGTACGCCGGCGGGTTCCGCGACGACCATCGCCCCTTCGCCGGGCGGCGGATGCCGGTGCCACGCCTCGCGCAGCAGTTCGCCTTGCACGCGTGCGTCGGCGCTGTGCAGCCGTTGCTCGATCGGGCACTCCGGATGCATCAGCGGCGTCGCGCCGCGCCAGGCATCCCTCGCGCGGATCCGCTGCAGGAGCCTAGGCGTCATGGCCGCCTCCCTGGCGCTCGACCGACACGATGCGCAGCTCGCGGATGTCGCGGTCCGGCAGCGTCGCGGGGACGCACGCGCCGCCGCGCCGTCCGAGCAGCGTGCGCGCGACCGGCGAAAACACCGACACCCGCGCGCGCGACGCATCCGCGCGCGCGGGATGCACGACGGTCACCGTGCGGCGCCTGCCGGCGGGCAGCTCCTCGTAGGTGACGGTCGCGCCGAGCGCGACGACGTCGGTCGCGACGGTGCGGTCGGACACCACGCGCGCGCCGGACAGCGCGTCCGCGAGCAGATCGGCGGCGGCCTGCTCGGACGCGTCGCGCGCGGGCCAGTCGGTGACGAGGGCGGACAGCGCCGCCGCGTCGCGGGTGGAAAGGACGACATCGTGCAGATCGAACACGGCAACCTCCCGGGTGCGTGAAAGCGATGACGAGCCGACGCGCGCCCGCGCCGGCGACTACCGGGAGGGACGGCGAACGGTCGGGGAAGGAAGGGATCCCGGCAACGGCGGCGCTTCGGACCTCGGAGAGGTCGGGGAGCGGCTCGTCGTTACCGGGCGCTCCCGAGGCAGGCGAGCGTACCGTGGTCGTGACGACGGACGGCGATACACCACGCGAACGCGCGCGACGCCGCGGCGACGGCGGCACGGTGCGCGGTCGAGGCGGTTTGCAGCAGCAGGGACGTGCGCGAGTTCACGATCGCATTATGGCGGCGATCGTGCAGGTCTTCAACCGCATCGCGTGTGCGGACTTGCGCGAGGTTCGCGCGGACGATCCGTGGTGCCCGGGGCCGGACTCGAACCGGCACGGCGGTTTCCCGCCCGCGGATTTTAAGTCCGCTGTGTCTACCGTTCCACCACCCGGGCGCTGATGCCGGCTTCGCCGGAGTCTAGACCTGCTTCAGGTCGTAGGCTTTCCGCTCGGGTCGTAAGTGCGGCGCGGGCGTCTCGCCGCCGTAGGTCGCGCGCACGTAGTCGGCGACGATCGTGCCGAACTCCTCGGCGATCTTCTCGCCCTTGAGCGTCACGGTCTTCCGGCCGTCGACGTAGACCGGCGCGACCGGCGTCTCGCCGGTGCCCGGCAGGCTGATGCCGACGTTCGCCATCTTCGATTCGCCCGGGCCGTTGACGACGCAGCCCATCACCGCGACCGTCATCTCCTCGACGCCCGGGTAGCGCGTGCGCCACAGCGGCATCTGCGAGCGCAGCCACGTCTGGATGCTCTCGGCGAGCTCCTGGAACACGACGCTCGTCGTGCGTCCGCAGCCCGGGCACGCGGAGACGAGCGGCGCGAACGAGCGCAGCCCCATCGTCTGCAGGAATTCCTGCGCGACGATCACCTCGCGCGTGCGGTCGCCGTTGGGCTCGGGCGTGAGCGAGACGCGGATCGTGTCGCCGATGCCCTGCTGCAGCACCACCGCGAGCGCGGCCGTCGACGCGACGATCCCCTTCGATCCCATGCCGGCCTCGGTGAGCCCGAGGTGGAGCGGGTAGTCGCAGCGCCGCGCGAGGTCCTGGTAGACGGCGATCAGGTCCTGCACGTTCGACACCTTGCACGCCAGGACGATCCGGTCGCCCGGCAGGCCGATCGACTCGGCGAGCTCCGCGCTCCTGAGCGCCGACTGGATGAGCGCCTCGCGCGTCACGTGGAGCGCGTCGAGCGGGGCGGCGGATCGCGCGTTCTCGTCCATCAGGCTCGACAGCAGCTCCTGGTCGAGGCTGCCCCAGTTGACGCCGATGCGCACCGGCTTGCCGAACTCGATCGCGCGCTCGATCATCACGGCGAACTGCGCGTCGTGCTTGCTGCCCTTGCCGACGTTGCCCGGGTTGATCCGGTATTTCGCGAGCGCCTGCGCGCAGGCAGGGTGGTTGGTCAGCAGCTTGTGGCCGTTGAAATGGAAGTCGCCGATCAGCGGGACCGTGCAGCCCAGCGCGTCGAGCCGCTCGCGGATCGCGGGCACCGCGTCGGCGGCCTCGGCGGTGTTCACGGTGACGCGGACCAGCTCCGAGCCCGCGTCGGCGAGCGCCTTCACCTGCGCCACGGT
The DNA here is from genome assembly GCA_016704895.1 of Betaproteobacteria bacterium. GTDB lineage: Bacteria > Pseudomonadota > Gammaproteobacteria > Burkholderiales > Casimicrobiaceae > VBCG01. Next base: position 21,369 of record JADIZG010000008.1, read on the forward strand.
CCCCGCGACGTCGGCGGTGTCGGTGTTCGTCATCGACTGGACGACGATCGGCGAGTCGCAGCCGATCGCGACGCTGCCCACGCGAACGGTGCGCGTGCGGCGACGGACGATGTCGGGTCGGCTGAATCCGCTCATGCGGCGAGGGTGTTTCGCGAGTCCCCGGAAGGGGCGGAGGCGCGAATTTTACCATCGCAGTAGATGTCGCCCTTGTCTCGCGAGTTGTCGGCCTGAAGGCCGACCCACAGCGCCGTGGGTCGGCCTTCAGGCCGACGGCAATGCGATGCGCGAAAGCCGGGGTCGGATCCCCATTTCCGATCGCCGGGGCGGTCGGCCTTTATGCGAGAGTCGTCGGCCTGAAGGCCGACCCACAAGGCGCGGCACTGTGGGTCGGCCTTCAGGCCGACGGGGTCGCCGCGCTCAGCGCTTGACGAAGTCGATCACGATCGCGCCCGGATCCCGTTGCCGGTATTCGATCGAGACCGCCTCGCCGTAGCGCATGGCGAGCTGGTCGAGCAGCGGCAGCGGATCGTGGTCGTTGACGAAGCGCATCGTCTCGCCCGGGTGCAGCGCGTCGAGCGCGCCGAAGATGGCGGCATGGCGGAATCGCTTGGCGATCGCGCGCGCGTCGAACGGGTAGATCGCGTCGGCGTGGAGGTGCAGGTGCGGGGTCTGGTTCATCGTGGTGGTCTCCGGGGGTAAGTCGGCAGGGGCAAACTCGGTAGGGGAGCGTCGGGGTCAGCCGCGGTCGAGCAGCGCGCGCTTGTCCTTCACCTGCGCCCACTGCTCGACATCGGCGGGCGGGGACTTCTTCGCGACGATCGGCGGCCAGTGCTTCGCGAGCTCGGCGTTCAGCGCGGTGAAATCGCGTTGCGCCTTCGGCACGTCGTCCTCGGCGTAGATCGCCTCGACCGGGCACTCGGGCACGCACAGCGTGCAGTCGATGCATTCGTCCGGGTCGATCACGAGGAAGTTCGGCCCCTCGCGGAACGCGTCGACGGGGCACACGTCGACGCAGTCGGTGTGCTTGCACTTGATGCAGGCTTCGGTGACGACGTAGGTCATGGCGTGATCGCTCCCGGGCCCGCCGTGGCGCCCGCCACGCCCGGCGGGTTCTGCCAGTAGTTCTCGAAGGTCATCTGCCCCGGCGCGTTGCGTCGCACGGGCGCGAAGCCGCGGGCGGCCAGCACGCGACGCACGTCGCGCGACATCGACGGGTTGCCGCAGGTCAACACGCGCGAGCGGGCAGCGTCGATCGGGAGGCCGGCGGCCGCGGCGAGCCTGCCGTCCTCGATCATGGCGGGGATGCGCGCGTCGAGCGCCGTCGCGCCCGGCTCGCGGGTCGCGACGGGGAGGTAGGTCAGCCGGGCGGTTCCCGGTGCGGCGGATGGCGCGCGAGCGAGCGCATCGATCGGGGCTGCCGGCGCGAGTTCCGCCGCCAGTCGGACGCTGTGGACGACGACGATGCGCTCGAACGACGTCCACACGCGCGGCTCGCGCAGGATCGACAGGAACGGGGCGATGCCGGTGCCCGTCGCGAGCATCCACAGGTCGGGACCGGGCGCGAGTCCGTCGACGGTGAGGAAGCCGTAGCTCGTCCGGTCGACGTACGCGTCGTCGCCCGGCGCGCAACTCGCGAGGCGCGCGGAGAGCTCGCCGTCCGGCACCAGCGTGCAGACGAACTCCAGGTGCGGAGTCGGTCGTGGCCGAGGCGATCGACAGCGGCCGCGTCGCGATCGCCCCGTCCGCGCCGGCAAGGCCGAGCCGCGCGTAGTGGCCTGCCGTGAACCGGTACGCGGGATCGCGCGTGACGCGGACCGATACCAGCGCATCGGTCCATCGGCGGACCGAGATCACCGACTGCCTCGTTGCCTTCGACGGGGGCGGCGGCGACGCCGCCTCCGGCGCGGACGCCGGCAGATCGGCGGGCAGGTCGTGCAGAGCGTTCACGAGGGCCGGTCGGCGAGGGAGGCGGCGTCAGTGATTGCAGTTGCAGCCGCGCGGCTCCGGAATCGCGGCCGGCGCGGCACCGACCTTGCCGATCGCCACGCGCCAGACCTCGGGCCCCTGCTCGAGGTACTCCCAGCTGAACTCGGCCTGCGACTCGGCCTTGAACTGGTAGTAGAGCGGCTTCGGGTCGTGGTCGTTGACGAGCTCCAGGGACTCGCCCGGCGCCAGCGCGTCGAACTTGCCGAAGATCAGCGGATGGCGGTCGCGCGGTGCGATCGTGCGGACGTCGAGGGTGGTTCGGGGGGTGGCGGGGGCGGTCGTGGTCATGGCGGCTCCTGGAAAGGGTCGGCGCTGGCGTCCATCCCGAGGCCGGCGCCGCGAGAGCGCCGGTGCCGGGGTGGCCGGCTCGGTTTATAAGAGGTATTATGAATACATGTTAATCGTAGCAGCCCGCCCGGTCAAAAGCAATATCTCGTCTACATCTTTGAAGCGACCCCCATGCGCCTGACCTCGTTCTCCGACTACACGCTCCGGGTGCTCATGTACCTGGCGCTCGAACGGGACCGCCTCGCGACGATTCCCGAGATCGCCGCCGCGTACGGCGTGTCGAGAAACCACCTGATGAAAGTGGTCCACCAGCTCGGCCAGGCCGGCGTGATCGAGACCGTCCGGGGGAAGGGCGGCGGGCTCCGCCTCGCGCGCGAGCCCGGCGCGATCCGCATCGGCGCGATCGTGCGGGAGGCGGAAGGGGCGGGGCCGATCGTCGAGTGTCTCTCGCACGGCGCGAGCACCTGCCCGATCACGCCGGTGTGCAGGCTGTCGCGCGTGCTCGTCGAAGGCTTCGACGCGCTCTACGACCACCTCGACCGCTACACGCTCGCCGACCTCGTCGGCAATCGTCGTGCGCTCTCCTCCGTGCTCGTGAGCCCTCCGACGTCCGAAGCGAAGCGTAAGTCGACGGCGCGCGCCGCCGCCCGCCGCTGAGCCTTCGGCCGGAAATCGCGATCCGCGCCCGCGCCTGACACCTGGCCGCCGGTCATCGTAGACTCGGGCCATGTCCCTGGCCCTCCTGCTCGCGCTTCCGTTCATCGGAAGCGCCGTCGCCGCACTGTTGCCCGCGAACGCGCGCAACACGGCCGCGACGTGGGCGGCCGCCGTCTCGTTCACCTGCGCGGCCGGGCTCGCGTCGATGTTCCCGGCGGTCCGCGACGGCGGCGTCGTCCGCGAGGCGTGGCGCTGGCTGCCCTCGGCGGGCCTCGACGCGGTGATCCGGGTCGACGGCTTCGCGTGGATGTTCGGGATGCTGGTGACCGGCATCGGCACGCTGGTGGCGGTCTACGCGCGCTACTACCTGTCGCCGACGGACCCGGTGCCGCGCTTCTTCTCGTTCTTCCTCGCGTTCCTCGGCGCGATGCTGGGCGTCGTGCTGTCGGGAAGCCTGATCCAGCTCGTCTTCTTCTGGGAGCTGACGAGCCTCTTCTCGTTCCTGCTGATCGGCTACTGGCACCACCGCGCCGACGCGCGACGCGGGGCGCGCATGGCGCTCGTCGTCACCGGCGCCGGGGGCTTGTGCCTGCTCGCGGGCGTGCTGGTGCTCGGGCCGCATCGCCGGCAGCTACGACCTCGACGCGGTGCTCGCCGCCGGCGACCGCGTACGCGCGCACGAGCTCTACCCGGTGGCGCTCGCGCTCGTCCTGCTGGGCGCGCTCACCAAGAGCGCCCAGTTCCCGTTCCACTTCTGGCTGCCGCACGCGATGGCGGCGCCCACGCCGGTGTCGGCGTTCCTGCACTCGGCGACGATGGTCAAGGCCGGCGTGTTCCTGCTCGCGCGGCTGTGGCCGGTCCTCGCGGGCACGGAGGCGTGGTTCTGGATCGTGACCGGCGCCGGGGCGTGCACGCTGCTCCTGGGGTCGTATCTCGCGATGTTCCAGAACGACCTGAAGCGCCTGCTCGCCTACTCGACGATCAGCCACCTCGGCCTGATCACGCTGCTCCTCGGCCTCAACAGCCCGCTCGCCGCGGTGGCGGCGGTCTTCCACGTGATGAACCATGCGACGTTCAAGGCGTCGCTCTTCATGGCGGCCGGCATCGTCGACCACGAGACCGGGACCCGGGACATCCGGCGCCTGCACGGGCTCTACCGCGTGATGCCGATCACCGGGACGCTGGCGCTGGTGGCGAGCGCCGCGATGGCCGGCGTGCCGCTCCTGAACGGATTCCTGTCGAAGGAGATGTTCTTCGCGGAGACCGTGTTCCTCTCGGCGCATCCCGGCGTCGAGTTCGCGCTGCCGGTCGTCGCCACGCTGGCCGGGCTCTTCGCGGTCGTCTACGCGCTTCGCTTCTCGGTCGACATCTTCTTCGGCCCCCGGTCGCGCGACCTGCCGCGCGAGCCGCACGAGCCGGTGCGCTGGATGCGCGTGCCGATCGAGCTCCTGGTGCTCGCCTGCCTCGTCGTCGGGATCGCGCCTGCGTGGTCGGTCGGGCCCTTCCTCGACGCCGCGGCGCGTCCGGTGGTCGGCGGCACGCTGCCCGAGTTCAGCCTCGCGATCTGGCACGGCTTCAACGCCCCGCTGGGGATGAGCCTCGTCGCGACCGCCGGCGGCATCGTGGCTTACCTGCTGCTGAAGCCGGGGCTCGACGCCGACCGCTACGACCGCATTCCCGTCGTCGGACGCCTCGACGGGCGACGTGCGTTCGTGCGCGTCCTCGCTTTCGCGACGGATCTCGCACGGAAGGGCGTCAAGGCCGCCGGCACGCGGCGCCTGCAGACGCAGATGGCGTGGCTCGTCGTTGCCGCGCTGGCCGCAGCGCTGGCCGCGGCGTCGGGCCACGACTTCGGCTGGGGCGACCGGCCGCGCGTCCCGGCGTCGCCCGAGTTCGTGCTGCTGTGGACGATCGGCATCGCGTGCGCGCTGGGCGCCGCCGTGCAGGGGAAGTTCCACCGCCTCGCGGCGCTCACGATGATGGCGGGCGCGGGGCTCGTCACCTGCCTGACGTTCGTCTGGTTCTCGGCGCCGGACCTCGCGCTGACGCAGCTCGCGGTCGAGGTCGTGACGACGGTGCTGTTCCTGCTGGGTCTGCGCTGGCTGCCCAAGCGCGTGCCGTGGGCCGCGCGCTCGGACGCCCGGGCGCGCCTGCGGCGGTCGCGCGATCTGTCTGATCTCGGTCGCCGCAGGCGGCGGGCTCGCCGCGCTCTCCTACGCGATGCTCACGCGGTCCGCACCGCAGAGCATCTCGCCCTTCTTCCTCTCCCGCGCGCTGCCCGAGGGGGGCGGCACCAACGTCGTCAACGTGATGCTCGTCGATTTCCGCGCGCTCGACACGATGGGCGAGATCACCGTGCTGGGCGCGGTGGCGCTGACCGTCTACGCGCTGCTGCGGCGCTTCCGCCCCCCGCGCGAGAGCGTGGCGCCGCCGAGTCAGCAGCGCGCGATTCCCGACGACCTCCAGACCGATCTCGTCAACCCGCGCACGGCGAAGGACACCGCGGTGGGCTACCTGGCGGTCCCGGCGGTGCTCGCTCGCCTGATGCTGCCGATCGCGGGACTCGTCGCGGTCCACCTGTTCATGCGCGGCCACAACCTGCCGGGCGGCGGATTCGTGGCCGGGCTGGTCGTCGCGATCGCGCTCATCGCGCAGTACATGGTCGCCGGCGCGCAGTGGGTCGAGGCGCGCATGAATCCGCATCCGGCGCGGTGGATCGCGGCGGGGCTCGCGATCGTCGCGGCGACCGGCCTGGGCTCGCTCGCGTGGGGATATCCGTTCCTGACCACGCACACGGCGCACTTCACTCTGCCGGTCGTCGGCGAGATTCACGTGCCGAGCGCGATCCTGTTCGACCTCGGCGTGTTCTCGACGGTGATCGGCGCGACGCTGCTGACGCTGATCGCGATCGCGCACCAGTCGATCCGTGCGCATCGGCAGGACGCGCCGGCAGCGCCCTCCGGGGGCGCGTGATGGAGATCGTCTTCTCGCTCGCGGTGGGCGTGCTCGGCGGCTCGGGCGTGTGGCTCCTGCTGCGCCCGCGCACGTTCCAGGTGATCCTGGGCCTGTCGCTCGTCTCGTTCGCGGTGAACCTGTTCATCTTCAGCATGGGGAGCCTGTCGATCGACGCCGAGCCGATCGTGAGGCCGGGGGTGCCGCCGGATCTGCTGCACTACACCGATCCGATGCCGCAGGCGCTCGTGCTGACCGCGATCGTCATCGGCTTCGCGATGACCGCGCTGTTCCTCGTCGTGCTGCTCGCCTCGCGCGGGCTCACCGGCACCGATCACGTCGACGGCGTCGAGGCCGGGAAGCCGGACGCCGAAGGCGCGTCGCAGGCGCCGCCCCGGGAGGCGCGATGACCGACTGGATCGAGCGTGCGATGCCGCACCTGATCGTCGCGCCGATCGTGCTGCCGCTGGTCGCCGCCGCGCTGATGCTGGCGCTGGGCGAACGCAGGCGCGTCGCCCGCGCGCTCGTGAACGTCCTGGCGAGCGGCGCCTGCCTCGTGGTTGCGGTGGCGCTCGCCCTCTGGGTCGACCGCCAGGGCGCCCCGGAGGCGCTCGGCGTCTACCTGCCGTCGAACTGGCCGGTGCCGTTCGGCATCGTGCTCGTCGTCGACAGGCTCAGTGCGATGATGCTCGTGCTGACCGCGGTCCTGGGCGTTGCGGCCGTGCTCTACTCGACCGCCCGCTGGCATCGCGCGGGCGTCCACTTCCATCCGCTGTTCCAGATCCAGCTGATGGGGCTCAACGGCGCGTTCCTCACGGCCGACCTGTTCAACCTGTTCGTGTTCTTCGAAGTGATGCTCGCCGCCTCGTACGGGCTGCTGCTCCACGGCTCGGGGACGGCGCGCGTGCGCTCGGGCCTGCACTACATCGCGGTCAACCTGCTCGCCTCGGCGCTGTTCCTCGTCGGCGTCGCGATGCTCTACGGCGTGACCGGCACGCTCGCGATGGCCGACATGGCGCAGAAGCTCGCGGCGATCCCGGCGGCGGATCGCGGCCTGCTGCATGCGGGCGTCGCCATCCTCGCGGTGGCCTTCCTCGCGAAGGCCGCGATGTGGCCGCTCGGCTTCTGGCTCGTGCCCGCGTACTCGGCGGCGAGCGCGCCGGCCGCGGCGATGTTCGCGATCATGACCAAGGTGGGCGTCTACGCGGTGGTCCGCGTGTGGACGCTCTTCTTTCCGTCCGACGGAGCGTCGTCGGCGTTCGGCGCCGACGCGCTCGTGGCGGGCGGCCTCGTCACGCTGGCGTTCGGATCGCTCGGCATCATGGCCGCGCAGCGGCTCGGACGGCTCGCGGGCTACTCGGTGATCGTCTCGTCGGGCACGCTGCTCGCGGCGACCGGCTTCGGCGTCCCGGCCCTCACCGGTGGCGCGCTCTATTACCTCGCGAGCTCGACGCTCGCGGTTTCCGCGCTCTACCTGCTGGTCGAACTGGTCGAGCGGGCACGCTCGGTCGAGGTCGCGGCGACGGACGAGGAAGCGGAGGAGGACTATCCGCTGCCGTTCGCGCTCGAGCGCCTCGAGCTGCCGCAGGGCGTGAACCTCGACGACGACGAGGAGGCGCTCGTCGGCAAGACCTTCCCGGCCGCGACGGTGTTCCTCGGCCTCTCGTTCATCGCCTGCGCGCTGCTGATCGCGGGATTGCCGCCGCTCTCCGGTTTCGTCGCGAAGGTCGCGATGCTCGCGGTGCTGCTCGGCCCGGCGGGCCCCGGCGTCGCGGCCGCATCGACGGTATCCCCGGCGGAGTGGGCGCTCGTCGCGGCGCTGATCGGTTCCGGGCTCCTCTCGATGATCGCGCTCTCGCGAGCCGGAATTCGCCATTTCTGGGCGCCGCACGATCGCCCGCCGCCGCGCCTGCGCGTGGTCGAATGCGTGCCGATCGCGGCGCTGGTCGTCGCCTGTGCGGTGCTGACGGTCGGCCGAGCCCGCGCATCGGTACGCGGTCGACACGGCGCAGGCTCTGCACCAGCCTGCCGGCTACATCGACGCGGTGATGTCCGCGCGGCCGGTCCCGCCGCCGGCGGCACGCCTGCACGCCGCGGCCCCGATGGATTCGCGATGAAGCGACTGCTCCCCGCGCCGCTGCTGTCGGCATCGCTGCTCGTGCTGTGGCTCGTGCTGAATCCGCCGCTCGGGCGCGGGGCAGGCGATGCTCGGCGCGATCGTCGCCGTCGCGCTGCCGGCGATCGCGGCGCCCCTTCGACCGCTGCGCGTGCGGCTGCGGAGGCGGGGCGCGATCGCGCGACTGATCCTGGTCGTGGGGGACGACGTCCTGCGCTCGAATCTCGACGTCGCGCGGGGCATCCTCCGACGGCGCGCACGTTCGCCGCAAGGCTCCTTCGTCAGGGTGCCGCTCGAGATCACCGACCCGTCGGCGCTGGCGGCGCTCGCCGTGATCACGACGGTCGTGCCGGGCACCGTCTGGACCGAGCTCGCGATCGACCACGATGCGGTGCTGCTGCACGTGTTCGACGTCGACGACGAGGCGGCGTTCGTCGCCGACTTCAAGGCGCGCTACGAGCGCCCGCTCAAGGAGATCTTCGAATGAGCCCACTCTTGTCCGGAGCGATCCTGGCCACGCTCGCCTGCTACGCCGTCGCGATGGCGCTCGCGGTCGTCCGCCTGCTGCGCGGACCCGGCGCGGAGGACCGCGTCCTGGCGCTGGATTTCCTCTACGTGAACGGCATGCTGACGATCCTCGTGCTGGGCATCCGCTACGCGAGCGACATGTACTTCGAGGCGGCGCTGCTGATCGCGCTGGCCGGCTTCGTGAGCTCGGCGGCGCTCGCGAAGTTCCTGCTGCGCGGCGAGGTGACCGAATGACCCGGCCGCCCGGACGCCCGAACGGGAGCGCGCGCATGAACGCGACCGTCCCGCTCTGGATCGAGGCGCTGGTCGGCGCGCTGCTCGTCGCGAGCGGCATCGCGTCGATCGTGGCGGCGGTCGGCCTCGTGCGCCTGCGGAGCTTCTTCATGCGCATGCACCCGCCGGCGCTGGCCAGCACGTTCGGCGTCTGGGCGGTCGCGCTGGCGTCGATCGCCTGGTTCTCGGCGCTGGCGTCGCGGCCCGTGCTGCACGCGTGGGTGATCCCGATCCTGATGGCGATCACCGTACCGGTGACCACGGCGCTCCTGGCGCGCGCGGCGCTGTTCAGGAAACGGCAGGCGGGCCTGGATGTGCCGCCACCGCTGTCGAGAACCTGAGCTGGAAGGTTGCGCGGATTCCCCGGCGGGGGCCGCCGGCGACGTTGCACTCCGCATGGCGATTGTGAGACCGTTGCCTTCGCAGACCGACGACACGAAGGGAATCGGCATGGCAGCGACACCGGAAGCGGCGGTGCCGAAGGCGAAGAAGCCTTTCAACATCGGACTGGTCGTGGCGGTGGCCGCGCTGGCCATCGTCCTGCTGCTTCCTCCCGCCCAGGGTCTCCCGGTCGCCGGGCAGCGCATGCTCGCGGTCTTCTGCTTCGCTGTCGTCATCTGGATCACCGAGGCGCTCGACTACGCGGTCAGCGCGATCGTGATCGCGGCGCTGATCGCGGTGCTGCTCGGGTTCTCGCCCGACGTCGCGAAGCCGGACACGCTGATGGGCACCGCGCGCGGGCTGGGCACCGCGGCGAGCGGATTCGCGAACTCGGCGCTCATCCTCGTCGCCGCGGCGCTGTTCCTCGCGGCCGCGATGACGATCACCGGGCTCGACCGGCGGATCGCGCTTGCCGTGCTCTCGCGCGTGGGCGCGAGGACGAGCCACGTCGTGATCGGCAGCATCGTCGTGGCGACGCTGCTCGCGTTCATCGTGCCGAGCGCGACCGCTCGCGCGGCCGCGATCATCCCGATCATGATGGGCATCATCGCGGCGTTCGGCGCGGAGAAGAAGAGCCGCTTCGCCGCGCTGCTGATGATCACGACGGTCCAGGCGGTGAGCGTCTGGAACGTCGGCATCAAGACCGCGGCCGCGCAGAACATGGTCGCGATCGGCTTCCTGCAGAAGCAGCTCGGCAAGGACGTGAGCTGGCTCGACTGGTTCGTCGCGGCCGCGCCGTTCTCGCTCGCGCTGTCGATCGGCCTCTACTTCATCATGATGTGGATGCTGCCGCCCGGAGAGCAGGGACGTTCCGGGGGGCCACGAAGCGGTCGAGAAGTCGCTCGAGGAGATGGGGCCGATGACCGGCGGCGAGAAGCGGCTGCTGGCCGTGTCGCTCACGCTGCTGGCAGTCTGGTCGACCGAGGGCGTGCTGCACAGGTTCGACAGCTCGACGACGACGGTGATCGCGATCGCGCTCCTGCTGCTGCCCGGCATCGGCGTGATGGACTGGAAGCGCGCGAATCCGCAGATCCCGTGGGGGACGATCGTGCTGTTCGGCGTCGGCATCAGCCTCGGCACCGCGCTGCTGCAGACGCAGGCGGCGTCGTGGCTCGCCGGCGTCGCGGTCGCCTGGTTCGGCCTCGCGCACCTGTCGCCGCTCGCGATCCTTGCGGCGATGGGCGCCTTCCTGATCGTCATCCACCTGGGCTTCGCCAGCGCGACGGCGCTCGCCTCGGCGATGATCCCGATCATCATCGCCGTGCTGCAGAAGGTCGAGACGCCGGGCCTGAACGTGGTCGGGATGACGCTGCTGCTCCAGTTCGTCGTGAGCTTCGGCTTCATCCTGCCGGTCAACTCGCCGCAGGGGATGGTCGCCTACGGCACCTCGACGTTCGAGACGCGCGACTTCATCCGGACCGGCATCGCGATCACGGTCGTCGCGTACGTGCTCACGATCGCGTTCGGCGCGACCTACTGGCGCTGGCTCGGGTACGCCTGAGCGGCGCGTTCGGGCCCTAGTCCCGCGGAGGATCCGCGGGCTTGTCGTGCGCGTGCGCGTGATGGCGCGCCCGGCGCAGCAGGAGCCTGAGCCGCCCGAACGTCCAGTTGTCGTTGACGACGAAGTTGGCGACGCTCGCGATCACGATCGCGACGACGTTCGCGACCAGGTAGTGGACGTGGCCGACGAGCAGCTTCGTGATCACGAACTGCAGCAGGATGCCCAGCCAGCACGCGACCCCGTACTGGGCGAACTGCAGCACGACCGGCGTCCGGATGTGCTCGCGCCGGTCGTGCCAGGTCCACAGCCGGTTCCAGGTGAAGTTGTTGATCGTCGCGACGAAGACCGCGAGCGACAGCGAGAAGTTGAGCCGCGTGCCCTCGGGCTCGATCGCGCGGAACAGGAACTCCTGCCCGAGGTAGAGCACGACGAGATTGACGACGGTGCCCGACGCGCCGACGACCGCGAAGCGCGGGAACCGGTGGCGCAGCACCCATCCGACCAGCGGCAGGTGGTAGAGGCGCTGCAGCAGCGGGGTCACGCCCGCGTGTCCGCGCCGGACGCCGACGGGTGGTCGGCGACCGCGCGCGCACGCGCGAGCACCTCGTCGGGCGCGATCCGCTTGAGGCACTGGTTGTCGCCGTCGCAGGGCGTGCGCCGGTGGTTGTAGGCGGTGAGGCAGGGCGAGCAGGGCAGCGCGCGGTGCATGCACTCGACACGGCCGCCGAGCGGCGCGTAGAGCGCCGGCGTCTCGGGGCCGAACAGCGCGACGGTCGGAATGCGCGCCAGCGGCGAGAACTGCGCCGGTCCGCCGTCGTTGGTGACGAGGAGGGCGGCGTGGCGGAACAGCGCGACCAGCTCGCGCACTGACCGGGTCCAGCCCGCGAGATTGACGCAAAGCGGGTTCGCGCAGTGCGCGACGATCGCCTCGCCCTCGGGCCGGTCGGCGGGCAGTCCGATCGCGGCCACCGCGTAGCCGTCGCGCAGCAGCGCCGTGGACAGCGACTGGAAGTGCGCGAGCGGCCACGCGCGCACCGGAAGCACGCCGCCGCCCGCGTACACGAGCGCGAGCGGCTTGCCGGCGATCGCCGGGAAGTCGGCGCGCAGCCGTTCGGCGACGTCGTCCAGCTCGCGCTGCGTGAAGTCGAGCATCGGCGACTCGAGCGCGGCGCCGTCGTCGGCCTCGTCCTTGCCGACCGGCGAGGAGGTCGACTCGATCGCGTTCGCGAGCGTCAGGAACTGGCGCGACATGTGCCGGTACGGGTTGTACATGACGGGCCGGTTGACCAGCGATCCGCGGTAGAGCCCTTCCTGCGTGTGGCGGTGGAAGCCGACGCGCACCGCGGCGCCCGACAGGTACGAGAAGATGGCGCTGATGCGCGCGAAGAGCTCGCAGTCGATCACGACGTCGATGCCGGTCGCGCGGAGCCGCCTGAGCGCCGACAGGCTGTCGCGCGCGAACGCGACGAGCGAGCCGTCGTCGATCGCGATCACGTTCTCGCGCGGCACGACGCCGAGCATGTCGACGACCTCGCGGTTCTTGCCGAGCAGCAGGATGTGCACGGCGGCGCCGGGATAGCGTTCCTTCAGGCGCGCGAACATCGGCTGCGCGAGCACGAGGCTCCCCATCTCGGAGAGCAGCACGATCAGGATGTTGCGCGGCGGCGTCGCGGGCGCGCGGCGCGGGAGCAGCCGGTCGACGAGCGACAGGAACGCGCAGATCGGGACGCCCGCATAGCGGTCGATCGCGCGCTGCGCGTCGATGTTCATCGGGCCTGCCCCGTTCCGGCGGCGGCGCGCTCCGGCGCGCGGTAGCCGTAGACGACCCGCGCGTAGTAGCGCCCCGCGGGCGCCCCGTGTTTCCTGGGCTCCAGCGTGCGCACCGGGCCGAGGCGCGTCGCGCGTCCCGCCACGCGCGCGTCCTCGAGGTCGCCGCGGCTCCGCGCGACCAGGATCAGGTCGCGGCCGTCGAACGCCTGCGGCGGGAACCAGAACTCGTACATCAGCGCGTCTTCGTCGTAGAACAGGTGCCGGCTCGCGGTGTCGCGGGCGCCGTCGCCGCGCGGGTCGTAGTAGGCCATCTCGTCGGCGGTGTTGTGCTTGTCGAGGCCGACGACCGCGGGCCGCCGCCCGGTCTCGGCCAGCACCTCGTCCTCGATCGCCTGCACCTGCGCCCGCAGGTCGCGCCATCCGGTCTGCAGATAGGCATGGTGCCGGTGCAGGCCTGCCAGACCATACACGGGATAGTAGAACAGCGCGAACGCGAAGCCCACCATCAGCGCGTGCAGCACGGGCACCCAGGTCCGCGCGAGCACGCCGGCGAAGGTCCGCTCGCTGCGTCGGCTGCGGACGGCGGCGCGAGGCTCGCGGCGATCATCGGAAGGCCCGCGAGCCAGATCGGACCGGTCCAGTGCAGCTTGGTCGCCGACCAGAAGCTCGGCACCGCGAACGCGGCGAGCGGGACCAGCGTGAACACGACGACGAACCACCAGCGGCGACGCGCGGTGTCGCGCGCCGGGTCGGGAGTCGCCGACGTCGAAGGCGCGCGCATCTCCCGGCGTGTCCTGGCGAGCGAGCTCGCCAGGCCCGCGACCGCCCAGGGCGTGACGATGATCAGGATGTAGAGCAGGAACTGCGGGAACTCGAAGCGCCGGTCGCTCGTCGCGAGGCGGCGGGCGCCCTGGAACGTGAACGACGCCCAGTCGTGCTGCACGTTCCAGACGATCACCGGCGCGAACACCGCGAGCGCGACGGCGACGCCCGCCCAGGCCCACGGCGAGACGAGCACGCGGCGCGAGCGCGCGTCCAGCAGCACGAACGCGAAGGCGGCCGCCGGCACCAGGATCATCGAGTACTTGGACAGCATGCCGACCCCGATCGCGACGCCCGCACCGATCCACGCGCGCGAGCGGCCGTCGATCAGCGCCCGCTGCAGGTAGTAGAGCGCGGCCGCCCAGGCGGCGGAGAGCGGCGCATCCGGGGTCATCAGCCAGCCGACGAGGAAGAAGAACGGAAGCGCGGAGGCGAGGAGCGCCGTCCGCAGCGCGATGGCCGGCCCCGCGGCGTCGCGCGCGTAGAGCGTCGCGTACGCCGCCATCACGCACCACGAGAGCAGCGCCGGCAGGCGCACGAAGAACTCGCCGTCGCGAAGGCTCGTCGCGAGCGCGATCAGCCAGGCGGTGAGCGGCGGATGGTCGAGGTAGCCGATGTCGAGGTGCTGCGCGTAGTTCCAGTAGTAGGCCTCCTGCGGGATCAGCTCGAGCTGGCCCAGGTAGACGAGGCGCAGCGCCAGCAGGTAGGCGATGCCGAGCAGCGCGGCTGCGCGCCATCCGGTGGCCGGATCGCCCGTGCGCGGGACGAACGCGAGGTGCGCGAGTCCGAGCCCGCCCGCGAGCGCTCCCGCGAGCGCCGCCGGGACGATCGCCACCAGCGGCGGCCAGCCCCATTGCAGGGCAAGGAGCGACAGGACGCCGGCGCGCAGCGCATACGCGAGCAGCGCGCAGACCACGGCGACGCCGATTCGAAGGTCCGCGATCGCGGCAGCGGGCGTGCCACGCGCCCGCCACAGGATCGCGACGGCCACCGCGGCGGCCAGCGAAAAGGACGAGGCTTGCGCGACCTCGAGGCGCACGCCCGCGAGCGACAGCAGCGCGAACGCGGTCACGTCCACGATGGTGGCGCCCGAGGCAGCCATCGCGGCGGCGCGCATCAGCCGGGAGTCCGGCATGGCGCCGGGCGGCGGCGCGTCGCTCGGCAAGACGCCAGGGGTCGGACGACTCAAGGAGGGCCTTCGAAGGGGGAGCTGGCGGGGCCGCGGTCCGGGTGCGCTCGCGCCCGCGATGGCGCGCGCCGCCGGGGCGACGGGAGGCGCGATTATACGTCGGGCGGTTTCCCCTGACTCGCGATGGCCCGTGATGGTCGGGACCGGAGGGCAGGGGCGGATCCATGACGGCGGCCCCCGGGTGGTTACAATCACCCTCCCGCAAATCGGAGAGGCGCGTCGCCATGCCCAACGTCCGCATCGAGCTCTACGCCGGCCGCACGCCCGAGCAGAAAACCGCGTGCGCGCGCGACATCGTCGACGCAGTCGTGCGAAATCTCGGCGCGCCGCCCGAAGTCGTGCAGGTCGTGTTCGTCGACGTCGAGCGTCACGACTGGCACACGGGCGGCAGGATGCCGCCGCCTGCTTCCGTGAAGGCGTGACCTCGATCCCGTCGGAAGACCAGGAAGCCCGGATCCGATCGCCTGACCGTCGATCATGAGCGTTGAACCGGGCAGGCGCGTCGCGATCGTCGGAGCGGGGGTCGTGGGCCTCGCCTGCGCGGCCCGCCTGCAGATCCGCGGCTACGCGGTCACGCTGATCGATCCGCGCGACCCGGGCACCCATTGCTCGTTCGGCAACGCGGGCTGCCTCTCGCGCGCCTCGTGCGTGCCGCTGGGCCTTCCCGGGACCTGGAAGAAGGTGCCGGGCTGGCTGCTCGACCCGAAGGGTCCGCTCGTCATCCGGCCGAGCTATGCGCTGTCGGTCGCGCCCTGGCTCTGGCGCTTCCGGAAGAACACGACGCTCGAGCGCGTCAACGCGATCGCCGATGCGCTGCATGCGCTCCTCGACGGCACCGTCGTGAAGTGGCGGCCGCTCGCGGACTGGGCGGGGGTGCCCGAGCTGATCCGGCAGGAAGGCTATGCGTTCGCGTATCGCAGCGAAGCGGCGTTCCTCGGCGACGCGCTGGGTCGCGAGCTGCGGCGCGCGCGCGGCGTCCGGATCGACGTGCTGACCGGCGGCGCGATCCGCGAGTTCGATCCGGCGCTCGCGCCGGAGATCAGCCACCTGGTGGTGCTGCCCGAGCAGGGCCACGTCCCGAATCCGCTGCGCCTGTCGCAGGCGCTTGCGGTGCGGCTGCGTGCGGGGGGTGCAACGTTCGTCGCACGCGAGGCGACGGGCTTCGAGCTCGCAGGCGGGCGAGTGCAGCGTGTCACGACCAACCAGGGGCCGGTCGAGACGGACGCGGTCGTGATCGCGGCGGGTGCGCATTCGAACGCGCTCTCGTCGCAGCTCGGTTCCGAGGTCCCGCTCGAGACCGAGCGCGGCTACCACGTGATGCTCGCGTCGCCTTCGGTCCAGCCGCGCATTCCGACCGCGTCGGGCGAGGGCAAGTATTTCGCGACGCCGATGGAGGGCGGCCTGCGCATCGCCGGTGCGGTCGAGTTCGCGGGACTCGCGGCACCGCCGAACTACGATCGCGCGGACGTGCTGCTCGAAGGCGCGAAGCGGCTGTTCCCGGGGCTTGCGCACGGAAGCGTCGAGCGCTGGATGGGCCACCGCCCGTCGCTGCCGGACTCGAAGCCGGTCATCGGGCGATCGCCGCGCGCGCGCAACGCGTACTTCGCGTTCGGCCATGGCCACGTCGGCCTCACCGGAGCGCCCGCCACGGCCGAGATCGTCGCGGCGCTGATCGCGGGGGAAACCCCGGCCATTGACCCGCGACCGTTCGCCGCGGAGCGGTTCAGCGAAACCGGTCGCTGATCGCGCCGCTGCGTCGACGGGGCCGTCGTGGGGTCTCGATCCTTGGGCGCGTCGTTGTCCGCACGACAAGGGTGCGCGACTCCCGCCGCACCGGGCCTCTGCGGACGAGCGCGAGCGGCCATGTCGAGAAATGCAAGGACCTTGCCATCCGCGTCGCGGACAATCCGGCACGGAGGCCGGCATTCGCGGCGTCCGCGGCATGGCGGCGGCGCCTCGCCGTCGTCGCGACCAAGGGCGCGACCGACGCGTGGGCGGAACTCCGGCGTCCGCTGGGGTCAATTTGCGGCGTCGCGGTGATGTCACGGCCTTGTCATTCCCCCGCCCGAAGCTTCCCCCGGCCGCAACCGAGACGGTTCGGCATCGGCCAAGCTGGCGCGTGAAGCCGGCGACGTGCGATGGAGCGCCGACGGGCGCTTGACCGTACTCAATGGGCCATCGCCCCCGCAGGCGCATCATCGAACCCTGAAACGATCCTAGAAAAGGCATTGCCATGGACATGGGCCGACAGCTGGCGCACAGCCAGGACATCTCGACCAAGGTGTCGATCCTCTTCCAGAAGCGCGTGAAGACGGCGCAGGAGCGCTTCACCGAGCAGTTGAAGAGTGCCTACGAGGACAACGGTGTCGCCGGGATGCTGGCGAACCCGGCGTCCGCGGCGAACCTGTGGTCCGACTGGTACGCGTACGCGGTGGACGCCGCGCAGCGCTCGGTCCTGTTCTGGGATGCGATGCGCGAGCGCGGCAACGCGTTCGTCGAGCACACGAAGGCGGGGATGCCGCCGTTGCTGCATTTCGCCCACGAGACGGTGGTGGACGGCCGAAAGCTGCCCCGGCCGGTGAATTACGCGCTCGTGCGCATCGTCCCGCCGGAGGGGGTGACGGTCGAACCGACGTTCCGTCCCTACGTGATCATCGATCCGCGGGCGGGCCATGGCCCCGGCATCGGCGGCTTCAAGGACGACTCGCAGGTCGGCGTCGCGCTTCGCGGCGGGCACCCGGTCTATTTCGTCATCTTCTTCCGCGATCCGGAGCCGGGCCAGACGCTGCTCGATGTATGCGAGGCGGAAAAGGCATTCGTCCGCAAGGTGCGCGAGCTCCATCCCGCCAGTCCGAAGCCCGCGATCATCGGCAACTGCCAGGGTGGCTGGGCCGCGATGATGCTGGCGGCCTCCGGCCCCGAGGACACCGGCCCGATCGTGATCAACGGCGCCCCGATGTCCTACTGGGGCGGCGCGTGGCAGGAGGGGGAGGGTGACAACCCGATGCGCTACGCCGGGGGCATGCTCGGCGGAACGTGGCTCGCGTCGATGACCTCCGACATGGGCGACGGCATCTTCGACGGCGCGCACCTGGTCCAGAACTTCGAGAACCTCCATCCGGCGAACACGTTCTGGGACAAGTACTACCACCTGTACGCGAACGTCGACACCGAGCCGCCGCGCTTCCTCGAGTTCGAGCGCTGGTGGGGCGGGTTCTACCTGATGAACCGCGAGGAGATCGAGTGGATCACGCGCAACCTCTTCGTCGGCAACAAGCTGTGGACCGGCGGGGCGAAGGCTACGGGCGGCAAGACGTTCGACCTTCGTGACATCAAGGCGCCGATCGTGCTGTTCGCGTCGATGGGCGACAACATCACGCCGCCGCAGCAGGCGTTCAACTGGGTCGCCGACGTCTACGGCTCGACCGACGAGATCAAGTCGCGCGGCCAGGTGATCGTCGGCCTCCTGCACCAGGACATCGGCCACCTCGGCATCTTCGTGTCGGGCAAGGTCGCGAAGAAGGAGCACGCGCAGATCGTCTCGGTGCTGGAGTCGATCGAGATGCTGCCGCCGGGGCTCTACGGCATGAAGATCCACGAGTCGAAGGGGCGCGACGGCAAGGTCGAGTACGAAGTCGATTTCAAGGAGGTCCGGCTCGAGGACGTCGCCGCGCGCCTGAACCGGTTCGAGCGCAACGACGAGAAGCCGTTCGAGGCGGTCGCGGCGATCTCCGAGTTCAACCAGCGCGCCTACGAGCTGTTCATGCAGCCGTTCGTGCAGGCGACGTCGAACGAGTTCACCGCGAAGCTCGGCCGACAGTTCCACCCGCTGCGCTTCCAGCGCTGGCTGGTGTCCGACCTGAATCCGTGGCTTCGCTGGCTCGGGCCCGCCGCCGGCGTCGTCAAGAGCCAGCGCGCGAGCGCGGGGCCGGACAACGCGCTCACGAAGGTCGAGAAGGCGGCGTCGTCGGCGATCAGCGCGTCGCTCGAGTACTACCGGGCGATGCGCGACGCGGCCAGCGAGGCGGCGTTCTTCCAGACCTACGGCAGCGTGTTCTCGCTCTACGTCGCGGACAAGAGCGCCGCCGAGCGGAAGTCCCTCGAGCAGGTCGGCGAAGGGCGCGAGCTTCCGTTCGTGCAGGAGGCGCTCGCCTCGATGTCCGAGGGCGGCTATCCCGAGGCGCTCGCCCGCGCCGCCTGCCTGCTCGCGCGCAAGGGCGAGCCGCTCCTGCTCACCTGGCTCCAGAAGAAGAAGGAGATCTGGCCGAGTACGCGGACCTCCTGCCGTCGATGCCGATGGACGAATGGCGGCGTGTGCGGGGCGAGCAGGAGATCATCGTCCGCTACGAGCCCGAGAAGGCGCTCGCGACGCTGCCCGACCTGCTCGCGAAGCGCGAGGACCGCGAAAGGCTGGCGACGCTGTTCCGGCGCCTGTTCGCCGACGAGCGCATGCGCAAGGCCCGCCCGACGGCCGAGGAGCTCGCGATCGTCGAGCGCATAGGCGAGTCGCTTGGTGCGAAGGCAGCGCCGCGCGCGAGGAAAGCCGTCGCGCGCAGGGCGCCCGCGCCGGCCGCGAAGAAGCGCGCCATCAAGAGAAAGGCCTGACGGCATGGAGCGCAAGCACGAGAAGTACCAGCGGCTGCTCGACTTCTGCAAGGCGCTGCCGCCGACGCCGACGGCCGTCGCGCACCCGTGCGACGAAAGCTCGCTCAGGGGCGCGGTCGACGCGGCGAAGGAGGGACTGATCGCGCCGATCCTCGTGGGTCCGCGCGCGCGCATCGAGGCGGTGGCGAAGCAGCACGGCATCGACATCGCGGGCCTGCCGATCGTCGACGCGCCGTACAGCGAGGCTTCCGCGGCGAAGGCGGTCGAGCTCGTGCGCGAGGGCAAGGCGGAGGCGCTGATGAAGGGCAGCCTCCACGCCGACGAGTTGATGGGCGCGGTGGTCAGGCGCGAGACCGGCTTGCGCACGTCGCGACGCGTGAGCCACTGCTTCGTGATGGACGTGCCGTCCTATGCCGAGACGCTGATCATCACCGACGCGGCGGTGAACATCGCCCCGACGATGGCGGACAAGGTCCACATCGTCCAGAACGCGATCGACCTCGCGCACGCGATGCGCATCCCGGAGGTTCGTGTCGCGATCCTGTCCGCCATGGAGACGGTCAACCCGAGCGTGCCGTCGACGATCGAGGCCGCGGCGCTCTCCAAGATGGCCGACCGGGGCCAGATCACCGGCGCCCTCGTCGACGGGCCGCTCGCGCTCGACAACGCGATCAGCCTGGAATCGGTCAAGATCAAGAAGATCGACTCGCCGGTGGCGGGCCGCGCCAACGTGCTCGTCGTGCCCGACCTCGAGGCGGGCAACATGCTCGCGAAGAGCCTGTCGTTCCTCGCGGACGCCGACGCCGCCGGCATCGTGCTCGGCGCGAAGGTGCCGATCATCCTGACGAGCCGGGCGGATTCGGTGATGACGCGTCTCGCGTCCTGCGGGATCGCGGTGCTCGTGGCGCAGGCGCGGCGGGAAGCGGCTGCCAAGGCGATCGGCTGACGATGGCCGACGCGATCGCCGTCCTGAACGCGGGCTCGTCGAGCCTCAAGTTCTCGCTCTATGCCGAGACGCCGCAGGACCTGGTGCTGGTGGCGCGCGGGCAGGCCGAGGCGCTCCATACGGCGCCGCGCTTCGTCGCGAAGGACGCCGCCGGAGCGGTCCTGGACGAGAAGTCGTGGGGCGAGGGCGCGAGCCTCGGCCATGCGGGCGCGCTCGAGCACCTGGTGGCATTCCTGCGCGAGCGCATGACCGAGCACCGGCTCGCCGGCGTGGGCCATCGCGTCGTGCACGGCGGGCTCGAGTACTCGGCGCCGGTGCGCGTCGACGCGACGATCCTCGACGCGCTCGGCAAGTACGTTCCGCTCGCGCCGCTGCATCAGCCGCACAACCTCGCGCCGATCCGCGCGCTGCTCGAGCGGTCACCGCAGCTGCCGCAGGTCGCGTGCTTCGATACCGCGTTCCATCGCGGCCAGCCGCCGGTCGCGCAGGCGTTCGCACTGCCAAGGAGATCACCGACCGGGGCGTGATCCGCTACGGATTTCACGGCCTGTCCTACGAATACGTCGCGGGCGTCCTTCCCGGCATCGACGCGCGCGCCGCTTCAGGCCGGACCATCGTGCTGCACCTGGGCAACGGCTCGAGCATGTGCGCGATCTCGGCGGTCGCAGCGTCGCGAGCACGATGGGCTTCACCGCGGCCGACGGCTGCCGATGGGGACACGCTGCGGCAGCGTCGACCCCGGCGTGCTGCTCTGGCTGATGGACGAGCTGAAGCATGGACGCCCGGGCGATCGAGAAGCTCATCTACCAGCAGTCGGGCCTGCTCGGCGTGTCCGGGATTTCGAGCGACATGCGCACGCTCGAGGCCAGCGACGATCCGCGGGCAAAGGCCGCGATCGACCTCTACGCCTACCGGATCGGTCGCGAGCTCGGATCGCTCGCGGCCGCGCTCGGCGGCGTCGACGCGATCGTCTTCACCGCCGGCATCGGCGAGAACAGCCGCGGCCTCCGTGAACGGGTCTGCCGCGATGCGGCGTGGCTCGGCGTCGAACTCGACGTCGCTGCCAACCGCGGCGGCGCCCAACGCATCAGCACCCCGGGCAGCCGCGCGGCGGCCTGGATCGTCCCGACGAACGAGGAGCTGATGATCGCCCGGCACACGAGACGCGTGCTGGGCGCTTCGCCGGCCTCCGCCAGGAACGCACGATGACTCCCGACATCCCCCGCCCGGTCCTCAAAGGCAAGAAGGCGCTCGTGATCGGCGTCGCGAACGACAGCTCGATCGCCTACGGCTGCGCGAAGGCGTTCCGCGAGCTCGGCGCCGATCTCGCGATCACGTATCTCAACGACAAGGCGAAGCCTCACGTCGAGCCGCTGGCGCGCGAGCTGGAGGCATCGCTGTTCCTGCCGCTCGACGTCGCCGTCCCGGGCGCCCTCGAGCGCGTGTTCGAGGAGGTCGCGGCGAAGTGGGGCAAGCTCGACATCCTCGTCCACTCGATCGCGTTCGCCCCGAAGGAGGACCTGCAGGGCGGGCTCCTCAACTGCTCGGCGGAAGGGTTCGCGAAGGCGATGGACGTCTCCTGCCACTCGTTCGTGCGCATGGCGAAGCTCGCCGCGCCGCTGATGACGGAGGGCGGAACGATGTTCGCGATGAGCTACCACGGCGCCGCCAAGGTCGTCCCGACCTACAGCGTGATGGGCCCGGTCAAGGCGGCGCTCGAGGCCTGCTGCCGCTACCTCGCCTACGAGCTCGGCGGCAAGGGCATCCGGGTGCACGCGATCTCGCCGGGTCCGCTCAAGACGCGCGCCGCCTCGGGTCTCAAGGATTTCGACCTGCTGCTCGCCGAAGCCGAGCAGCGCGCGCCGATCGGCGAGCTGGTCGACATCATGGATGTCGGCTTCACCTGCGCTTACCTCGCGACGCCGTTCGCGCGGCGCATCTCGGGTGGTACCGTCTACGTCGACGGCGGCGTCAACATCATGGCTTGAGATGACCATCCCCCCGATGCTCGCGTCGCGAGCCTCCCCCCGAGGGGGCACCACACCCTTGGGGCGGCCGATGATCCCCCGAAGCGACGCTGTTCGCTTCCGGGGGCGGCGGCGGGCCCGAGGGCCGGGCGGCCTGCCGGGGCGACCCGATGCTCGCTTCCCCAGGGGGCACCGCGCCCTTGGGGCGGCCCGGCGGGCGCGGATTCACCAACAGGAGACGATGATGGAACGACTCTGGCTCGCCAACCTCGAACCGGGCACGACCGACGACGAGGTGAAGGAACTGGTGAAGAAGTACGCGCCCGATCTCGAATGCTCGGAGATCAAGCGCATGGACGGCGACGGCTCGCGTCCGGCCGTGCTGATGACGTTCACGAACAAGAAGTTCGACTCGCTCGGAAAGCTCAGGATCCGGCTCGACGGCATGTTCTGGAAGGGCCGCAAGCTCGCCTGCTCGACGACCGTGACCTGAGGGCGAGTGCCCCCGAAGTTCGCTGCGCGAGTCTGCCCCGGGGGGGCACGGCTACCAGGGTGGCGGCGATTCGAAGCCGGCCGGCCGATGCCCGGCGCGATCGCAATCAGAGGTCGAGCGTGACGTGCAGGACGCCGCCGTCGCGCGACTTGCGCATCGGCAGGCCGGATCGCTCGAACACGACGAGCATCGCCTTGTTCTCCGCCAGCACGTCCGCCTCGAACCTCGCGATCCCCCGGTCGCGCGCAATCGCGGACAGGTGCGCGAGCAGTCGGCCGGCCAGGCTGTTGCCCCGGTAGTCCTCCTCGACCATGAACGCGATCTCGGCGCTCAGGGAACCGTCTGCGCCGACGTGGGTCGAGTAGCTTCCCCCCGCGATCACGGTCTCGTCTCCCGGTGCGCCGATCGTCGCGACGAGCATCGCGTGCCGGTCGAAGTCCGTCGCATCGAGGCGGGCAAAATCGGCCGGGCCGAGTTCGTCCTTGTACGCGAAGAAGCGCGTGTACACCGACTCGCGGTCGAGCCCCTCGAAGGCCCTGGCGATACGCTCGCGATCGTCGGGGCGCGCGGCCCGGATGGTCATCGGCGTGCCGTCGCGCAGCGCTTCGTGGACGGCATAGTGACGTGCATCGATCATCGGCTCTCCCGCAAGTCGTCGATTCCGGCGCTCATTCTCTCTCGACGGGATCTGGCCGGCGGCGGCGCCAGGCCACGTAGGGGATCACGGCGACCGCGGACACGATCAGGTAGGCGAGGACCGTCGCGGTGATCTCGGGCGGCGCCGCGTTCAGCGTCGCGACGAGCCACGCGAGCCCCGGGTTGCGGATCGCGCTGGAGATCGCGACGGCGGTGCGCGTTGCGGGATCGGGTCCGCCAAGCAGATGTCCTGCGGCCAGGGCGAGCGCGGTGACCGTCGCGATCGCGAGGACGATCCTGGGGCCGGCGTTCACCACGACCTGCCCGATGTCGATGATCGCGAGCACCGCCAGCAGCAACAGCAGGCCCGTGGCGATCCGCGCGAGCTTCGACTCGAGCCACGCGGCGGCCGTCGGCCTCCGGTAGCGGATCAGGATGCCGAGCCCCAGCGGCAGCAACTGCGCGGTGAATACCTGCCGCGCGAGCTGCGCCGGATCGATGGTCGCGTGCCCGGCGTATACGTCGTTGAGCAGCGCGATCCACACCGGCATCGACACGACCGCCAGCACCGCCACGAGGATCTGCAGCGCCGGGGCGAACGAGTGATGGCCGCCTGCGCCAATCGAGCGGCGAAGGGCCACCGGCGCTCCCGGGGAGATCGCCATGAGCAGGATCCCGATCTCCACCGGGCGAGCGAGGTCGAATGCGCGGGCCACGACCAGCGCCAGTGCGGGCACCGCGATCAGCACCGAGAACAGGCCCTTCGCGACGAGGCCGGAATGCTGCCACACCCAGCGGAACTCGCGCGGCACGATGCCGAGGCCGATCACGAACATCACCGAGAAGACGGTCGCCGCGGCCACGACCGTCATCAGTGCCTCGGGAACGGTTCCGCCCAGGGTCATCGCCGCCCTGTCGAACGAAGCAGGGCCGCGGAGGCGCGTTGGGCGGCATGGGTTTGCGTCATACTTTCGTGCGCCCGGGCAGCCGTGACCATGACGGTGCCCGAAAGCGCGCTCGGGCGAGTTTGACGGCGATTCGAGACCGCTTCAAGTGGGGGGATGGACGATGACGGAACGCGCGGACGGTGACCGCGAGCGGTTGCTGGACCCGATCCAGCGGATCTCCGAAGTCCTGTTCGGCCTCATCATGGCCGTCACGATCATCGGCTCGCTGTCGATCGCGACCGCGGACCGCGTCGAGGTGCGCACGGTCCTCCTGGCGGCGCTCGGCTGCAATCTCGCCTGGGGGCTCGTCGACGCGGTCATGTACCTGCTGAACACGTTGACGGAACGGTCGCGCAATCGGGCGCTGGCGGCGCGGGTGAGGGCGATGGACGCTGCCGACGGGCGTCGCCTGTTCGCCGAATCGCTGCCGGAGCACCTGGCGGCGATCACCGGGCCGGACGAGCTCGAGGGCATGCGGAGACGATTGCTCGCGCTCCCCGCGGCGAACGGTGCGGCCCTGCGCGGCAAGGATTTCCTGGCGGCGATCGGCATCTTCCTCCTCGTGGTCATCGCGACGTTCCCGGTGGTCGTGCCGTTCATGCTGACCGACGACGCGGCGATCGCGATGCGGAATTCGCGCATCGTCACGCTGGGGATGCTGTTCCTGGCCGGGTACCTGCTCGGGCGCTACGCGTCGCATCCGCGACCGGGAGTGACCGGGCTCGCCACGATGCTGCTCGGCGCGGTGCTGATCGTGACGGTGATGGCGCTCGGCGGATGAGCGCGCCGCGAGCCGGGGCGCCACCGTAGATGCCTGCGGGACGCCGATTGCGCCCCGGGTGCAATCGGCTAAGCTTCGATGCCATTGCGCCGACGGGCGGGTGGGGATGAACATGAAGAACGTCGAGATCGTCTACCGGTACGGATCGGGTGATGCGGTGATCCCTCCGCGGCCCGTCGACGCGAGCGAGGCTCGGCGCCGGCTCGACGACGGGAATCGGGCATTCGCCGCGCTGCTCGACAACGTCGGCGGGGAAGGGCCCGCGGCAAGGCGCGTCGTCGAGGTCGACCCGCGCGATCTCGGTCTGCTCTCGGCGGGCGGCGCTCCGACGCAGCGACCCTACGCGGCGGTCCTCGGTTGCGCCGATGCCCGGGTGCCGGTCGAGCTCATCTTCAACGAGGGCCCGAACGACCTGTTCGTCGTGCGCGTCGCCGGCAACGGGCTCGGCGGAGACGCGCTCGGAAGCCTCAAGTATGCCGTCGATCACCTGGGCGACAGCCTGAAGCTGGTCGTCGTCCTCGGCCACAGCGGATGCGGTGCCGTCACGGCCGCGGTCGACATCTTCCTCGATCCGGCGGAATACCTGTCGATCGCCTCGAAGTACACGATGCGCGGCCTCCTCGACCAGCTCCTCGTCGTGGTGCACTCGGCCGCGAGGAGGATGGCGGCAATCTGGGGTCCCGACGTGACGCAGCGCGCAGGCTACCGCGATGCACTCGTCGAAGCGTCCGTGGTCTCGAACGCGGCGCTCGCGGCGCATACGGTGCAGCAGGAGTTGAGCCGTGATGCGCGCGGCATGCGCGCGGCGTATGGCGTCTACCTGCTCGGGACGCACGACGTGTGGGCGCCGCGCGGGGAAGCGCGGATGTCACGGGGCTGGCCGATCCGCCGCGCGACCTGGACGCCTTCCATGGGTTCGGCGACGCCGTGATGCGTTCCGGACGCATCGCCGCGCTGTTGGGCCGCCCTCGCGGGATAAGCACTCCCGCCTGCGTCCGCGCCGGCGGCAGCCTTCGTCGGTTCACCGCGGCATCCTCGATGGGAATCGCCGCCAAAGTCCTTGCAATTCTCGACAGCCCGCGGCATCCCGCTCGACTCGTTGCGGCGGATCAACGAGGCTGCGGTCCGCGGTTGCGAGGGACTCCCGCGACGGGTAGGTTTCGACGGATCGCCACCAGATCTCGCCCCGTGCGCCGCATGCGGCACTCGCAGTCTCCGCGCGAAAGATCGCCGGCGCAGCCGCGCACCGGCAAACCGTTCCGCGCCCCGACGCGTGAGGACTTCGTGCGCCTGCTCGTTGCGGCCGTCCTGTCCTGCTGCATGAGCCAGGCGATCGGCGAGGTCCTGCCGAAGCGGTTTACCGATCCTGACGACGGCAAGCTCGACCTGTCGGAGTGGCTGCTCGACCACAAGGGCTTCCTGCCGGTTCCCATCATCATCACGGAGCCCGCGGTCGGCTACGGTGCCGGCGTCGCGCTCGCGTTCTTCAGGGAGTCGCTGCGCGATACGGCGGAGCGCTCGACGGCGTCGGGGCGCCGCGCGCCGCCCGACATCTTCGGCGTCGGCGCGCTTGCGACCGAGAACGGAACCAAGGGTGCGGCGCTGGGCGGGCAGTGGACGTTCGCCGATGGACGCTACCTGTATCGCGGCGGCGTGGCCGACGTCTCGATCAATCTCGATTTCTACGGTGTCGGCGGGCAGCTGCCCGGGCCGATCGACAAGGTCGGCTACGAGCTCTCGGGATTCGGCTCGTTCCAGCAGGGGATGGTGCGGCTCGGCGACAGCGACGTCTATGCCGGGATCCGCTGGATCTATCTCGACCTCTCGGCGAGCCTCGACGTGGCCGCGGGCGACATCGGACTCTCGCCGAGGCAGATGGCGAAGCGCAGCTCGGGCGCGGGTGTCGCGATCGAGCACGACTCGCGCGACAACATCTTCACGCCCAACCGCGGCTGGATCGGCGCGTTCGAGGCGACGTTCTACAGCCCGGAGATCGGCAGCAGCAACACGTTCCAGGCGTATCGCGCGCACGTCTTCGACTACCACCAGCTGTCGCGGGACTGGATCCTGGGCCTGCGTGTCGACGGCCGGCTCGCGCGCGGCGACGTTCCGTTCTACATGCTGCCGTTCATCGACATGCGCGGGATTCCCGCGGCCCGCTTTCAGGAAGCCAACATCGCAGTGCTCGAGACCGAGGTGCGCTACAACCTCGACGAGCGCTGGGCGGTCGTCGGCTTCCTCGGGACCGGACGCGCATGGGGCAACCGGGTCTCGTTCGACGACGCGGACAGGCCGGTCAGCGGCGGACTGGGATTCCGCTACCTGATCGCCCGGCGGTTGGGTCTGTACGCCGGCATCGACGTCGCGAAGAGCACGGTCGACCAGGCGTTCTACATCCAGGTCGGCAATGGCTGGCGGTAGCGTGATAGCGTCCTGCCGACCGTGCCGCGCTTATGCAGACGGCCGAGGAACCAGCACGCTGGCGCACGACGTCGCGGAGGCGCACTACCGGGTTGCGCGGACGCAGCGCACCGGTTCCCATGGGACAGCGAACACCGAGGACTACACTGGACCGATACCGACACGCGCCACCGGCGCGGACTTGACTGGACGGTGACAACCGCAGGAGGAGTGGACATGGCAAAGGACGACAAGGCAGGAAAAGGCAAAGGCAAAGGCAAGTCCGCGAAGCGGGCGAAGTCGACCACGGCGGCGGTGCCGGCGCGCGCGGCCGGCAAGGGCGTGAAGCCCGTCGCCGCGAAGGCGGAGAAGCTCTCCGGCAAGGACTACGACAAGGCGCTGCGCGACATGCACGTCGAGCTCGTCAAGCTGCAGGAATGGGTGAAGCACGCGGGGCTGAAGGTCTGCATCGTGTTCGAGGGCCGCGACGGCGCCGGCAAGGGCGGGACGATCAAGGCGATCACCGAGCGCGTCAGCCCGCGCGTGTTCCGCGTCGTCGCGCTGCCCGCGCCGACCGAGCGCGAGAAGTCGCAGATGTACCTGCAGCGCTACCTCTCGCACATGCCGGCCGCCGGCGAGATCGTGATCTTCGACCGAAGCTGGTACAACCGTGCTGGCGTAGAGCGCGTGATGGGGTTCGCCAGCGACGAGCAGGTGAAGCGCTTCCTCAATGCGGCGCCAATGGTCGAGAAGGCGTTTGTCGATTCCGGCGTCATCCTGCTCAAGTACTGGCTCGAAGTGAGCATGGACGAGCAGACGAAGCGGCTCGAGCAGCGCATCCATGACGGGCGCAAGATCTGGAAGCTCTCGCCGATGGACCTGAAGTCGTACAGCCGCTGGTATGACTACGGGCGGGCCCGGGACGACATGTTCCAGGCGACCGACTCGTCGTGGGCGCCCTGGTACGCGGTGCGCTCCGACGACAAGAAGCGCGCGCGCCTCAACATCATCAAGCACATCCTCGGGCGCATCCCCTACAAGGAGGCGCCGCGCGAAAAGATCAAGCTGCCGAAGCGCCAGAAGCAGGCGGGCTACAAGGAGTCGAACTACCCGTTCAAGTTCATTCCCGAGGTGTTCTGACGAACGCTGCCGCCGCCCCCTCGGGGGCGGCGCGCATCGCGGGGTTCGGGGGCGGGCCGTCGACGCTACCGGGGCGCCGACTCGGCCAGCGCGTCCTCGATCGAGAGGCGCCGGCTGACCTCGCCGACGCTCGTGCCGACCACCTTGCGGATCAGGTCGCGCACCGACGAGTGGGCATCGACGACGCGCAGCGCCGCTCCACGTGCTGCAACCTCGCGCTGGACGTCGCCGATGAGACGGGCGCCGGCGAGGTCGATGTTGGGGGACGTCGACAGGTCCCACACGACGACCCGCAGCCCGTCGCCCGACGCCGCGAGCAGGCTGCGAACCTGGTCGCGCACGTGGCCCGCGTTGAAGTAGAACAGCCCCGCCTCGACGCGCAGGACCAGCGCGCCCGGCACGCTCTCGTTCTCCGGATGGCGCCCGACGTCCGAGTAGCGGCTGGTGCCCGGAACCCTTCCCAGTCGCGCGACGTGCGGCTGCGCCGCGCGCCGGATCAGGAGCAGCAGCGACACGATCGCCGCGAGCAGGACCCCCTTCAGGATGCCGAGCAGCAGCACGCCCGCGAACGCGACCAACGCGATGGCGAACTCCATCTTGCTCAATGCCCAGATGCGGCGCAGCTCGGTGACGTTGACGAGCCCCTTGACCGCGACGAGCACGATCGCCGCCAGCACGACGTCCGGCAGGTTCTTCAGGAGGCCGGTGAGAAACAGCAGGCACAGCCCGATCGTGATCGACGCGAAGACGAGCGCGAGCGGCGTGCGCGCGCCGGCCTTGTCGTTGACTGTCGACTGTGAGAGTCCGCCGGCGACCGGGTAGCCCTGGCCCAGCGACGCGGCGAGGTTGGTCGCGCCCAGCGCGAACAGCTCCTGCCGCGCGTCGATCTCGTAGCCATTCTTCTGCGCGAGCGCGCGCGCCGCCGACACGCCTTCGATGTAGGCGAGCAGGAAGCAGGCGAGCGCGAGCGGGATCACGCCGTCGACGTCGGTGGCCCTGAGCGAAGGCAGGGCGATCTCGGGGAGACCGACGGGCAGCAGGCCGACGGTCTTGAACGCGTATTGCGAGAGTGGCGTGAACGTTAGCGCGAGGATCGAGGCGATCACGACGAGCAGCGCGACCGGCCGTGACGGAATGAGCTTCTCGCCCGCGACCAAGAGCGCGATCGCGACGAGGCCAAAGCCGAGCACGACCGGATTGGTGTCCGGCAACTGGCCGGCGAGCACGCCCACCCGCTCGAAGAAGTGCTCGCCACCGCCCTTGACGCCGAAGAGCTTCGGCAACTGCGTCATCGCGATCGTGAACGCGGCGCCGGCCTTGAAGCCGAGCAGGACCGTCTCGCTGATGAAGCTGACCAGCGACGAGAGCTTGAGCGCCCACGCGACGACGCTCAACGCGGCGAAGATCAGCGCCACGAGCGCGGCGATCTGGACCCAGCGGGCGGGATCGCCCGCCGCCATGCCGGCGACCGTCGTGCCGACCAGCATCGAGATCGCCGACGTCGGGCCGACGGCGAGCTGGCGCGACGTGCCGAACAGCGCGTAGGCGATGCCCGCGACCAGGTAGCAGTAGATGCCGTGCTGCGGCGGCAGGCCCGCGAGCGACGCGTAGGCGAGCGAGACGGGAATCGCGTACGCGGCAAGCGTGATGCCTGCGGCCGCGTCGTTCCTCAGCCAGGCGGCCTGGTAGCCCGGCAGCCACTGGGCGGGCGGAAAGAGGGCGCGCAGCCCCGTCACCGGTCCGGCGGCGGGAGCGGATTGAGCATCGGGGGCGGGCATCGGCAGGGGCCTTTCAACGGCGGAAACGTGCATGATATCGGCGGAGGGGCTACGCGCGCCGGCGCGTCGGTCAGGCATTCGGAGACCACTCAGGCTCGACGGCGAGCATCACGACCGAATCGACGACGGTCACCTCGAACGTGTCGATCCGCAGCGCGGGCACGCCGCTCACGGCGCCCGTCCGTACGTCGTACTCCCAGCCGCAGCCGGCGCACGCGACGGTCGCGCCGCGCAGGGTCCCGCCGGCCAGCGACGATCCGCATCGCGCGCACGCATCGTCGATCGCGAACGTCTGGCCGTCGATGCGGAACAGTGCGATCGCTTCCCCGGCGACCGCGACCGCGACGCCCCGGCCCGCGGCGAGCTGATCGAGTCGGGCGATCCTGACGAGCCGGGTCGGCATCGCGGCCTCACGCGGCGCCCGGAACCGGGGCGGGCAGCGTCGTGCCCAATCTGGAGCCGTGAAGCCAGGACCGAGCGGCGATCCTTGACGCCCCGTAGGGATGTTGTTACAAAACCAAGGCCTCGCGCCCGTTCGGACGAGCCGATCCGGTTCCGATGCCGCACGAATCCCCGTCCGACCGAAACTACGCCGTCCTGACGAGCCCGAGCCAGGTCGGGCGGCAGCGCGTCGGCATGCTTTCGGAACTGCCGGCATTGCTGCGTCGATTGGGCGTGGAGCCGGCCGATGTGCTCGCGAGCGCCGGCCTGACCCCGGAAGCCATCGACGGGCCGGAGCGCCAGATCGCCTATTCGGCCTTCGGCCGGTTGCTCGCCGAGTCCGCGAACCGCACGCACTGCGCCC
Organism: Betaproteobacteria bacterium; assembly: GCA_016704895.1. Lineage (GTDB taxonomy): Bacteria > Pseudomonadota > Gammaproteobacteria > Burkholderiales > Casimicrobiaceae > VBCG01. The sequence continues at coordinate 52,390 of JADIZG010000008.1, forward strand.
ACCTGGGATTGCTGGCGGGCCGCATGTGGCGCCTTTCCGATCTCGGCCTGCTCGGCGAGCTCGCGCGCCATGCCCCGACGGTCGGGGAGGCACTGCATACGCTCGCCGTCCAGCAGCACCTCAACAGCGAGGGGGGGCTCGTGTACCTGAACGCGGGCGAGGAGACGGCGGAGCTGGGCTACGCGATCTACCTGCCGGGCGTCTCCGGCGTGGACCAGATCTACGATGGGGTGATCGCCGCGGCCTTCAATTGCGTACGCGAGCTTTGCGGCCCCGGCTGGCGTCCCACCGAGGTGCTGTTCGCGCACGCGAGGCCGGACGACCCGTCTCCCTACCGCGACCTCTTCCGGGTGACGCCGCGCTTCAACGCGGAAGTCTCCGCGCTCCGATTTCCGGCGCACTGGCTGACGAAGCCGATCGACGGCGCCGACGAAGCGCGGCGGCGACTGGCGCAACAGCGCGCCGACGAGGCCGGGCGCGGCCAGGTCGTCGAGCAGGTCCGGCGCACGCTCCGCGTCCTGCTCCTTCGAGGCCTGCACGCCGGCGACGATGTCGCGCAGATGCTGTCGATGCACCGGCGCACGCTGAACCGGCGCATCAAGGCCGAGGGATCGACGTTCCAGCAGTTGCTCGACGAGGTCCGGTTCTCCGTCGCGCGCCAGCTGCTCGCCGGCACCGACATCTCGCTGGACGACATCGCGGCCATGCTCGGCTACTCGGGCGTGAGCCCGTTCATGCGCGCGTTCCGACGCTGGACCGGCTCGACGCCGGGCGGCTGGCGTCGTTCGCTCGGCATCGGGCAGCCGGCAGACGCGCCACCGGCTGGACGGGAAGGCCGGGCGAACGTCTCGGGAAAAGGGTCGGTTCGGCGCCGGAAATGAGCGGTCGCCCTGCGCCTCGGTCCATCGGGCGCATGATGACCGCTTCCCAAGGACTTGTGCCGGAGGTGGCCGATCGCCACGCCGCCGCAAGAACCGAGCACCGCGCTCGTGGCCACGGAGTGTTACTGAAAGGCCGCCGGTCCCGCGGTCATCGCCCGGGCCCTGGCCCAGGTCGCCGCGCGAGCAAGGGCGGCCACGCACGAGCGGCGCAACCTGTCCCTGGTGTGGCTCTCGGCGGTACGCTTCATCGCAGCGCTCCCTGAGCAAGCAAGCGGCGATGCGGGGCGATCCGGCAACGCCTGCACCGCGCCTGGAACATCGCGCCTTCGTGACGTCTCCGTCGCGACGTCGCCCGACACCGCCCCGGCAACGCGCCGGGCATCGCGCAGCCGACCGGAAACCCGGTCCACGGCACCCAGCGGCCGATTGGTCGCCAACCATGCCCGCGAAGGAACGGGCGCCCCTTTTTCGGCGGCGATTCGATGCGCACCCTGTTCCAGCGTCCGCATCTGAATCGTCCGCACCGTTACGCCCACTGTCCTTGCATTTCTAGACAGGTCGATGGGCGTGCGACAGGGTTTCCGGGACGCCGACGGCCGCCAGCCCCGGAGGCGTCGAGAATTGCCAAGACGAGCGGCGCGACATCGGCGAACCTCGCCGATGTCCGGAATCCTGCGATAATCACCGTTTTACCGCGCCGCACCATGACCCCCTCCCCACGCATGGCCCCCCGCCCCGGTGACGGCCGACCCTCGTCCCCGAGGACGGGTGCGTCGGACCGACGGAGGTCGGCGCGCCGCATTCGCGCGATGGCCGCTGCGGCCGCCTGGGGCGCGACCTCCGCGCAGGCGTCGTTCCTGGCCGGGGACGCCCTCGATACGGCCGCCGACGTGCTCGCCTGGGTCGTGCTCGTCATGGTCCCGCTGATCGGGATCGCGGTGTTCTGGATCGTCCACGTGCTGCCCGAGAAGATCGCGCACAAGAACCACCACCCGCAGACCAAGGCGATCCAGACGCTCTGCCTGCTCTCGCTCGTGTTCGGCGGGTTGCTGTGGCCGATCGCGTGGCTGTGGGCGTTCACGCGGCCGGTCACCTACAAGCTCGCGTACGGCACCGACAAGGCCGACGAGTATTTCGACGATTACGGCGCGAAGGCCCGGGCGGGGGAACTCTCCGACATCGAGCTCTCCCGCTTCAGGGGCGAGCTCGATTCGATGCACGCCCGCGGGACGCTGGCGCCGCATCTTGCGACGCTGCGCGACGAGCTTGCCGCTCCGACTGCGGTCGAAGCAGCCACCGCGGACGCCGGAGGGAGCAGGTAATGGAAGTCCTCCTTCTCGGCATTTACTCGGCGATCGTCTGGTTCATCTTCATCAAGATGAAGTGGCTGCCGTGGAACATCGGCACCCAGGTGACGGTCGTCATCATCCCGATCGTCGCGCTGACCGCGCTGATCCTCACGCTCAACGTCGTCGCCCCGTCGTCCGCCGACGTGCGCGTCATCAAGTACGTGGTCAACATCGTCCCGCAGGTGCGGGGACGGGTAACCGAAGTCCCCGTCGAGCCCAACCGCCCGGTGAAGAAGGGCGACGTGCTGTTCAGGATCGACCCGACGCCCTACGAGCTCACCGTGCGCGCGCTCGAGGCGCAGCTCGCCAACGCGATCGCGTCGTCGCGCGAGCTCAACGAGCAGCTCGCCGCCGCGACCGGCAAGGTTGCCGAGACGCGCGGCGCCATCCAGCAGGCCGAGTCGCGCGTGCGCGAGGTCGAGCCGCGACTCGAGTTGGCGCGCACCCGCGTCGCGCAGAACCGCGAGCTGGTCAGTACCGGGGCGGGCGATCGCTTCGCGCTGGAGAAGGCGGAGGCCGACGCGCGGGAGCTGGGCGCGCAGCTGGACACGGCGCGCAGCGCCACCGTGCAGGCACGCGCCGCCGAGGTGCAGGCGCTCGCCGGCGAACGCCAGGTCAGGCAGCGGATCAGCGGCAAGGTCGACAACGAATACGCGCCGGTCGCGCAGATCCGGGCGGAGCTCGAGAACGCGAAGTGGGAGCTCTCCCAGACCACGGTGGTCGCGCCGGCGAACGGCTATGCGATCAACGTGCAGCTCCGGCCGGGATCGTTCACCGCCGCGTTCCCGATCACCCCGGCGATGACGTTCGTCGAGGACACCTACCAGGTCGTCGCGCTCTACGCGCAGAACGAGCTGACGATGGTCGAGCCGGGCAACGAGGCCGAGTTCACGCTCAAGGCCCACCCCGGCCGGATCATCAAGGCGACGGTCGACTCGATCGTCTGGGCGCAGGGGCAGGGACAGGTGCCGAACTCGACCCAGTTGCCGATGACCGGTTACGGTCCGATGCCGCCGGGGCGATTCCCGGTCAAGCTCGCGGTCGCCGAGAGGGATGCCGATCTGTTCCTCCCGGCCGGAGCGGTCGGTCATGGCGCGATCTACACCGATCACGGCCACGCGGTCCAGATCCTGCGCAAGGTGATTCTGCGGGTCGGCGCGAAGCTCGACTACCTGGTCCTGAAGCTGCACTGACGGGATGAGCCGGCTGCGTACCCTGCTGACGTCGATCGTCGCGGCCGCGCTCGCCGGCTGCGCCCTCGAGTCGCCTCCCAGGCCCGACGAGATCCGCGCGCAGTCGCTGCCGAACGTCGCGATTCCGCCGGCCTACACGGCGATGGGCGGGGCGCCGGGCGCCGTCAACGACGGCTGGCTCGCGCGATTCGCGGACCCTCGGCTCGACGCGCTCGTGCGCGAGGCGCTCGCCTACAACGTCGATCTCGCGGTCGCCGCCGCGCGCGTCGAGCAGGCGGCCGCGTACGCGAAACTCTCGGGCAGCATGATCTACCCGGCCGTCAACCTGCTCGCCCATGGCGGCGGCAAGAGCGGCGGCGACGGTTCGGGGCTGACCGGCGTCTGGCTGATGGCGAGCTGGGAGCTCGACCTCTGGGGCCGGGTGCGCTCCGAGCGGGAAGCCGGGAAGACCCAGTACGAATCCGTGGTCGCGGACACCGAGTACGCGCGCCAGTCGATCGCCGCGCTCGTCGCGAAGAGCTGGATGCTCGCGATCGAGGCGCGGCTGCAGCGCGCGATCGCCGCGGACGTCGTGCGCGCTTCCGAGCAGACGGTCGGGCTCGGACGCGATCGACTGCGCGTCGGAAGCGGCGACGAGTACGACGTCGCGCTCGCGCAGACCAACCTCGAGACTGCGCGCGATGCGGAACGCCAGATCGCGCTCGCCTACGAGCAGGCGCTCCGCGCGCTCGAGACGCTCGTCGGCCGCTACCCGGCGGCGGCGGTCGAGGTGGCGGCGGCGCTGCCGCGGATGCCCGGACCGGTGCCGGTCGGCCTGCCCTCGGAGTTGCTCGAGCGCCGTCCGGACGTCGTGGCTGCCGAGCGCAGGGTGGCGTCGGCGTTCAACCGGGTGGCCGAGGCGAAGGCCGCGCGGTTGCCGAAGATCGCGCTGACCGCGAACGCGTCGAGCGTTTCGAGCGACCTGTTCGTGCTGCAGAACCACAGCAACCCGGTCTGGAGCCTGGGCGGCAACCTCGTGGCGCCGATCTTCAACGGCTACGCGCTGCAGGCGCAGGTCGAGATCAGGACGGCCGAGCAGAAGCTCGCGGTCGCGGAATACGGCCGCATCGGCGCGCGCGTGTTCGGCGAGGTCGAGGCGGCGCTGTCGGCGCAGTTCGCCGCCGACGAGCGCGAAGCGATCCTCGCGCGATCGGTCGCGAGCAACGCCCGCGCGCTCGAACTCGCGCAGGTGCGCTACAAGGTGGGCTCGGGCGACCTGCGCGCGGTGCTGCAGCAAAACGTCGCACTCTACGGAGCGCGTGTCGCGCTCGTGCGCGTGCAGAGCGAGCGGCGCGTCCAGCGCGTCAACCTCTATCTCGCGCTCGGCGGCGGCTTCGAGGTCCTGCCGCCGGCGCCGGAAGCCGGTCCGGTCGGCGCTGCGCGGCCCGAAGTCGCGGTGGCGGGATCGATGCCGCGGCAATGAGATAATGGCGGTTCCCCGCACCGGGGACCACGCAAGGCTGCCGCTGAATTCGAACGCAAAGGAACGATGCTCATGAACAAGCGAGTCTGGCATTCGACCGTCGCAATGATCTGCGGCGGCCTGTTCGCGACCAGCGCGATCGCCCAGCAGTTCGTCTACCCGGCGAAGGGACAGTCGCCCGACCAGCAGAAGAAGGACGAGGCCGAGTGCCACCAGTGGGCGATCAAGCAGACCGGCATCGACCCGTCGAAGCCTGCGCCGCAGGCTGCGCCGGCAGCGCCGCCCACGACGGCGACCGGCACGACGCCCGGCGCGGGCGTTCGGGGCGCAGCGCGCGGTGCGGTCGTCGGCGAGGTGGTCGGCGGCGATGCGGGCGCGGGCGCGGCAGCGGGTGCGGCGGCGGCCCGCAGCCAGAGCCGGCGCCAGAACGCGGCGCAGCAGCAGCAGGCGACGCAGCAACAGCAGCAGGCCCAGTCCGGGCAGCAGGCGACCTTCGCGAAGGCGCGCGCCGCGTGCCTCGAGGGCAGGGGCTACACGGTCAAGTGACGCACGAAGGATCGGGAGATCTCCATGTCCAAGCGACAAGCCCAGCCCGCGACGACGCGCCTGCTGGCCTCCGCCACGCTTGCCGTCTTCGCGCTGGCGGGATTCGCCGGCGCGCAGACGACACCGGCGCCCGCGTCGACGCCCCCGGGCGCGGCCTCCGCGCAGCCGGCGCAGGGCGAGAAGACGTTCTCGCAGGAGCAGCTCGACCAGATCCTCGCGCCGATCGCGCTCTACCCGGACGGGCTGCTCGCGCAGGTGCTGATGGCGTCGACCTATCCGATCGAGATCGTCACCGCCGAGCGCTGGGTCAAGTCGAACCCGGGCCTGAAGGACAAGGCGCTCGAGGACGCGCTCCAGAAGCAGCCCTGGGACGCGAGCGTCAAGTCGATGGCGGCGTTCCCGCAGGTGCTGACGATGATGAGCGAGAAGCTCGACTGGACGCAGCAGCTCGGCGATGCGTTCCTTGCGCAACCGAAGGATGTGTCGGCGACGGTCCAGACGCTGCGCGCCAAGGCGTCGAAGGAGGGAAACCTCAAGGACACGAAGGAACAGAAGATCGTCACCGAGCAGGTCGCGACCCAGACGATCATCAAGATCGAGCCCGCGAACCCGCAGGTCGTCTACGTGCCGACGTACAACCCGACCGTCGTCTACGGCTCGTGGTGGTATCCGTCCTACCCGCCGTACTACTACTACCCGCCGGGGTACGCGGTCGCCGGCGCGGCGTGGGGCTTCGCCGCCGGTGTTGCCGCGGGCGCGATCTGGGGCAACTACAACTGGGGCGGCGGCGACGTCAACATCGACGTCGACCGCTACAACAACTTCAACAAGACGAACATCTCGAACAAGAACTGGAACCACGACGCGTCGCACCGCGGCGCGGTCCCGTACAAGGACAAGGGCGTCGCGCAGCAGCACGGACGCGGCCAGTCGCCGAGCGCGTCGACGCGCGATGCGTCACGCGGGCGGGACGGCGGCGCGCAGGCCTCGACGCGCGATGCCGGCCGGGGCGCGAGCGCAGGCTCGACGGATCGTGGTGCGAGCGCAGGCTCGATGGATCGCGGCACGGGCGGCGCGTCCGCCTCGCAGCGCGGCAGCGTGTCCGCTTCTCCCCGCGACAGCTACGGCGGGGGCGGCGGATCGGCCGCGTCCCGCGACATGAGCGGAACGCGCAACAGTTCCGCGTTCAATACCGGCTCCGGCGCGCAGACGCGCGACGCCAGCAGCCGGGGCAACTCGAGCATGAGCAGTTCGCGTGCGAGCTCCTCGGGCGCGTCGCGTTCGAGCGCAGGCGGCGCCTCGCGCGGTGGTGGCGGTGGCGGACGCGGCGGCGGGGGGCGGCGATGATCATCGCAAACGCCATGAACCCGGCAACGGATCGGACAGGGAGCGCCGCAATGATCGACATCATCGACAAGGCGAAGGGTGCGTTCGCACGCCTGGCGCTCGGACTCGCACCGCTGGCGTTCGCGATCGGCGTCGCCTCGGCGGCAGCGCGGCGCAAACGCAGCGGTCGTTCGCCATCCCCGACGAGGCCGCGAGCGCGCTGGTGCAGGCGGTCAGGGCGCACGACAAGCCCAAGGTGACGGCAATCATTGGTCCGGGGGCCGACCAATGGATGAGCTCTGGCGACGCCGTCGCGGACCGCGCCGCGGGCGAAGGATTCGTCGCTGCGTACGATCAGAAGCACGCGATCGTCCCCGACGGCGACGCGCGCGCGAAGCTCACGATCGGAACCGACGACTGGCCGTTCGCGTTCCCGCTGGTGAAGGCGGAAGGCCGCTGGCGGTTCGACACGGCGGCGGGCAAGGACGAGATGCTCGCGCGGCGGATCGGGCGGAACGAGCTCGACGTCATCGACGTCATGCTCGCGATCGTCGACGCGCAGCGCGAGTACGCATCGGCCGACCGCGATCGCAACGGCGCGCTCGAGTACGCGAGGAAGTTCGCCAGCAGCGCCGGCAAGCAGGACGGACTCTACTGGCCGACGAAGGCGGGCGAACCGCAGAGCCCGCTCGGACCGCTCGTGGTGCGCGCAACCGGCGAAGGGTACGCGAAGCAGAAGGGACCGACGCCCTACCACGGCTACCATTTCCGCATGCTCAAGGGACAGGGGCCGGGCGCGTCCGGCGGCGCGCTCGACTACGTCGTCAGGGGAAGGATGATCGGCGGCTTCGCCGCGATCGCCTATCCGGCCAAGTACGGCAGCTCCGGCGTGATGACCTTCATCGTCAATCACGACGGCGTCGTGTACCAGAAGGACCTCGGGCCGCAGACCGCGACCCGGGCCGCCGCGATCACGAAGTTCGACCCGGGTCAGGGTTGGACTGCCGTGCCGGCCAAGTGATTCGATCCAACCATTCATTCGAAACGACAGAGAGAAGACACGTGCGCAAACTCGTACTCGCTGCAAGCTTCACCCTCGCCGCTGCGGCGGCATTCCCCGCTGCGGCCCAGACGGGCAACGTGGTCGCAGCCAAGGCGCCCGGCGCCGTCGGCGTCGCGCAGACCGTCAACGTGACGGCGACGATCACCGCGATCGACGCGGCCACCCGCACCCTGTCGCTGAAGGGCCCGAAAGGCAACGAGACGTCGGTCGTCGCCGGCCCCGAAGTGAAGAACTTCGCGCAGCTCAAGGTCGGCGACAGGGTCGACCTGACGTATGCCGAGGCGCTCACGCTCGAGCTGAAGAAGGGCGGCGGCAAGCCGGTCGCGATGACGATGAAGGAAGGGGCTGCCAGGGCCAAGCCGGGCGAGGCGCCTGCAGGCATCGTGGGGCGGCAGGTCACGGTCGTCGGCGACGTCCTCGCGGTCGACGCTGCGACCAGCACGGTGACCGTGCGCGGCCCGCAGCGCACCGTCGAACTGAAGGTTCAGGATCCCGCGCAGCTCAAGCTGATCGCGAAGGGCGACCAGATCGAGGCGACGTTCACCGAGGCGGTCGCGATCGCCGCGACGCCCGCAGCGAAGAAGTAGCAGGCGTCGGTCGGCCTTCAGGCCGACTGAGCTCCGCCTTTTGTGGGTTGGCCTTCAGGCCGACGCCTTTCCTTCAGGCGACACACCTCGTCGGGCTGAAGGCCGACCAAGGGGCCCCTGGGGTCGGCCCTCAGGCCGACGCCGGCGGCCGGGGCCGGCCGCGCCCTCATGGGGGGGGGGGGGGGGGGGGGGGCCCGTCGAGGCAGAAGGCGTCAGGCTGGAAGCCACCGGATGCGCCGGTGCCGCAGGTGGCGGGTCCCGCCCGTGGGGTCCGGCTTCAGCCGGACGCGATGCCTCCTGCATGTCGGGCCGAAGCCCGACCCCAAGGTCAGATCACGCCGTCGCGCTTCAGCGTCGCAACGATGAGCCCGACGAACTGATCGATGACCTGCGGCACCGTCGCCGACGTCGTGCCGACCGACGTCGTCGTCGACGCGGCCCAGAGCACCTCGGCGTCGCGCGAGTCGAACAGCCGCGTGTCGGCGTTCACGTCCTGCGACGTCGTGATGCGCGGCGGCGTCGATATCATCGTCGGTCCCCACATCGAACTGTGGTGGCCATGGAAGCCGCGCCAGCCGGGGCCCCATGGCGACCCCGGTCCCCAGCCGGGACCGGGTCCCCACGCGGTCGTCGTCACCATGCCGGGCGTGACGTTCACCTGCTGGGTGACGTTGATGATGCGCGACACGATCACGTGCGAGACGTCCGCCGCACGTACGGCGCGCTGGAGCCGTTCCTCGGGAATCGGGCCATCGTCGGGCAGCGTCAGGTACGCCTGCACGGCGCGGACGCCGGCGGCGCCCAGCGATGCGACCATCCGGTCCTCGTAGAGACGGCGCGTCGAGGCGTCGCGCGTGACGCCCATCACCATCAGGCTCCTGACGGCGCGCTGGCCGGCGAACTGCGGGTTGACCCATTGGGCATCGAGTCGCGTGGCTTCCGTCGCGCAGCCGGCGACGGCTGCGGCGGCGAGCAGGACCAGCATCAGATTGCGGCGTGCGTTCATCAAGTGCCTCCTTGGGGCGCCACGATACCACTTGCACCCGGCCTCGGCATCGCGCTGGCGAGCAGCGGCGCGAGCGGCAACGCGTTCGTCGGGTGCAGCACGCTGTCGGTGCTCCAGACGTGGCGCACGCCGGCTCGCCGCAGATCGGCGACCGCGTCGCCCACGAACAGGCCGTGGACGACCAGCACGTCGACCGTGGCCGCGCCGCGCTCGAGGCATCGACGGGCGGCGACGGCGAGCGTCGCTCCGGTGCTCGCCATGTCGTCGACGAGGACGACGCTCCTGCCTGTCAGGGCAACGTCCGGGATGTCGATCGAGACGTCCCGATCGCCGCGGCGCAGCTTGCGGCACACGGCGGTCTCGAACGGGTGATCGCGGGTCGCGGCAGCCAGCCACTGTGCGGACTCCTCGTCGGGCCCCACGAGCAGCGCATCGGGCTCGCGTTCCTGCAGGTACGCGCCGAACAGCGCGGCGGCCGACAGCGCGACGGCGGACGCGGCTGGCACCGCTTCCGCCAGCGTGGCGACGCGGTGCAGGTGCGGATCGACGGTGACGACCGCGTCGAACCGGTCGGCCAGCCATTCGCCGACGATCCGCTGGCTGATTGCTTCGCCCGGGTTGAACGCGATGTCCTGGCGCATGTAGCACAGGTAGGGCGCGATCAGCGTGATCGATCGCGCGCCGTTCCGGCGCGCCGCCTCGGCCGCGAGGATCGTCTCGACGAGCTTGTCGTTCGGATGATCGAGACTGCGACACATCGCGACCTGCGCGGGCAGCGGGCGGGGACCGTGACGCGGCTTTCCCCGTCCGGAAACCGGTGGACGGCGACCTTTGCGTATCGGACGTTCAGCTGCGCGGCAAGGCGCGCGGCCGGAGCGTCGTAGTCGTCGAATCCCAGGACGACGTCCGGGAAGGGCAGGCGATCGCGCACGCTCACGTCTGCACGAAGATGGGGGGGACGTCCGACGCGCGGCCGATCGTGTAGCCGGTGCTCTGTCCGCAGAGCTCGCGGGCGAACCGGAAGTCCGGCGCGAACTCGGCATGCACCCGGTAGAGCGGCTCGCCGTCGTGCACGCGATCGCCGAGCTTCCTGAAGAGGTCGACGCCCGCGCCCTTCGCCATCGGCGCGCCGGCGTAGCGCGCGATGCGCGCCATCTGCAGGTTGTCGATTCCCGTGACCGTGCCCGAGCCGGGGCTCCGCACCTCGAAGCTCAACCGGCCCGGCGCGCAGAGGTGCTTCGGCTTGCCCTGCGCGGCGATGATCGCGTGCATCTTCTCCAGTGCGCGTCCCGAGTCGAGGATGTCCCGCGCGATCGTGAATCCCCGGCCGCCGCGGACGTCGGGATCGAACTCGATGATCCGTCCCGCGAGCCGCAGCGCCTTCTGCCGAAGATCGGCCGGCGCGGCGGGATCGCCCTGCAGCACGCGCATCGCGTCGCGCGCCTCGAGGACGGGCCCGATGCCGTTGCCGACCGGCTGGCGGCCGTCGGTGATGATGACTTCCAGGTGGATGCCGAGCTGGTCGCCGACGTACTCGAAGAGCTTGCGCAGGCGCTGGGCGTCCCGCATGCGCCGGACCTTGGCCGTCGGACCGACGGGAATGTCGATCAGCAGGTGCGTCGATCCGGCGGCGACCTTCTTGGACAGGATCGACGCGATCAACTGGCCCTGCGAATCGATCCCCAGCGGCCGCTCGACCGAGATCATCACGTCGTCGGCGGGCGACAGCCGGGCGGTCCCGCCCCAGGCGATGCATCCGCGGTGGCGGCGGACGATCCGGCGCAGATCGGCGATCTTCAGCTCGACTTTCGCCAGCACCTCCATCGTGTCCGCCGTGCCGGCCGGCGACGTTATCGCGCGGCTCGACGTCTTCGGAATCAGCATGCCGTGGGCGGCGACGATCGGGACGACCAGCAGCGACGTGCGGTTGCCGGGAATCCCGCCGATGCAGTGCTTGTCGGCGACCAGCGGCTCCTGCCAGTCGAGGCGCTCGCCGGACTCGACCATCGCGCGCGTGAGGTACAGGATCTCGTCGCGATCGAGCTCGTTCTGCACGGTGGCCACGATGAACGCCGCGACCTCGGTCTTCGCGTAGTGATTGGCCGAGATGTCGGCGACGATCTGGCGGAATGCGTCCTGGTCGAGGCGCTCGCCCGCGATCTTCCGGCGGACCGCTTCCAGCGATTCCGGGCGCACCGGATGGCCGACCTCGACCCTCGCGCCCGCCCTCGCGCCCAGTTGCGCGTATGCCGGCTCCGACAGTCCCAGCTCGTTCCGCGAGACGATCGTGTCGTCGTCGACGACGTTGAGAACGGCGAGGATGTGCTGCTTGCCGTTGGCGACCTCGATCTTGGACAGGGCCCGGAAGCCCTCGATCCGGTAGACCGAGCAGTCGCGGTGGAGGTAGGCGACGTTCTCGCGGTGGGTGTCGATGGCGACGCGGCGGACCTTCAGGACGCGCGCGCTGCGGGGTCGGGGAGGAGGGTCATGTCGTGTCGGGCAGGCTGGTGCCGCATCGTAACGCGACTTGGCGACCGGACAGGAAATCCGGAACCTCCGGGCGGCCAGGGCGCCTGCAGGCGGCGAGGCGGGGGGGGGCTGCGGCGCGCGGGGGCGGCGAGCCATGGGCCGGCCGGCGCCGGGCGGGCGGGGCGGGGGGGGCCGGCGCGGGGGGGCCGGGGGGGCCGGGGGGGGACCCTTGTTCCGGACTCCCACCCCCCACAAAACCCATACGCCTCCCCCGCCCCGACCCTCCCCCCCGACACGCGACCCCGCCCGGGGCCCGGGGGTCGCCGGGCCAGTCGATGACGGTCGCGTAGTCCGCGTGGGCGGCGAGCAGCACCGACTCGCCCGCGGCGCCGGGGCGGGCCGGGGGGGGCGCCGGGAGGAAGCCAGGTCTGCCGGTCGGCGCCTGGACGCCGCACGCGTCATCGCCAGACGACGCGCCATCGGCGCGAAGGCTTCCGGCAGGGTACGACTCCCTGACCTCGACCCCGCCCCGGAGGCGCACGCGGAGCGGACCTGACGTCGCGCCATCGTCTCGACGATCCGTGCGAGTCCAGGGCGCCCGCCACGGCATGGCGTGCGCGCGATCGGCCCGGGCGCGAATGCGCACCGGCCGCCAATCGCGGACGAACGCGCCCCGGCTCAGAAGCGGAACGCGTAGTTGAGGTAGGCGCGCAGCTGGGTCTGCGTCTGCGGCGCGCCGTCCTCGTGCAACCAGGAGTAACGGAGCGTGGCCACCAGACCTTCGAGGATCGATCCCTTGCCGACCGCGTAATCGACCCGGACGTTGGTCTCGTAGCGATCCGGAATCGCAGCGCCTGTCTGCGAGTTGATCCGGTCGCGTCCATCCGCATAGAGGGCGGCGGCCGTGAGCCCGGGAACGCCGAGGTCGCGGAAGTCGACGTTGCCGCCGATCCCCCAGGCCTTCTCGCCTGCGGTGTTGAACGCCACCTGCATCAGGTTGAGGTACGACGCATGGTCGCCGAAGGGATTCTGGGTGTCGAATCCCTCGCCCGTCTGCGTGTAGTAGAGCTGGACGCCGACCGGCCCGTGGGCGAGCGCGGCCTGCAGGCCCATGCCCCAGGTCGAGAACGATCCGATCTGTTCATCCCCGACCGAGCGCTGCGGATAGTACTGGGCACCCAGCGCCAGCGACGTCTTGTCATTGATGGCGATCGGGTACTTGCCCTCCACGTAGAACGTGTTGAAGACGTCGACCCCGTACTGGTCGTCCATCTTGACGTACCCGTTCTTCACGAAGTCCCAGGTCCCGCCCGCGTAGATCACGCCTTTCTGGCTGCCGGTTCCGCCCGCGGTGTTCGACATCCAGACGAAGCTGTCGGACTCGCGGAGCTTCATCTTGGTGATGTAGCCGCCGGTGTAGGAGACGTCCTTCGCGGCACCGGTCAACGTATAGGCCTCGAACGTCTGGGGCACCATGCGGTTGTCCCGCGGGTTGATGAACGGCCGGTTGACGAGCTGCCGGTAACCGGTGAGCGTCTGGCCGAGGATCCGCACCGCGCCGAAGGCCTCGCCCAGCACCGTGATCTGCTCCTGCCCCGTCCTGAGCAGTTTGGTCCCGTCGCTGTCGTCCGGGCCGTAGAGCTTCTGCGACGTGTAGCCGACGAACCCGAGCTGGAACACGTCGCCCCACCACGGGCTGCGCAGGCCCGCCCATCCACCGAGCGCCCACGCTTCGCTCGGCACGCCGGTGAGGCCTTCCTGGTCGAAGTAATAGGTCCGCAGTTGGACCACGGGCTCGAAGCCGCCCGGGAGCAGGTAGGCATCCTTGGCCGGACTGCCCGGAGAGATGCCCTGGGCCGATGCGGTGGCCACCACCCCGACGGAACACACTGCAAGCAACAGCGCTCGCAGGCCCCTGCGTGGGCAGGCTCTTGCGTCATTCGAGGGTCGATGCATCGCCCGGCTCGTCATGTCCTGCTCTCCGCGTCTAGGGTCCGAAAAAGGCCGGGACGATGTCCACGAACAGTATCTTCACGATGGTCATGCCCGGAAAGATCATCGCGTAGCCCAGGTCCGGCCGGTCGGTCGGCGCGAGCTTGTTGGCGTAGGCGAGGATCGCGGGGTTGCCGCAGGCGCCGGAGACGATGCCCGCGACTTCGTCGTAAGGCATTTTGAAAACGAGGAGGCCGAGGATCAGGATCGGCAGCACGAGCGCGACCAGCACGACCGCCCCCAGCGCCAGCATCGTCAGGCCGGACTGGGTGACCGTCGCGGCGAACTTGGGGCCGGAGGACATCCCGACCTGGGCGAGGAACAGCGTCAGCCCGAGGTTGCGCAGCACGAGGTTCGCCGAGAGCGGAATGGTCCAGTTCATCCCGCCCGTGCGGCGCAGGTTGCCGAGGATGAGCGCCATGATCAGCACGCCCGACAAGCCTATCGAGAGCTTGCCGACGAGGGGAATGGGAAGCTGGATCGCGCCGATCAGGAAGCCGAGCGCCATGCCGATGCCGATCGAGATGTAGCTGAATTCCGCGGTGCCCTTGATCGAGTCGCCGAAGTACTTGCGCATCGCCGCGAAGTCGCCGCGATCGGCGAGCACGCCGACGCGGTCACCGAACTCGAGTACGAGGTCGGGGCGCGGCTGGATGTCGGCGTCGCCGCGGCGGACCTGGATGAGGACGGACGCCTTGTCCCACGGCAGCTCGAGATCGCCCAGCGTTCTGCCCACTACGGTCGGACGCGAGGCAAACACGCGCAGGTAGTCCAGGTCCCGGCGGTCCTTGACCAGCTGGCCGGGGGCGGCTTCCCCGAGGAGTTTGCTCGCCTGCGCGAGCACTTCCCTGGTGGGACCGACGGCCAGCAGGACGTCGTTCCCGGCGACGATGGCGCTCGGGGAGGCCGGCTCGTTGCGGCTCTCGCGGCGAAGCGCCACGATCTGCACGCCGGCAGGCAGCGCGGCCATGACCTCGCCGAGCGTCTTGCCGGCGAGGGCCGGATTGCGCAGCGCGATCTCGAGCATCTCCATGCCCGTGGACGTCGGCGCCTCGATCTTCGGCTTCAGGATCATGAACGCCACGTAGAGAAACAGGATGGGCCCGGCCACGCCGAACGGATAGGACACCGAATAGCCCACCGCCGGGTTGTCGTTGCCGAGCGTCGCGATTGCCGCCTGCAGCGTCGGGGTGCTGGTGCCCGAGCCCGCGAACAGGCCCAGCGCGTAGCCGAGGTCGAGGTTCATCGCCTTCACGAACACGAGGCTCACGGCACCCGCGCACAGCACGCCGATCAGTGCGAGGAGGTTCGCCCGGCGCCCGCTGGCGCTGACCAGCCCGGTGAAGAACTGCTTGCCGTACTGGACGCCCACGCCGTAGAGGAAGAGCGCCAGGCCCAGCGTACCGACCATCGGTGCCGGCACCGACTTCGGCGCGAACCAGCCCATCGCCAGCGCGACGAAGAGCACCGCGCCGACTCCGAGGGAGAAGCCCTTGATGTTGATTTCGCCAACGAGATAGCCAATCGCGATCGTCAGGAAGAGCGCCATCATCGGCTGCTGTTCGAGCAACGACACGACGAGATCCATGGTTTTCCCTGTGGTTGGCTATCGCGCGTTGCAGCCCGCGTCGCGGAACTGCCCGAGGACCCTGGCCAGGAGCTCGGGAGACGCCGGCGGGGTCTCGGCGAGCGGATAGTCGAGCCCGAGCGCTTTCCACTTGAACGCGCCCAGCTGATGGAAGGGCAACACCTCCACCCACTCGACGTTCTTCATCGGCGCGACGAACTTCGCGACGCCTTCGACGTTGGCCGGCTCGTCGGTCAGTCCCGGCACGAGCACGTAGCGGAGCCACACCGGCTTGCCCATCGCCGCCAGACGCTCGGCGAAGCGCAACGTCGGCGCGACGTCCTGTTTGGTCACGCGACGATAGGTTTCCGGGTCCCACGACTTGATGTCGAGGAGGACGAGATCGACGCTCTGCAGGTACTCGTCGGTCGCGCGGTCGCCGAGGAAGCCGGAGGTGTCGAGCGCGGTGTGCAGGCCGAATTCCTTGGCCGCCGCGAAGATGCGCCGCGAGAAGGCCGGTTGCACCAGCGGCTCGCCGCCGGAGAGGGTGAGCCCGCCCTTCAACGACCGCAGCGCCGGGGCGAAGTGTGCCAGCCGGCCGACGATGCGTTCCAGGGGAACCCGCATGCCGTCCTTCAGGCGCCACGTGTCCGGATTGTGGCAGTACTGGCAGCGCAGCGGGCAGCCGGAGAGGAAGAGCGTCACGCGGATGCCCGGTCCGTCGAGGTGGGAGCCGGTCTCGTACGAATGCACGTAGCCGGACGAGCCCTCGCCTTCGTTGTAGTTCTCGAGCTCCGGCGCATCCGGCGAGAGGTCGTGCCGGAAATCGTGGCGATTGCCTTCCGGGATGTCGGCGTCGAGCCGGTGGGCGGCCGCGCATCTCAGATCTGCCAGTGGAAGAAGCTGCGGCTGACGACGTCCAGCTGCTGTTCGCAGGTGAGGCGGATGAAGTTCACCGCGTACCCCGACACCCGGATCGTCAGTTGCGGATACTTGTCCGGGTTCTCCATCGCGTCGAGCAGCGTGTCCCGGTTGAGGACGTTGAAGTTCAGGTGGAAACCGCCCTGCCCGAAATAGGTGTCCAGCGCGGCAGTGGCCCGCGTGATCGCCGCCGCCTCGCCCTGCCGGTTGTCCGCCGGGACGACCGAAAGCGTGTAGCTGATCCCGTCCTGCGCCTCGTCGTAGGGGAGGCGCGCGACCGACAGGCACGACGCCAGCCAGCCGTGCGAGTCGCGGCCGTGCATCGGGTTCGCGCCGGGGGCGAAGGGCTCGCCCTTGCGCCGGCCGTCCGGCGTGTTGCCGGTGCCCTTGCCGTAGACGACGTTCGAGGTGATGGTCAGCACCGACTGCGTGTGGATCGCGTCGCGGTAGGTCGGGTGCCGCCGCAGGTAATCCATGAAGCGCTTCACGAGATCCACCGCGATGTCGTCCACCCGCGGGTCGTTGTTGCCGAATACCGGGAAGTCGCCCGTGGTCTGGTAATCGACAACGAGGCCGTTCTCGTCGCGGACCGGCTTCACCTTCGCGTGCTTGATCGCCGACAGGCTGTCGGCGGCGACCGAGAGCCCGGCGATGCCGAAGGCCATCGTGCGCACGACGTCGCGGTCGTGCAGCGCCATCATCAGGCGCTCGTAGTTGTAGCGGTCGTGCGAGTAGTGGATGCAGTTCATCGCGTGGACGTAGGTCCGCGCGAGCCATTGCATCATGTCGTCGAACTTGGCCATCACGTCTTCGTAGTCGAGGACGTCGCCGGTCACCGGGCGGTAGGCCGGCCCCACCTGGTCGCCGCTCATCTCGTCGCGTCCGCCGTTGATCGCGTAGAGCAGGCACTTGGCGAGGTTGACCCGCGCGCCGAAGTACTGCATCTGCTTGCCGATGCGCATCGCCGAGACGCAGCATGCGATGCCGTAGTCGTCGCCGAACTTCGGCAGCATCAGGTCGTCGTTCTCGTACTGCAGCGACGAGGTGTCGCGGCTCACGATGATGCACTGGCGCTTGAAGGCCTCGGGCAGGTTCTTCGACCACAGCACCGTGAGGTTGGGCTCCGGCGCCGGCCCGAGGTTCGTGAGCGTCTGCAGCATGCGGAACGAGGAGCGCGTGACGAGCGTGCGACCGTCGAGCGCCATGCCGCCGATGCACTCGGTCGCCCAGTAAGGGTCGCCCGAGAAGA
>JADIZG010000008.1:75000-94437 GCA_016704895.1 Betaproteobacteria bacterium
GCAGACGACGACGACCGTGTCGGCGAGCGCGGCGACGTCCACCTCGGACTGGCCCGCGCCGACCGTCTCGACGACGATCACGTCGAATCCGGCGGCGTCGAGCAGGTCGACGATTCGCTGTGTCGCCCGGGCGAGCCCGCCGGTCGTCCCGCGGGAGGCCACCGAGCGGATGAACACCGAATCGGTCGCGCCCGCGTCGCTCATCCGGATCCGGTCGCCCAGCACGGCGCCGCCGGTGATCGGGCTCGACGGGTCGACCGCGACGACACCGATCCGCCTGCCGCGCGCGGCGTGCTCGCGGACGAGCGCGTTGATCAGCGTCGACTTGCCGGCGCCGGGGGCGCCGGTGATGCCGACGACGTGCGCGCGGCCCGCATGGGGGTCGAGCGCCGCCGAGAGCGCATCGGCCGACGGCAGGCCGTTCTCGATCTCGGTGATGGCGCGGGCGATCGCCGCCCGGCCGCCCGCCAGGATCGAGGCCACGCGCGCCTCGAACGACAGCCGCGCGGCGGCGCCGCGCTCGGTAGGGAGGTGCTTCACGTGCCCGGAGTCAGACGACGACGAGCGGATGGCCGAAGCCCAGCTCGCGGCGCAGCGTCGCGCAGATCTCGCCGTGCGTGCAGCCCGCCTCCGCGGCCGCGACGACCTCGCCGAAGACGTTGCCGCCGTCGCCCTGGGCGCTTCGGGCGAGGTTCGACAGCGCCTTCGCGACGGTCCCCGCCGGGCGGCAGGCTTTCCATCGCGCGAAATCGTGCAGGTGCGCGCGCATCACCGCCGGATCGGGCTTGGCGAGCGCGGGCCGGGCGCCGGCGTCCTCGTCGACGCGGTACGCGTTGACGCCCACGATCGTCTGGTCGCCGGCGTCGATCCGCGCCTGGTGGCGCATCGCGGAGTCGCCGATCCGCCGCTGCACGAGGCCGGACTCGACCGCCCGGTACATGCCTCCGGCGGCCTCGACCTCGGCCATGATCGCGAGGATCTTCGCCTCCATGTCGTCGGTGAGCGTCTCGACGTAGTACGAGCCGCCCAGCGGATCGATCACGTCGGTCAGGTGCGCTTCCTCGCGCAGGATGTTCTGCGTCGCGACCGCGATCCGCGCGCCGAACTGCGTCGGGCACGACAGCGCCTCGTCGTAGGCGTCGGTGTGCAGCGACTGCAGGCCGCCGAAGATGCCGGCGATCGCCTGCACCGTGACGCGCGCGATGTTGTTGAGCGGCTGCTGGCGCGTGAGGTCGACGCCCGAGGTCTGGCCGTGGAACTTGAAGCGCCACGACCGCGGGTCGCGGGCGCCGTAGCGCTCGCGCGTCACGCGCGCCCAGATGCGCCGCCCGGCGCGGAACTTCGCGACCTCCTCGAAGAGCGAGATCGAGATGTCGAAGAAGAACGTGAAGCGCGGCAGGAACGCGTCGGGCGACATGCCGGCCGCGACGCAGTCGTCCGCATACTGCAGCGCGGACGCGAGCGTGAACGCCATCGCCTCGGCCGGCGTCGCGCCCGCCTGCTGCATGTGCTGGCCGACGACCGACAGCGGGTTCCAGCGCGGCAGGTGCTCGTTGCACCACGCGATGTGGTCGACGAGCACGCGGCGTGCGCCCGGAAGCGCCAGCCGGAAGAACATGTGGTTCGCGACGAAGTGCGACAGGTAGTCGCTCTGGTTCGACGTCCCGCTGATCGCGCGCCGGTCGACGCCCCGGCGCTGCGCGGCCGCGAGCATGAACGCGAGCAGCGTGAACGGCGACGGGTCGTTCATCGCGCACGAGGTGGTCGCGAGGTCGACGCCGTCGAGGCAGGTCGCCATGTGGTCGGCGCTGTCGACGACGACGCCGCAGGTGCCGAGGAGCTCCGCGTCGACCTCGTCCATGTCGTAGCCGCGGAACACCGAGTTGCAGGGAATGAGCGAGACCGCGGTGGCGCCCTGGTCGAGGATGTCGCGCAGGCGCTCGTTGTAGGCGGACGGCGTCCCGAGCCCGATCAGCTGCCGCTGCGTCCACGTGCGGCCGCGGTGCATCGTCGCGTAGATGCCGCGCGTGTACGGCGGCTGGCCCGGGAACCCGACGTCGGCGTCGAAGCGGGCGGGGTCGACGTCGAGCGGCGTGTAGAGCGGCCGGATCGGGATGCCGGAACGGTTGTGCACCGGCGTGTCGGTGCCGATCTGCGCCGCGTACTCGGCGGCCCAGCGGACCTGCGCCTCCTCGGTGGAGGCGGGGACGGGATCGGGAAGCGGCTTGTTCATCGGTCGCGGGGCTCAGGCGGGAAATCGGGCGGCGCGGACGCGGGCGGCGGCCTGCGCGACGAACGCGGAGATCTCGTCGAGCGGCGTGCCCGGATGGAAGACCCGGGCGACGCCCGCGTCGAGCAGCGCCTGCTCGTCCTCGTCGGGGACGATGCCGCCGACGATGACGGCGATGTCCTGCAGGCCGGCCGCGCGCAGCGCGGCCATGAGCTTCGGCACGATCAGGTGGTCGGTCGCGAGCGACGAGACGCCGATCACGTCGACGTCCTCCTCGAGGGCGAGCTTCACGACCGCCGCGATCTCCTGCCAGGGCGGCGTGTAGATGACTTCCATGCCCGCGTCGCGCAGGTGCGCGGCGACGATGCGGCTGCCGCGGTCGTGGCCGTCGAGGCCGATCTTGGTGACGAGCACCTTGGGCCGGATGTCCATGGGGTCTGGCGTAGGGTTCAGGGTTCCATCGGGTCGCGCAGCAGCCTCACGAAGCGGCGCGCGAGCGCCTGCGGCGAATCCTTCCCCGGTCGATACCAGGTCTGCGACCAGTTGAGCGCGCCGAGGAGCATGAGCCGCAGCGCGCGCCGGTCGGTGCGGGGCGGCAGCGGCAGGTCATGGATCGCCCGGGAGAACGCGTGCTCGTACTCGTCGCGCAGCGCGACGAGGCGCGGGGCGACATCCGGCGCGTCGTCGGGGCGCACGCGGATGACCACCTGGCCGTAGTCGCTGCCTTCGAGCAGGCCGGCGAGGTGCGCGGCGCACGCGTTCTCGAGACGCTGCCAAGGGTCGCCCGGCTGCGCGAGCGCCGGGGCGAGCGCCGCCTTGATGCGGCGGACGCCTTCCTCGTACACGGCGACGAGCAGCTCCTCCTTCGAGGCGAAGTGGTAGTAGAGCGAGCCGGGCAGCATGCCGACGGCGCCCGCGATGTCCCGCATCGACGTCGCGCCGTAGCCTTTCTCGGCGAACAGCCTCGCCGCGGCGTCGAGGACGAGCGGCAGGCGATTGTCCGCGCGGGGCGCGGGGGCCATGGCAGGTGCTCGGCGGGCGACGGCGGACATCGGGGGGCTTCCCAAAACAAACAGTTGTTTGGTAGGATGCCGCACGCGGTGTCGGCTGTCAATGGCGGCGCGCGGTGCGCGGAATCCGGCGGTCGACCGGACGCGGGCGCGGGACGTCGCGGAAGACGCAGCGCGCCGACGGGAGCGGGGCGCGCCAACGAGGAGGAGTCATGGAGGCTGCAACGCACGGCGCCGACCACTTCGCCGAGCTGCGCCGGCACGCCGGCGACGAGCACCCGCTGCCCGAGCCGCTGGTCGCGGAGCTGCGCGCGCTCCTGGGCGATCGCCTGGCGACGACGCGCCAGGTCCGCGAGCATCACGGAACCGACATCTCGTCGTACCCGGTCACGCCCCCGGACGCGGTCGCGCATGCGCGCAGCACCGAGGAGGTCGTCGCGATCGTCGGGCTCTGCGCGCGCCACGGCGTGCCGATGATCCCGTTCGGCGTCGGCACGTCGGTCGAGGGCCACGTGCTGGCGACGCGCGGCGGCGTCTGCATCGACCTGTCGCAGATGAACCGCGTCCTCGAGGTCAACGCGAGCGACCAGGACGCGCGCGTCGAGCCCGGCGCCACGCGCAAGCAGCTCAATGCCCACCTGCGCGACACGGGCCTGTTCTTCCCGATCGATCCGGGCGCCGACGCGACGCTGGGCGGGATGGCGTCGACGCGCGCATCGGGGACCAACGCGGTCCGCTACGGCACGATGCGGGAGAACGTGCTGGGCGCGACCGTCGTGCTGGCCGACGGGCGCGTGATCCGCACCGGCGGACGCGCGCGGAAGTCGGCCGCCGGCTACGACCTCACGCGGCTGTTCGTCGGGGCCGAGGGGACGCTCGGCGTCATCACCGAGCTGACGCTGCGCCTGTACGCGATTCCGGAAGGGATGTCGGCCGCCGTCTGCGCGTTCCCGACCGTCGCCGCGGCCGTCGATTCGGTGATCGAGGCGATCCAGTGCGGCATCCCGATCGCCCGCGTCGAGCTGCTCGACGCGCTCACCGTGGGCGCGATCAACCGCTACAGCAAGCTCGAGCTGCGCGAGGCGCCGACGCTCTGGTACGAGTTCCACGGCACGCCGCGCGGCGTCGAGGAGCAGGCGACGCAGATGCAGGAGATCGCGCGTTCGCACGGCGGCCTCGACTTCGCGTGGGCGACGCGTCCCGAGGAGCGCTCGCGGCTGTGGCAGGCGCGCCACGACGCGTACTTCGCGTGCCTGCAGCTGCGCAAGGGCAGCCGGATGATCGCGACCGACGTGTGCGTGCCGATCTCGCGGCTCGCCGAGTGCATCGCGCTGACGCAGGAGGACATCGCGAAGGCGTCGATGCCGATCCCGCTGTTCGGCCACGTCGGCGACGGCAACTTCCACCTGATGATCCTGGTCGACCCGGACAGCCAGGCCGATTGCGAGGAGGCGTGGGAGCTCAACACGCGCCTCGTGCGGCGCGCGCTCGCGATGGGCGGCACCTGCACCGGCGAGCACGGGATCGGGCTCGGCAAGCGCGAGTTCCTCGTCGAGGAGTTCGGCGAGGGCGCGGTCGGCCTGATGCGCGAGCTCAAGGCGACGCTCGACCCGGCCAACCTGCTCAACCCCGGCAAAGTCGTCTAGGGAGTCGCCATGCAACAGCAGCTCGCCGACGTCAGCCTCGACGACAAGTACACGCTGGAGCGCGGCCGCGTCTACCTGACCGGCATCCAGGCGCTCACGCGGCTGCTGATCATGCAGCGCGTGCGCGATGCCGCCGCGGGGCTCGACACGGCTGGATTCGTGTCGGGCTTCCAGGGCTCGCCGCTCAACAACATGGACAAGACGCTGTGGGAGGCGCACGACCTGCTGAAGCGCCACCACATCCACTTCCAGCCCGGCCAGAACGAGGAGCTGGCGGCGATGGGCGTCTGGGGCTCGCAGCAGGTGACGCTCGACCGCCGCGCGCGCTACCGGGGCGTGTTCGGCATGTGGTACGGCAAGTGGGCGGGGCTCGCGCGCTGCGGCGACGTGCTGCTCCACGGTAACTCGGCCGGCGCCTCGCCCCACGGCGGTGTGCTGCTCGTGTGCGGCGACGACCACATGGCGCGGTCGTCGACGATCGCGACGCAGAGCGAGACGATGCTCTACGCTCCCATGATCCCGGTGCTCGCGCCCTCGGGCGTGCAGGAGTACCTGGACCTCGGCATCCACGGCTACGCGATGTCGCGCTATTCGGGCTCGTGGATGGCGTTCAAGGCGCTCGACGACACTGTCGAGTGCTCGGCGTCGGTGAGCGTCGACCCGGCGCGTGTCGACGTGCGGCTGCCCGAGGACTTCGCGCTGCCGCCGGGCGGCCTCGGCCTGCGGCTTCCCGACCAGCCGCTCACGATGGAGCGGCGCATCCACGAGCAGCGTCTTCCCGCCGTGCTCGCGTACGCGCGCGCGAACCGGCTCAACGTCGTCGTCCACGACAGCCCGCGCGCGCGGCTCGGCATCGTGGCCGCCGGCAAGTCCTACCTCGACGTGCGCCAGGCGCTCGAGCACCTGGGGATCGACGAGCAGGCCGCCGCGCGCATCGGCATCCGCGTCCTCAAGCTGGGGCTCACCTGGCCGCTCGAGCCGCAGGGGCTGCACGCGTTCGCGCTGGGGCTCGAGGAGATCCTCGTCGTCGAGGAGAAGCGCCCGGTGATCGAGGACCAGGTCCGCGCGATGCTCTACCACTGGCCCGACGCCCGCCGGCCGCGCGTGGTCGGCAAGCGCGCCGAGGACGCCGGCCCCAACGAGTGGCTGCTGCCGCCGACCGGCGAGCTCAACGCCGAGCAGGTGGCGCTCGTGATCGCCTCGCGCCTCGAGCGCTTCTACGCCGACGCGCGCCTGGACGAGCGGGTCGCGTGGCTGCGCGCGAAGGAGGAAGCGGCGTCGAAGCCGTCGCTCTCGCCGCAGCTGCGCGGCTACCTCTCCGACGCGGGCCGCGTCCCGTATTTCTGCTCGGGGTGCCCGCACAACAGCTCGACGCGCGTCCCCGAGGGGAGCGAGGCGATCGCGGGCGTCGGCTGCCACTTCATGGCCACCTACATCTTCCCCGGCACGAAGATCTTCTCGCCGATGGGATCGGAGGGCGCCGCGTGGGTCGGCCACGCGCCGTTCACCGACACGCCGCACATCTTCGCGAACATGGGCGACGGCACCTACTACCACTCGGGCCTGCTCGCGATCCGCGCGGCCGTGGCGGCGAACGTCGCCATCACGTTCAAGATCCTCTACAACGACGCGACCGCGGCGACCGGCGGCCAGCCGCTGCCCGGCCAGCTCAACGTCCCCGCGCTCACCCGCCAGGTCGAGGCGGAGGGCGTCGCGCGCATCGTCGTCGTCACCGACCAGCCGGAGAAGTACGGCAAGGATGCGGCGTTCGCGCGCGGCGTCACGGTGCGCCACCGGGACCACCTCGACGCGGTCCAGCGCGAGCTCCGCGAGGCGGGCGGCGTGTCGGTGCTCGTCTACGACCAGACCTGCGCGGCCGAGAAGCGCCGGCGGCGCAAGCGCGGCCGCTTCCCGGACCCCGCGCGCCGCTCGTTCATCAACACGCGCGTGTGCGAAGGCTGCGGCGACTGCGGCACGAAGTCCAACTGCGTCTCGGTGACGCCGGTCGAGACCGAGTTCGGGCGCAAGCGCGCGATCGACCAGTCGTCGTGCAACAAGGACTTCTCGTGCCAGAACGGCTTCTGCCCGAGCTTCGTCAGCGTCGAGGGCGGACGGCCCCGGCGCGGCAAGGCGCAGGAGGCGGCCGACGACCTGTTCGCGCGCGTGCCCGAGCCCGTGCGGCCCTCGCTCGACCGCCCGTACTCGATCGTCGTGGCGGGCGTCGGGGGCACCGGCATCATCACGGTCGGCGCGCTGCTCGGCATGGCCGCGCACCTCGAGGGCAAGGGCGTCTCGGTGCTCGACATGACCGGCGTCGCCCAGAAGGGCGGCGCGGTCACGACCTACGTGCGCATCGCCGCGCGCCCGCAGGACCTGCACACGATCCGCATCGCCGCGGGCGAGGCCAACGCCGTGATCGGCAGCGACCTGCTCGTGACCGCCGAGAATGCGATCCTGACGCGGATGCAGCGCGGCGTCACCCGCGCCGTCATCAACACGAACCGGATGGCGACCGTCGCGTTCATCAGGAATCCCGACCTCGTCACGCCCTGGGAGGCGATGGAGCAGGGGTTGCGCGAGGCCATCGGCGCGGACGCGACCCATTTCGTCGATGCGACGCGCCTGGCGTCCGCGCTCCTCGGCGACTCGATGTCGATGAACGTCTTCCTGCTGGGCCACGCCTACCAGCTTGGGCTCGTGCCCGTCTCGCGTGAGGCGCTCTACCGCGCGATCGAGCTGAACGGCGCCGCGGTCGAGGCCAACAGGCGCGCGTTCGAATGGGGACGGCTCGCCTGCCACGATCCCGGACGCGTCGAGCAACTGGCGAAACCCGTCGAGACCGAGGTCGGCGCCGACCGTGCGATCGCGCCGGACCTCGACGCCGCGATCGCCCGGCGCGTCGACACCCTGACCGCCTACCAGGACGCGGCGCTCGCAGCGCGCTACCGTGCCCTCGTCGACCGCGTGCGCGACGCGGAGGCGCGCGCGGCCGGCGACGGCGGCACGCGGCTCGCCGAGGCGGTCGCCCGCAACTACTTCAAGCTGCTGGCGATCAAGGACGAGTACGAGGTCGCGCGCCTGTACACGGACGGCGAGTTCGACCGGCAGGTCGCCGCGGCGTTCGAGGGCGACACGACACTGCGCTACCACTTCGCGCCGCCGCTGTGGGCGAAGCCCGATCCCGTGACCGGCGTGCCGGTGAAGCGGACCTACGGCCCGTGGATGCGCCATGCGCTCAGGGCGCTCGCGGGCCTCAAGGGCCTGCGCGGCACCTGGCTCGATCCCTTCGGCTACACCGGGGAGCGCAGGCTCGAGCGCGCGCTGATCGCGGACTACGAGCGCACGGTCGACGAGCTCCTCCGCGGACTTTCGGCCGGCAACGTCGCGCTCGCGGCGGAGATCGCGGCTATTCCGGCGACGATCCGCGGCTACGGGCACGTGAAGCGCAAGGCGATCGACGCGGCGAAGACGCGCGAGGCCGAGCTGCTGAACGCCTTCCGGAACCCTCGGACCGCGCGATGCCGCTCGCGGCGTGATCGCCGTCGATCCGTTTCGCCACCGTCCACCACCGCCTTCCCGTCTCCTCCCGATCGCCCTCCCATGCAACTGCAAGGCATCCGTGTCGTCGACCTCTCGCGCATCGTCGCGGGCCCCTTCTGCTCGATGTTCCTCGCGGACATGGGCGCCGAGGTGATCAAGATCGAGGACGTCGACGAGGGCGACCCGGTGCGCAGGCAGGGGATCCTGCGCAACGGCTTCAGCCTCTACTTCGCGTCGTTCAACCGCAACAAGCGCTCGCTGACGCTCGACCTGCGCAGCGCCGAGGGCAAGGAGGTGCTGCGCCGGCTGATCGCGACCGCCGACGTCGTGCTCGACAATTTCCGGCCCGGCGTGATGGAAAAGATCGGCCTCTCGCGCGACGAGCTCCTGCGCATCAAGCCCGACCTCGTCAGCTGCCACATCACCGGCTTCGGGCTGGACGGCCCCTACCGCGACCGGCCGTCGTTCGACTTCATCGCGCAGGCGATGAGCGGGTTCATGAGCGTGAACGGCGCGGAGGGCGAGCCGCCGGCGCGCGCGGCGCCCCCGCTGTCGGACCTGATCGCCGGCGCGTACGCCGCGATGGGCGTCTGCGCGGCGCTCGTGAGACGCGAGCGGACCGGGCAGGGCGAGGAGGTCGCGGTCGCGCTGACCGACAGCATGATCGCGAACCTCGCGTTCCTCGCGACGCACTATTTCGCGACCGGCGAGCAGCCGCTGCGGACCGGCAACGACCACGCGCTGGTCGCGCCCTACGGGCTGTTCGAGGCCTCGGACGGGCAGGTGGCGATCGCGCCGTCGAACGACCAGGTGTACTTCAAGCTGCTCGGCGTCCTGGGCCTGTCGCACCTGCGCGACCACCCGGAGTTCCGGACCAACCAGGACCGCTTCGAGCGGCGCGCCGCGATCAACGCGATCGTGAACGCCGAGATCCGCAAGCGTCCGATCGCGCACTGGCTCGAGGCGCTCAACGCGGCGGGCGTGCCCTGCGGCTGCGTGATGAGCCTGCCCGAGGTGTTCGCCGACCCGCAGGTGCGCCACCAGCAGATGAAGATCACGATCGACCACCCGAACCACGGGCCGCTCGACGTCCTCGGGTTCCCGATCAAGTTCACCGACGATCCCTGCCGCGTGCATCGCGCCCCGCCGGACCTGGGCGCCGACACCGACGCGGTCCTGCGCGAGCTGGGCTACGGTGCGGACGAGATCGGCGCGCTGCACGCGAGGGGCCTGGCATGATCGGGGCGGCCGCGACGCGCAACGCGCCGGAGAGGGAGACCTTGCGATGAACTACGCCGAACCCCCGACACTGCGCCCGCGCGTCGCCGTCACCGAGGTCGGTACGCGCGACGGCTTCCAGTCGGAGGCCGCCTTCATTCCGACCGCCGACAAGGCCGGCGTGATCGACGCGCTGATCGGCGCCGGCGTCACGCACGTCGAGGCGACGTCGTTCGTGAGCCCGCGCGCGGTCCCGCAGCTGGCCGACGCGCACGAGGTGCTCGCGCGCGTCGCGAGGCGGGCGGACGCCCATTTGTCGGCGCTCGTCCCGAATCCCCGGGGCGCGGAGCGGGCGCTCGGGGCGGGCGTCGACGAGATGGTTTCGTTCGTGTCGGCGAGCGAGACGCACAACCAGGCGAACCTCAACGCGCCGATCGCCGTGTCGCTCGCGGGCGTCGCGGAGGTCGCGTCGATCGCGCGGGGCCGGACGCCGCTGCGCGGCGCGATCGCGTGCGCATTCGGGTGCCCGTTCGAGGGCGAGGTGCCGGTCGACGCGGCGCTGCGCGTCGTCGACGCGTACGCGGCGCTCGGCATCGACCGGCTCACGCTCGGCGACACGACCGGCATGGCAACTCCGCCCACGGTCGCGCGCCTCGTTCAGGCGATCGGAGGCCGCTTTCCGCAGATGCGCGTCGCGCTGCACTTCCACAACACGCGCGGGATCGGGCTCGCGAACGTCATGGTCGGGCTCGACCTCGGCGTCCGCGAGTTCGAATCGTCGATCGGCGGGCTGGGCGGCTGTACGTTCGCGCCGGGAGCGACGGGCAACGTCTGCACCGAGGACCTCGTCTACCTGCTCGAGCGCTCGGGCGTGCCCACCGGCGTCGACCTCGACGCGCTCATCGCGGTCGCGCAGCGGGTCGAGGCGATCGTCGGCCGCACGCTGCCCGGGCAGGTGATGAAGGCCGGGCCGCGCCTGCGCAGGTATTCGATCGACGGCGCGCGGCGCGCGGTCGGCTGAACGTAGCATCCACCCAAGGAGGAATCCCGATGATTCGCATGCTCTTCGCCCTGCTCGCACTCGTCGCGGCCGTCGCGCCAGCGCACTCGCAGTCCTACCCGACGAAGCCAGTCCGGCTGATCGTGCCGTTCCCGCCCGGCGGCGGCACCGACTTCGTGGCGCGCACGGTGGCGAACGAGCTCGGGAAGTCGACCGGCTGGACGGTCGTCGTCGACAACAAGGCCGGCGCGGCGGGCACGATCGGCCTCGTCGAGGCGGCGCGCGCGCCGAACGAGGGCTACGACATGGTGATCGGGCAGGCCGACAACATGATCATCGCGCCCGCGACGATGAAGAACCCGGGAATCGACCCGACGAAGGACCTGACGCCGGTGATCCAGCTCGCGATCTCGCCGAACCTCATCATGACGCGGGCCGACTCGAAGTTCCAGTCGCTCGGCGACGCGATCGCCGCCGCGAAGGCGAATCCGACGGCGGTGACCTACGGCACGGCCGGCCACGGCACGTTCGCGCAGCTCGCCATCGAGCTCCTGATGCAGACCGCCGGTTTCAAGTGGGTCGAGGTGCCGTACAAGGGGGCATCGCCGGCGATCACCGACCTGCTCGGCGGGCACGTCTCGCTGGCCGCGCTGTCGGTCGCTTCCGGCATGCCTCACATCCGGGGCGGCAGGTGCGCGGCCTGGTCGTGACGTCGACCAAGCGCAGCCCGGCGCTGCCCGACGTGCCGACGGTGGGCGAGGCGGGCTTCCCGGGCTTCGAGGCGGTCGGCTGGCTCGGCATCCTGGTGCCGAACGGAACGCCGCCCGCGGCGATCGCGCGCCTCAACGCGGAGTTCGGCAAGGTGATGCAGAGCCCCGACGTGCAGAAGGCGCTGATCGCGCAGGGCGTCGAAGCGAAGGCCGGCAGCACGCCCGAGGAATTCGGCTCGATGATCAGGAGCGAGACGGTCAAGTGGCACAAGATCGTCCGCGACGCGGGAATCCTTCCCCAGTGACCTCGGCCGCGTTCGCAGGCCGTCGGCGGGCGTCCGGTTGACGCTCGTCGACGGTCGCGGCCGGCACTCGAGCGAGAACGGGAGGCAGCACGGTCCGTTCGCCACGCGCGTCGAGGCGTCGGCGCCCCGCATCGAGGATCACCGAGCCCGCGGCGATAGCGATTGCTCGCCCGCGGGGCGGTGGCGTAGCGTCGCCGCGTGCTCCCGTCGCTCGCCTGGTCCCGACCTCCCGACGCCGCCGTCGGGCGCGGCCCGTGCTGGCGCTGCGCGCGCCTTGCGATACGCGACATCGTCGTTGCGCGCTCGCCGCGCGTGAGCTATTCGTGCGGCATGTCGGTGCGCGCGCCCGGGATTCCGCGCTGCGCATGGTTCCTGCGGGAGCCGGGGGCGGACGACGACGGCCCGGGGACGCGAACGGTCCGGCGATCCGGACGGTGGCGCGTCGTCGGCGTCGCCTGGTGATGTGGGTGCGCCACGGGCGGCGCCGGCGACGCGCGCTCTCGGGGACGGAATGCTCGCGACGGGCGACGAGTTGCGGCGACTGCGAATGGAGGCGGGGGTCGGAATCGAACCGGCGTAGACGGCTTTGCAGGCCGCTGCATGACCACTCTGCCACCCCGCCAAGGGTGGGCCGGCCGCGCTGCGAGCCGCGTCCGGGTCAAACGAAAAGGGAGAGCTGGCTAGGACGCGACCGGCTCTCCCTCAGAGAATATGGAGCGGGAAAGGAGTCTCGAACTCCCGACCTCAACCTTGGCAAGGTTGCGCTCTACCAACTGAGCTATTCCCGCGTCGTACAGCCCTGAATTATAGCCGAATTCGCCGACGCGTCAAAACCCCGCCCGCCGGCCCCCGGTCAGGCAGGGGCGGCGAACGCGATGACGAGGCCCAGGACGACCGCCGCGGTCAGCGCCCGGCGCATCTTCAGGTACCACGGGGGCAGCCCGGAGCGGCTCGCGAACAGGTGGTCGACCGCGAGGTGGACGACGAACGTCGCCGCGAGGATCGCGACGGCGGGGCGGAACGGGAACAGCGACGCCGTCCACGCGAGCAGCGCGGGCGTCACCGACCAGCCCATCCACGTCCAGCGGTCGCGCTCGTCGAACTCCGGGGTCTTCATCGTGAAGCCCCAGTGCAGCGCGCCGACGAACGCGAGGATCACCATCCCGTACGCGACGAGCGCGTTGCGCGCCCACTCGCGGAACGCGGGCGGCGCGAACCAGATCGCCAGCGCGAACGCGTAGAACGGGATCGCGCCGGTGCCGCCGAGCCAGCGCGCCTGGAGCGGGACCGTGCGGTCGGCTTCCGGCCCTGCCACGTCGTCCCCCGAGCCGGCCGCTACTTGAGCACCGATGCGATCGCGTTCACGACCGCGTCCACGTTCTTCGTGTTGAGCGCCGCGACGCAGATGCGGCCGGTGTCGATCGCGTAGATCGAGTGCTCGGCGCGCAGCCGCTCGACCTGCGCCTTCGTGAGGCCCGAGTACGAGAACATGCCGCGCTGCTTCAGCATGAACGAGAAGTCCACGCCCGGGACGCGCGCGTGCAGGCGGTCGACGAGGATCCTGCGCATCGCCTTGATGCGGTCGCGCATCGTGCCTAGCTCGGACTCCCACAGCGCGCGAAGCTCGGGCGACGCGAGCACGGTCGCGACGATCTTGCCGCCGTTGGTCGGCGGGTTCGAGTAGTTGGTTCGGACGATGCGCTTCAACTGCGAGAGCGCGCGGCTCGCCTCGTCGCGGCTGCCGGTGACCAGCGTCAGCGCGCCGACGCGCTCGCCGTAGAGCGAGAACGACTTCGAGAACGAGCTCGCGACCAGCAACGGGCCCGGCGTCGCGCCGAAGCGGCGCACGATCTCGCCGTCGGCGTCGATGCCGTCGCCGAAACCCTGGTAGGCGATGTCGAGGAACGGGACGAGCCCGCGCTCGCGCACGACCGCCAGGATGCGGTCCCACTGCTCGCGCGTCGGGTCGGCGCCGGTCGGGTTGTGGCAGCACGCGTGCAGCACGACGACGTGGCCTTCGGGCGCGCGCGACAGCGCGCCGATCATGCCGTCGAAGTCGAGCCCCTTCGTCGGCGCGTGGTAGTACGGGTACGCGTTGACGGTGAAGCCGGCCGCCTCGAACAGCGCGCGGTGGTTCTCCCACGACGGGTCGCTGATCCACACCTGCGCGCCGGGCGCGAAGCGACGCAGGAAGTCGGCGCCGACGCGCAGGCCCCCGGTACCGCCCAGTGCCTGTACGGTGCACGCGCGGCCGCCGGTGACGATCTCGCCGTCCGCGCCGAACAGCAGCCCCTGCACCGCCTTGTCGTAGGCGGCGAGGCCGTCGATCGGCAGGTAGGTCCACGGCGTCGACTGGGCCACGATCTGCGCTTCGGCGCGCTTGACGCACTCGAGCAGCGGCACCTTGCCGTTGTCGTCCGTGTAGACGCCGACGCCGAGGTTCACCTTCTTCGGGTTCGTGTCGGCGTTGTACGCCTCGGTAATGCCGAGGATCGGGTCGCGGGGCGCCATGTCGACGGCGCCGAGGAAGGACGGGGCGTGGGAGCGTTCATCAGGAACCTCGAAGCGGGGCTGCTATTCTACCGCGACCCGCTCAACGGATCGGCCCCGCGGCGCCCGCGCGGACGGCCCGTGGATGCCGGGCGCGATGCCGCGCCCGTCGCCGAACCCGCCCATGGCCCGCATCGACCGCCTCCCGATCGAAACTCCGAAGCTGCCCACGGCGACGACGCTGCGCGTGCTCGCGCGCACCGGTCGTTTCGTGCGGCCGTACGGCTGGCGCATCGTCGTCGCCGCGGTCGCGCTGGTCACGGCCGCGGCGGCCATGCTGGCGATCGGGCAGGGCCTGCGAGTCGCGATCGACAGCGGATTCCTCGCGGGCGACCCCGGCGCGCTCGACGAGGCCCTCGCCTGGCTGCTGCTGGTGGTCGTCGTAATGGCGGTCGCGACGTACGTGCGGTTCTACTTCGTGTCGTGGCTGGGCGAGCGGGTGACGGCCGACCTGCGGCGCTCGGTCTTCGACCACATCCTGAAGATGCCGCCGGGCTGGTTCGAGATGACGCGCACCGGCGAGGTGATCTCGCGGCTCACGAGCGACACCGCGATGCTCGACATGGTGATCGGGACCTCGGCGTCGCTGGCGCTGCGCAACCTGCTGCTCCTCGTGGGCGGATTGGTCATGCTCGGGCTCACGAGCCCCAAGCTCACGCTCTTCGTACTGGTCGGCGTGCCGCTGACGGTGGCGCCCATCGTGCTGTCCGGCCGCCGCGCGCGCCGGCTCGCGCGGGCGAGCCAGGACCGGCTGGGCGACGTCGGCGCCTATGTCGACGAGGCGCTGCACGAGATCCGCACGATGCAGGCGTACGTGCACGAGGCGGCGGACCGCCGTGGTTTCGGCGATCGCGTGGAGGGCGCGTTCGGCGCCGCGCGCGACCGGTTCCGCCAGCGCGCGGCGCTCGTCGCGACGGTGATCCTGCTCGTGTTCGGCGCGATCGGCGTGATCCTGTGGGTTGGTGGCCACGACGTGCTCGCCGGGCGCATGAGCGCAGGGCAGCTCTCGGCATTCGTGTTCTACTCGGTGATCGTCGCGAGCGCGGTCGCGGCGATCAGCGAGGTGATCGGCAACCTGCAGCGCGCGGCGGGCGCCACCGAGCGGCTGTTCGAGCTGCTCGAGGCGGTGCCCGGGATCGCGGCGCCCGCGCATCCGGTCGCGCTGCCCGCGCCGCCGCGCGGGGAGATCGCGATCGACGGCGTGACGTTCCGCTATCCGTCGCGCCCGGACGCTCCGGCGCTCGAGGACTTCTCGCTGACGGTCCGGTCCGGCGAGCGCGTCGCGCTAGTTGGCCCGTCGGGGGCGGGCAAGACGACGGTCTTCCAGCTCCTGCTGCGCTTCTACGATCCGCAGGCCGGGTCGGTGCGCATCGACGGCGTCGACCTGCGCGATGCCGACCCCGCGGACGTCAGGCTCCGCATCGCGCTGGTGCCGCAGGATCCGGTGATCTTCGGCGCGAGCGTGCTCGACAACGTGCGCTACGGCCGGCCCGATGCGGGCGAGGACGAGGTGCGCGCGGCGTGCGAGGCGGCGTACGCGACCGAGTTCGTCGAGCGGCTTCCCGACGGGTACGCGAGCTTCCTCGGCGAGCGCGGCGTCAGGCTGTCGGGCGGGCAGAGGCAGCGGCTGGCCATCGCGCGCGCGGTGCTCGCCGATCGCCCGATCCTGCTGCTCGACGAGGCGACGAGCGCGCTGGACGCCGAGAGCGAGCGCATGGTGCAGCTGGCGCTCGAGCGCCTGATGGCGAACCGCACGACCGTGATCATCGCGCACCGGCTCGCCACCGTGCGGCACGCCGACCGCATCGTCGTCATGGATCGCGGGCGCGCGATCGCGTCCGGGCCACACGACGCGCTCGTCCGCGACAACCCGCTCTACGCGCGGTTGGCGGAGCTGCAGTTCACCGCTGCGTAACCCCCGGTGTCAGACACCGTGTCTGACACCGTGTCTGACACCGGGGCAGGTCCAGTCGAGCTTCCATGGATACCGGTACGCAGCGCGGCCAGGATGACTTCGTCGAGGGGCAGGTCGAAGAGGTTGCGGTAACACGTTGCTGCTGTGACGTTCGTCGTCCCGAGGGCGGCGACGGTCGGGTGAGCGGTCAACCAGCACTTCGGCTCGATCCCGATGTTCGCGCGGTGGCTGGACCATCGGTACTGCTCCGGACGAGCGACGATGCCCGCTCGCACCGGATTGAGCTCGATGTAGCGGTGGCATTCAAGAACGTAATCGTCCGACGTCACGGGCGATGCGCGAAAGCGCCCCTCCCAGAGGGTACCGGTGCGTCCGTGCCTATGGTTGAACGAGCGTGAATAGGCCTGACCGAGACGTTGCATCAGCGTTGACGTACCGTCTGGAGTCGTCGGCGTAAGCAGTAGATGCACGTGGTTGGTCATCAGGGCGTAGGCGTGAACTCGCGTTGAGGCCTCCCACGAGTAGCGGACGAGCAGGCTCACGAAGAGCGCGCGCTCCTGGTCGGATGGAAAGCACGACGATCGATTATTCCCCCGCTGGACGACGTGGACGGGCTGATCTGCGGGCAGCGTTCGAGGAGGACGTGGCATCGGACGGGCGTGGGAAGCGCCAACAGTGCGCATGCCAATGTTCTCCGCTTTGTGCTGCGAAGGGCCATCAGCCGGTCGAGGGCCGACCCCGGTGTCAGGCCCGTGCCTGGCACGATGCCTGACACCGGGGTGGGATTGAGGGTGGCGCCCGAACGATCGTTCGGTCTAGAATGCTCGATTGCCCCCGAGTCGAGCACCATGGTCGTCACCTATCCGAACAGTCCCTACGAGCTGCATCAGCCGTTCCAGCCCGCCGGCGACCAGCCCGAGGCGATCGCGAAGCTCGTCAAGGCTCGCGGACGGACTCTCGTTCCAGACCCTGCTGGGTGTCACCGGCTCGGGCAAGACGTTCACGATGGCGAACGTCATTGCGCGCACCGGGCGTCCCGCGCTGGTGCTCGCGCCGAACAAGACGCTCGCCGCGCAGCTCTACTCGGAATTCCGCGAGTTCTTCCCGAACAACGCGGTCGAGTACTTCGTCAGCTACTACGACTACTACCAGCCCGAGGCCTACATCCCGTCGCGCGATCTCTACATCGAGAGAAGGACAGCTCGATCAACGAGCACATCGAGCAGATGCGGCTGTCGGCGACGAAGGCGATCCTCGAGCGGCGCGGACTGCGTGATCGTCGCGACGGTCTCGGCGATCTACGGCATCGGCGATCCGTCCGGAGTACCACTGGCATGATCCTGCACCTGCGCATGGGCGACAGGCTCGCGCAGCGCGACGCGATCAAGCGCCTGACCGAGCTCCAGTACTCGCGCAACGGCGGACTTCCGGCGCGGCACGTTCCGCGTACGCGGCGAGGTGCTCGACATCTTCCCCGCCGAGCACGCCGAGAACGCGGTGCGCGTCTCGCTGTTCGACGACGAGGTCGAGTCGCTGCAGCTCTTCGACCCGCTGACCGGCCACGTCCGGCAGAAGATCTCGCGTTTCACCGTGTTCCCGTCGTCGCACTACGTGACCGGCCGCCAGAAGGTCCTCGACGCGGTCGAGAAGATCAGGTCGAGCTTACGCGCAGCGGAAGGAGTCTTCGTCTCGCAGATGAAGCTGGTCGAGGCGCAGCGCATCGAGCAGCGCACGCGCTTCGACCTCGAGATGATGGTCGAGATCGGCTTTTGCAAGGGCATCGAGAACTACTCGCGCCACCTGTCGGGCCGCAAGGCGGGCGAGCCGCCGCCGTCGCTGATCGACTACCTGCCGCGGGACTCGCTGATGTTCGTCGACGAGACCCACGTGACGATCCCGCAGGTCGGCGGGATGTTCCGCGGCGACCGCGCCCGCAAGGAGAACCTCGTCAACTACGGCTTTCCGGCTGCCGTCCGCCGCTCGACAACCGCCCGCCCGCGTTCGAGGAGTTCGAGCGGTTGCTGCCGCAGACGACGTTCGTGTCGGCCACGCCCGCCGACTACGAGAAAAAGCACGCCGGGCAGGTGGTCGAGCAGCTCGTGCGCCCGACCGGCCTCGTCGATCCGATGCTGGAGGTCCGGCCGGCGCAGACGCAGGTCGACGACCTGCTGTCCGAGATCCGGATCCGCGTCGACCGCAAGGAGCGCGTGCTCGTCACGACGCTGACGAAGCGCATGGCGGAGGATCTCACCGACTATCTGGGCGAGAACGGCGTCAGGGTGCGTTACCTGCATTCGGACATCGAGACGGTCGAGCGCGTCGAGATCATCCGCGACCTCCGGCTCGGCGAGTTCGACGTGCTCGTCGGCATCAACCTGCTGCGCGAGGGCCTCGACATCCCCGAGGTGTCGCTGGTGGCGATCCTCGACGCGGACAAGGAAGGGTTCCTGCGCGCCGAGCGCAGCCTGATCAGACGATCAGGCGCGCGGCGCTCGTCGCATCAACGGCACCGCGATCCTCTACGCCGACACGATGACCGAGTCGATGCGCAAGGCGATCGGGGAGACCGAGCGGCGCCGCGCGAAGCAGGTCGCGTACAACGCGACGCAGGGGATCACGCCGAAGGGTGTGCAGAAGCGCATCAAGGACATCATCGACGGCGTCTACGACGTCGAGGAGGGCCGGCGCGAGCTCGCTGCCGCGCAGGCGCAGGCGAAGTACGAGGCGATGCCGGGCAAGGACCTCGAGAAGGAGCTGAAGCTCCTGGAGAAGCAGATGCTCGACGCCGCGAAGAACCTCGAGTTCGAGAAGGCCGCTGCGCTGCGCGACAAGCTCTACAAGCTCAAGGAAAGGCTCTTCGGCATCGCGCTGCCGACCGAGACCTGACGGGCACGCGCGCAGGCGGCCGCGGGTTCAGCGCGCCACGACGCCGAGCTTCTTCACGGCGCCGGTCCACCGGCTGCGATCGCTCTCGATCGTCGCCGCGAACGACGCGGCCGATCCGCCGATCGCCTCGAGTCCCTGCGGATCGGCCCAGGCGACACCGGTGGGGGCGCGCAGGATCCGCTCGATCGCGATTGAGCCGCTCGACGATCGCGACGGGCGTGCCGGCCGGTGCGACCAGCCCGATCCAGGC
This sequence comes from Betaproteobacteria bacterium, assembly GCA_016704895.1. Lineage (GTDB taxonomy): Bacteria > Pseudomonadota > Gammaproteobacteria > Burkholderiales > Casimicrobiaceae > VBCG01. Next base: position 94,261 of record JADIZG010000008.1, read on the forward strand.
CGACAGGTCGATGTCGCCGAATCCGGCCTCGGCGGCGGTCGGCACGTCGGGCAGCAGCGGCGTGCGCTTCGCCGCAGACAGCGCGGCCGCGCGAACTTTGCCCGCTTGCGCGAGGCCGCGGGCGGTCGTGACGGACACGATCATCGCCTGCACCTCGCCGCTCCCGACCGCGGTGAT
>JADIZG010000009.1 GCA_016704895.1 Betaproteobacteria bacterium
CAACATCGGTGCGCGCCCAGCCTCCCATTGCGGCCTGGGTGGTTGGGTCTGCCCGGGTCTCCGCGCCTTACTGCCGGTTGACAATACTATTGCGCATCGGCACTATCGATGCCGATCCATTCGTTCCGCGACAAAGCCACCGCGGCGGTGTTCGCCGGGCACGGGGTTCGTACCCTTCCGCCCGCGATCCAGGCGAGCGCGCGCCGCAAGCTTGCGATGATCGACGCCACGGTCGACCTCGCCGATCTGGCAGCGATGCCCGGCAACCGGTTGGAGCGACTGGCGCGGGATCGTGCGGACAAGTTCAGCATCCGCATCAACCGCCAGTGGCGCATCTGCCTTCGCTGGGCTGCGCCGGATGCTTTCGACGTCGAGATCTGCGACTACCACCGATGAAACGATCCATCGCCTCCCGACCTCGCCCGCACGGACTTCGCCGATGTCCTCGATGGACGGCGCCTGCCCGCGATTCACCCTGGCGAGGTGTTGCTGGAAGAGTTCATCAAGCCGCTCGCCATCACGCGCTATCGGGCCGCCAAGGCGCTCGGGATCCAGCAACGCCGCGTCGACGAGATCTGCATGGGCACGCGCGCGGTCACGGCCGACACGGCGATGCGGCTCGAACGCGTCTTCGGCGCGAGCGCCGAGTTCTGGCTCCGGCTGCAGGCATCGCACGACCTCGAAGTCGCGCGACGAGGATCGGCGAAGCGCATTCGCGCCGAGACGACCCCGCTGACGGCCAACCGACCGACCTGAGGCTTCCGCGGGCGTCGCCGCCTTCGAACCGGAGCATCCGTCCAACGGAGGCGTCTGTCGCTACGGTCACTCCACCGTCACGCTCTTCGCCAGATTCCTCGGCTTGTCCACATCCGTCCCGCGGATGACCGCCGCGTGGTACGCGAGCAGTTGCAGCGGCACGACGTGCACGATCGGGGAGAGCATCCCCGCGTGCTCGGGCAGCCGGATGACGTGCAGTCCCTCGGCCGCCTGCAGCCGGCTGTCGATGTCCGCGACGACGTAGAGCTCGCCGCCGCGCGCGCGCACCTCCTGCAGGTTGCTCTTGAGCTTCTCGAGCAGCGCGTCGTTGGGCGCGATCGCGACGACCGGCATCTCGGCGTCGACCAGCGCGAGCGGCCCGTGCTTCAGCTCGCCGGCCGGGTAGGCCTCGGCGTGGATGTAGCTGATCTCCTTGAGCTTCAGCGCGCCTTCGAGCGCGATCGGGTAGTGCAGGCCGCGGCCGAGGAACAGCGCGTGCTGCTTGCCGGCGAAGGCCTGCGCCCAGGCGATGATCTGCGGCTCGAGCGCGAGTGCGGCCTGCAGCGCGACCGGCAGGTGGCGCATCGCCTTCAGGTACTTCTCCTCGTCGGCGTCCGTGAGCCTGCCGCGCACCTGCGCGAGCGCGAGCGCCAGCAGGAACAGCGCCGCGAGCTGCGTCGTGAACGCCTTGGTCGACGCGACGCCGATCTCGACGCCCGCGCGCGTCACGTACGCGAGCATGCACTCGCGCACCATCGCGCTCGTCGCGACGTTGCAGATCGTGAGCGTGCGCTCCATGCCGAGCGATCGCGCGTGCTTGAGCGCCGCGAGCGTGTCGGCGGTCTCGCCGCTCTGGCTGATCGTGACGACGAGCGTCTTCGGGTTCGGCACGCTCTCGCGGTAGCGGTACTCGCTCGCGATCTCGACCTGCGTCGGGATGCGCGCGATCGCCTCGAGCCACAGCTTGGCCGTCATGCCCGCGTAGTAGCTCGTGCCGCACGCGAGGATCAGCACCGAGTCGACCTCGCCGAACACGCGGTGCGCGCGGTCGCCGAACAGGTCGGGCGTGATGCCCTCGACGCCTTCGAGCGTGTCCGCGATCGCGCGCGGCTGCTCGAAGATCTCCTTCTGCATGTAGTGGCGGTACGGGCCGAGCTCCGCGGCGCCGGTCCACGCGGGCACGCGCCGCACCTCGCGCTCGACGCGCTGGTAGCGGTCGCTGCCGTCGATCCGGTGCTCGATCCAGTGGCGGCCGAGCTGCAGGTCGGCGACGTCGCCCTCGTCGAGATAGACGATGCGCTCGGTGACGCCGGCCAGCGCCATCGCGTCGGACGCGAGGAACGTCTCGCCGTCGCCGACGCCCAGCACCAGCGGCGAGCCCAGCCGCGCGCCGACGACGCGGTGCGGCTCGTCGCGGCAGAACACCGCGATCGCATAGGCGCCCTTGAGCTCGAGCGCCGCGCGCTTGACCGCGTCGAACAGATCGCCTTCGTAGTGGAGATCGACCAGGTGCGCGATCACCTCGGTGTCGGTCTGGCTCGCGAAGACGTAGCCGCGCGCCTCGAGCTTCTCGCGCAGCACCTCGTGGTTCTCGATGATGCCGTTGTGCACGAGCGCGATGCGGCCGGGTCGCGACGCCGCCCGCGCTCGCGCCCGCGCCGTGCGAGAAGTGCGGATGCGCGTTGTGGACCGCGGGCGCACCGTGCGTCGCCCAGCGCGTGTGCGCGATGCCGGTGCCGCCTTCGACACGGTCGCGCTCGACGAGCGCCGCGAGTTCGGCGACGCGCTCGGTGCTGCGCGAGCGGCTCAGCCCGCCGTCCTGGTGGACCGCGATCCCGCACGAGTCGTAGCCGCGGTATTCGAGCCGCTTCAGGCCCTCGACGAGGACCGGGACGATGTTGCGCGGGCTGGCCGCGCCGACGATGCCGCACATCAGGAGTCAGGAGTCAGTTGGCAGGAGTCAGTAGGCTATGCGCGGGATCGCGCATTGTTCGATCATATTTCCGATTATTTTGCGACGTAATATTCCAGCATGTACGCAGGTGGAATAATCTTCCATTCGTTAGCGAACTTTGGCAGTATTCTTCCATTCATGGATCTCGACGACACCGACCTGCGCATCCTCGACCAGCTCCAGCGGGACGCGTCGCTCACCAACCAGGACCTGGCGGCGAAGGTGCACGTGTCGCCGGCAACCTGTCTGCGGCGGACGAAGCGGCTCGTCGACGAAGGGCTGATCGAGCGTACGGTCGCGCTGCTCTCCGCGGACAAGCTTGCGCCGGGGCTCTCCGCGGTCGTCGAGGTCATGCTGGAGCCGCAGACCGCGCAGACGCTCGACGCGTTCGAGGCGCGCGCGATCGGCGACCCTGCTGTGCAGCAGTGCTACCGCACCGCGAGCGGGCCGGACTTCGTGCTGTTCGCGACGGTCGTCGACATGCCCGCCTGGCACGCGTTCCTGCAGCGCGTGATGACCGACGACGCGCACGTGCGCAACGTGAAGAGCTTCTTCGTGGCGAAGCGCGCGAAGTTCGCGCCGGCGATCCCGCTGCGGAGGGGACCGGACCGGACCCCTCCGGGCGCCTGACGCCGCGCGTCGTTCAGGTGTCAGACACGGTGTCTGACACCGTGTCTGACACCGGGGTCGAGACGTTCGCTGCCGCGACGCACGCCGCGCAGAGGCAAGCGGTGCCACGCGCTTCCTCGGTCAGCGACGCGATCAGCGCCTCGGGGATCGTGACCTGCGTGCACCAGCAGGGCTCGTCCGGGCGGCCGGCCGCCATCGTGCAGGCGTTCGGGGCGCCGCAGCGCGGGCAGCGGGAAGGATCGATCAGGATGCCGTCATCGGAACTCGCGCCCCAGCCACGTCGACCACGTTCCGGAGGTTCGCCACCGGTCAGCCCGGCTTCTTCGCCGGCCGCTTCCAGCCGGCCACCGTGACCTGCGGCGCGCGGGCGATCGTGAGCTCGCCCGGCGGCGCGTTCTGGGCGATCGTGCTGCCGCCCGCGATCGTCGCGCCCGCGCCGATCTCGACCGGCGCGACCAGCACTGCGTTCGAGCCGATCGACGCGTCGTCGCCGATCACCGTGCGGTGCTTGTTCGCGCCGTCGTAGTTCGCGGTGATCGTGCCTGCGCCGATGTTGACGCGCTCGCCGACCGTCGAGTCGCCGACGTACGCGAGGTGGTTCGCCTTCGAGGCGCGCCCCAGCGTGCTCGCCTTGACCTCGACGAAATTGCCGACGTGCACGTCGTCGGCGAGCTCCGCGCCCGGACGCAGCCGCGCGTACGGCCCGACGCGCGCGTTCGCGCCGACCGTCGCGCCGTCGAGCATCGAGTACGCGAGCACCTCGGTGCCGGCGCCCACCTCGGTGTCGCGCAGCACGCAGTACGGGCCGACGCGCACTCCGTCGCCCAGCGCGACGCGGCCCTCGAAGATGCACCCGACGTCGATCGACACGCCGTCTCCGCAGGCGAGCGTTCCGCGCACGTCGAAACGCGCCGGATCGGCGATCGCGGTCCCCGCGCGCATCAGCGTCTCGGCCAGCCGGCGCTGCACGATGCGCTCGACCTCGGCCAGTTGCACGCGGTCGTTGATGCCGCGCGTGTCGCGCTCGTCGGGCGCGACGACCGCATCGACGGTCACGCCGTCGGCGACCGACGCCGCCACGACGTCGGTCAGGTAGTACTCGTTCTGCGCGTTGTGCGGCGTGAGCCTGGCGACCCATGCCGAGAGCAGCGCGGTCGGTGCGGCGAGCACCCCGGTGTAGATCTCGTCGATGGCGCGCTCGGACGGGCTCGCGTCGCGATCCTCGACGATCCGGTGCACCGCGCCGCTGCCGTCGCGCACGACGCGCCCGAGCCCCGAGGGATCGGGCACGTGCGCGGTCAGCAGCGCGAGACGGCCCCGTGCCGCGCGCTCGGCGAGCGCGTGCAGGAGCGGCCCGGGGATCAGGGGCGTGTCGCCGTTGATGACGACGGTGACGCCGTCGCGCGGCAGCGAGGCGAGCGCGACGCGCACCGCGTCGCCGGTCCCGCGCGGCGGATCCTGCCGGACGAACCCGAGGCCCGGCGCGCGCAGCGCCTGCTCGACCTCGTCGCCGCCGTGGCCGACGACCACGGCGATCGCCGCGGGGGAAATCGCTCGCGCCGCGTCGAGCACGTGCGCCAGCATCGGACGGCCGGCGATCAGGTGCAGCACCTTCGGCCGGGCCGAGCGCATGCGCTTGCCGAGGCCGGCGGCCATGACGACGACGTGGACGGGCGAGGCGGACATGGGAGCGTTCGTGCGCGCGGTCGCGACATTCTACGCGGACGGCGTCCGTGCCGCGCCGCGCGCCCTCGGTCGTCCCGGCACGCCGCTCGCGCGATGGCGTCCGGCGCGATTCGTCGGCGCGGCCGCGCGCCGCGCCCGCGCGTCGACAGGCGCGTCTTCGCGGGCTGTGCTGAACAACGTCCCGTCTTCATCGCCAGGCATTCACGGTATCCTCGCGGCGATGGCGATCATCGCAGTCTTCAACCAGAAAGGCGGCGTCGGCAAGACGACGACTGCGCTCAACCTGCTCGCGGGCATCGCGCAGCGCGGTCAGCGCCCGGTCGGCATCGACCTCGATCCGCAGGGCCACCTGTCGCACGTGTTCGGCACGCAGCCGCGGGCGGCCGACGACACGGTCTACGGCTTCTTCGCGCGCCAGCGTCCGCTGGCGGACATCGCGCGCGTCAGCAGGAGCGGCGTCGTGATCTGTCCCGCGCACATGGAGCTCGCGAAACTCGACGCGATGCTCGGCAAGGGCTTCAACGTCGTGACGCGCCTGCGCCATGCGCTCCGCGCGCCCGACGCGGTCGGCGGACCGGTCGTGATCGACTGCTGCCCGCTGCTCAACGTGCTCTCGCTCAACGCCGTGTTCGCGTGCGACCTGATCGTCGTGCCGGTGTCGGCGGACTACCTCGCCGTGCAGGGCGCGAAGGAGGTGGAGCGCGCGCTCAACGCGCTCGAGCCGGTGTTCAAGCAGCGGCTGCCCCGCCGCTACGTGATCACCCGCTTCGACATGCGGCGCAAGATGAGCGCGGAGGTGGTCGCGGAGATGGCGCGCTCGTTCCGGCCCGAGGAGATCTGCGTCACGCGCATCCGCGAGAACGTGAAGCTCGCGGAGAGCCCGGCCGAGGGGCTCGACGTGTTCAGGCACGCGCCGGAGAGCCGCGGCGCGCGCGACTACGAGGCGCTGCTCGACGAGCTAGTGGGTGCCGGCTTTCTGCGCTGAAGCGGCGCCGGCGGCGCTGATCATGCCGATGATGCCCTCGACGTCGAGCGTGTCGACGCGCCTCGGCACCGCCTGCTCGCGGCACTCGAGGATCTCGCAGTGGTGGTACATCTGGCGCAGGCGGCGCTCGGCGTCGTCCTGCGATCCGGCCATGATGTGGATGTTTTCGACGCGCTGGCCGTGGCGCGTCTTGATCGAGAAGCCGTAACGGACCATCGTTCCTCCCTGCCTCATCCGTTCACCCGCCCCATCAAGGACTTGGCGGCGCACCCTGTGGTGCCGGTTCGGGAATCGAATGCAAATATCATTCCGCGCACACGTTTCCGTCCGATGACCACCGACGCCCGACCCCCCTCGGCGACAACGGGAGGCGGAGTGTACCGCGAAATCCACGGTGCGCTCGTGCGAATGGCGCTAGTGAGCACTGACCAACCTGTCAGGCTGATCCCGCTGACCGGCGGAATCTCGTCCGACATCTGGCGCGTCGAGGCCGCCGGGACGACGTTCTGCGTCAAGCGTGCCCTGTCGCGGCTCAAGGTCGCCGCCGACTGGCGGGTGCCGGTCGGGCGCAACCGGTACGAGGTCGCCTGGTTCCGGGTGGCCGGTCAGATCGTCCCGTCGGCCGTGCCCGCGATCCTGGGCGACGACCCGGAGGCGGGCGCGTTCGCGATGGCCTGGCTCCCGCCCGACCGCTACCCGGTCTGGAAGTCGCTGCTCCGGGAGGGAACCGTCGACCTCGCGACGGCGGCAGGCGTCGGCGACGTCCTCGGCCGCATCCACGCGGCGACCGCCGACCGGCCCGACATCGCGCAGGCGTTCCCGACCGACGACCTGTTCCAGGCGATCCGCCTCGAGCCCTACCTCGAGGCGACCGCACGCGTGCACGTCGACCTCGCGGACCGGCTCGCTGCGCTGGTCGCGACGACCGCCTCGACGCGGCGCGTCCTCGTGCACGGCGACTTCAGCCCGAAGAACCTGCTCGTCGGTCCCGACGGTCCGGTCGTGCTGGACGCCGAGTGCGCCTGGTTCGGCGACCCGGCGTTCGACCTCGCGTTCGTGCTGAACCACCTGCTGCTCAAGGGCGTGTGGCGCCCGGCCGCGCGGGATCGTTATCTCGACGCGTACGCGGCGCTCGTCGAGGGCTACCGGACGCACGTCGCCTGGGAGCCCTGGCGCGAGATGGAGCGGCGCACGGCCGCGCTGCTGCCGGGGCTCCTGCTCGCCCGCATCGACGGCAAGTCGCCGGCCGAGTACGTCACCGACGATCGCGACCGGGAAGCGGTGCGCACGTTCGCGCGCGCGCACCTGCGCGCGCCGACCGACACGCTCGCCGAAATCGCGCACAATTGGCGAACGGCGGCCCCGGCGCCGCCGGCCGACGAATCGAAGATCCCGCGATGACCGACAAGACCCCCGACGCCCGGACCGCCTGGGCGGCCAGCCAGTTCGAGAACATCGACAACGAGATCGCGCGGCTCGCGACGATCTGCAGGGTCGATTTCCGCGACCGAACCAACATCGAGCGCGTCATCCGGAACGACGCGTCCGTGTGCGGATCGAACAACCCCGTCGCGTTCGGCAAGCTGCGCGACCTGCTGATGATGCATTACGCGGCGCGCACGAAGACCGCCGCGGTCCTGGGCGAGGCCGAGACGCAGGCGATCATCGACTCGGTCGTCGAGCGGATCCTCGAGCGTTTCGCCGCCCGAGGTGGCGGCAAGCCTTGACCGCCGCACGGACCCTGGCGCGCGGACGTCCGCAGGCGCGGTCGTGACCTCGACGTCGATCAAGGCGGTCCGCGCGCGACGCGTCTGGGACTCGCGCGGGCGGCCGACCGTCGAGGCCGAGGTCGAGCTCGCCGGCGGCGCGCGCGGGCGGGCGATCGCCCCGGCCGGCGCGTCGCGCGGCACGCGCGAGGCGACCGACCTGCGCGACGGCGGCACGCGCTTCGGCGGCCTCGACGTGCTCGGGGCCTGCGAGAACGTGCGCTCGAGGATCGCGAACGCCCTTCGCGGCCTGGACGCGCTCGACCAGGCGGCGATCGACGCGGCGATCGTCGCGCTCGACGGAACGCCGAACAAGGCGAAGCTCGGCGGCAACGCGACGGTGGCCGTGTCGATGGCGGTCGCGCATGCCGCCGCCGCGGCGCGCGGCGTGCCGCTTTGGAGACACCTCGCGGGCAACGCGCCGGCCAGCCTGCCGCTGCCCGAGGTGCAGATCTTCGGCGGCGGCGCGCACGCGGGCCGGCGTGTCGACGTGCAGGACTTCATGGTGATGCCGGTCGGCGCGTGGACGTTCGGCGACGCGATCGCGATCGTCGCCGAGGTCTATCGCGTGGCGGGCGCGATCATGCAGGAGTCGGGCAAGCTCGCCGGCGTCGCCGACGAGGGCGGCTGGTGGCCCGCGTTCGCGTCGAACGAGGAGGCGCTCACCACGCTCGTGCGCGCGATCGAAGGCGCCGGACTTCGCCCGGGCGAGGACGTCGCGATCTCGCTCGACATCGCCGCGTCCGAGTTCGGCCGGGACGGCCGCTACCGGCTCGCGCTCGACGGCAACGAGCTCGACCGCGACGCGATGGCCGCGATGCTGCTCGACTGGATCGCCCGCTACCCGATCGTCTCGATCGAGGACCCGTTCGCCGAGGACGACCGCGTCGCGTGGATCCGTTTCGGCGAGGCGGTCGCGAACCGCATCCAGATCGTCGGCGACGACTACCTGACGACCGACGCCGGCGAGGTCGACCGCGCCGCGCTGGATCACGCTTGCAACGCGGTGCTCGTGAAGCCGAACCAGGCGGGGACGCTCACCGAGGCGCGCGCCGCGCTCGACGCCGGCCGCCGCCACGGCTTCGGCACGATCGTCTCGGCGCGGTCGGGCGAATCCGAGGACGTCACCGTCGCGCACCTCGCGGTCGGCTGGAACGCCGGGCAGCTCAAGGTCGGATCGTTCGCGCGCAGCGAGCGCATGGCCAAGTGGAACGAGGTGCTGCGCATCGAGGAGTCGCTGGGCGCCGACGCGGTCTTCGCAGGCGCGGGCGCGCTGCCGATCCGGCGTCCCGTGAAGATCAACGGCAAGCCGGGCGTCTAGTCACCCCGGGAACGCGTTTCGTTCCCGGAGTCGAACCACGTTCCCGGGGTTCTACTCCAACAAGGCGTCGACGAGCTCGACGAATCCTTCGCCCGCCTCGCGTTGCGTGATCCACGCGGGCGGCGTCTCGATGCGGTCGAGGAACGCGCGCACGTTGGCGACGCCCACCGCGTTCGGAAAGTACGCGAACATCGGCGCGTCGTTGGGCGAGTCGCCCGCGAACACGAAGCGCTCGCGCTCCGCGTCGAGGTCGATGCCGAAGGCGTCGGCGAGGAGGCGCTTCGTCATGCCGAGCTTGTCGTAGCGGCCGAACCAGCCGTTCACGTGGATCGACGACACCTTCGCGGTGAGGCCTTCCGCCTCCATGATCGCGACGATGCGGTCGACCTCCGCGCGCGGCAGCGCGGGCACGTCCTCGCAGAAGTCGATCGCGATGTCGGCCTCGCGGTACGGCTGGTCGGACGCGAGCGCGCAGCCGGGCACCTCGCGCAGCACGCGCGCGGCGACGACATCGAGGCGCCCGCGGTTCGTGCGCCGCTCGTCCTCGCTCGCGGCGTAGGCGCGCACGAGCTTGCGCCGCGTCGTGTCGTAGCGCATCCACAGCGCGCCGTTCTCGCCGACGACGCCGTCGACCGGCCACATGCGCGCGATGTGGTCGCACCAGCCCGCCGGGCGCCCGGTGATCGGCACGACGAGCTTGCCGGCCGCCCCGAGCCGCGCGAGCGCAGCGTAGGCGTCCGGCGTGAGCCGCCCGCGCGTCGTGAGCGTGTCGTCGATGTCGGTGAGCACGCCGCGGATGCCCTTGCGCACGGCGCGGGACATCTCGGCCAGCGGGCGCGGGGGCGCGCCCATCGTCACGCGCGCGCCATGGCCGAGCTCACGTACGCCGCGACGCGCGCGCGCTGCGCGGCGGTCATCGGCAGCCCGCACTTGGTGCGGCGCCACAGCACGTCGTCGGCGGTGCGCGCCCATTCGTGCTCGATCATCCAGTCGATCTCGCGCGCGGTGAGCGCCGCGCCGAAATCCTCGCCCAGGTCCGCGGACGCTCGCGCGTCGCCCAGCACCTGCGCCGCGAGCGTTCCGTGCCGGCGTGCGATCGGGCGTAGCACGTCGACGCCGATGCCCGGATAGCGCGCGCACAGCGCCGCGAGGAACGCCGCGCGGTCGCCCCCGGGAAGGTCGCCGCCCGGGAGCGCTTCGCTCGCGGTCCATCCGGGCTTCATGCCGGGGAAGTGCGGCGCGAGCTCCGCGAGCGCCGCCTCGGCGAGCTTGCGGTAGGTGGTGATCTTGCCGCCGTAGATCGAGAGCACGGGGGCGCGCTCCGGCCCGGCCGCATCGTCGAGCGCGTCGAGCTTGAGCACGTAGTCGCGCGTCACGGCCGACGGGTCGGACGTGCCGTCGTCGTAGAGGGGCCGCACGCCGCTGTAGCTCCAGACGACGTCCGCGCGCGAGATCGGCTTCTCGAGGTAGGCGTTCGCGAGGGCGATCAGGTAGTCGGTCTCGTCGTCCGAGATGCGCGGCGCGTCGTACTCGTCGACCGGCACGTCGGTCGTGCCGATCAGCGAATAGCGCTCCTGGTACGGGATCACGAAGACGATGCGGTTGTCCGAGTTCTGCAGGATGTACGCGTGCTCCTCGGCGTGCACGCGCGGCACGACGATGTGGCTGCCCTTGACGTGCCGCACGCGGGCGCCCGACGGCGTCGCGTCGGTCGTGGCCAGCACGTCGGCGACCCACGGCCCGGCCGCGTTGACGATCGCGCGCGCGGCGACGTCCTCGCGGCCGCCGGGGCCGGCGATCGTCGCGCGCCAGAGCCCGCCCTCGCGGCGCGCGGAGACGAACCGGGTGCGCACGCGGACGTCGGCGCCGTGGGCGCGCGCGGACATCGCGGTGAGCACGACGAGCCTCGCGTCGTCGACGCGCGCATCCGCGTAGACGAAGCCCCTGCGGAACCGGTGCTGCAGGCCCGCGCCCCAGCGGGTGTCGTCGAGGCTCACGCCGAACGACCGCGGCAGCGACATCCTGCCGCCCAGCCGGTCGTAGAGGAACAGCCCCGCGCGGATCATCCACGCCGGCCGCAGGTGCGGCTCGTGCGGCAGCACGAACGAGAGGGGCTCGACGATGTGCGGCGCGATCCGCAGCACGACCTCGCGCTCGGCGAGCGACTCGCCGACGAGCCGGAACTCGTAGTGCTCGAGGTACCGGAGGCCGCCGTGGATGAGCTTGGTGCTCCACGACGAGGTGGCCGCGGCGAGATCGTCCTTCTCGACCAGGAGCACCGACAAGCCGCGCCCGGCGGCGTCGCGCGCGATCCCGGCGCCGTTGATGCCGCCGCCGACGATGAGCAGGTCGAAGGTTCTCGCGTTCGCTGGCACGGCGGAATTCTACCGGATGCGTTACGATTTCCCCTTTGGCGGCCCGGAGCCGTCCCGGCGCAGGAATCGCGATGAACCTCGTTCCCGAAGTCGCCGCGCTCGACCCCGAGCTGCGCGGCTGGCGCCACCACCTGCACGCCCACCCCGAGACCGCGTTCGAGGAGAAGGCGACCGCGGCGTTCGTCGCCGAGCGGCTGGCGCAGATGGGCCTCGAGGTGCACACCGGGCTCGCGGGGACCGGCGTCGTCGGCGTGCTGCGGCACGGCACGTCGCGCGCGGCGATCGGCCTGCGGGCGGACCTCGACGCGCTGCACATCCACGAGCAGAGCGGCGTGCCCCACTCGTCCCGCAACGAAGGGCGGATGCACGCCTGCGGCCACGACGGCCACACGACGATGCTGCTGGGCGCGGCCAAGGCGCTCGCGCAGCGCAAGCGCATCGACGGCACCGTCTACTTCGTCTTCCAGCCGGCCGAGGAGAACGAAGGCGGCGGCCGCGTGATGGTCGAGGAAGGGATGTTCGACCGCTTCCCGATGAGCGCCGTCTACGGGATGCACAACTGGCCTTCGGCGCCGGTCGGCACGATGGCGATGCGCGCCGGTCCGCTGATGGGCGCGTTCGACATCTTCGAGATCGTCGCGACCGGCAAGGGCGCGCACGCCGCGATGCCCTACCAGGGCAAGGACCCGATGCTCTTCGCGTCGCACGCGATCGGCGCGCTGCAGACGATCGTGTCGCGCAACCTCCATCCGCTCGACGCCGGCGTCGTCAGCGTCACGCAGGTGCACGCGGGCGACACCTGGAACGTGATCCCGAACCAGGTCGTGCTGCGCGGCACGGCGCGCTCGTTCAAGCGGGACGTGCAGGACACGATCGAGCGCCGGATGCGCACGATCGTGGACGGCATCGCGGCGACGTTCGAGATGACCGCGACGCTGCGCTACGAGCGCCGCTACCCGGCCACCGTGAACACCGACACCGAGACCGGGCACGCGATCGCGGCGGCCACGGCGGTCGTCGGCCGCGACCATGTCGACACCGACCCGATGCCCTCGATGGGCAGCGAGGACTTCGCGTTCATGCTGCAGGCGAAGCCCGGCTGCTACGTGTGGCTCGGCACCGGCACGGGGCCGGAGACGCCGTCGCTCCACAACCCGCGCTACGACTTCAACGACGACGCGATCGCGATCGGCACCAGCTACTGGGTGACGCTCGCCGAGCAGCAGCTTCCGGCCGCGCGCTAGCCAACCCGCCACGAGGACAGGCATGACCGCCCCCATCGGACCCCGCGACCTGCCGCGCATCGTCATCGGCGTGCTGTTCATCGCGCTGCTCGGCTTCGGCAGCCTCTTCGTGCTGAAGCCGTTCCTGCCGGCGCTCGTCTGGGCGACGATGATCGTCGTCGCCACGTGGCCGCTGCTCAAGCGCGTGCAGCGCGCCGCCGGCGGTCGTCGCTGGATCGCGGTGATCGTGATGATGATCGCGCTGCTCGTGATCCTGATCGCGCCGCTCGCCGCCGCGCTCTGGACGCTCGCGAGCCAGGCCGAGAAGCTCGTCGCGCTGAAGGACGTGCACCTCTCGATTCCACCTCCTCCGGCGTGGGTCGCGTCAATCCCGATGGCCGGCGAGGCGATCGCGGACGAGTGGCAGAAGATCGCGGGCGCGGGACCCGAGGCGCTGGCCGCGCGCTTCGCGCCCTACATGACCGAGATCGGCAAGTGGCTGGCGGCGCAACTCGGCGGCCTGGGCGGCATCCTGCTGCTGCTCGGCCTCACCGTCATCCTGTGCGCAGTGCTCTATTCGACCGGCGAGATCGCCGCGCGGGGCGTGCGTGCGTTCTTCCGGCGGCTCGATGGCGAGCGCGGCGACCAGGTCGTGGTGCTCGCCGGTGCGTCGATCCGCGCGGTCGCGCTCGGCATCGTCGTCACCGCGTTCGTGCAGACCGTGCTGGGCGCGCTCGGGCTGCTGATCGCAGGCGTACCCTACGTCGCGGTGCTCGCCGCTCTGATGTTCATCTGCTGCATCGTGCAGATCGGGCCGACGCTCGTGCTGCTGGGCGGCGTCGGTTGGCTCTGGTACACCGGGGACCACGGCTGGGCGATCGCGCTCGGCGTGTGGACGGTCCTCGTCGCCTCGCTCGACAACGTCCTGAGGCCCGTGCTGATCAAGCGCGGCGCCGACCTGCCGTTCCTGCTCATCCTCGCCGGCGTGCTCGGGGGGCTGCTCACGCTCGGCATCGTCGGCCTGTTCGTCGGCCCGGTCGTGCTCGCCATCACCTACAACCTGCTCCAGGCGTGGGTCGCGGAAGGCGAGCCGCCGACGCGCAAGGGGCGTTTGCGTAAAGATTGGGGTCAGAGCTGTAATAATTCGGCGAAGTGGCATCCGGGATGTCGCCGCCGGCGGGTCCCGGGTGGTGGACAGCGTGGCGCCCCAATCGACATGACGGTCGAGCGTCGCCGAATTATTACGGCTCTGACCCCAAGGTCCGCGCGATGACCTGCACGACGAAGCCGTCGCCGCGATGCAGGCGCCCTTCGTTGACCGCGCGCACGCCCTCGAACGCGTGCTCGATTGCGCAGCCGTCGAAGTCGGACACGACGTCGTCGAGCGAATGCAGCAGCTGCGGCTCCGGCGGTCCGCCGGTCCTGTAGCGCAGCTGCCCGGGGCCATAGGCCTCGTAGACGAACACGCCGCCGGGCGCGAGCGCTGCGATCGCGCGGTGGTGCAGATCGCGCCGCGCCTTCGACGGCAGGTGCAGGAAGATCGAGACGATCGCATCCCATCGCTCGACGCCGAGGTCGAAGCGCGTCACGTCGGCGACCCGCGTCTCGATCTCGACGCCGGACGCCCGCGCGAGCTCGCGCCCCTTCGCCACGCCCTGCTCGGCCACGTCGACCGCCGTCACGCGGAAGCCCTGTCGCGCCAGCCAGACGCTGTTGCGGCCCTCGCCGTCGGCGAGGCACAGGACGCGGCCCTGTTGCGGGATCGCGGGGACGGCCTGCACGACGAAGTCGTTCGGCTCGCGGCCGTAGACGAACTCCTCGCCGGCATAGCGCGCGTTCCAGAACGCCTGCAGCTTCGCGACCGGGTCGTCCGCGGCGGCGCTCAACGGCATGTCCCCGACGCGCTCATCGCACCTCGCCGGGCGGCTCGTCGCCCGCCTCGTCGAGGATCGCCTGCGCGCGCAGCATCACCGGCTTGTCGACCATCTTGCCGTCGACTGCCACGGCCGCGCCGCCCGCACGTGCCGCGGCATCCAGCACGCGGCGCGCCCAGTCGCGCTCGGCGTCGCTGGGCAGGAACGCGCGGTTGACGACGTCGACCTGTTTCGGATGGATGCACAGCTTCGCGCCGAAGCCCAGCCGGCGCGCGCGCTCGGCGTCCGCGCGCAGCGTCGCCGCATCGTCGATCGCGGTGCTGACGCCGTCGACCGGCGCGCGGATGCCGGCCAGGCGCGACACGAGCACGAGCTGCGACCGGAAGCAGAGGAGCTCGTCGCCCTCGCCGTCGATGCCGAGGTCGACCTGGAAGTCGATCGACCCGAACACGAGGCGCTCGACGCCCGGCGCGCCGGCCAGCGTGCGCATCGCGTCGAATCCCGCCGCCGTCTCGATCAGCGGGTAGAGCCGCTTGCCCGCGGCGATCGCGGACGCGTGCGCGAGGTCCGCGCGCCGCTCCGCCTTCGGCAGCACGACTCCCGCGACCGCGGCGTGCCCGCACAACGCGAGATCGTCGGCGAACCACGCCGTCTCCGCCGCGTTCACGCGCACCAGCACCGGCGCCGGCGTGCGAGCCAGCCACGAGGCGAGCGCATCGCGCGCAGCGGCCTTCGCGTCGGGCGCCACGGCGTCCTCGAGGTCGACGATCACCGCGCCGGCCCCCGTCGCGAGCGCCTTCGCGTAGCGCTCGGGCCGGTCGGCGGGAACGAACAGGTAGGTGCGATGGGCCATGGGGCCGAACTCTACGCGGACTCGGTCATCGGGCAACCTCCCCCAGGCTTGCCGCTGGCGCGGCTTCGCGCCCCCCCTCCTGGAGGAGGAGCGCCTCGGGGGCGGCGTTCGCAGTGAGCAGGGGCCCCGTTCGCGAGCGAACGGGGATGCGACCGGCCGCGAATCGCCGCCAGCCGGCCGACACTCCGCCCTTCGCATGAAGCGGCCCTCGCAAAGAGGCCGCGACGTGCGGCGCTCACGCGAGGAAACGGGGGACACGCGGCGTCGACACCAGCGCGCGGATGGCGGCGATCGCGCGGCGCGCCTCGGCCTCGCTCGCGCCGTCGCGGTACCGGGCGAGCCGCACCGCCTTGTCCTCGAGCTCGGCCGGCGAGAGCGTGTTGCCCGGATCGCCCTTCGGCTCGTCGACGCGGCCGTCGAACCGGCGGCCATCGGTCGTCTCGACCGTCACCTTGCCGATCCAGCGTGCTGGATACGCGCGGTCCACCTCGTCGTCGAGCTCCATCGCGACGCGGTCGCGGAAGGCGACGACCGCCGGATCCCGGTAGTGCGCATCGAACTCGGCGAGGCCCGCGTGACCGTCGACGGCGATCAGGCCCAGCACCGTGCCCATCGAGAACTTCGACTGGTGCACGGTCCCGGGTCGACGACCGGACCCAGCACGTCGATCGCGCCCTGGTGCACGCGCGCGACGACGTGCTTCACGTCGCCGGCGGCAAGCGCGTTCGCGCGCATCACCTGCTGCAGCGCATCCGCCGCGGGATGCGTGTGGCGGCACGACGCGTGGTACTTGAACGACGTCTCGGCGAGCGTCCAGCGCGTTCCCAGCCCGTCGACGAGGCGCGACGGGTCGGCGTCGGTCGACATGCCCGCGGCCATGCCCTGCCGGCCCTCGAGGATGCGCCGCGCGCCGGTGAATCCGTCGCGCGCGAGATAGGCGGCGGCGAGCCCCGCCCCGGCCGCGTGCGCCGTGTGCAGCTGCTTCGAATCCGCGCCGTCGCGCAGGAATTCCCACAGTCCCGCCGACTGCGTGCCGGCGGAGCCGAACGCGTTCAGCATCTGCGCGGGCGAGAGTCGCAGCAGGCGGCCGACCGCCGCGGCCGCCGCGAGCGTGCCCGCGGTGCCGGTCGTGTGGAACGTGCGGTAGTGCGACCGGCCGAGGAACTCGCCGACGCGGATGCCGACCTCGTAACCGGCGACCACCGCGACCAGCAGGTCGGCGCCGCTCGCCCCTTCCGCCTGCGCCGTGGCGAGCGCGGGCGGGAACACGACGGACGCCGGGTGGAAGACGGAGCCGTTGTGCACGTCGTCCTGCTCGGCGAAGTGCGAGGCCGCCGCGTTCGCGATCGCCGCCATGTACGGGCTCGTTCGACGACGGTGGATCAGGATCTCCGAGGCGCCGTCCGCGGGTCCCATCGCCTCGGCAAACGCCGTGAGCGTCTCCACCGGACGCGCACCCTTGCCTGCGAGCGCGGAGCCGAACCAGTCGATCATCAGCTCCTCGGCCCTGCGCAGCACGGGCGCCGGGATGTCCGCGAGCTCGAGCGTCGCCGCGAACGCGGCCAGTCGTTCCTCCGCCGTCGCCGCGGCGGCATTCGCATGGGCGGGCAGCCGTGCATTCATATCGCCTTCTCCTTCTCGAGGCGCGCGATGTCGGCCTCGCCGTAACCCAGCTCGGCGAGCAATGCCTTCGTGTGCTGCCCCAGCGAGGGCACAGCGTCCATGCGCGCGTGCGCCGCGTCGGGGACGCCGGGCGGCATCAGCGCGGGCACAGGACCGGCCGGCGTCGACACGTCGACCCAGCGCTTGCGCGCCTTGAGCTGCGGATGCTCCCACACGTCCACCATCGTGTTGACGCGCGCGTTCGCGATCTGCGCATCGTCGAGGCGCTTCACCACCTCCTCGGCGGTGAGGCTCGCGAACGCGGCGACGATCAGGCGCTTCAGCTCGTCGCGGGCGGCGGTGCGTCGCGCGTTCGAGTCGAACCGGGGGTCGGCCGCGAGCGCAGGCTGCATCAGCACCTTCGCGCAGAACACCTGCCATTCGCGCTCGTTCTGCAGGCCCAGCATCACGATCCGGGCGTCGCCGGTCGGGAACGGGCCGTACGGGTAGATCGTCGCGTGCGCCGCGCCCGCGCGCGGCGGCGGCTCCGCGCCGTCGAACGCGTAGTAGAGCGGGTACCCCATCCACTCGACCATGCTCTCGAGCATCGACACGTCGATGCCCTTGCCCTTGCCGGTGCGCCCGCGCTCGATCAGCGCGGCGAGGATGTTCGTGTACGCGTACATGCCCGCGGCGATGTCGGCGATCGAGCACCCGGCCTTCGACGGCTCGTCCGGCGTGCCGGTGATCGACACGAATCCCGACTCGCTCTGGATCAGCAGGTCGTAGGCCTTCTTGTCCCGGTACGGGCCATCCGCGCCGTAGCCCGAGATGTCGCAGACGACGAGCCGCGGGTGGTTGCCGGAGAGCGCTTCGTACGAGAGCCCCAGCCGCGCGGCGGCGCCGGGCGCGAGGTTCTGCACCAGCACGTCGGCCTTCGCGAGCAGGCGGTCGAGGATCGCCGGCGCCTGTGCGTGCTTGACGTCGAGCGTCAGGCTCTCCTTGCTGCGGTTCGTCCAGACGAAATGCGACGCGAGGCCGCGCACGCGGCCGTCGTAGGCGCGCGCGAAGTCGCCGACGCCGGGACGCTCGACCTTGATGACCCGTGCGCCGAGGTCGGCGAGCTGCCGCGTGCAGAACGGCGCCGCGATCGCGTGCTCGAGCGTGACGACGGTGATGCCTTCGAGGGGGAGCATCGCGACCTCCGTCAGAACGACCGCGGCAGCCCGAGCGTGTGCTCGGCCACGTGCGACAGGATCAGGTTGGTCGAGATCGGCGCGACCTGGTAGAGCCGCGTCTCGCGGAACTTGCGCTCGACGTCGTACTCGTTCGCGAAGCCGAAGCCGCCGTGGAACTGCAGGCACGCGTTGGCCGCCTCCCACGACGCCTTCGCCGCGAGGTACTTCGCCATGTTCGCCTCGGCGCCGCAGGGCTTGTGCGCGTCGAACAGCGCGCACGCCTTCCAGCGCATCAGGTTCGCCGCCTCGACCTCGATGTACGCCTCGGCGATCGGGAACTGCACGCCCTGGTTCTGGCCGATCGGCCGGCCGAACACGACGCGCTCGCCCACGTACTTGGTCACGCGGTCGATGAACCAGTAGCCGTCGCCGATGCACTCGGCCGCGATCAGCGTCCGCTCGGCGTTGAGCCCGTCGAGGATGTACTTGAAGCCCCTGCCCTCCTCGCCGATCAGGTTCTCGGCGGGGATCTCGAGGTCCTCGAAGAACAGCTCGTTGGTCTCGTGGTTGACCATGTTCGGGATCGGCCGGACCGTGAGCCCGTTCCCGATCGCGTGGTGCAGGTCGACGATGAAGATCGACATGCCCTCGGACTTCTTCTTCACCTCGGCGAGCGGCGTCGTGCGCGCGAGCAGGATCATCAGGTCCGAGTGCTGCACGCGCGAGATCCAGACCTTCTGGCCGTTGACGACGTAGCGGTCGCCCTTCCTCACCGCAGTGGTCTTGATCTTGGTCGTGTCGGTGCCGGTCGAGGGCTCGGTCACGCCCATCGACTGCAGGCGCAGCTCGCCGGTCGCGATCTTCGGCAGGTAGAGGCGCTTCTGCGCCTCGGAGCCGTGCCGCAGCAGCGTGCCCATGTTGTACATCTGGCCGTGGCAGGCGCCCGAATTGCCGCCAGCCCGGTTGATCTCCTCCATGATCACCGTCGCCTCGGTGAGCCCGAGACCCGAGCCGCCGTACTCCTGCGGGATCATGGCCGCCAGCCAGCCAGCCTTGGTGAGCGCATCGACGAACTCCTCCGGGTAACCGCGCTTCTCGTCGACCTTGCGGTGGTACTCGTCGGGAAACTCGGCGCAGAGCGCGCGCACGGCGTCGCGGATGTCCTGGTGCTCGTCGGCGGTGTGCTTGATCATGGTGTTCTCGTGGGTTGGGTCAGGCGAGCTCGGCGACGGCTTCCATCGCGAGCGCGCCCTCGTGGTCGCGCGCCCACAGCGCGTGGCGACGCGCGTCCTCCTGTCGCCCGCAGACGTCGAAGCGGTGGATGTCGAAGATCGGGCGCACGGCCTTGAACTGGAACCGCCGCAGGCGCGCGCCGGGAAGCCTGCCGGCGCAGCAGGTCGACGAGCAGCGTGGCGATCAGGGGGCCGTGCACGATCAGCCCCGGATAGCCCTCGACGCCGGTCACGTAGCTCCGGTCGTAGTGGATGCGGTGGCCGTTGAACGTGAGCGCCGAGTAGCGGAACAGCAGCACGGGATCGGGCGCGATCGCGCGCGAGTACGATTCGCCCGCAGGCGCGGGCTGCGGCACCGCGACGGGGGCGCCGGCGGGCGTCGCCAGCGGGTTGTCGCGGTAGACGATGTCGTGCTCCTCGGTCAGCGCGACGCCGCGCGCATCGGCGATCTCGTGGCGCACGCAGACGAACACGAGCTTGCCGCTGCGGCCGTCCTTGACGCTGACGTCGGCGATCCGCGAGACGCGAGTGATCTCGTCGCCGACGGTGAGCGCTCGCTCGAACGTGAGCCGCCCGCCCGCCCACATCCGGCGCGGCTGCGGGACCGGCGGCAGGAAGCCGCCGCGCTTCGGGTGCCCGTCGGGACCGATCTCGCTCTGGCGCGCGACCGGCAGGAAATAGAGCCAATGCCACAGCGGCGGCACCTCGAGCCCGGCATCGGTTCGGGATCGTCGCGGTCGAGCGTCGCGGACAGCATCGCGAGCGGGGCGGGCGTCACGAGATCGGACCGGCGCTCGGTGCGGCCGATCCAGTCGCGCCAGGGGTTCGCTTCGGAGGTCATGGCGGCGTCGCGTCAAGCGTGGACGAGGGTTCGAAGCTTCGCCCCAAACCGTCCACCGGGCAATTCGGCATTTCCGAACGCCGCCTTCGCCTGCGCTTACGTCCCGGGCGCCGGCGACCGCGCGCGCAGGCAGTCCCGCGCCGGCTGATCGGGGCGCGGCTGCCGCACCGAACGCGCGATTCAGCCCGGAGGTCCGTCGGGCCGCGTCATCGCCGCCGGATCGACCCAGCGGTCGAAGTCCGCGGCCGAGACGAGCCCGAGCGCGAGCGCCGCCTCGCGCAGGCTCGTGCCCTCGCGGTGCGCCTTCTGCGCGATCCTCGCGGCGTTCTCGTAGCCGACGTGCGGATTGAGCGCGGTCACGAGCATCAGCGAGCGCTCGAGGTTCGCCCGGATCCGCTCGCGGTCGGGCTCGATGCCGCGCGCGCAGCGAAGATCGAACGACCCGAGCGCGTCGGCGAGGAGCTCGACGGACTCTAGCGCGGCGTGCAGCATCACCGGCTTGTAGACGTTCAGCTGGAAGTTGCCCTGCGTGCCGGCGAACGCGACCGTCGCGTCGTTGCCGAACACGCGCGCCGCGACCATCGTCAGCGCCTCGCACTGCGTCGGGTTGACCTTGCCCGGCATGATCGACGAGCCGGGCTCGTTGTCGGGGATCGTGATCTCGGCCAGCCCCGCGCGGGGGCCGCTCGCGTGCCAGCGCACGTCGTTGGCGATCTTCATCGCCGCGCCGGCGAGCGTCCGCACCGCGGCGCTCGCGTTGACGACCGCGTCGTGCGCGGAGAGCGCCGAGAACTTGTCGGGCGCGGTCACGAACGGCTTGCCGGTCAGCGCCGCGATCTCGCCGGCGACCGCCTCGGCGAAGCCTTCGGGCGCGTTGAGTCCCGTGCCCACCGCGGTGCCGCCGAGCGCGATCGGGTGGAGCGCGTCGCGCGCGGCGACCACGTAGCGGCGCGCCTCGCCGAGCTGCGCGGCCCAGCCGCCCGTCACCTGGCCGAGCGTCACCGGCGTCGCGTCCATCAGGTGCGTGCGGCCGAGCATGACGACGTCGGCGAACGCGCGCGACTTGGCGGCGAGCGTCTCGACGAGGCGGTCGACGGCCGGAAGCAGCCGTGCGTCGATCGCCTCGACGAGCGCCACGTGCATGACCGCCGGGAACGCGTCGTTCGACGACTGGCTGCGATTGACGTCGTCGTTCGGGTGGATCGGCGACTTCGAGCCGACCTGCCCGCCCGCGAGCTGGATCGCGCGGTTCGCGATCACCTCGTTCGCGTTCATGTTCGACTGCGTGCCGGACCCGGTCTGGAACACGACCAGCGGGAACTCGGCGTCGAGCCTGCCGTCGACGACCTCGCGGGCGGCGCGCTCGATCAGCTGCGCCTTGTCGGCCGCCAGCACGCCGAGCTTCGCGTTGGCCCGCGCGGCGGCCAGCTTGACGATGCCGAAGGCGCGGATCACCGGCCGGTCCCAGCGGAATCGCGGCACGCCGATCGGGAAGTTCCCGATCGAGCGCTGCGTCTGCGCACCCCAAAGCCGGTCCGCGGGGACGCGGACCTCGCCCAGCGCGTCCTTCTCGGTGCGAAAGGCTTCGCTCATGGGCGCATGCTACTCCGCTACACCCCCAGCGCCGAGCGCACGTGCCGCGCGATCATGAGCTCCTCGTCGGTCGGCACGACGTACGCGGGCACGCGCGACGTGTCCGACGTGATCCGCCGCTTGCTCTCGGCGTTCGCGTCCTCGTCGAGCGCGAGCCCGAGCCAGGAGGCGCCGCGAACGATGGCCGCACGGATCGGCGCCGCGTGCTCGCCGATCCCGCCGGTGAACACCAGCGCGTCGAGGCCGCCCAGCGCCGCGGCGAGCGATCCCAGCTCGCGGCCGGCGCGGTAGCAGAAGAGCTCGATCGCCAGCTTCGCGCGCGGCTCGTCGCTCGCGAGCAGCGTGCGCATGTCCGACGAGACGCCCGACACGCCGAGCAGTCCCGACCGGTGATAGAGCAGGCGCTCGAGGTCGCGCGGACCCATGCCCATCTGGTCCATCAGCCAGATCATCACGCCCGGATCGATCGTGCCGCTGCGCGTTCCCATCACCAGGCCGTCGAGCGCGGTGAACCCCATCGTCGACGCGACGCTCCTGCCGTTCGCCATCGCGCACATCGACGCGCCGTTGCCCAGGTGCGCCACGACCACGCGACCCGCGGCGGCCCGCATGTCGAGGTTCCGCATCGCGCCCGCGACGTACTCGTACGACAGGCCGTGGAAACCGTAGCGGCGCACGCCCTGGCCGGTGATCTCCGGCGGCAGCGCGAACGCCTGCGCGACCGGCGGCTGGTCGTGGTGGAACGCCGTGTCGAAGCACGCGACCTGCGGCATCGCCGGCATGCGCGCGGCGATCGCGCGGATCGGCGCGAGATTGTGCGGCTGGTGCAGCGGCGCGAGCGGCACGAGGTCGGCGAGCGCGGCGATCACGTCCGCGTCGACGCGCACCGGGGCCCCGTAGCGCGTCCCGCCGTGCACGACGCGATGGCCGACCGCGAGCAGCCTGCCCCGCTTCAGGTCCGTCGCGAGGAACGAGAGCAGGTGCTCGACCGCGCCGGCATGGTCGATCGCGTCGGACGCGCCCCAGCGCTGCTCGGCGACGACGGCTCCGGTCGGGTCCTTCGCGACGAAGCGCGGTGCGGTGCCGATCCCCTCCACCTGTCCGCGGACGTTGAGCGTGAGCGTCCCGCCCACGCCGAACACCGAGAACTTGAGGCTGGACGATCCCGCGTTGAGGACGGTAATGGTGTCGGCCAACCCGTGCGCTCCTTCATCGAATGCCGGGCGCGCGCTTCGCGTGCGCCACCAGCACCATGACCGCCGTCGAAGCGAGCCGCGTGCGCACGGTATCGGCGCGCGACGTCAGCACGACCGGCACGCGCGTGCCCAGCACGATGCCCGCGGCATCGGCGCCCGCGAGGTACTGCAGCTGCTTCGCCATCATGTTGCCCGCCTCGAGGTCCGGGACGAGCAGGATGTCGGCGCGCCCGGCCACCGACGAGGCGATCTTCTTCGCCTTCGCGGCGTGAACCGAGATCGCGTTGTCGAAGGCGAGCGGCCCGTCGATCTCGCCGCCCGTGATCTGGCCGCGGTCGGCCATCTTGCACAGCGCCGCCGCGTGCAGCGTCGACTCGATCTTGGACGTGACCATTTCGAGCGCGGAGAGCACCGCGACCTTGGGCTTCTCGATGCCGAGCGTGCGCGCGAGATCGATCGCGTTCTGCACGATGTCGACCTTGTCGTCGAGCGTCGGGAAGATGTTGACCGCCGCGTCGGTGACGAACAGCAGGCGCGGGTACGTCGGGACGTCCATCACGAACACGTGGCTGATGCGCCGCGCGGTCCGCAGGCCCGTCGTCGACGGGACGATCGCCGCCATCAGCTCGTCGGTGTGGAGGCTCCCTTTCATCAGCGCCTCGACCTGGCCCAGGCGCGCCATCTCGACCGCCATCTCGGCGGCGGCGTGGCTGTGCTCGGTCGCGACGATCTCGATGCCCGACAGGTCGGCCTTCTCCGCCTTCGCGAGAGCGCGGATCTTCGCCTCGGGCCCGACCAGCACCGGCACGATGAGCCCGCGCCGCGCGGCCTCGAGCGCCCCGAACAGCGAGTCGCGGTCGCACGGATGCACGACCGCGCAGCGGACCGGCGGCAGCCCCTGGCAGCGCTTGATGAGCGCCGCGAAGCCGTCGTTGCGCCGGAGGATCAGCGACGGCGTCGCGACGTTCGAGTACGTCACCCGCGACGTCGGCGCGACGACGTGCGCGAGCCCCTCGACCAGCAGTTCGCCGCGCTGGTTGACGCAGCGGCACGCGAACGTGATCCGGTGATCCTTCGCGCGCTTCCTCCTCACGGTGACCGTCGAGGTCAGCTCGTCGCCGACCGCGATGGTCCCCGCGTAGTGGAGCTCGGTCTCGGCGATCGTCGTTCCCGGCCCGGGCATGCGGCGAAGCAGCAGGTTCGAGACGAGCGCGATGGCGGCCGCCCCGGGGGCCGTGGGGCCCGCCGCGTCGGTGCGCCCTTCGACGTGGAACGGATCGACCTCGCCCGCGACCAGCGCGAGGCCCTCGATCTCGTTCATCGTCATCGTGTGCTTCGCCGATTCGGTCGCGCCGACCTTGATCTCGGCGTAGGTGCGGTTGGTGACGTCACGCATCGGGATCTCGCAGGCGCAGGCGCGGGCAGGCGCCCGCGCCGCGCATTCAGGCGGTCAGGGGTGGGACAACGTGGGCCGGGAACGAACCGGGGGACATGGTGACGTATTCTCCCGATGACGATCAAGCGCGGGTGCGCTTCGTCGCCTTCCCGCGGCGCGTGCCCGCGCGCCCCCGTGCCTTCGGTGCCGCAGGCTTCGCCCGCAGCTTCGGGGGCGTCGCGCCGGCCGGGATCATCGAGCGCAGCTCGTCGACCAGATCGCGCTGGCGATCGCCGAGGTGGGGATCGTCCGCGAGCGCGTCGAGCAGGCCGTGGAGCTTGCGGCGATCCGCGGCCGAGGCCACGAGGCGCGGCAGCGTGCGCTTCGCCTCGAGCGGCTCGAACTCGACGATGATCGTCTCGTCGTGCAGCACGCGGCGGAAATCGTCCTCGGACACGTCCTCGAGCACGCCGGTGGGCTCGAGCAGCAGGCGCACGCTTTCCATCTGCGCGAGCCGGCGCTTGCCTCCGCCGGCCTTCGCGACGAGCAGGCCCGCACGCACGATCGCCTCCGGCAGGCCGCCGCGGTCGAGGTCGTCGAGCACCTGCCGCACGGCGGGCACCGCGCGCGGATCGAAGCGCGTCTGCCGGCGGATCGCGGCGCGCTGGTCCGCCATCTGCAGCGACATCATGTTCCCGTAGATCTGGAAGAACGCCGCCTCGCTCGCGGCGTCGCGCAGGTCGCGGTACAGGTCGAGCGACGCCGAGACGACGGTCGAGCCCAGGCGCTCGGCGCGCCGTCCCGCGTTGCCTTCGGCGCGGGGCTGGCGCCACGCGCGCGCCATCGCCGCCGCCGCCGGCACGCCGGCGAGGAAGGGATTGCGGTCCGACAGCATCCAGCGCTGCGCGCGCAGCGGATGAAGCTCGCGCAGCATCCGTGCGAGCCACTCGGGCACCGCATCGCGGACGGCCGGGCGCACGAGCAGCTCGTAGGCACGCTCGGTGAGCTCCGAGAGCGCAGCCACCGCCTCGAACGGCTTCTCGTCGACGCGGTCGTACTTCTGCAGCTTCTTCAGCGCCTCGAGCGAGCGCTCGTGCAGCGTCACGTCGTAGGTGACCTCGCCGTCGGCGTGCTGGATCTCGTGGATCTCCATCCCGTAGAGACCCGGCGGCAGCGTCTGGATGTACTTGAGCACCTCGAAGATCTGCGCGTGCTCCTTCTTCGCGACCTTGCCCGACACGAAGATGCCGAGGTGCCCGACGTCCTCGTGGATGAGGCCGACGATCGTCTGCCCGTTGGCCTTGATCTCGTCGGTCGACGAGTAGAGGTCCGCGATCCAGTTGAACGCCTGCTGCGGCGGCGTGATGTTGTCGCCCATCGACGCGAACACGATGATCGGCTGCTTGATCGACTTCAGGTCGAAGTAGCGGCCGGGGCCGAGCCGGGCCTCGCCCTGCGAGAGCTTGTTGCCGACGAACAGGTTGTTGACGATCCAGCGGATCTCCTCCTCGTTCAGCAGGTAGAAGCCGCCCCACCAGCGCTCGAACTCGAGGAAGCGCGGCGCCTCGTCGTCGACGTCGTCGTAGAGGTGGTAGTACTTGTCCCAGACCGCGTTCGCCGGGTTGAGCGTCTCGAAGTTGGAGACGAGGTGCGCACCGTCGAACTTCCCGGCGCCGAGGTCGCTCGCCAGCAGCGAGACCCATGCGCCGCCCAGCAGGCCGCCCGAGTAGCGCATCGGGTTGTCGCCGTCGTTGCCGGCCCAGTACGACATCGGCGCGCCGTTGATCACGAGCGGCCCGGTCATGTCGGGACGCGCGGCCGCGAGCATCATCACCGCCCATCCGCCCTGGCAGTTGCCGATCAGCGAGGGCTTCGGGCTCTCCTGGTGGCGCTCCGCGACGACGCGCACGAATTCCGCCTCGGCGTCGGTGACGTCGGCGAGCGTCTGGCCCGGCTCGGGCTCGGGGAAGAAGATCACGAAGTAGACCGGATGGCCCGCGGCCAGCGCGACGCCGACCTCCGAGTCCTCCTTGAAACCGCCGATGCCGGGGCCATGGCCCGCGCGCGGGTCGATGATGATGAACGGCCGCTTGCGCTCGTCGACCTTCACGCCGCGCGGCGGGACGATGCGGACGAGCGCGTAATTGCACGGCCGCTCGTACGTGCGCGCGTCCGCCACCATCTCGTACCGGTAGTGCAGGAGCGGCGGCTTGCCCGCCTCCTCGTGCGCCAGCCACTGGTTGCCGCGCTCGCGGATCGTGTCCCAGAAGAGGGTCGAGCGCTGACCGGCGTCGACGCAGTACTGGAACCAGTCCGTCCACCACTGCTGCGGATTGGCGCCGGGGAAACCGGACTGGACGTAGTCGGACTGCGCCTTGCGCACGCTCTCGCCGTACGTCGAGTACGCGTCCTTCACGCGCCGCGAGAGCGTTCCCGCGACGTTGCGCGAGATCGCCATCGACCGGTCGATCGTCTTGTTGATGTCGGCCATCGTGGTCGTTGCCTCAGGATTCGGACCTGCGCCATGCGCGCCGGACGGCGGCAAGGGCGCGCGGCAGCGATATGCTGCGCCGCAACAAAGCTCACTCTACCACAGTCGGCGGGGCGTCTGCGGCCCGGGGAGAGGCGGCTTGGGAGGCGCGCGGCGGGCGCCGCGGCCGGGGCGTCGTCAGAGGCCCAGCCAGGCGATCACGGCGTTCTCGACCTCGTGATTCGGCGGCACGAACCCCTTGTAACCGACGGTCTCGAGGGCGGCCGATCCGCCCTTCGCCTCGCGCAGGCCGATCAGCGCGTCGCGGATGCGCTGCTGCTCGGCTGCCGGCATAGCCGTCGATACGATGAACTGCTTGATCGGGACCGGCCGGGACTTGAGGAGCACCTTGCCGCCCTTCTCGGTCCAGCCCTTGACCACCGAGTTGGCGGCCGTGATCGCGACCTGCGCGAAGTTGTTTTCGAGGTAGAACGGCACCGCGTCCTGATAGCGGGTGGTGATGATCCGCACGGTGTCGAGCACCGGGTCGCCACGGCCTTCGACCACCGGGATCTTCTCGGTGCGGAACATCGCGCGCACCATCCACGCGGTGATCGAGTCGGGGTCGGGCATGACGACCGTGCGGCCCTTGAGGTCGGCCATCGCCTTGTACGGCTGCCCCGCGGTCATCAGCATCGACGCCGTGTATTCGGTGTAGCCCGTCGTCCACGCCACGGCCTTGTAGCGCCCGGCCTTGATCTCGGCCATCGACACGTGCGCCGGGTGGACGAACGCGACGTCGAACTCCTGCGTCAGCAGCCCTGCCCGCAGGTCGTTGTACGCGGGCACGAGGACCGTCCGCACGCGCCGCCCGGTCGCCGTCGCGATCACCTGGGCGATCGGCGCGAACTTGTCCCGGATCTCCTTCGGCGTCGCCTGGTAGGTGACGCCTTCCGTCACCGCGAAGACCAGATCGCCCTGCTGCGCCGAAGCGGTTCCGGCGAGGGCGGTAGTGAACAGGAGTGCGGCGGCGAGGCGGCGGATCATGGCGGGTCCGGCGGACGGGACGTCAACGGGCAGAGCGCTTGCAAGGTTCGTGCCTTGCAGGCGCGGCAGGTCCCGAAGTGTACGGCCCGGCGCCCCTGTTCGCTACAGGGTCCCTGGGGTATCCCGACCGGCGGAGGCGCCGGCCTCGCGCGCTCAGGCGCGGTGGCGGAGCTTCCGGATCGCTTCCAGCTGCGCGAGCGCGGACGAGAGCTCGGCCTCGGCCTGGGCGATCTCTTCCTTCGACGTCTTGTTCTGCATCGCCTCTTCGGCGGCCTTCTTCGCCTCCAGCGCGGCGGCCTCGTCGAGGTCCTTCGCGCGGATCGCCGTGTCGGCGAGCACGGTGACGTGGTGCGGCTGCACCTCGAGGTAGCCGCCCTGCACGAACACCAGTTCCTCGCGCTCCTGGTTCGGAAGCTTCATCCGGACCGCCCCGGGGCGGATCTCGGTGAACAGCGGCGTGTGGCGCGGGTAGATGCCGAGCTCGCCCATGACGCCCGGGAGGACGACGAACTCCGCCTCGCCCGAGAAGATGTGCTCTTCCGCGCTGACGACATCCACCTTGATCGTGTTCGCCATGCTGAGACCCCGTTTCCAACCTGACACACCGGCATGCCCGGCGTCGCCACTTCATCCACCCGCATCGCAACGACGCGTGGACCGGTTGAGCGTCGGCGCACCCGTCTTCGACAGGCCCACCTCATCGACCGCCGACGCTCCAACCGGATCGCGCGTCGGACCTCCGGCCCATGCACCGCGCGGCTCGATATCCCCGCGCCGCCCGTTTCACAACGCCTTCTCCAAACACCGGCCGGCCCCTCCAGCCCCCCCGGGGGGGAGGCGCCTTCAGGCCCACTCACGCCCGCCGCGTGCCGGCGCCGGTCCCGCGCCGCCCGCCAACCGCTATCGCCCCGGCCGTGCCGCTCAGCTTCTTGGCCTTCTCGAACGCCTCGTCGATGGTCCCGACCATGTAGAACGCCTGCTCGGGCAGCGCGTCGCACTCGCCGTCGACGATCATCTTGAAGCCGCGGATCGTTTCCTTCAGCGGCACGTACTTGCCCGGCGAGCCCGTGAACACTTCCGCCACGTGGAACGGCTGCGACAGGTAGCGCTGGATCTTGCGCGCGCGGGAAACCGCCAGCTTGTCGTCCGGCGACAGCTCGTCCATGCCGAGGATCGCGATGATGTCGCGCAGCTCCTTGTAGCGCTGCAGCGTCGCCTGCACGCGGCGCGTCGTCGTGTAGTGCTCCTCGCCGACGACCAGCGGGTCGATCTGGCGCGAGGTCGAATCGAGCGGATCGACCGACGGGTAGATGCCGAGCGCGGCGATCTCGCGGGAGAGCACGACGGTCGCGTCGAGGTGGCCGAACGTCGTCGCCGGCGACGGGTCGGTCAGGTCGTCGGCAGGAACGTACACCGCCTGGATCGACGTGATCGATCCGGTCTTCGTCGACGTGATCCGCTCCTGCAGCTTGCCCATCTCCTCGGCGAGCGTCGGCTGGTAGCCCACCGCCGACGGCATCCGGCCCAGCAGCGCGGACACTTCCGTGCCGGCCAGCGTGAATCGGTAGATGTTGTCGACGAAGAACAGGATGTCGCGGCCCTCGTCGCGGAAGCGCTCCGCCATCGTGAGGCCGGTCAGCGCGACGCGCAGCCGGTTGCCCGGCGGCTCGTTCATCTGGCCGAACACCATCGCCACCTTGGACTTCGCCAGGTCGTCCTGCACGATGACCTTGGCGTCCGACATCTCGTGGTAGAAGTCGTTGCCCTCGCGCGTGCGCTCGCCGACGCCGGCGAACACCGACAGGCCCGAGTGCTGCGTCGCGATGTTGTTGATCAGCTCGAGCATCGTCACGGTCTTGCCCACGCCCGCGCCGCCGAACAGGCCGATCTTGCCGCCCTTCGCGAACGGGCAGATCAGGTCGATCACCTTGATGCCGGTCTCGAGCAGCTCGACCGAGGGCGAGAGCTCGTCGAACTTCGGCGCCAGCTGGTGGATCGCGCGCCGCTCGTCGCCCGCGATCGGGCCGCGCTCGTCGATCGGCCGGCCGAGCACGTCCATCACGCGCCCGAGCACCCCGGGGCCGACCGGCACCTGGATGTTCTCGCCGGTCGCGCGCACCTTCATGCCGCGCTTCAGGCCGTCCGACGAACCCATCGCGATCGTGCGCACGATGCCGTCGCCCAGCTGCTGCTCGACCTCGAAGGTCAGGCCCTGCTCGACGAGCTTGTTGCTCGCGTCCTGCTCGAGGACGAGCGCGTCGTAGACCTTCGGCATCGCGTCCCGCGGAAACTGGACGTCGACGACCGCGCCGATGCACTGGACAATCGTTCCCTGGCTCATGAGTGGATCCTTCAGTCCGTCGTTTCGAATTTCCGTCCGCAGGCGGGCGTCGTCACACCGCGGCCGCGCCGCCGACGATCTCCGAAAGCTCCTTCGTGATCGCCGCCTGGCGCGTCTTGTTGTAGATGAGCTGCAGCTCGCTGATGATCTTGCCGGCGTTGTCGGTCGCCGCCTTCATCGCGATCATGCGCGCGGACTGCTCCGAGCCCATGTTCTCGGCGACCGCCTGGTACACGGCCGCCTCGATGTAGCGCCGCATCATGCCGTCCAGCAGCGCCCGCGCGTCCGGCTCGTAGATGTAGTCCCACGAGCCTTCCGCCGCCTCGGGCTTGACGATCTGGTCCGAGGCCCCGAACGCGCGGTACTGCATCGGCACGGGGACGATGCGCCCGGCGCGCGGCTCCTGCTTCATCGTGTTGATGAACGACGTGTAGAACACCCACACCTCGTCGATGTCGCCGGAGAGGTACTTGTCGAGCAGCGCCTTGACCGGGCCGACGACGCGATCGAGGTGCGGGCGGTCGCCCAGCTGCACCGCGCTCGCGACGACGTTGGCGCCCATCCGCGACAGGAACGCGAGCCCCCGGGTGCCGATCGCCACGTAGTCGACGCCGAGGCCCGCGCCGGTCCACTCCTTGTGCTTCGAGAGCAGCAGCCGCAGCACGTTCGTGTTGAGGCCGCCGCACAGGCCCTTGTCGGTCGTCACGACGATCGCGCCGACGCGCTTCACGTTCTCGCGCTTCGTCAGGAACGGGTGGCGGTACTCGGTGTTCGCCTTCGCGATGTGGATCACGATGTTGAACACGCGCTCGAGGTAGGGCCGCGACGCGCGCATCCGGTCCTGGGCCTTCTTCATCTTCGAGGCCGCGACCATTTCCATCGCCTTGGTGATCTTGCGCGTGCTCTGCACGCTCTTGATCTTGCCGCGGATTTCTTTCGAGCTGGACATATCGTCGCGCGATGCCTTTGCTGGCCCCTGGTCCCGGAATCCCGGGTCAGAACGTGCCGGTCTTCTTGAAGTCCACGATCGCCGCGGCGAGCGCCTTCTCGTCGTCGGCGGTCAGGTCCTTGGTCGACTCGATGCGCTCGTGCAGCTCCGCGTACTTGCTGCGCATGAAGGTGCGGAGCGACGCCTCGAACGCGAGGGCCTTCTCGACCGGCACGTCGTCGTAGTAGCCGCCGTTGGCCGCGAACAGCGTCAGCGCCTGGTCGGCGACCGACAGCGGCGAGTACTGCGACTGCTTCATGAGCTCGGTCACCATGCGGCCGCGGTCGAGCTGCTTGCGCGTCGCGTCGTCGAGGTCCGAGGCGAACTGCGCGAACGCCGCCAGCTCGCGGTACTGCGCGAGCGCGAGGCGCACGCCGCCGCCGAGCTTCTTGATGGCCTTGGTCTGCGCGCTTCCGCCCACGCGCGACACCGAGATGCCCGCGTTGATCGCGGGCCGGATGCCGGCGTTGAACAGGTCGGTCTCGAGGAAGATCTGGCCGTCCGTGATCGAGATCACGTTGGTCGGCACGAACGCCGTGACGTCGCCCGCCTGCGTCTCGATGATCGGCAGCGCGGTGAGCGACCCGGTCTTGCCCTTGACGGCGCCGTTGGTGAACTTCTCGACGTAGGCGGCGTTCACGCGCGCGGCGCGCTCGAGCAGGCGCGAGTGCAGGTAGAACACGTCGCCCGGGTACGCCTCGCGGCCCGGCGGGCGGCGCAGCAGCAGCGACACCTGGCGGTACGCCCACGCCTGCTTGGTCAGGTCGTCGTAGATGATGAGCGCGTCCTGGCCGCGGTCGCGGAAGTACTCGCCCATCGTGCAGCCCGAGTACGGCGCGATGTACTGCATCGCCGCCGATTCCGACGCCGGGGACGCCACGACGATCGTGTACGCCATCGCGCCGTGCTCCTCGAGCTTGCGCACGACGTTGACGATCGTCGAGGCCTTCTGCCCGATCGCGACGTACACGCAGATCAGGTCCTTGCCCTTCTGGTTGATGATCGTGTCGACCGCGACCGCCGTCTTGCCGGTCTGGCGGTCGCCGATGATCAGCTCGCGCTGCCCGCGGCCGATCGGCACCATCGCGTCGATCGCCTTCAGGCCGGTCTGCACCGGCTGGTTGACCGACTGGCGCGCGATCACGCCCGGCGCGACCTTCTCGATCACGTCGGTCATCTTCGCGTTGATCGGACCCTTGCCGTCGATCGGCTGGCCGAGCGAGTTGACGACGCGGCCGATCAGCTCGGGGCCGACGGGCACGTCGAGGATGCGGCCCGTGCACTTGACGGTGTCGCCCTCGGTGATGTGCGTGTACTCGCCGAGCACGACGGCGCCGACCGAGTCGCGCTCGAGGTTGAGCGCCATCCCGAACGTGTTGTTCGGGAACTCGAGCATCTCGCCCTGCATCGCGTCGGACAGACCGTGGATGCGGCAGATGCCGTCGGTGACCGAGACGACCGTCCCCTGCGTGCGCGTCTGCGCGCCCGTGTCCAGGTTCTGGATCTTCGCCTTGATCAGTTCGCTGATTTCCGAAGGGTTCAACTGCATGGTTTCCTCGCTGGGTCGGACGAAGCGAAGGCCCGCCGGTTCGGATCGCTGGCAGCCAGTCGTCCGTGGCACCTCGCCAAACACCGCGCGTCATGCGCCCGTCCCGTTGGCCCGTCAGGCGGTGAGCTGCGTCGCCATCGCGGTCAGCTTGCCCTGCACCGAATCGTCGATCACCGTGTCGCCCACCGTGATGCGCGCGCCGCCGATCAGGTCCGGGTTCACCCGGACGATCGCCTCGACCTTGCGGCCGAAGCGGCGCTCGAGCGCCGTCACGAGCCCTTTCAGGTCCGCGTCCGACACCGGCAGGGCGCTCTCGATCACCGCCCGCGCGACGCCTTCGGCGTCGTTGCGGCGCTTCTCGTAGATCTCGCGGATCTCCCGCGCGACCCCGATGCGGTCGGACTCGATCAGCACGCGCACGAAGCTCCGGGCGTCGGCGTCGAGCCTGTCGCCGCAGACGGAGAGGAAAAGCGACTCCTTCTCCGCGTCGCCCAGCTTCGGGCTCGCGAGCGCCTCGCTCATCCGCGCGTCGGCCGCGACGGCGGCGACGAGCTCCAGCATGCGCGACCACACGGGCAGTGCGTTCTTCTCCCGCGCGAGGTCGAACGCCGCCTCGGCGTAGGGACGCGCGATCGTGGACAGTTCGGCCATGGCGGTCGGCGTCCTAGAGCTTCTGCTGGATCTCGCGCAGCAGGTCGGCGTGCGCCTTCGCGTCGACCTCGCGCTTCAGGATCTTCGACGCGCCCGCGACCGCCAGGTCGGCGACCGAGTTGCGGAGCGACTCCTTGGCGCGAGCGACTTCCTGCTCGATCTCGGCCTTCGCCGCCGCGACGATGCGATCCGCCTCGGCCTTCGCCAGGACCTTGGCCTGCTCCATCGTCTCGGACTTGAACTTCTCGCCCAGCGCGACGATCTCGGCGGCCTTCGCCTTGCCCTCGGCGAGCATGTCGGCCGAGCGCTTCTCGGCGGTGCTCAGGTTCTGCCGCCCCTGTTCGCCGGCGGCGAGCCCGTCGGCGATCTGCTTCTGGCGGTTCTCGATCGCGCGCATCAGCGGCGGCCAGACGAACCTGGCCGTGAACCAGATGAACGCGGCGAACGCCGCCGCCTGCATGAGCAGCGTGAGGTTGATGTTCATGACGGCTTCCTCTCGCGGTGCCTATCGAGCGGTTTCCCGACGGGAAACCCTATCGGACGACGGCGAGCAGCGGGTTGCCGAACGCGAACAGCATCGCGAGGCCGACGCCGATGATGAACGAAGCGTCGATCAGGCCGAGGAGCAGGAACACCTTCGCCTGCAGCTGCGGCATGAGCTCCGGCTGGCGGGCCGCGCCTTCGAGGAAGCGCGAGCACATGATGCCGACGCCCACGCACGCGCCGAGCGCGCCCAGGCCGATGATCAGGCCGATGCCGATCCCCGTGTAGGCCTGGATCATCGCCAGCATTTGCATCTTTTCCATGACGTTTGTCCTTTCGGTTCTGGAAGTAGACTGAAACGGTGATGCGTGAAGCGGATCAGTGGTGCTCGTGCGCCATCGCGATGTAGACGACGGTCAGCATCATGAAGATGTAGGCCTGCAGCGCGACGATCAGGATGTGGAAGATCGCCCAGCCCAGGTGCAGCACGCCGCCGAAGACCGTGCCGACGACCCCGGTCGCGGCCCACAGCCCCAGCAGCATGAAGATGATCTCGCCCGCGTACATGTTCCCGTACAGACGCAGGCTGTGCGAGAGCGGCTTCGACACGTACTCGACCACCTGGAACAGCAGGTTGAAGACGACGAGGAGCGGGGACATCCACAGCGGCTTCAGCCCGAAGGGCGCCGACACCAGCTCGTGCAGCCAGCCGCCCAGCCCCTTGACCTTGATCGAGTAGAAGATCATCAGCGCGAACACCGACAGCGCGAGCGCGAACGTCGTGTTCACGTCGGCGGTCGGCACGGAGCGCCAGTTGTGCAGGTGGAACACGTTCTCGTAGATCCACGCCATGATGTCGACGGGCAGGAAGTCCATCGCGTTCATGAACAGGACCAGCACGAACGTGGTGAGCGCGAGCGGCGCGACCAGCGTCGAGCCCCCCTGGTAGATGCCCTTGACCTGGTCGTTGATGAAGTCGATGGCGAGCTCGACGAACGCCTGCGTCTTCGACGGAACGCCCGCCGTGGCCTTGCGCGTCACGAGCCACAGGAATCCGAAGCAGAGGACGCCGAGGATCAGCGTCGTCACGAACGTGTCGACGTGGAGGGTCCAGAACCCGCCTTCGCCGCCGACCGGCTTGGCGAGGAAGGTCAGGTGGTGCCCGATGTACGAGGTCGGGGTGAGCTCTGTGCCGGCCGCCATGGGAGGTTCTTTCCGGTTACTCGCGCGCCAAAAAAGCCGTTCGGAACAGCAACACCGTGATCACGAAGGCGGCGAACAGCGCCGCCAGCACGACGTCCTTGTACGTCGTCAGCACCAGCCACAGCTGGAGGATGATCACGAGGATCTTCGCCCCTTCCGCGCGCAGCATCGTGACGACCGAGGCGCCGGCGGAGGCGGTCTGCCCGATCCCCAGCACGAACGCGTAGACCACGGTCGAGGACAGCGTGACCATTCCGCCCAGCGCAGCGGAAAGCGCTGCGTGCCCGCCGGCCCACACGCCCGCGAGGGCGGCGATCGCGACGGTCGCGAGCGCCTGCCAGGCGAGAGCGGTGCGGATCGGCTTGGACTTGAGCGGTGGTGTCACGCCGGCGCCCTCGACCCCAGGCGCTTGGACGGCGAGCGAAGCAAACCTTCGGATTGTAAGCGTTCGCCCCGTGCCGGGGCAAGGAAATGTTGCGGCGCAACGTGGTCAGGCCGCCGGGAGCCGCGCAAGGTGCAACATCCGGAGAACGTCGGCCTGAAGGCCGACCCACAGGGGGAGGCTCGCGACGCGGGCTTCGGGGGAGGTCGCGACGGCGCGTCGGCCTGAAGGAGGGCGTCGGCGTGAAGGAGGGCGTCGGCCTGAAGGCCGACCTACAGGGGGGGAGGCTCGCGACGCGAGCTTCGGGGCTGTTACCCATCCCCCGACAGCGCCGCCACGATCATCACGTCGGTGTCGGGGGGCACCGGTGTCGCCAGGTCGCGCACCGCCTTCGACGCGACGAACACCGCTATGTGCGGACGAAGCTCCCCCTGCTCGTCGACCATCCGGAAGCGGAGGCCGGGAAACGACGAATCGAGCGCCGCGACGATCGCCCGGAAGCGGCGGCGCGTGGTCGGGCGACAGTTCGGGCAGCGTGACGATCACCTCGTCGTGGCCGAGCGTGTAGGAAAGCAGCGGCGACGGAATCTTCACGCGGTAGCGGGCGATCATCGGAGGATCATCCTCCGGCGGCGCGACGGAGCTCCGGCGCCCGACGGGCCCCCGGGAGCGCGGCGCCCCCCGACGAGAAGCGCGCATCGCGCGCTTCCGGGGAACGTCACCCCGTCGCCTCGACGGCCTGGATCTGCGGCAGGTTCCGGGCCAGGCACCGCCAGCTGCGGCCTTCGTCCCGGCTGCCCCAGACCTCGCCGGACGTGGTTCCGAAATAGACGCCGGCCGGCTCCCGCGTGTCGACCGTCATCGCCTGGCGCTTGACGGTCCACCACGCCTGCGAGGCGGGGAACCCCTGGTTCTGCCGCCGCCACGTGCGTCCCCCGTCCAGCGTGCGGTAGACGGCCGGCCGCCCGCCGGGCGACGTGCGGGGCCACACGTCGGTCCCGTCCATCGGGAAGATCCACGCGGCGTCGGGGTCGCGCGGATGCGCGACGATCGGGAAGCCGACCGCGCCGACGCTCTTCGGCATGCCGACGCCGATGTCGACCCACTCGGTCGACGGCCGGTCGAGCCGGTAGAGCCCGCAGTGGTTCTGCTGCCACAGGCGGTCGGGGTTGCCGCCGGCGAAGCACACGCGGTGCGGGTCGTGGCCGAACTCGGGCGTGGGATCCGGCAGGAAAATGGCGCGCACGCCGCGGTTCAGCGGCTTCCAGTCGGCGCCGCCGTCGGTCGACTCGAACACGCCGCCCGACGACATCGCGACGTAGAGATGCTTCGCATCGCGCGGATCGACGAGGATCGAGTGCATCTTCGGGCCGTCCGGCGTCCCGTCCTGGTCGCCGCCGCACCAGGCCTTGCGTTGCGGATGCTCGTTGAATCCGGCTACGCCCTCCCAGGTCGCGCCGCCGTCGACCGAGCGGAACAGTCCCTGCGGCGAGGTGCCCGCGTACCAGACGCCGGGCTCGCTCGCGTGCCCGGGCGTGAGCCAGAACACGTGATCGACGCTGCGCCCGCCGCCGGCTCGGAATGCCGGCGGCTTCGACGCCTCGGTCCACGTGCGCCCGCGGTCGGCCGATCGGAACACCGTCGGCCCGAGATGCCCGGTGCGAGCCGCAGCGAGCCAGGTCTTGCCGTCGCGCGGATCGGCGACGACGTGGTGCAGGGTGTGCCCGAGGAAGCGCGGGCCGGCGAGCGTCCAGCGGCTGCGCGCCGCATCGCTCGCGAGCGTCCAGAGCCCCTTGCGCGTCGCGACGAGGAGGGTGATGCGCCTCACGGCGGGTCGGGCGGTCCTGGTCGAGGCAACCATCTCGATCTCCCTCTGGGGCCGGTTGGGCGCCGACAGGCTCCGGTGCAGCCAGCCTGGCGGAGTCGGAACGAATCGACGCCCGGCGCCGATCCGCCCGCACCGGCCGGCGGGCCGCGCCGGGCGCGAGGTCCATGCACGCTACGCCGAGCGCGGTTCCCTCGCAACCGCCGGGGTTGAATTTCGCGGCGGTCGCTGCGATCCTCGGACTCCCCCTTGGAGCACGGGGCCCCGCCCCCGCGCTTCCCACCCCTGCACGGAGAACCACACCATGACGATCAAGGTCGGCGACAGGCTTCCCGCCGGAACGCTGATGGAGTACGTCGACGTCGAGAAGGACGGCTGCTCGATCGGACCCAACCCGGTGAAGGTCGAGGACCTCACCAAGGGCAGGAAGGTCGTGATCTTCGGCCTGCCCGGCGCGTTCACGCCGACCTGCTCGGCCAAGCACGTGCCCTCCTACCTCGCCAACTACGACAAGCTGAAGGCGAAGGGCGTCGACACGATCGCGTGCCTGTCGGTGAACGACGCGTTCGTGATGGGCGCCTGGGCGCACGACCAGAAGACCGGCGACAGGATCCGCATGCTGGGCGACGGCAGCGCCGACTACACGAAGGCGATCGGCCTGGAACTCGACCTCACCGCGCGCGGCATGGGCATGCGCTGCCAGCGCTTCTCGATGCTCGTCGACGACGGCGTCGTCAAGACGCTCAACATCGAGGGGCCGGGCAAGTTCGAAGTCTCCGACGGCGAGACGATGCTGAAGCAGCTGGGATAACGCACGACGGAGGCCGGGCGCGTTCGAGCGGCGCCGGCCACGGTGTGATCGGCAGCCGGCGGCGCCGTTCAACGCACCTCGCGCCCGCCGTCACGCGAGGTGCGCCGCCCTCGAGCGTCGCGGTCGATTCTCCGGAGGGCGCAGTCCGCGCGCGGACCGCGCCTCCGTCATTTCGTCGGCTCGATCCGCGTCACCGTGTACTGGCCGCCGATCTTGTCGGCGGTGAAACGGACCTTGTCGCCCGCCTTCACGCGATCGAGCATCGCCGGTTCGGCGGCGTTGAACACCATGGTCATCGGCGGCATCTCGATGTTCGGGATCGGCCCGTGCTTGAGCGTGATCTTGCCGGCTGCCTTGTCGACCTTGCGCACCTCGGCCTCGCTCATCGCGGCGGCCGGCGCCGCGGCCGACGGCGCCGGAGCATGACCGGCGTGGCCGGCCGCGCCCTGTGCGTTCGCGGCCGATCCCGCGAGCGCGATCGTCGCGGCCACGATCGTGATCGTCACCTTCATCGCTGCTTCCCTTCCGGCTTGCGTTGCACGGTCCGGCGCGCAGGATACGACGCGAACACGCCCGTCGTCCCGTCGTCGCGCACCAGCATCACGCGTCGTAGGCGTCGCGCTCGTCGCCCTGCTCCATGCCGGGCGACCCGATCGGCATGCCGGGGACCGCGAGTCCGCGCGCCTTCGGTCGGGCCGCGAGCAGCCGACGGATGTCGGCGGCCGGCACGTGCCCCTCGATCGCGTAGCCGCCGATCTCCGCGGTGTGGCACGACGCGAGCGCCGGCGGAATGCCGAGCCGCGCGCGCGCCGCGTTGTTGCCGGTCTCCTCGACCGCGACGACGAATCCGTCGGCGCGAAGGTGCTTCACCCACTCGGTGCAGCAGCCGCAGCTCGGACTCTTGTAGACGCGCATCGGCGGCAGCGCCGCGCGCGCGGGCAGCGCCGCCAGCAGCGACACCCCCGCCACCAGTCTCATTGCAGCTCGTCGTTGCATCGCAAGCTCCTCAAGGAACGACCTGATTGGCGGACATCCCGGCCTCCAGGTTCCCGCCGCGAAGCAGCGCCAGGACTCGCCGCTCCCAACCGCCGGAGCGACTCGCCCTCTCCCCGGTACCCGGGGAGCGCGCTCGGCCGAGGCGGCTTCGCCAGCCAGGCCTGCTCGTCGGAATCGTCTGCATGCCGATCACCGTCACGCGCACGCGTCCGGGATTCGTCAGAGCAAAGCGCACCGCGTCGCCGCGCTCGACCCGCCCCCGCGACCGCGAGGCCGAGCAGGAACGCGAGTGCGCCGAACGACGACCGGACCGTCGGAGACATCGTGCTCACCTGAGCTTCGCGACGATCCCGTCGAGCTCGTCGAGGCTCGAGTACGCGATCACGATGCGGCCCTTGCCGCCGGGCTTCGCCTCGATCGCGACCTTCGCGCCGAGCGCCTCGGCGATCTCGGTCTCGAGCCGGATCGTATCGGCGTCGCGCGCGTGAACCCTGCGCCGCGCTGCGCGCTTCGCGGGGTTGAGCAGGCCGTGCACGAGGCGCTCGGTGTCGCGCACCGAGAGCGCGCCGTTGACGACGCGCACCGCGGTCGAGGTCTGCTGCGCCGCCGGCAGCGCGAGCAGCGCGCGCGCGTGACCCATGTCGAGCGCGCCGGCCATCACGGAGTCCTGCACCGGCGTCGGCAGGTGCGTCAGCCGCAGCAGGTTCGTCACCGCGCTGCGCGAGCGCCCGACGGCTTTCGCCGCGGCGTCGTGCGTGATGCCGAACTCGTCGATCAGGCGCTTCAACCCCTGCGCTTCCTCGATCGGATTCAGGTCCTCGCGCTGGATGTTCTCGATCAGCGCGAGCGCGAGCGCCGACTGGTCGGGGACCGCCTTGACGAGCGCCGGCACCTCGCGCAACCCCGCCTTCTGCGCGGCGCGCCAGCGGCGCTCGCCCGCGATGATCTCGAACCGCCCGCCCTCGACCGGCCGCACGAGGATCGGCTGCATGATGCCCTGCTCGCGGATCGACTCGGCCAGCTCGGCGAGCGACGCGTCGTCCATCTTCGTGCGCGGCTGGTAGCGCCCGGGCCGCAGCCGGTCGATCGCGAGCATCTGCAGCGCGTCCTTCGACGGCGCCGCGTCGTCGGTGCCGGCGAGGAGCGCGTCGAGCCCCCGCCCGAGTCCCTTGGGCCGTATCACGCCACCACCTCCTTCGCTTCCATCCGCCGCAGCATCTCGCCCGCGAGCGCGAGGTACGCCTGCGCGCCCTTCGACTGCAGCTCGAGCTTCAGCGCAGGCATGCCGTGCGACGGCGCTTCCGCGAGCCGCACGTTGCGCGGCACGATCGTGCGGTAGAGCTTCGCGCCGAAGTGCTTCTCGAGGTCCGCGGCGACGTTCTGCGCGAGCGTGTTGCGCGGGTCGTACATCGTCCGCAGCACGCCCTCGATCTCGAGCCTCGGATTCAGGTGCGCGCGCACCTTCTTCACCGTCTGCACGAGGTCGGAGAGCCCCTCGAGCGCGTAGTACTCGCACTGCATCGGGATCAGCACGCTGTCCGCGGCGCACAGCCCGTTGAGCGTCAGGAGCGACAGCGACGGCGGGCAGTCGAGCAGGATGAAGTCGTACTCGTCGGCCACCTCGCCGATCGCCGTCCTCATCTGCGAAAGCGCCTCGGCGAGCGCGTCCTTGAGCCGCGTCTCGCGCTCGGGCAGGTCGACGAGCTCGACCTCCGCACCGGCGAGCTCGCGGTTCGCGGGCACGAGGTCGAAGCCGCCCGTCGGCGAGACGACGCGCACGTCGGCGATCCTCTTCTCGCCGAGGAGCACCTGGTAGACGGTCGCGGGACGCTCGCGCTTGTCGACGCCCGCGCCGGTCGTCGCGTTGCCCTGCGGATCGAGGTCGACGAGCAGGACGCGGCGATTCATCGCCACGAGGCTCGCGGCAAGGTTGACCGCCGTC
The DNA here is from genome assembly GCA_016704895.1 of Betaproteobacteria bacterium. GTDB lineage: Bacteria > Pseudomonadota > Gammaproteobacteria > Burkholderiales > Casimicrobiaceae > VBCG01. Next base: position 41,129 of record JADIZG010000009.1, read on the forward strand.
GTCGTCTTGCCGACGCCGCCCTTCTGGTTCGCGATCGCGATGATGCGGGTCATGGGTGTATTGGGGTCAGAGCCGTAATGCGGTTGGGGCGCCAGGGGTCGCGTCAGGGGGCATGAGCCGCATGCCGCGAGCGCCCTTGCCGTGTAATGGGATCAGAGCCGCAATACGGTCGGGACACGAAGATGGGGCACGCGGCGGGGCCGTGTTACGGCTCTGACCCCATGACACCCATGACACGCATCACGATCAGATGGCGCGCACCCTCCAGCCCGGGCACGTCGAGCCGCGGCGTCGCGACGACCTCGACGTCGCCGGGCAGCTCGGCGAGCTCCTCGTCCGGATGCACGCCCTTCATCGCGAGGATCACGCCGCCTTCCGCGAGATGGGGCTTCGCCAGCCGCGCGAACGTCGCGAGGTCGGAGAACGCGCGCGAGATCACGACGTCGAATTTGCGCGCGGCCGCGTAATCCTCGACGCGGGTCGCGACCGCCTCGACGTTCGCGAGCGGCAGCTCGATCGCCGCCTGCGCGAGGAACGCGGCCTTCTTGCTCGCCGAGTCGACGAGGACGACGTGCGCATCGGGTCGCGCGATCGCGATCGGGATCCCCGGCAGGCCCCCGCCGCTGCCCACGTCGAGAACCGCGATGCCTGCGCGCGCCGGCAGGTGCGGCACCACTGCGAGCGAGTCGAGTGCGTGGTGCGTGACCATCCGCTCGGGCTCGCGGATCGCCGTCAGGTTGTACGTGCGGTTCCACTTCGCGAGCAGCGCGAGATACGCGGCGAGCTTCTCGCGTCCGCCCTCGGGCAGCGCGACGCCGAGCCGCGCCAGCCCGCTCTCCAGCGTCGCCGGAACGGCGAGTTCCGTCACGCCGCGTCCTCCCGACCCGGGCTGCGCTTCAGGTGCACGAGCAGCAGCGAGATCGCCGCCGGCGTGATGCCCTGCATCCGCGCGGCCTGCCCGATCGTGTCCGGGCGCTGCCGGTTCAGGCGCTGCTGCACCTCGGTGGAGAGCCCGCGCACGCTCCGGTAGTCGAGGTCCGGCGGCAGGCGCGCCTCCTCCTGCGCGAGCGCGCGCGCGATCTCGTCCTTCTGGCGCTCGATGTAGCCCGCGTACTTGATCGACACCTCGACCTGCTCGGCGACCGCCGGATCGCCTACCGGATCGCCGACCCCGGGCAGCGTCATCAGCGCCGCGTAGCCGACGTCGGGCCTGCGCAGCAGGTCGGCGAGCGTGCACGCCTGTTCCAGCGGCGCTCCGACGACGCGCTCGATCTCGTGCCGCGCGACGACGTTCGGATTCACCTGCGTGGCCTTCATCCGCTCGGTCTCTCTCGCGACGGCGTCGCGCTTGCGCGCGAACGCGTCCCAGCGCGCGTCGTCGACGACACCCAGCGCGCGGCCGGTTTCGGTCAGGCGCAGATCGGCGTTGTCCTCGCGCAGTTGCAGGCGGTACTCGGCGCGCGACGTGAACATCCGGTAGGGCTCGGACACGCCGCGCGTGATCAGGTCGTCGACGAGCACGCCCAGGTACGCCTCGTCGCGGCGCGGGCTCCAGCCCTCCTGGCCGCGCGAACGGAGCGCCGCGTTCGCGCCCGCGAGCAGCCCCTGCGCCGCCGCTTCCTCGTAGCCGGTCGTCCCGTTGATCTGTCCGGCGAAGTAGAGTCCGTTCACGGCCTTGGTCTCGAGCGTCGCGTGCAGCGCGCGCGGGTCGACGTAGTCGTACTCGATCGCGTAGCCGGGACGCAGGATGTGTGCGCGCTCGCAGCCCGGCAGCGAGCGCACCATCGCACTCTGCACGTCGAACGGCAGCGACGTCGATACGCCGTTCGGATAGATCTCGTTGGTCGTCAGGCCCTCGGGCTCGAGGAACACCTGGTGCGACTCGCGCGCGGCGAAGCGCACGACCTTGTCCTCGATCGATGGGCAGTAGCGGGGGCCTACGCCCTGGATCACGCCCGCGTAGAGCGGAGAGCGGTCGAGCGCGCCGCGGATGATCTCGTGCGTCGCCGTCGTCGTGTGCGTGATCCAGCAGGGCCGCTGCTCCGGGTGCATCGCGCGCGTGCCCATGAACGAGAACACCGGCTCGGGATCGTCGCCCGGCTGGACGACGAGGCGATCGAAGTCGATCGTGCGCCCGTCGAGTCGCGGCGGCGTGCCCGTCTTCAGGCGCCCGACCGGAAGCTTGCGCTCGCGCAGCGCGGCGCCGAGCCGCTTCGCCGGCGGATCGCCCGCGCGGCCGGCCTCGTAATTCTGCAGGCCGACGTGGATGAGCCCCGAGAGGAACGTGCCGGTCGTCAGCACGACCGCGTCGGCGTGGAAGGCGAGCCCGATCTGCGTGACGACGCCCGTGACCCGATCGCCCTCGACGATCAGGTCGTCGACCGCCTGCTGGAACAGCGTCAGGTTCGGCTGGTTTTCGAGCCGGCGCCGGATCGCCGCCTTGTAGAGGATGCGGTCGGCCTGCGCGCGGGTGGCCCGGACCGCCGGCCCCTTGCTCGCGTTGAGCGTCCGGAACTGGATGCCCGCCTCGTCGGTGGCGATCGCCATCGCGCCGCCGAGCGCGTCGACTTCGCGGACCAGGTGGCCCTTGCCGATGCCGCCGATCGACGGATTGCAGGACATCTGGCCGAGCGTCTCGATGCTGTGCGTGAGGAGCAGCGTCGGCACCCCCATGCGCGCCGAGGCGAGCGCCGCCTCGGTGCCCGCATGGCCACCGCCGACGACGATCACTCCGAATCGATCACTCAAGTCCATGATTAAAATAACTAATTGCTTTGTCGGCGGATACGGCGTCAAAACGGGCATTTTACCCGAAACGCGACCGGACGAACTCGGTCCGCGGCTCCCTGACGTGCGTTTCACGTGAAACAACCCGAGGTGTGCGCCAGCGTGCAGCTCCGGATCGCGCGCCCTGCACGGACGGCATCCCGCCGCGGGCGACGCCATTTCCCCACGCGTACCCAGGTCAGACCTCCCGGCCGTGCCGATGCCGATGATGGAGGTCCGGGTAATGGGGATGGCGGTGGACGAGTTCAGCGTGCGTGTGGCGATGCGTATGCGGCTCGCCGGGAGGATCCTCGCGACCATGCTGGTGCCGATGATGGTCGTCGTGACGATGCCTGTGCTCGTGCTCCACGGCCCCGTGCTCATGTTCGTGATCGTGCCGTTCAGCCAGGTGCAGCCAGAGTCCCGCGCCCATCAGCCCCGCAGCGGCGATCAGGCGCGCGGTGACCGGCTCGTCCAGCAAGACGACGGCGAGCAACGCCCCCACGAACGGAGCCAGCGAAAAATAGGCGGCCGTCCTCGCCGCCCCCAGGTGGCGCAGCGCGAGGACGAACAGCGCGAGGCTCACGCCATACCCGAGGAACCCGGTCAGCGCGGCGGTCGTGAGGACGCCGGAGGCGGGCCACGCCGCGCCGCCCGGCATCCCGAGCGCGACGTTGACCACGCCCGCCACGAGCCCCTTGATCATCGCGATGCGTACCGGATCGGCGCCGGCGATCCCGCGGGTCACGTTGTTGTCGATGCCCCAGCAAACGCAGGCGGCGACGATGAGCAGAGCTCCCACTTGGAAGGTCGCCGGTTCCCCCAGCGTCAGGATCATCCCGCCGGCCAGGATCGCCAGTGCTCCCGCCAGGAGGCGCCGGTCGACGTTCTCGCGGTAGGCCATCCACGCGATGGCCATCGTCGCCAGGCCCTCGGCATTGAGGAGCAGCGAGGCGCCGGCGGCGTCGGTCCCCGCCAATCCGGACATCAGGAGAAGCGGCCCGAGCACGCCTCCCGCGAGAATGGCGACCAGCAGTCGCGGAACGTCCGACCGCCGCAGGGGCGCCTCGGCACCGGAGGGGCCGACCAGGCTGCGCAACCCGTGCACGGCCGCGAGCCCGACGCCCGCCCCCAGATACAGGACGCCTGCCAGGATCCAGGGATCGATCGACGCGAGCAGGATCTTGGCGACCGGGGTGCTCGCGCCGAAGGCTGCGGCGGACAGCAGGGCGAAGGCGATGCCGGCTCGGTCCATGGGACTTGTCCGAAGCGGGAATCGTGGAGCGACACCGCCGCCCGTGGCAACGACGGAATACCTGACGGCATTGTCCTCCATCCCCGCAGATGACCGGGTGCCCGCCGGCTCGGACCCGCCCGCGTCCCGGGTTTCACGTGAAACCCCTCAGCGTCGATCGCCGGGCGGCGGCTCGCCGGGGGCGTCCGCAAACAGAAGCGGCGCCCGGAGGCGCCGCTGTGTGTAAGCACTCGCTGTCGTCGTCTACCTTGCCAGACGCCCACCAAGCTTGGCACGTTCGACCGCCAGTGCCTCTGGTCGCTTCCCGCCGACGCGGGCGAACAGCTCGTCGTGCGCGGCGAGTTCGCGCTGCCAGGCCTCCACGTCGACGCCGATCGCCTGGGCGAAACGTTCCGGCGCGAACTCGATCCCGCCCAGTCCAGGTCGTCGAAATCGGGCACGATCCCGAGCGGCGTCTCGCGCCCCTTCGCCGTCCCCTCGCAGCGCTCGAAGATCCACTTGAGCACGCGCATGTTGTCGCCGAAGCCCGGCCACATGAACTTGCCGGCCTCGTCCTTGCGGAACCAGTTGACGCTGAAGATGTGCGGAGGATGCGCGATCCGGCTCCCCATCGACAGCCAGTGGGCGAAGTAGTCGCCGACGTGGTAGCCGCAGAACGGGAGCATCGCGAACGGGTCGCGGCGCACCTCGCCGACGGTGCCGGTGGCCGCCGCGGTCATCTCCGAGCCCATCGTCGCCGCCATGTAGACGCCCGACTCCCACGTCGGCGCCTCGACCACCAGCGGCATCGTGTCCGAACGACGGCCGCCGAAGACGAACGCCGAGATCGGCACGCCGGCCGGGTCGTCCCAGGCGGCGTCGAGCGACGGGCACTGGGTCGCGGCGACCGTGAACCGCGAGTTCGGATGCGCGGCCTTGCGGCCGGCCTGCCGTCCGCCGGCGTCCAGTCCCTGCCCTGCCAGTCGACGAGGTGCGCGGGCGCCTCCTTCGTGAGGCCCTCCCACCAGACGTCGCCGTCGTCGGTCAGCGCGACGTTGGTGAAGATCACGTTGGACTTGAGCGTGTCCATCGCATTGGGGTTCGACTCGTAGGACGTGCCCGGCGCGACGCCGAAATAGCCCGCCTCCGGATTGATCGCGCGGAAGTGGCCGTCGGGGCCCGGCTTCAGCCAGGCGATGTCGTCGCCGATCGTCGTCACCTTCCAGCCTTCGAAGCCCGGCGGCGGGATCAGCATCGCGAAGTTGGTCTTGCCGCAGGCGCTGGGGAAGGCCGCCGCGACGTAGCGCTTGTCGCCGGCCGGCGAGGTCACGCCGAGGATCAGCATGTGCTCGGCGAGCCAGCCCTCGTCGCGGCCCATCACCGAGGCGATGCGCAGCGCGAGGCACTTCTTGCCGAGCAGCGCGTTGCCGCCGTAGCCCGAGCCGTACGACCAGATCTCGCGCGTCTCGGGGAAGTGGACGATGTACTTGTGGTCGCGATTGCACGGCCACACGGTGTCGCGCTCGCCCGGCGCGAGCGGCGCACCGACCGAGTGGACGCAGGGCACGAAGTCGCCGTCGGTTCCCATCACGTCGCACACGGCGCGCCCCATGCGCGTCATCAGCTTCATGTTGACGACGACGTAGGGGCTGTCGGAGATCTCGACGCCGATCTGCGCGATGTGGCTGCCGAGCGGCCCCATCGAGAACGGCACGACGTACATCGTGCGCCCGCGCATCGCGCCGTCGAACAGCCCGTCGAGCGTCGCGCGCATCTCGTGCGGCGCGCGCCAGTTGTTGGTCGGGCCGGCGTCGTCCTCGCGCTCGCTGCAGATGAACGTGCGGTCCTCGACGCGCGCGACGTCGGAAGGATCGGAGCACGCGAGGAAGCTGTTGGGCCGCTTCGCCGGATCGAGCCGCTTGAACGTCCCCGACGCCACCATCTCGTCGCACAGGCGCTTGTACTCGGCGTCGCTGCCGTCGCACCAGACGATGCGGGCGGGCTTCGTGAGCGCGGCGATCTCGCGCACCCAGCCCAGCAGGCGCGGATGCTTGACGTAGTCGGGGGCCGCGACGGACGCGGCGAGCGTGGCGAGGGATTCGGGCTGGTTCATCGGATTCCGTCGTGGCGTGACGTGGAAAGGTGAGGGCGCGATTCGTGGATCGCGTCGCGGAATCGCGAGAATCTAGCACGCGCGCGGGCGTCGTCCGAAGCGTCACGCGCGCACGCGGACAAGTGGCCTGACCAATCCGCGCGCCGCGCGCCGCTCCGCTAGCGGGTACGGGCAACCGCCACGACGAACAGCCGCCTGAACGGGAACAGCGTCGAACCGTCGGGCTCGCGTGGGTAGGCGCGCGCGATCCGTTCGCGGTAATCGCCGAGGAAGTTGCGCCGCGCCTCCACGTCGTCACCGAGCCGATCGAAGAACGGCAGCAGCCAGGTCCCCGACACGAACGCGACGACCGGGTGCTCGCCGTCGTCGCGCGCGGCGAGTCGTTGCAGGTAGATCGTCTCCCAGACGTCGACCGACGCGCAGTGCGGCTCGAGCCAGCGAAAGTAGGCTTCGGGCGCAGCCACCGGCGACGCGCGAACCATCGTCGCAAGTCGGGCGCGCCACCGCTCGCTCGTCGCGACCTCGGCGACCGCGACGTGCGACGGCGCATCGAAGTTGCGCGGCATCTGCACGGCAAGCACGCCGCCGTCCGCGACGGTGCGCGCGAGGCGCGGGAACAGCGACGCGTGGTCGGGAAGCCAGTGCAGCGCCGCGTTGCTGTACACGACGTCGACGGACCGCTCCGGCGACACGGTGGCGAGGTCGCGCGCCTCGAACCGGACGTTCGCGAGGTCGCTCGCCGCGGCACGCGCCTTCGAGAGCATCGCCTCCGAGTTGTCGATGCCGACGACCGCCGCCCCCGGCCAGCGTCGCGCGAGCAGGCGCGTCACGTTGCCGGCGCCGCACCCCAGGTCGACGACGCGCGCGGCGCGTCCGCGGCCACGCGCGCGAGCAGGTCGATCGCCGGGCGCAGCCGGTGGTCTTCGAACTCGAGGTACCGCTGCGGATTCCAGCTCATGCCGATCGCCTCGCCTCCCACGCCCGGTGCCAGCGCCGCGCGTGCACGAACACGGCCGGGGTCGCGAGCAGCAGCACGACGAGACGCGTCACGTGGAACGCGGTCACGAGCGGCACGCCGAGCTGAAGCACCTTGGCGGTGATGCACATCTCGGCGATGCCGCCGGGCGCGTTGCCCAGCACCAGCGTCGCCGCATCCTGCCCCGCCAGCCACGCGAGCGCCACGCCGAACGCCGCCGCCAGCGCGATCGACAGCAGCACCGTGGTCGCGACCGCACCGACGAACCGTCGCGCGCCGCGCATGAAGTCCGGCTGGAAGCGCGACCCGAGCGCGCAGCCGAGCAGGCATTGCCCCGCGTTCGACACGATCGGCGGCATCGACGAGAGGTCGACCTCGAGCGCGGTCAGCGGGATCGCCACCGCGAGCGAGCCCAGCACGAACGCGTTGGGCATCTTGAGCCACTGGAACACCGCGCTGCCGGCCAGGGTCGCCGCCATCAGCAGCGCGAAGCCCCCCGCGTCGAACGCGGACGCGCCCTGCACGTACGGCTCGCTGCCGTGGATGTCGAGCGCGGTGATCGCGCCGGGCACGACCGCCACGACGATCAGGATGCGCAGGCTCTGCGCCGCGGCGATGCGATCCACGCGCCCCCCGAAGCGCTCGCCGAGCGTCGCCATCTCCGCGGCGCCGCCGGGCACGCTCGCGAAGATGCCGGTCGTCCGGTCGAGGTCCGCGAGCCGCGCGAGCGCGACGCCCGAGACGTAGCCCAGCGCGATGGCGAACACCGCGCCCGCGGCGAGCAGGTACCAGAGGCCCGCGACTTCGCGCACGACGGCCGACGTGAAATACAGGCCGAGCGACGTGCCGATGATCCACTGCCCGACGTAGCGCGCAGGCGGCGGCGCCGCGATGTCCGCCCCGAGCACGCGCAGCAGTGCCAGCGAGAACAGCGGCCCGAGCATCCACGGGATCGGCGTACGCAGCAGCATGCACGCGTAGCCGGCCGCGGTGCCGACCGCGAGGGCCGCCGTCCAGCGGAGCCAAGGCTGCCGGCCCGGCACGCCGCCGGCTAGCGGCCGCGCCGCTCGCGCACCACGCTCACGAGCCACGGCACGAGCACCAGCAGCAGCGTCAGCGCGAGCAGCGTGGCCGAGATCGGGTGCGTGACGAACACCGACGGGTCGCCCTGGCTGATCGCGAGCGCCTTGCGGAACTGCGATTCCGCGAGCGGCCCGAGGATGAGACCGATCACCGCGGGCGCGACTGGGAAGCCCCAGCGGCGCATGACGAATCCCAGCAGGCCGAACACGAACAGCGTGGCGAGGTCGACGACCGATTGGTGCAGGCTGTACGCGCCGAGCGTGGCGAACACGAGAATGCCGGCGTACAGCAGCGGCCGCGGGATCGCGAGCACCTTCACCCACAGGCCGATCAGCGGCAGGTTGAGGATGAGCAGCAGGACGTTGCCGACGTACATGCTGGCGATGAGACCCCAGACGAGCGTCGCCTGCGTCTGGAACAGCAGCGGCCCCGGCTGCAGCCCGTAGCTCTGGAAGGCCGCAAGCAGGATCGCCGCGGTCGCGGACGTCGGGATGCCGAGCGTCAGCAGCGGCACCAGCACGCCGGCCGACGACGCGTTGTTCGCCGCCTCCGGTCCGGCCACGCCTTCGATCGCGCCCTGGCCGAACTCCTCCGGGTGCTTCGACAGCTTCTTCTCGAGCGCGTAGGAGAGGAACGTCGGTATCTCGGCGCCGCCGGCGGGAATCGTGCCGAACGGAAAGCCGATCGCGGTGGCGCGCAGCCACGCGGGCCACGCTCCGCCGCCAGTCGTCGCGCGACATCATGAGCGACCCCGACATCTTCTCCATCGCCTCGGGCGCGCGGCTCTGGTACGCGGCGACGTACAGCCCCTCGCCGACCGCGAACAGCCCGACCGCGAGCACGACGACGTCGATGCCGTCCATCAGCTCGGGCACGCCGAACGCGAAGCGCATCTGCCCGGTCTGGTCGTCGATGCCGACGAGGCCGAACAGCAGGCCCAGGAACAGCATCGACAGTCCGCGCACCGTCGAGCTGCCCAGCACCGCGGCGACCGTGACGAACGCGAACACCATCAGCGCGAAGTACTCGGCCGGTCCGAACTTCAGCGCCACCTCCACGACCAGCGGGGCCAGCAGCGTCAGCAGCACCGTCGCGATCGTGCCGGCGACGAACGAGCCGATCGCCGCCGTCGCGAGCGCGGGGCCCGCGCGGCCGCGCTTGGCCATCCGGTTGCCTTCGAGCGCGGTCGCGATCGACGCCGACTCGCCCGGCGTGTTGAGCAGGATCGTCGTCGTCGAGCCGCCGTACATCGCGCCGTAGTAGATGCCGGCGAACATGATGAGCGCGCCGGTCGGTTCGAGCTTCGTGGTCAGCGGCAGCAGCATCGCCACCGTCAGCGCCGGCCCGACCCCCGGCAGCACGCCGATCGCCGTGCCCAGCGTGACGCCGACGAACCCCCACAGCAGATTGATCGGCTGCAGCGCGACGCCGAAGCCGGTGACGAGCGCCTGCAGCGTCTCGGTCATCGCGCGCCCGCCGCGGACGCGGGGACGGCCGCCGCGCTCACAGCCCCGCTCCGCCGAGGATCGGCAGCAGCCATCCTGCCGGCAGGTTCACGTTCAGAAAACGGACGAAGAACAGGAACACGGCGAGGCCGAGCACGAGGCCCACCGCCAGGTCGCGCGCGATCCGCGTGCTGCCGAAGCCGCGCGCGACGCACGCGAACAGCACCATCGCCGCGAGCACGAAGCCGGCCGAGTGGACGAGCGCCATCTGGAGCAGCAGGCCCGCGGCGACCCACGCGAACGCCGGCCACACGAATGCGTGCTCGCCGCGTGCCGCGGGATCGTCGGGGACCGCCTCGCGCCAGCCGCCGGTGGAGTGCTCGGCCAGCAGCCAGATGCCGAGCAGGATCAGGCCGCCCGCGACGACCTTGGGGACGAAGTTGGGGCCGATCCGCGCGTAGCCGCCGCCCTCGGGGAGGCTGAACGCGACGGCCGTGGCGCCCAGCCCGAGCGCCAGCACGCCGAGCGACAGCACGAGCTCGGCGCGCGAGCGGTGCGGCGCCGCGGGCATGGGCGCGCTACTTCTTGAGGCCGAGCGATTCGAGGATGCCGGTGATGCGCTTCGTGTCCTCCTCGACGAACGCCTTGTACGCGTCGCCGGCGAGGAACACCGGTTCCCAGCCGTACTTCGCGAGCGACTCCTTCCACGCGGCGGACTCGGTGCCCGCCTTCACCGCGTTGACCAGCGCGTCGCGCTGCGCGGTCGTGATGCCGGGCGCGCCGAAGATGCCGCGCCAGTTGCCGAGCACGACGTCGATCCCCTGCTCCTTGAGCGCCGGGACGCCGTCCTGCTTCGCCGGCGCGGACACCGCGAGCGCGCGCATCCGGCCGCCCTTGATGTGCTCGGCGAACTCGCCCAGCCCCGCGATGCCGGCCGTCACGTGCCCCCCGACGATGTTGGCGACCTGGTCGCCGCCGCCCTTGGCCGCGACGTAATTGACCTTCGCCGGGTCGCCGCCGACGGCCTTCGCGATCAATCCCGCGAGGATGTGGTCGGAGCCGCCGGCCGAGCCGCCGTGCCAGCTCACCTTGCCCGGGTCCGCCTTGAACGCGGCCACGAGGTCGGCCATCGTCTTGTGCGGCGAGTTCGCCGGCACGACGACGACCAGGTACTCGCTCGTCAGCCGCGCGAGCGGCGTCACCATCGTCAGGTTGACCGGCGACTTGTTGAGCACGATGCCGCCGACCATCACCATGCCGCCCATCAACACCGCGTTGGGGTCGCCCTTCTGCGCGTTGATGAACTGCGTGAGGCCGATCGTCCCCGCGGCGCCGCCCTTGTTGTCGAACTGCACCGAGCCCACCGCCTTCGCCGACTGCATCGCCGCCGCAAGCGCGCGGCCGGTCTGGTCCCACCCGCCGCCCGGGTTGGCGGGGATCATCATCTTGAGCGTGGCGATCGCCTGCGCGTAGGCGCTCGATGCGAACGGCAGTTGCGCGGCGGCGAGCGTCGCGGCGGCAGCGAGCGTGAAGCGGCGACGGTTCATGGAGCCTCCTGGCGTGCCTCTGACGGGCGTGTTCTGGGGGAGACCGTCAGGATAACCGAACGCAGCGCGGCTCGGGCGGCCGTCGGGGCGGAGGGGATAAACCAGGGCTCGCCGGGTGGAAACCGGTCCTCGTGGGTCACTTGCCGATGCAGAACCGCGAGAAGATCACCCCCAGCAGGTCGTCCGCGGTGAACTCCCCGGTGATCGACGACAGCGCGTCCTGCGCCTGCCTCAACTCCTCCGCGTAGAGCTCGAGCGGCGGCCGGCCGCCCGCCAGGTGCGCGGCGGCATCGCGCAGGTGCGCAGCCGCATCCTTCAGCGCGGCCACGTGCCGTTCGCGCGCGATGAACGCGTCCTCGTGCGCCCCCTCGACGCCCGCGATCGCCAGCACCTCCTGCTCGAGCAGGTCGACGCCCGCCCCCGAGAGCGCCGACAACCACACGTGCGCGCGCTCGGCGCCGCCGGCACGCGGCTCGGCGCCCGGCGCGCGCGCCGCAAGATCGCATTTGTTGTGCACGACGATGCGCGGCAGCGCCGGCGGGAGCCGTGCGAGGATCGCGCGGTCCTCGTCGTGCAGGCCGTCGCCCGATTCGCGCGCGTCGACCAGCACGAGCGCGACGTCGGCGCGCTCGACGGCGCTCCAGGCACGCTCGATGCCGAGCCGCTCGACCGCGTCGACGGTGTCGCGCAGGCCCGCGGTGTCGACGATCGTGAGCGGAATGCCGCCGATCTCGATCGAGCGCTCGACGGTGTCGCGCGTCGTGCCCGGAATCGCCGTGACGATCGCGACGTCCTCGCGGGCGAGCCGGTTCATCAGGCTCGACTTGCCGACGTTCGGGCGCCCCACGAGCACGACGACCAGCCCCGAGGCCAGCCGCGCGCCGGTCGCCGCGCGCCCGAGGAGCGCATCGAGGTCCGAACGCACGCGGGCGAGCCGGCCGGCGGCGTCGGACGCGCGCACGAACTCGATGTCCTCGTCGGGAAAGTCCAGCGTCGCCTCGCCGACCATCCTCAAGTCGGTGACCGCGTCGACGATCGCGCGGACCTCCCGCGAGAACTCGCCCGCGAGGCTGCGCGCGGCGGCACGGGCGGCCGTCGCGCTGGCCGCGTCGATCAGGTCAGCGACGCTCTCGGCCTGCGCGAGGTCGAGCTTGCCGTTGAGGAACGCCCGCTTCGTGAACTCGCCCGGCTCCGCGAGCCGCGCGCCAAGCTCGACGCAGCGCGCGAGGAGCAGGCGCATCGCGGCGGGGCTGCCGTGACCGTGGAACTCGGCGACGGTCTCGCCGGTGTACGACGCCGGCGCAGGGAACAGGATCGCGAGCCCCCGGTCGATCGGTCCGCCCGGGCGTCGCGGAACGTCGCATGGGTCGCGATCCGCGGCGCGAGCTCCCTGCCGGCAACACCTTCGACGACCGCGGCAACGCACTCGCCCGGGCCGGACACGCGCACGACGCCGATCCCGCCTCGCCCCGGCGGCGTGGCGATGGCGGCGATCGTGACGGCGTGCCGGCGCGATTCCATGGCTGCGACTCTACCGGAGCGGAACGACCGACGCGGGCGGCCGGGCAGGCGGGCGTCCCCGGGTCACGGCACGCCGATTGCTCGAGGGTGCGGTACCGCCCCGCGACGTTCGACGGTATGGCCTGATCCCCGGAAGCGAAACCGTGCCCGACACTGCAGTCCCTGCCCGCCGGCCGGCGCCGACGGGTGCCGCGCGTCGACCACGTCTGACGTGGGCCGTCGCATTGGCGGCGATGATGGCGGCGTTCGGCGCGCACGCCCAAGGGCACGCTGCTCGACCAGGCGCTCGCCATCGAGGCGGACCTGCAGGGCTACCCCGCCCGCGCCGAATCCGAGCTGGCGGCTTTGATGCCGCGCGCCGACGCGGCCCCGGCGGCGGAGCGCCGGATCGTCTACGCGCTCTACGGCCAGGCGATGGCGCTGACGGGGAAGGTCGCCGAGGCCGAGGACCTCGCCGGCCGACTCGACGGCGGGACGCCCCGGACGCGCGATCCGGCGGACCGCGCCGCCGCGCTCGTCATTCGCGCCGCGATCGAGTCGTCGTTCGGGGAAGCGTCGAAATCGCTCGCGCATGCCCAACTGGCACGGGACCTGGTGGCCGGATCCGGCGACCCGCACCTGCATTACTGGGCCGCCATGGCGCTGGGGATCGCGGCCCGCACGCGCGGCCGGCCGGAGGACGCGATGGCGAACCTGCACGACGCGCTGTCGCTCGCCGAGGCCGCCGACAACCCGTTCCGCCGCTCGAGCGCCTTCTACCAGCTCTCCGTGCTGCAGCGCGAACTCCGGAACGCCCCCGAGGCGCTCGCCGCGAGTCTCGCCGCGTACAGGTTCGCGGAAGCGGCGAAATGCGCGTACGCGATGGTCAACGCCCGGATGGCGGAGTCGGCGGTGATGGAGCTTCTCGACCGCCCGGCGCGCGAGCTCGCGGCGATGCAGGAGGCGCTGGCCATCGCGCGCAGTTCGCGCTCCACGACCGCGGAGGCGAAGGCGCTCATCAACCTGGCGGACATCCGCCTGCGGCGCAAGGAGTTCTCCGAGGCGGCCAACCTCTCGCGCAGGGCCTCGTCGCTCGCGCAATCGCTCGGCGACAGCGGGCTCGCCGCGACCAGCAAGGCGAACCTCGGGTTCGCACTCCTCGGCCTCGGACGCGCCGCCGAGGGAAAGCGCTACGCCGACGAAGCGATGGCCGAGTACGAGCGCGCCGGCGCGATCACGGAAATCGCCGAGCTCGCCGGCGAGTACGGCCGCAGCCTCGAACAGTACGGCGACTTCAGGGGAGCGCTGGCGATGTTCCATCGCGAGCGCAAGCTGCACGACGAGATCGCGCTGCAGGCCCGGCAGCGCATCCTGCTGGAGGTCCAGGAGAAGTACGAATCGGAAAAGGCGCGCCGCGAGATCGACCTCCTGAACCGCGAGAACGACCTCAAGACCGCCGCGATCGCGAACCAGACGCTCGTCCAGCGCATCTGGTGGCTCCTGGCCGCGCTGTTCGCGCTGTCGTTCGTCGTGGTCGCGGTGCTCTACCGCAAGCTGCGGGCCTCCAACAAGCTGCTCGCGCACAAGAACGTCGAGCTCAGCTTCCAGAGCAGCCGCGACCCGCTGACCGCCCTCTACAACCGGCGCTACTTCCAGAACTTCATCGACGCCGAGATCGGGTCGCCGGCGCGGCCGGGGCGCGAGGACCACGACACGGCGCGTGCGCTGCTGCTGATCGACCTGGACCACTTCAAGGAGACGAACGATCGCTTCGGCCACGCACTTGGCGACGCGGTGCTGGTCGCCGTCGCCGAGCGGCTGCGCAGCACGCTGCGCGAAACGGACATGGTCGTCCGCTGGGGCGGCGAGGAGTTCCTCGTGCTCGCGAAGACCGCCCCGGACCGGGTCGACGAGATCGCGGCGCGCATCCTGCGCGCGGTGGCGGCCGAGCCGATCGTGCTGAACGACAAGGTGATCCGCGCGACCGTGTCGATCGGCTACGCGCCGCTGCCGCTGCCGCCGGCGCGCACCCCGCTCTCGTGGGACCGCGCCATCGGGCTCGTCGACATGGCGCTCTACATGGCGAAGGTGAACGGCCGCAACCGGGCGTACGGCATCCAGCGGCTGAAGGGCGACGGCGATGCGTCGCTCGCCGCGGCCGAGCGCGACCTCGAGCGCGCGTGGAAGGACGGCCTCGTCGACCTCGACGTCCACTACGGCCCGCTGCCGTCGAGCGTGGTCCGCCTGGAGCCGCGCGACGCCCGCCCCGACGCGCCGGCGCGAGCTTCCTAGCGTCGCTGCGCAACCCGCGGAGACGCGCCGCCCGGAAACGCGAAGCCCTCCGCGCGGGAGGGCTTCGACGGACGGGGGGGGCGGATCGCCGTCAGCGCCGCTTCGCGGCCATCAGCGCCTGCTCCTTCTCGAGCATCCGGTTCACCTGCCACTGCTGGGCGATCTGCAGGACGTTGTTGACGAGCCAGTAGAGCACGAGGCCCGACGGGAAGAAGACGAACAGCACCGAGAACGCGATCGGCATGATCTGGAAGATCTTCGCCTGCACCGGATCGGTGATCGGCGTCGGCGAGAGCTTGACCTGCAGCCACGCGGTGATCGCGTAGACGACGGGCAGGATGTACCAGGGATCCGGCGCCGAGAGGTCCTGGATCCAGCCGATCCACGGCGCGTGCCGCAGCTCGACCGCGGACAGCAGCACCCAGTAGAGCGCGATGAACACCGGGATCTGCACGAGGATCGGCAGGCAGCCGCCCAGCGGGTTGATCTTCTCCTGCCGGTAGAGCTCCATCATCTTCATCTGGAGCTGCTGCTTGTCGTTCGCGTACTGCTCCTGCAGCGCCTTGAGCTTCGGCGCGACGAGCTTCATCTTGCCCATCGACCGCGCGGCTGCGGCGTTCAGCGGATAGAACGCTCCCTTGATCATGACCGTCATCGCGACGATCGCCCATCCCCAGTTGCCGATCAGGCCGTGCAGCCACTTGAGCAGCCAGAACAGCGGCGCGGCGAGCACGGTGAAGATGCCGTAGTCGACCGACAGGTCGAGGCCCGCGGCGACCGTCTTCAGCAGGTCCTGGTCCTGCGGGCCCACGAACAGCGGCACCGTGACCGAGGCGCCCCCTCCGGGCGCGGCCGCGGCCGTCGGCACGATCACGCCCGCGGCGTAAAGCCCGCCATCGAGCTTGCGCGTGTAGAACTCGCGCGGGAGCTTCTTCTCGTCCGAGGGCAGCCACGCCGAGACGAAGTAGTGCTCGAGCATGCCGACCCAGCCGTCGGTCGTGCTCTTCGCATACGGCGCCTTCCGGGCCGGGTCCGCGGCGAGCTTGTCGATCTCGGCGGGCTCGACCTTCTTGAAGTGGTCGGTGGCGTTGTAGACGACCGGGCCGACGTAGGCCGCCGGCGCCATCGAGTTCTGCGGAACGGCTTGCTTCGTGTCGCGGGTGAGCTGGAAATACGCGTACGGCGCGACCGGCGCCCCGCCGGCGTTGGCGACGTCGAACGTCGTGTCGATCAGGTAGCTCCCGCGCTGGAACGTGAGCGTCTGCACGACCTTGTCGCCGGTCGCGGCGGTCGCCGCGAGCTTGACCTCGAGCTTCTTCTCGCCGGGCGCGAGCTCGCGCGGGCCGGGCAGCACCTCGTAGACGGTGCGGTGGTTCGGCATCCCTTCGCCGAGGAGCCCCGCCTGCGCGACGAACGTGCGCTCGGCGTTCCGCTGGAGCGCGAGGTAGGGCTTCGCCTTGTCGAACGCGTCGCGGTGCTGCGTCAGCGCGATCTGCGTGATCACGCCCCCGACCGGATCGATCTCGGCGGTGAACAGATCGGTCTTGACGACGATCGGCTGCGTCGCCGGCGCAGCCGCGGTGCCGGGTGCGACCGGAACGCCGCCCGGAACGCCGCCCGGAACCGCGCCGGGGACCGCCTGCGCGCCAGGCGCGGCACCGGCGGGCATCGACGGCCGTCGGAACGTCGGCAGGCTTGTCCGGCACCCCCGCCCTCGCGGGGACCGGCGGCGGCGGAAGCTTCTCGCGGTTCCACGCCTCGTAGAGCATCACGATCGAGAACGAGAAGATGACGAGCAGGATCAGGCGTTGCGTATCCATCGTGTCCTGGGGATCCGCCGGCGACGCGCCGGCGGCGGAAGACTCAGGGAACCGGGTCGTAGCCGCCCGGATGATAGGGGTGGCACCGGCAGATGCGCTTCGCCGCAAGCCAGCTTCCTCTTGCGGCACCGTGGCGCTCGATCGCTTCCCGCGCGTAGTCCGAGCAGCTCGGGAAGAACCGGCAGTTGTAGCCGAGCATCGGCCGGATCGCGTACTGGTAGCCGCGTATCGCGGCGGTGAGCACTTGCTTCATCGACCGACGCTCACCCGGTCGACTGGCCGCACAGCAGCGCGATCAACCCGGCGACCTCGTCGGCCGCCGCATCGAGCTCCGGTCCCGGCGCAGGACGCTTCAGCCTGACGATCAGGTCGTAGGCCTCGATCGCGGGACGGGCGCGACGCAGCGCTTCGCGGACCTTGCGCTTGAACCGGTTGCGATCGACCGCGCGAGGCAGCGCCTTGCGGCCGACCACGAGGCCGGCGCGTCCGGGCGTTCGCGCCGCGCTCGCGGCTACGAGTTCGATCCATCGGCCCTGGCGGCGACGCCCGCGGCGAAAAAGCGCCTCGAACGTCCCGATCCCGGTCAGGCGATAGCGTCGCTCGCCCGCGGGCGGGCGGCCGGGAGGGTGGGGAGGAACGATCAGGCGGAGAGCCGGACTCGGCCCTTGGCGCGACGCGCCGAGAGCACCTTTCGCCCGCCGACGGTCTTCATGCGGGCCCGAAAGCCGTGGTTCCGCGCGCGGCGGATCTTCGAGGGTTGGAACGTGCGTTTCATGGCGTTTCCGATCGCGGTCCGAAGTTCTGGCCCGGCGCACCCGTGCCTGCCCGGGGTGGCTGGGGGAAAAGCCTTGTATTAGAACGCGTTGATGCCGTTTCTGTCAAGGAAGGCCCCAGCGGCGGACCCGCGGGCGCGAAGACGCGAGCATTCACTATCGCGGCGGAGGCGTCCCGGCGTCCGGGACCCCGGCCGGCCGGCGCGAACCCGGCCGATCTGTGGATAACTGCCGCCCCCCCCGCTAGAATGTGCATAACCGCGGGCGCCCCGCCCGAGGTCAGACCATCCGGCGGGGCGCCCGTCCGTTTTTCCGCAAGGCCGCCTCCGGGGAACCCCAGGCACAAGAACGGCCGGCGCACGAAGCCACCCACACGATGTCCGTATCCTCCCCGACGCCCGCCGCCTGGACGGCCTGCCTGTCCGTGTTCGAGCGCGAGCTCACGCCCCAGCAGTTCGCCACGTGGATCCGGCCGCTCGCGGTCGAGCCGGGCGAGGGCAGCCTGAGGCTGCGAGCCCCCAACCGGTTCGTCCTCCAATGGGTCAAGGACCGGTTCGGCAGCAGGATCGCGGCGGTCGCCAGGGAGGCCGCGGGCGTCCCGCTCGCCATCGAATACTCTGTCGCGGACCCGGCCTCCGCGCCCCCGTCCCGGCCATCGACGCGATCGTCGAGACCGCGCCACCGGACGACGAGGCGTCGTCCGACGAGCCCCCACCGGCCCCGGAGATCGCGCCGGCGCCGCAGCGGACGCGCCCGGCTTCCGTCGTTCCGCGCCGGATCGAACCCACGAGCCTGAACGGCACGTTCACGTTCGACTCGTTCGTGACCGGCAAGGCCAACCAGCTCGCCCGCGCGGCCGGCATCCAGGTCGCCGAGCACCCGACGTCGTACAACCCGCTGTTCGTCTATGGCGGCGTGGGGCTGGGCAAGACCCACCTGATCCAGGCGATCGGTCACGACATCCTGAAGCGCGAGCCCAACGCGAACATCCGCTACATCCATGCGGAGACCTACGTCTCCGACGTCGTGCGGGCCTACCAGCACAAGGCCTTCGACGAGTTCAAGCGCTACTACCGGTCGCTCGACCTGCTCCTCATCGACGACATCCAGTTCTTCGGCGGCAAGAGCCGCACGCAGGAAGAGTTCTTCTACCTGTTCAACACGCTCATCGAAGGGCACAAGCAGGTCGTCATCACCTGCGACTCCTACCCGAAGGAGATCGCGGGCATCGAGGAGCGGCTGATCTCCCGGTTCGGCTGGGGCCTCACCGTGGCGCTGGAGCCGCCCGAGCTCGAGATGCGCGTCGCGATCCTGCTCGCGAAGGCCCATCAGTCCCGCGTGCGCCTCGACGAGCAGGTCGCCTTCTTCGTCGCCAAGCACATCCGCAGCAACGTGCGCGAGCTCGAAGGGGCGCTCAAGCGCATCATCGCCTACGCGAACTTCCACGGGCAGGAGATCTCGCTCGCGCTCACCAAGGACGCGCTGCGCGACCTGCTCGCGGTCCAGAACCGCCAGATCTCGATCGAGAACATCCAGAAGACGGTCGCCGACTACTACAAGATCCGGCCCTCCGAGATGCACTCGAAGAAGCGGTCGCGCGCGATCGCGAGGCCGCGCCAGGTGGCGATGGCGCTCGCCAAGGAGCTGACGCAACTGTCGCTGCCCGAGATCGGCAGCAACTTCGGCGGACGCGACCACACGACGGTGCTCCACGCCTGCCGGCAGATCGCAAAGCTGCGCGAGAGCCTCCCGGAAATGAACCACGACGTGAATTTCCTGCTCCAGGTGCTGCGAAGCTGATCCCGCGGTCGCGCCTTTCCGGGGTCGGGAGCGGCTGGAAGGCAGGGGGTTTTTGACCTATAATTTGTGGGTTAAACGGAAATTTCCCCGGTTTCCGGGACCGTCCCCAAAACATCCACAGACGACCCTGCCTTCATCCCGTCCGGGATACCGTCGCCAACCTGCTGATTGGTCGAGGAAACAGGCACTTCTCCCCGCTTCGGGGCGGTCCTTATTAACGAATCCTAGTCTTTGACAATGCAACTCAAACAGATCGCACGCGACGCGCTGCTGAAGCCGCTCCAGGCGGTATCGGGGATCGTCGAACGACGGCACACGCTGCCGATCCTCGCGAACGTGCTGATCGAGCCGAAGGACGGCGCGCTCGAGCTCACCGCGACCGACCTCGAGATGCAGATCACCGCACTGGCCGACTGCGAGGCCAAGGCCGGCGCCGCGACGACGGTGTCGGCCCGCAAGCTCCACGATCTCCTGCGCGCGCTGCCGGACGACGCGACGCTCAACATCGACGTCTCCGGCAGCCGGATGACGGTGCGCGCGGGGCGCTCGCGCTTCAACCTGCAGACGCTCGCGTCCGGCGATTACCCGCGGATCAGCCTCGGGCAGGACAAGCTGCAGTCGCTCTCGCTGCCGCAGAAGGACCTCCGCGCGCTCTTCCGCCTGGTCGAGTTCGCGATGGCGCAGCAGGACATCCGCTACTACCTGAACGGGATGCTGCTGGTGATCGACCGCGGGTCGCTGCAGGCGGTCGCGACCGACGGGCACCGGCTTTCCTGGGCGAGCCTCGCCGTCGACGGCGAGTTCACGCGGCAGGAGGTGATCCTGCCCCGCAAGACCGTGCTAGAGCTCGGCAAGCTGCTGACCGACAGCGACGACCCGGTCTCGATCGACATTCTCGCGAACCAGGTGCGCTTCCGCTTCGCGAACGTCGAGCTCGTGTCGAAGGTCGTGGACGGCAAGTTCCCCGACTTCAACCGCGTGATCCCGGTGGGACACACGAAGTCGATCACGCTCGACCGCAGCGTCCTGCTCGCGGCGCTCCAGCGCGCCGCGATCCTCGCGAACGAGAAGTTCCGGGGCGTGCGGCTGGTGCTCGGTCCCGACCACCTGAAGATCATCTGCTCGAACGCGGAGCAGGAAGAGGCCGAGGAAGAGCTCGAGGTCGCCTACAAGGGCGAGACGCTCGACATCGGCTTCAACATCACCTATCTGCTCGGCGTGCTGCAGAACATCGAGAGCGCCGAGGTCGCCCTCGCGTTCGGCGATGCGAACTCGAGCGCGCTGGTCACGATTCCCGGCCGCGACGACTTCAAGTACGTCGTGATGCCGATGCGCATCTGATCGCCGACAGGTGATCCGCCGCTCGTACGCGACACGCCTCCCGCGAGGGACCGCGTGCCCGCCGGGCGCCACGCGAGCCGTCGACGACGGCCGCGGCAAACGTTTTCGATGAAGGTTCGCCACGCATGACCCCAGCAATGCCCAAGCCGCAACCCGTCACCTCCGATTACGACTCGTCGAGCATCCAGGTCCTGAAGGGCCTCGACGCGGTGCGCAAGCGTCCCGGCATGTACATCGGCGACACGTCCGACGGCAGCGGACTGCACCACATGGTGTTCGAGGTGCTGGACAACGCGATCGACGAGGCGCTCGGCGGCTGGTGCGACGAGATCAAGGTCGTCATCCACGCCGACAACTCGGTGTCGGTCATCGACAACGGCC
This sequence comes from Betaproteobacteria bacterium, assembly GCA_016704895.1. Lineage (GTDB taxonomy): Bacteria > Pseudomonadota > Gammaproteobacteria > Burkholderiales > Casimicrobiaceae > VBCG01. The sequence goes on from JADIZG010000009.1 coordinate 62,200, forward strand.
GCGGCATCCCGACCGACGTCAAGGACGACGACGAGGCGAAGCGCTCGGCCGCCGAGATCGTGATGACCGAGCTGCACGCCGGCGGCAAGTTCGACCAGAACAGCTACAAGGTGTCGGGCGGCCTGCACGGCGTCGGCGTGTCGGTCGTCAACGCGCTTTCCGACTGGCTCAAGCTGCGCATCTGGCGCGACGGCAAGTTCCACCAGATGGAATTCCGGCGCGGCGATGCGGTGGCGCCGCTCGTGGTGACCGGCAGCACCGACCGGCGCGGCACCGAGGTGCACTTCATGGCCTCGACCGAGACCTTCGGGCGGATCGAGTACCACTACGAGATCCTCGCCAAGCGCATCCGCGAGCTGTCGTTCCTCAACAACGGCGTGAAGATCGAGCTTCTCGACCAGCGCGACGGGAAGAGCGAGAACTTCGCCTACGGCGGCGGCGTCAAGGGGTTCGTCGAGTACATGAACCGGGCGAAGTCCGTGCTGCACCCGCGCATCTTCCACGCGATCGGCGAGAAGGACGGCACGACCGTCGAGGTCGCGATGCAGTGGAACGACAGCTACGCCGAGAACGTGCTGTGCTTCACCAACAACATCCCGCAGCGCGACGGCGGAACGCACCTGACCGGCCTGCGGCAGGCGATGACCCGCACGCTCAACAGCTACATAGAGAAGGAAGAGGTCGCGAAGAAGGCGAAGGTCGAGACTTCCGGCGACGACATGCGCGAGGGCCTGTGCTGCGTGCTGTCGATCAAGGTGCCCGAGCCCAAGTTCTCGAGCCAGACCAAGGACAAGCTCGTGTCCTCCGAGGTGCAGCCGATCGTCCAGGAAGTCGTGAGCGCGAAGCTCGCCGAGTTCCTGCTCGAGTATCCGGCCGACGCGAAGATCATCTGCGGCAAGATCGTCGAGGCGGCGCGCGCCCGTGAGGCGGCGCGCAAGGCGCGCGAGCTGACGCGACGCAAGGGCGTGCTCGACGGCATGGGCCTGCCCGGCAAGCTCGCCGACTGCCAGGAGCGTGACCCGTCGCTCTGCGAGATCTACCTGGTCGAGGGCGATTCGGCGGGAGGCTCGGCGAAGCAGGGTCGCGACCGCAAGTTCCAGGCGATCCTCCCGCTGCGCGGCAAGATCCTGAACGTCGAGCGTGCGCGCATCGACAAGGTGATCAGCTCGCAGGAGATCGTGACGCTGATCACGGCGCTCGGCACCGGGTTCGGCAAGGACGACTACAACCCGGACAAGCTGCGCTACCACCGCGTCATCATCATGACCGACGCGGACGTCGACGGCTCGCACATCCGCACGCTGCTGCTCACGTTCTTCTACCGCCAGATGCGCGAGCTCGTCGAGCGCGGCCACATCTACATCGCGCAGCCGCCGCTCTACCGGGCCAAGCAGGGGCGCGAGGAGGTCTATCTCAAGGACGAGCACGAGCTGAAGCAGCACCTGCTCAAGGTCGCGCTGAAGGGCGCCGAGCTCGTCCCCGCGGCGGGCGCGCAGGCGCTCGCCGTCGACACGCTTTCGTCGGTCGCGCGCGAGTACCTGCTCGCGGAAGCGGTGGTCGAACGGATGTCGCGCGTCGTCGATCCGGCGGTGCTCTACGCGCTGCTGGCGGGCGCGAAGGTCGACCTCTCGACCGAGACCGCGGCGAACCGCAGCGCCAGCGCGCTCGCGGAGGCGGTCGCCGATCCCGAGGTCACGGTCGTGGCGCGCTACGACGCCGCGAGCGAAAGCCGCCGGCTCGTCATCGTGCGCCGTCACCACGGAACGCCGCACACGACCGTGCTCGACACCGATTTCCTCGAAAGCGGCGACGGCGCGCAGATCGCGTCGGCGGCTGCCGTGCTGCAGGGCCTGATCCGCGCGGGGGCGAGCGTGCGCCGCGGAGAGAAGGTGCACTCGGTGAAGACGTTCAAGCAGGCGCTCGACTGGCTGCTCGCGGAAGCGCGCGGCAGCGTGGCGATCCAGCGCTACAAGGGGCTGGGCGAGATGAACCCGGGGCAACTCTGGGAGACGACGATGGACCCGGCGGTGCGGCGCCTCCTCAAGGTGCAGATCGAGGACGCGATCGCCTCCGACGAGATCTTCGACACGCTGATGGGCGAGCAGGTCGAGCCGCGACGCGCGTTCATCGAGGGCAACGCGCTCGGCGTGCGCAACCTCGACGTCTGACGCGCGCGGTTTCACGGGTTGCGAGGAGCGACGACGATGGCGACCAGGACGACGGGCAAGGGGCTGCTGACCAGGATCGGCGACGCGGTCGAGGCGGCGGGCGCGAAGGCGCAGGAAGTCGGCGCGACGATCGCGAGGAAGGCGCGCGTCGTGGAATCGAAGGCAAAGCGCGAAGCGACCGTCGCACAGGCCGACGCGAAGCAGGCGCTCGGCAACGCGAAGCGCGCGGTGATGCGCAGGGCGAAGGCCGTCGAGGCGGACGCGGAAGCGGCGATTGCCCAGGCGAAGCGCGCCGTGAAGCGCAAGGCGCGTTCCGCTGCCGCGGGCGTCAAGGAAGCGGCGGGCAAGGTCGAGCGCGCGATGGGCGGCAGGCCGGCGGCGCCGAAGCGCAAGCCGGCCTCCACGAAGACGACGGTGCGTCGAATGACTGCCGTCGCCAGGACGGCCATCGAGGAGGGTGCCACGAGCGTCGCGGCGGCGGCCAGGAAGGCCGGATCCCTCGTCCGCCGGGCCGGCAAGGCCCCCGCGAAGACGCCTGTGAAGACGAACACGAGGACGCGCAAGCGGTGACGCACGTGGTCGTCGCAGGTGAACGTCGCGTGAACGTGCACGGCCCCGATTTCATCTGCATCGGGATGGAGAAAGCCGGCACGGGCTGGCTGTACGACCAGATCGACCACGCCGAAGGCGCGTGGATGTCGCCGATCAAGGAGCTGAACCACTTCTGCGGCGATCCGTTCACGCCATTCAACCTCCAGCGGCTCGAGGAGCTGAAGCGCCGGCAAGATCTGTCCCCTCGCGACCGCGAGTTCGTGCGCGTCTTCGATAACGGCTCGCGACGCGGCAGGGACGCCGCCTGGTATCGCGAGACGTTCGCCATCAAGGACGGCCTCGTCTCGGGCGACATTTCGCCCAACTATGCAATGGCGGGTCCGCGCGAGATCGACGCCGCTGTGCGGGAGTGTCCGGACGCCCGTTACGTGCTGATGCTGCGACATCCGGTGCGGCGTCTCTGGAGCGCGCTGTGCATGCGCGTGCGCAAGTCGCAGCTGTCGGCCGCCGATCTCGCCGACGCTTCGCGCGTCGCCGCGATCGTCGCCCGGCCGGAACACACCGAGCGCTCGTACCCGACGCGCACATGGGACAAGTGGTCGGCGGCGGTGCCGAACGGCGGGATCCGCTACTGGTTTCTCGAGGACATCGCGTACGATCCCGTGCGCATCCGCGACGAGATCATGGCGTTCGTGGGTCTGCCGGGCGCCGCGGTGGGCATCGCGCCCGACTACAACCGCAAGAAGGGCCAGTGGCACGCGGACATGCGCGCCGAGGTGCGGCTGCTCCTGTACGAGCAGTTCGCCGACGAGATTCGGCGGGCTGCGGAGCTGTTCGGCGGCCGGGCAGTGGCATGGCGGAACGAGCTCGACGCGGTACTGGGGACCTCCGGCCTCGATCGGTGACCGTCCCGAGGCGCTGCCGGGATCGCCGTCCGGTCGCGCACCGCGCGGATCAGCGCGTCCGCATCCAGTCCGCGAACGCGGTGTCCTGAACCAGTTCCCGGCGTTCCACATGGCCCGGCAGCGCCGCGGCGGAGATCACGTAGGAAGTGCGGAAGTATTCGCGCAAGGCCCGCTCGCCGCCCGACTCGTAGATGCGCCACCACGAGATCTTGAAGTCGCCGAACCGCACCTGCGATTTCGTCCCGCTCGCCGCGCCCATCGCATCGCTCGCTGAGCCGCGTACCTGCGGGCTCCAGCGAGACAGCGCCTCGACCTTCTGCACGAAGTTGTTCTCGTCGTTGATCATGTAGTGGTGGACGAGCGCGCGCGGCGGGCGATAGGCCGCGCCCCGCACCGCGACGCACCAGTGCGGACCCGTGAGTTCGTGCTCCCGCACCCAACTGGCGCGGTAGATCGACTTGCCTTTCCTGTAGCTCGTGTGCAGCGGGCTCGAGGGGCCGGTCGTGCGCCACGTTCGGCGAACGTAGGGCGGCCCTTCGCTCGGGTCGATAGCCGTCGGGAGGAAGAGCTTCTGGTCCGAGTAGAGCCCGATCGCGTTTGCCGGAACCCGCGACACCAGATCCCGAAGCGTGCCGCCGGCGTCCCACCAGAACTCGTCGGTGTCCGAGACGGCGACCCATTGCGCCTGGCCGTGTCGCGCCTCGATGCGATGCACCAGGCGCCGCAGTGCCGCGAAGCGATCGTTCGGATCGGCAATGGTCTCGGCCGTCACCGCATCGCCGAAGGAATTGAGCACCTCGCGCGTCGCGTCGGTGCTCTCGTTGTCCGCAATTGCGGCGTGATCGAAACCCCAGGCAAGATGATGGGCGAGGTTGAGCCGCAGCAGCTCGGCCTCGTTCCGCGTGACGACGAACAGGACGTTCATACTCGCCCGGGGCTCCGGAGGTATCTGACGCGCATGCGAATGCCACCAATGCACGAAAACTAGCACACACGCTCGGTAGGCGTCCCCTTCCTTCGGAACGACGGGGCGGGACGGCCGGTCCTTCGGATGGCCGGTCGGGGAACCCCGGGGCCGCCCCATGCCGCCTATCCCGACGCTCCCGCCTTGGATGCGAGCCTCGGCCGCTCGAGCGTTGAGCCGGACCACGTGCGACGGTCCGCCGTCGCGATCGTCGCGACGGGACTACCTGAGCGTTGGGGTGATGCGGCGATCGTCGTCCAGCCCCGTGACGTTGCGCAGGATGGCGATCGCGCTCGCGGCATCCGCGTCCACCTGGGCCGGGGGACCGCGGCTGATCGTGCCGTTCCGCGACGACGACGTCGAGGCCGCGTTCTCGCCGGTCACGCTCCAGCATTCGCGTCGAGGAGCTCGCACTTCTACCCGGCCGATCCGGCCGGGTTCGCCGGCGTCAGGAACAAATCGGATTGGCAGTACGAGACGATCGCGTTCCATGTCCGGGTCCCGGCCGCGGGCGCGTGCGCCGCGGGCACCCCGCCGGTCTACTGGAGGTAGGACAACGGGCAGACGGGCGCGCCGAACCACCGGTTCACGACGAGCCTCGCCGTCTACCAGGACTTCACCACGCAGCAGGGCTGGTCGGGCGAAGGGGTCAGGTTCTGCGCGCCGGATTGATGCGCGCCGGCGCTCCGAAGCGCGGCTAGCGGCGCTTCGCGGTCGCCTTCTTCGCGACCGGCTTCTTCGCCGCCGGCGCGGCCGCCGTCTTGCGCGACGCAGGCGAGGGCTTCTTCGTCGCCGGGGCCTTCGCGGCCGGCGATTTGGTCGCGGGAGCCGCGGTCGACTTCTTCGCCGCCGGGCGGGCCGCGGTCTTCGCTGCACCGGTCGACGGCGTCTTCGTGGCGCGCTTGCGCGCGGTCGGCGCCGGCTCCTTGGCCATCCGGCGCGTCGTCGCGCTCTTGCGGGCGGGCTTCGATGGCGAGCGGTCGGCCCGCTCGGCGATGAGCGCCACCGCCTCGTCCAGCGTGATGGCGTCAGCGCGCTCCCGGTCGGGAATCGTCGCGTTCACGTCGCCGTGCTTGACGTAGGGACCGTATCGGCCGGCGTGGAGCTCGACCGGCTTGCCGTCCTTCGGGTGCTTGCCGAGCACCTTGAGCGCCGCCGGTGCGGCGCGAGCGCCGCGCCCGCCGCCGGTGCGCTCGCGCTTCTCGAACTCGAAGCCGACCTTGCCGTCGGGCTGGCGCACGAGAAACGCGGAGAACGGCCGGCGGGTGCGCGACGACACGAACTGGAGCAGGTCGGTCTTGCCCGTCGCGAGCAGCTTCTCCATCTGCGCGCGCTCGACGGTACGCTGCAGGATCGTGCGCCCCGAGCGGAAGTCGCAGGTCTTGTCCGGGCCGACCGCGCGCTCGCAGACGTACGCGGCGGGCGTCTCGAAGACTCGGTTGCTGCACTTGGGGCAAGGGCCTAGCGGCTCCTGCCCGGTGAAGTCTGGGGCCTCGCCGTCGTCGTCGATTCGCGGGCCGAAGTCGAACTCGACCTCGTTCGCGTCGTTGAGCCTGAGCTTCGCCGAGAACGGACGCCCCAGCCGGCTGCGGAAGCCGTCGAGCGGGCCGATCTCGCGCTGGCGCAGCAGTGTTTCCGCCTCGGTGGGCTCGAGCTGCCGGCCGCCCATGATCTTCCAGAACGCGAACTCGCACTTGATGCACTGGAACTTCTTGTACTTCTCGTGCACCTCGCCGCCGCACTTCGGGCACGGCGCCGTGAGCGTCGCGAAGTCGCCGGGAATGGTGTCGCTCTCGTAGTTCTTCGCCTGCGCGACGATGCGCTTCGTCATCGCGACGATGTCCTTCATGAACGCGGCGCGGCCGAGCTTGCCGTGCTCCATCTGGGCGAGCTGGAACTCCCATTCGGCGGTGAGCTCGGGGCTGAAGAGCTCGGGCACGCCAAGCCCGTGCAGCAGCGTCATCAGCGAGAACGCCTTCGCGGTCGGGATCAGCTCCCGGCCCTCGCGATAAACGTAGCGCTCGCCGATCAGCCCCTCGATGATCTGCGCGCGCGTCGCGGGCGTGCCGAGGCCCTTCTCGCGCATCGCCTCGCGCAGCTCCTCGTCCTCGATCGCCTTGCCGGCGCCTTCCATCGCGGAGAGCAGCGTGCCTTCGTTGTAGCGCGGCGGCGGCCGCGTCGTCTGCTTCTGCACGTCGACCTTGGCCGTCGAGACCTTCTCGCCGGGCTTGACCGGGACGAGCGAGGCGTTTTCCTCGGCCGCCTCCTTGCCGTAGACGGCGAGCCAGCCCGGCTCCACCAGCACCTTGCCCTCGGTCTTGAACGGCTCGCCCTCGACGCGCGTGATCCGCGTCGTGACGAGGAACTCGGCGGCCGGATGGAACACGGCGAGAAAGCGCCTGACGACGAAGTCGTAGAGCTTCTGCTCGAGCTCGGACAGGTGCTTCGGCGCGACGAGCGTCGGAATGATCGCGAAGTGGTCGGAGATCTTCGCGTTGTCGAAGATGCGCTTGTTGGGCCTGACCCACTTCTCCTTGAGCACGCGGCGCGCGTGGGTGCCGTACGCGTTCGTGGCACCCAGCGCCTCCATCGTCTGCTTCACGGTGGCGAGGTAATCCTCGGGCAACGCGCGCGAGTCGGTGCGCGGGTAGGTCAGCGCCTTGTGCTTCTCATAGAGCGCCTGCGCGAGCGAAAGCGTCGTGCGCGCCGAGAGGCCGAACCGGCCGTTCGCCTCGCGCTGGAGCGTCGTGAGGTCGTAGAGCATCGGCGGGCTCTGCGTCGAAGGCTTCGACTCCTCCGTGACGATGCCCGGCCGGCCGGCGCACTTCGCGGCGATCGCGCTCGCCTTCGTCTCGTCCCACAGGCGTTCGGCGCGCGCGTCGGGATCGCCTTCGGGCTTGCGGAACGACTCGTCGAACCAGCGGCCCGGGTACTCGCCCGCCGCCGCGACGAACGTGCCGTGCAGCTCCCAGTAGTCGCGCGGCACGAACGCGCGGATCTTCTCCTCGCGCTCGACCAGGATCGCGAGCGTCGGCGTCTGGACGCGGCCGACCGTCGTGAGCTGGAAGCCCCCCGACTTCGAGTTGAACGCGGTCATCGCGCGCGTGCCGTTGATGCCGACGAGCCAGTCGGATTCGGAGCGGCACTTCGCCGCGTCGGCGAGCGGGAGCATCGTGGCGTCGGCGCGCAACCCCTCGAACCCCTCGCGGATCGCCGCCGGCGTCATCGACTGCAGCCACAGGCGGCGGATCGGCTTGTCGGTCTTCGCGTACTGGACGATGTAGCGGAAGATGAGCTCCCCCTCGCGCCCTGCATCGCAGGCGTTGACGAGCGAGGTCACGTCCTTGCGCTTGATGAGCTTCAGCAGGAGCTTGAGGCGGTCCCCGGACTTCTCGATCGGCTTCAGGTCGAACGCGGAGGGGATCGCGGGCAGGTGCGCGAACGTCCACTTGCCCCGCTTGACCTCTTCCTCCTCCGGCATGCCGATCTCGAGCAGATGGCCGACCGCGGAAGAGACGATCGTGTCGTCGCCCTCGAAATAGTCGCCCTGGCGCGTGAGTCCGCCGAGCGCGCGCGCGATGTCGGCGGCGACGGAGGGCTTCTCGGCAATGACGAGGCGTTTGGCCATGGAGGGCTCGGGCGAGGGAGGCCGGATACTACAGAAGGAGTTCGCGTTAGGGCAAGGACGCTTACCTGCGCGCACGGGCGCGCGCGAGGGCGGCAGCGCGGCTTCCCTGCAGGGTCAGCGCGCAGTCTGGCTTGGCGACCCGGGCCCCTCCTTCGGCCGCCGGTACGCGCCCGGGGCGCCGCGCCCCGAAGGGCAGCCGGGCGAACGGCAAGCAACGTCTTCCGGAGGCCCGTTCATGCGAGGGTGCGCGCGCTGAGCTTACGCAGAGGTTCCCTAGTCCCTGCGTTGCCAGCGGCCTCCGGGCATCGCGGCGACGTTGCCGTCGAGCTCGAGGTGCACCAGAGCTGCCGCGATCGCGTCGGCGGAAAGGCCGGTCCTCCCCACCAGGCGGTCAAGGTCGACCGGCCCGCGCCCCATCGCTTCCAGCAGGCGGACCCGGACCGGGTCCGCTTCCGCAGGGCGCGCCGGGTCGGCGGCGCGTGGCGCGCCGGTGCCGGGGAGCCCGAGCTCGACCAGGACGTCCTGGGCGGTCTCGACGAGCTTCGCGCCGTCGCGAATGAGCCGATGAGGCCCCTTCGACAGGGGCGAGTGGATCGATCCGGGAATCGCGAATACGTCGCGGCCCTGCTCGACCGCGAGGCGCGCGGTGATGAGCGAGCCGGACTGAGGCGCAGCCTCGACGACCAGCACCCCTCTTGCGAGACCCGAGATGATGCGGTTGCGCTGCGGGAAATTGGCCTTGAGCGGTGGCGTGCCGGGCGGGAACTGGGTCACGACGCACCCCTGCGCGGCGATCGCGTGCGCGAGGTCGCGCTGGCTGGCAGGATAGACGCGGTCGGGACCGGTTCCCATGACCGCGATCGTCGAGGCCGAGGTGCCGAGTGCCCCGCGGTGCGCGGCGGCGTCGATGCCCTGCGCGAGTCCCGACACGACGGTCAGGCCCGCCTCGGCGAGCGTTCGAGCGAAGGCGAGCGCGTCTTCGCGCCCCTGGGGGGTCGCCTGGCGGCTGCCGACGATGGCGATCGACGCCCGCGCGAGCAGCTCGACGCGGCCGAGCGCGAACAGCGCCGGGGGCGGATCGGGAAGCTCGAGCAGCTGCGGCGGATAGTCCTCGTCGTCCCACGACAGGAGTCGATGGGCAGGGTCGGCGAGCCACGCGCGCGTCGCGTCCGTCCGCTCGGCATCGGGAGCTGCGAGCCGCGCGGCTGCGTCGGCCCCGGCGATCGCCGCGACGCTCGCACGCGATGCCGCGAGCACGGATTCGGGCGACCCGAAGGCCTTCAGCAGCGCGACGAGCGCGCCCGTGGGCAGGGCAGCGCCCGCCAGCGCGGCCCAGGCGTCGGCGCGCTCGGCATCGTTCAATGGGGCCCCCGCCTTGGGCGACACGCCGGCGCTCACCGGGAGCGCGACGGGATCGCGTCGACCTAGGGCTTGCGCACCGCGTCGCCCACCACGACCGGGTCGGTCGTGTTGAGCAGGATCGCGTAGGCGACGCGGTCGAACACGCGGAACACGAACAGCAGCCCGACGCGCTCGTCGGGAACGTCGAGCTGCTTCTGCGGCAGGAACGTCGTCGACTGGTCGAGGAACCGCAGCATGAACGGCGTACCGGTATCCGGGCGCGGATCGTTGATGGCCGGTACGGTCCTGTAGATCGCGAGCACGTGCCCGACCTCGAGGTTCTCGCGCTTGCCGAGGTCGAGCGTCACGATGGCGCCGCGCCCCATCTCGCTCGTGGAGCGGTACGAGGCGATGATCCGGCCCCGGATGTCGGCGTCTGGCGCGCGCGGGACGTAGGCGAGGAGCTGTTCGCGCGGCACCGGCAGCAGGCGGTCCCCGATGAACACCTCCTCGGTCGCGTCGGTGATCTGCACTGTCGACACGTCGGCGAAGCGATCGACCCGGACCGCGCCGATGTAGCGGTTCTCGTAGCCGAGCAACTCGCCGCTCGACGAGAGGAGCGCCTTGCCCGGCCGGTAGATGTTCCAGCGGTCGCCCAGCTTCGGGTCGAGCCCGACGACGTAGACCCGGTCGCCCTCGCCTCGGACGACCCGGCCGCGATCGCGACCCTCGACGATCTCCGGGGCGTTCGGAAGGCCCGGCGTCTCGGTGATCACCGGGCGCGTCAGGTAGGGCTCGAGGTCGCCGGGGGGAATGCTCGGGATCGCCTGGGCGTCCATCGGCTCGGCGCGCGCGCGCGGCGACAGCCGGTCTTCAGCCAACGACGGACCCTTCGCGATCGACAGCCGAGGCTGGCCATCGGCCGTCCGGTCGAGCGCGATCACGTCGCCCGGGTAGATGAGGTGCGGGTTGCGGATCTGGTCCCGGTTCATCCGCCAGACGTCGGGCCAGCGCCACGGGTCCTTGAGGAATCGTCCGGAGATCGCCCACAGGGTGTCGCCTTTTTGCACCGTGTACGAGGACGGCGCATTCTCGGCGAGCGCGATCGGGTCGGCGGCGAGGGCGGGTGCCGGCAGCAGTAGGGCGCTCGCGACCAACGCGAGGGCGAGGCGCCTGCCCATGCTAAACTGTTGACGCATAAGACCTCTTCCGTGCGAGGCGGGTCTTGCGAATGTCCTAAACCGCCGCAAAATAAGGACTTGGGAAAGATTCTGCATCCTGCACTTGCATTTGTCCAGCAGACATGTTGCTTCCTATCCTCGAGTTCCCGGATCCGCGCCTGAGGAAAGTTGCCTCTCGCGTCGGGTCGGTCACCCCCGAGATCGAGCGCCTGGTCCGCGACATGGCCGAAACCATGTATGCGGCCCCGGGCATCGGGCTCGCTGCGACGCAGGTCAACGTGCACAAGCGCGTGATTGTCATGGACGTTTCCGAAACCCGTGACCAGTTGCGCGTCTTCATCGACCCCGAGATCGTCTTCGCGGAGGGCGAGGCCGAGTGCGAGGAAGGCTGCCTGTCGGTCCCCGGCTACTACGACAAGGTGACCCGGGCGGCGCGGGTGCGCGTCCGGGCGACCGGCGCCGACGGGAAGCCGTTCGAACTCGAGGCCGAGGGCCTGCTCGCGGTGTGCATACAGCACGAAATGGACCACCTCCTCGGCAAGGTCTTCGTCGACTATCTCTCGCCGCTCAAGCGGGCGAGGGTCTCCGGCAAGCTGCGCAAGAAGCAGCGGCTCGCCGGCTGACCCGCCGTGCCGATGGGCGCCGCCGCCAGGCGCCGGGGCGCTGGGGCGTCCACGCGCCTCCGGCAGGGGTGCGGGCCGCCCCAAAGGCGCGCGGCCCCCGGGGGAAGCGAGCAAGGCGGAGCGCTCCCGGGCCGTCCCAAGGCGCCCGCCCCCTCCGTCAGGAGGGGGGGTGCGACGCCGCGAACGCGGCTAGCCTGGGGAGGTCGTTTAATCCATGCGCGTCGGCTTCGCCGGCACTCCGGCGTTCGCGGCGCGCGCGCTGGAGGCGATCGCCCGCGCCGGATACACGATACCGCTGGTGCTCACGCGGCCCGATCGGCCAAAAGGCCGAGGCCTGAAGCTCGAGCCATCGCCGGTCAAGGCGCTGGCAGCCTCGCTCGGTATCCCGGTGCTGCAGCCGGCCACGCTCAAGTCCGAGGCCGCGCGCGCGGAAGCGCTGGCCATTCCGCTCGATGTACTGGTGGTCGCCGCGTACGGGCTGATCCTCCCCGAGGCGGTCCTCGCCTGGCCGCGTCACGGGTGCCTCAACATCCACGCCTCGAAACTGCCGCGTTGGCGGGGTGCCGCGCCGATCGCGCGCGCGATCGAGGCGGGCGACGCGGCGACCGGCATCACGATCATGCAGATGGACGCCGGACTCGATACCGGGCCGATGGTCGAGGTCGTGGACGTCCCGATCGGTGCGCGGGAGACGGGCGGAACGCTGCACGACCGGCTGGCGCTGGCAGGCGCGCAGGCGATCGTCACGGTCCTGCGGCGCCTCGAGCGCGAAGGGGCGCTTGCGGCGCTGCCGCAGCCGGCGGTGGGCGCGACCTACGCGGCCAAGGTCGGCAAGGGCGACGCTGCGATCGACTGGGGGCGTCCTGCCGCCACGCTCGACGCGTTGATCCGCGCCTACGATCCGTCGCCCGGCGCACACGCGACCTGCGCGGGCGAGGCGGTGAAGATCTGGCGTGCGCATCCGGTGCCCCGGAGCGCGCCTGCGGAGCCGGGGGATGTCGTCGCGCGCTCAGGCGGGATCCTGGACGTCGCATGTGGAACCCGTGTCGAGGACGGCGCGCTGCGGCTCGTCGAGGTGCAGCCATCCGGCGGCCGCCGGATGGCGGCCGGCGCCTATGCCGCCGGGCGAGGCATCGACGTGGGCTCGCGCTTCGGTCCGGGTGACCGCGAGGCGGGCGGCGTGCCCCGGCCATGATGGACGCTTCGCAGCGGCAGGCGGCGGACACGATCGTCCGCGTGATGGGCGGCGAGACGCTCGCTCGTGCGTTGGAGGCCTCGGGCGCCGAGGCGACGCCGGCGCGCGGGTTCGTCCAGGAGCTCGCCTACGGCACGCTGCGCCACTGGGGGTCGCTCGAGGCGATCGTCCGCACGCTCGCGCACAAGCCGATCGCCGACCCGATGCTGGTGGCGATCCTCGCGGTCGCGCTCTACCAGCTCGAGCACATGCGCGCCGAGGCGCACGCGGTCGTCGACCGCGCCGTGGCCGCTGCGGGCGACGCGGTTCGCCCGCAGGCGAAAGGACTCTCGAACGCGATGTTGCGCCGGTACCTCCGCGAGCGTGAAGAGTGGATCGCGAAGGTCGCGTCGACGCCGGTCGCGCGCTGGTCGCATCCGCGCTGGTGGATCGCCCGCGTGCGCGCCGACTGGCCTGCCGAGTGGGAGCGGATCCTCGCCGCGGGCAACGAGCATCCTCCGCTCACCTTGCGAGCGAATCCGCGCGAGGGTCCCGCGACGCGCTCGCCGGGCGCTTCATGACCCAAGGGCATCGCGTGCGAGCCGGTGGGCGAGGCGGGCCTGATCGTCTCGCCCCCGCGTCCGGTGCGCGAGCTTCCGGGGTACGACGAGGGCGCATTCTCGGTGCAGGACGCGGGGGCGCAGATCGCTGCGCCGCTGCTCGGTGCGCGCGACGGCGAGCGCGTGCTCGACGCGTGCGCGGCCCCGGGCGGCAAGACGACGCACATCCTCGAGCTCGCCGACGTCGAGCTGACTGCGCTCGACGCCGATGCCGCGCGCCTGCCGCGCGTGCACACGAACCTCGCGAGGCAGAAGCTCGCCAGCGATCGCGTGCGCGTCGTCGCCGGTGATGCCGCGGCGCCCGCGTCGTGGTGGGACGGGCGTCCCTACGATCGCATCCTCGCCGATGTGCCGTGCACGGCATCTGGGATCGTCCGCCGGCATCCGGACGTCAAGTGGCTGCGGCGCGCGAGCGACGTCGCGTCGTTCGCGGCCGTGCAGCACGCGATGCTCGACGCGCTGTGGAGTTGCCTCGCGCGCGGCGGCACGCTGGTCTATGCGACGTGCTCGGTGTTCGTCGAGGAAAACGAGGCGCAGGCCGCGGCATTCGCCGCGCGCATGCCCGACGCGTTGCGCGAAAGCCCGGTTTTCCCGGCCGGCGCCGAGTCGTCGGGGGGGCAGCTATTGCCTTCGCTCCCGGGCGCACGCCACAATCAGGACGGTTTCTTCTACGCACGTTTCCGCAGGGCGTGACGCGAGACGCGCTGGCGCGCCCGACGCTGGGCCCATTCCAGGCTGGCACGATGCCCCGGATCCCCCCGACACGAACCGCACCGCCCGCCGCCCCTGCGCGGCGGCGGGCGCTCGCGCTCGCCGCGGGGCTGCTGTCCTCGTCGCGCTGCCCTCGCCGCGCGCGCGCGGACGTGATCCCGGTGAAGAGCGCCGAGCTGCGCGTCGAGGAGGGCGAGGTCCTGCTCAACGCGGAGTTCGAGTTCGCGCTCAACCCGACGCTGGAGGAAGCGCTGCAGAAGGGAGTGCCGCTCTACTTCGTGCTCGAGGTCGAGATCGCGCGCCCGCGCTGGTATTGGCTCGACGAGAAGGTGCAGTCGTCGTCGACGACCTGGCGCGTCTCGTACGCGCCGCTCTCGCAGCAGTACCGCGTCGCGAGCGGCCTCTACAGCCAGAACCTGGGTTCGATCGCCGAGGTCGAGCGACTGGTCGGGCGCGTCACCTCGCGGCCCATCGCCCGCGTCTCGGACTTCGCGCGCGGCGCCCGCTACGAGGCTGCGGTGCGCCTGCGCCTCGACGTCAACCAGCTTCCCAAGCCCTTCCAGGTCAACGCGCTGGCGTCGCGCGAGTGGCAACTCGCGAGCGACTGGAAGCGGTTCCCGTTCACGCCATGATCGCCGCCGGGCCGTCCCAAGGCGATCGCCCCCTGGGGGGAAGCGAACGCAGTTCGCTTCGGGGGGATCCTATCGCCGCCGGGCCGTCCACGCGCGCCCCGGGGGAAGCGAACGCGTCGCTCGGGGGCTCGCTGCCGGGCCGCCCCAAGGGGGGCGACGCGTTCGCTTCGGGGCACCCGCGGGCCGTGGCCCGGGCGCGCCGGGGGCGTTCATCCGGCCTGCCGGGCCGCCCCAAAGGCGCGTTGCCCCCTGGGGGGCGGCGCGCGAAGCGGGCTTCGGGGGGGCGTTCATCCGGCCTGCCGGGCCGCCCCAAAGGCGCGTTGCCCCCCGGGGGAAGGCTCGCAAGCGGGCTCCGGGGGCGTTCGACCGGCGATCGCCCCCTGGGGGGAACCGAACGCAGTTCGCTTCGGGGGGACCACTCCCGCGCCGTCCTGCAGGGGAGGGTGCACGAAGACGTGTCGGCGACCATTCCCGGGAAAGGTTCCCGGTGAGCGCGTTCCTGACGTCGCGCAGGCTCCGATGGCTCCTCGTCGTCGCGGCGAGCCTGTCCGCGATCGGCCTGTTCCTGCTCGCCACCGCCACCGAGAACAGCGAGCGGTTCGCGCGCGGATACGACACGCTCGTCGTGATCAACATCGCGACGGTGGCGCTGCTGATGTTCATCGTCGGCTGGCAGCTGCGACGCCTCAGGCGCAGCTACACGCGCGGCGTGTTCGGCTCGCGTCTCGCCGCGCGCCTCGTGCTGCTGTTCGCGCTCGTCGCGGTGCTGCCCGGCGCGCTCGTGTACGCGGTGTCCGTGCAGTTCCTCGGCCGCTCGATCGAGAGCTGGTTCGACGTCCGCGTCGACCGCGCGCTCGAGGGGGGCCTCGCGTTGAGCCGCAATGCGCTCGACTACCTGATCCGCGAGACGACGAATCGCGCGACGCAGATCGCCGAGCAGATCGGCGACGCGCCGGGCCAGTATCCGGTCGTGCTGTCGCGGGCGACCGAGCAGGCCGGCGTGTCGGAAGCCGCGCTGTTCAACGCTGCCGGCGGCGTGCTCGCGATCGCCGGCGCCGCGGGCGGATCGGTCTCGCCGGAGCCGCCCCCGTCGCAGGCGCTGCGGAGCGCGAGGCTGCAGCAGGCCTATTCGTCGATCGACCAGATGCCGACGGGCGGCATCCGCCTGCGGATCGTCGTGCCGGTCAACAGCGCGGACCGTCGCGAGCCGCTCAAGCTCCTGCAGGTGATCGAGCCGGTTCCGCGCGGGCTCGCACAGGAGATCGAGAAGGTGGAGGCCGGCTTCCGCGACTACCAGGAGATCTCCTACTCGCGCGGAGCGCTCAAGCGGCTCTACGCGCTCACGCTGACGCTCACGCTGCTGCTCGCGCTCACCACGGCGCTGGGCCTCGCGGTCGTCCTCTCCGAGCAGTTCAGCGCGCCGCTCGCGCTGCTGGCGGAGGGCACCCGCGCGGTCGCGCAGGGCGATTTCACGCGCCGCCAGCCGGTGACCTCGAGCGACGAGCTCGGCGTGCTCACCGAGTCGTTCAACGCGATGACCGGGCAACTCGCCGACGCGAACGCCAGGAACGAGGAGTCGAGGCGCGCGATCGAGACGACGCGCGCGTACCTCGAGAGCATACTCGGCAACCTGTCGGCCGGCGTGCTCGCGTTCGACGACCGCACGCGGCTGCGGACGGCGAATCCGAGTGCGAGCGTGATCCTGCAGCAGCCGATCGCCGAGCTCTCCGGCCTCGCGCTCGCCGACTGGGGACGCAAGCTGCCCGCGCTCGCGCCATTCGCGGAGCTCGTGGCCGAGGGCTTTCGTGGCGCGCGCGAGGGCCAGTGGCAGCGCGAGGCGCAGGTCGGCGTCGCCAACCTGTCGCGCACGCTGCTGATGCGCGGTTCCCGACTGCCGGGGACGCCGCACGGCTACGTCGTGGTGTTCGACGACGTTTCCGAGCTGGTGCAGGCGCAGCGCGACGCCGCCTGGGCCGAGGTGGCGCGGCGCCTCGCCCACGAGATCAAGAATCCGCTGACGCCGATCCAGCTGTCGGCCGAGCGGCTCGCGGTGAAGCTCGAGAGCCGGCTCGAAGGTCCGGATCAGGAGACACTTAGGCGCGGGACGCAGACGATCGTCAACCAGGTGACAGCGATGAAGCACATGGTCGACGACTTCGCAGTCTACGCGCGTCAGCCGCGCCCTGGACAGCTCCAGCCGGTCGACCTGTCGGCTCTCTTGCTAGACGTGCTCGCCCTGTACGACAATCTGCGTCCCCACGTGTCGCTGAACCTTCCCAACGCTCCGGTCGTCGTCCAGGGCGAACCCACCCGCCTCCGCCAGGTGTTACACAATCTCCTGCAGAATGCCGTCGATGCCCAATCCGAGCGCGCCGATCCGTCGTACGCGATCTCCGTCGAAACGACGGGAGGCGAGGCGCAGTTGTCGGTCGCCGACAACGGGCCGGGATTCCCGAACGACGTGATCGCGCACGCGTTCGAGCCGTACGTGACGACGAAGCCCAAGGGCACGGGACTCGGGCTCGCGATCGTGCGCAAGATCGTCGAGGAGCACGCGGGACGCGTCTCGATTGCCAACACCGCGCCGGCCGGCGCCCGCGTCACCGTCGTGCTGCCGCTGGCGAAGACATGAGCGCCACTCTGCTTTCCCGCGTCGGGGGAGTTGCCCCGTGACCGTCCATCTGCGCGAAATCCTGGTCGTCGACGATGAGGTCGGCATCCGCGAGCTGCTGTCCGAGATCCTGCAGGACGAGGGCTATCGCGTCGCGGTCGCCGAGAACGCGCAGGAGGCCCGCAACTACCGCGCCCGCGCCCAGCCGGCGCTGGTCCTGCTCGACATCTGGATGCCGGACACCGACGGCGTCACGCTGCTGCGCGAGTGGGGTTCCTCGGGCCTGCTCACGATGCCGGTGGTGATGATGTCGGGCCACGGGACGATCGAGACCGCGGTCGAGGCCACGCGCATCGGCGCATTCGATTTCCTCGAGAAGCCGATCGGCCTGCAGAAGCTGCTCGGGACGATCGCGCGCGCGCTCAAGAGCGCGGCTGCCCGCGAGCCGCGCCGCGTCTCGCTGGCGGCGCTCGGTACCAGCGCGCCGGTGCGAGAGGCGGAGCGGTCGCTCGAGACGCTGCTCGGCGCGCGCAGGCCGATCCTGATTCTGGGTGAGGCGGGCACCGGCCACGACGTCGCGGCACAGGCGCTGCGCGTTCCCGACGTGCCTTTCGTCGCGCTCGCCGACGGGTCCCGGCTCGCGTCCAACCCGGCATCGCTGCTCGAGGAGGCGCACGAGGGAACGCTCTGGTGCGCCGAGATCGGGCAGTACTCGAAAGCGGAGCAGAAGGGGCTCGCGTTCCTGCTGCCCAAGCTCGAGCGGCAGCACGTGACGCTCGTCGCAACGTCCGCGGAGGCGTTGGGCGAGCTCGCCGCCGAAGGCAGGTTCGACGCGGCGCTCCTGTCGGCGCTGTCCGCGGGCGCGGTGATGCTCCCGCCGCTCCGCGCGCGGCGCGAGGACATTCCGCCGCTGATCGAGCGGCTCTGGCGCGCGGAAGGCGGGGGCGAGCCCCTGCTGGGAACGCTGCAGCCCTCCACGCTCGCGACGCTCGCCAACGCGCACTGGCCGGGCAACCTCGACCAGCTCGCGAGCGTCGTGTCGAATCTCAAGCTGCTGCGCGGCGACATCGGGCCCGATCACGCGAAACGGCTGATCGGCGAGACGACGGCGGCCGCCGGCAGCGCCCCGGTCGCGCCCGAGCTCACCGCCCGGTTCTTCGAGCTGCCGCTGCGCGAGGCGCGCGAGGCGTTCGAGCGCATCTACTTCGAGCAGCTCCTCGGGCGCGAGCAGAGCAACATGAGCCGGGTCGCGGAAAAGGCCGGGCTGGAGCGGACGCACCTCTACCGCAAGCTCAAGCAGCTCAACATCCGCTTCGCGCGCCGCGGCGACGACGCAACCCCGCCGGCCTGACGCCGCCGGCCCCGCAGCGATGAGCGCTCCCACCTCGCCCGGCGCTCGCCAGCCGATGGGCATGCTGATGCTGGGCGCGATCGGCGTCGTGTTCGGCGACATCGGCACGTCGCCGCTCTACACGATGCGCGAGGTGTTCGGCGGCCACCACGGCCTCGCGCTGAACCACGACAACGTCCTCGGGCTGCTGTCCGTCGTGTTCTGGGCGCTCGTGATCGTCGTGACGCTCAAGTACGTGACGCTGATCATGCGTGCCGACAACCGCGGCGAGGGCGGCATCCTCGCATTGACGGCGCTGGTCTCGGGGGGGCTCGCGCGCGAGGGGCGGCTGCGCTGGTGGCTGGTCGGGCTCGGGATCTTCGGCGCGGCGATGTTCTTCGGCGACGCGATGATCACGCCGGCCGTGTCGGTGCTGGGTGCGATCGAGGGGATCGAGGTGATGACGCCCGCCCTCAAGGCGTTCGTCGTGCCGCTCGCGCTCGTCATCCTGGTCGCCCTCTTCGCGATCCAGAAGCGCGGCACCGGCTCGGTGGGTACGCTGTTCGGGCCGATCTGCGCCGCGTGGTTCGTCGTGCTCGCGCTGCTCGGCGCCATCCAGCTCGTCGCGAACCCGGAAGTGCTGTGGGCGCTCTCGCCGACGTGGGCGGTCAGCTTCGTCGCCGCCAATCCGATGGTGGCGTTCCTGTCGCTCGGCGCGGTCGTGCTGGCGGTGACCGGGACCGAGGCGCTCTACGCGGACATGGGGCACTTCGGCGCGTCGCCGATCCGGCGCGCGTGGCTCCTGTTCGTGATGCCCGCGCTGGTGCTCAACTATTTCGGGCAGGGCGCCCTGCTGCTCGCGGATCCCAAGGCGATCCAGAACCCGTTCTACCTGCTCGCGCCGCAATGGGCGCTGCTGCCGCTCGTGATCCTGGCCACCGCGGCCGCGGTCATCGCGTCGCAGGCCGTGATCTCGGGGGCCTTCTCGATCGCCCGCGCGGCGGTGCAGATGGGCTATTGCCCGAGGATCGCGATCCGGCACACGTCCGAGAAGACGATGGGCCAGATCTACGTGCCGTTCATCAACTGGACGCTGCTCGTCGCCGTCGCGCTGCTCGTCGTCGGCTTCCGCAGCTCGAGCGCGCTGGCCGGCGCGTACGGGATCGCGGTCACGATGTCGATGCTCATCGACTCGCTGCTGATCTATTTCGTGATGCGCCGGTTGTGGAGGTGGTCGCGCTGGATCGCGCTGGGCATCGCGGCGCCGCTGGCGCTGATCGACGCGGCGTTCCTCGCGTCGAACTCGCTCAAGATTCCGGATGGCGGCTGGTTCCCGCTCCTGATCGGCGGCGTCGTCTTCACGCTGCTCACGACCTGGAAGCGCGGCCGCAAGGTGCTGTTCGACCGCCTTTCGGAGGACGCGCTGCCGCTCGAGCAGTTCATCCAGTCGATCGAGCTCGCCCCGCCGGTGCGCGTCGAGGGCACCGCCGTGTTCCTGACCTCGACGCCCGACCGCGTGCCTCACGCGCTGCTCCACAACCTCAAGCACAACAAGGTGCTGCACGAGCGCGTGGTGTTCCTGACCGTCGTGACGCGCGAGATCCCCTACGTCGCGACCGACGACCGGATCGAGATCCGGAGCCTGGGCGGCGACTTCCACCGGATGCTTGCCTACTACGGGTTCAAGGAAGAGCCCGACGTTCCCGAGCTGCTCGAGCAGGCCGGGCGCAGCGGTTTCCCGTTCGAGATGATGGAGACGTCGTTCTTCGTGTCGCGCGAGACGCTCGTGTCGACCGAGCGGCCCGGCATGTCCAGGTGGCGCGAGCGCCTGTTCTCGTCGATGTCGAAGAACGCCGTCAAGGCTAGCGACTTCTTCCGCGTGCCGGCGAACCGGGTCGTGGAGCTCGGCACGCAGGTCGAGCTCTAGGTTCGGGACGGCCCCCCCGCCCCGGAAAACGAAAACGCCGGCACCCGGCCGGCGTTTCGTCGCGGCGGAGGTCGACGCCGGTTACGCGGCCAGCGGGAACGCGCCGCGCATCTGCTTCAGCGCCTTGCTCTCGATCTGGCGGATGCGCTCGGCCGACACGCCGTACTCGTCCGCGAGCTCCTGCAGCGTCGCCGGGTCGGTTTCCTTGAGCCAACGCGCCTCGATGATGCGGCGGCTCCGGGCGTCGAGCTTCGCGAGAGCGCGCTTGAGCCCCTCGCTGCGTCCCTGCTCCGCCTGCTTGCGCTCGAGGATCTGCGCGGGCTCGTCGTCGCCGTTGGCGGTGAGCCAGGCGATCGGCGCGTAGGCGTGCTCCTCGTCGTCCGCGGGCGCCGGGTCGAGCGCGATGTCGTGCCCGGACAGCCGGGTCTCCATCTCGACCACTTCCTCGGGCTTCACGCCCAGCTCGCGCGCGATCGCTGCCGCCTGGTCGCGGGACAGCGCGTGCGACGAGGTCTTCATGCTCCGCAGGTTGAAGAACAGCTTGCGCTGCGCCTTGGTGGTCGCGACCTTCACGAGCCGCCAGTTGCGCAGGATGTATTCGTGGATCTCGGCCTTGATCCAGTGCAGCGCGAAGGAAACCAGCCGCACGCCCCTTTCCGGGTCGAACCGCCGCACGGCCTTCATCAGGCCGACGTTGCCTTCCTGGATCAGGTCGCCCTGCGGGAGGCCGTAGCCCTGGTAGTTGCGCGACACGGCCACGACCAGACGCAGGTGCGACATCACCAGCTGGCGGGCAGCGTCGACGTCCTCGCCGTTGCGCCAGCGACGGCCGAGCTCGGTCTCCTGCTCGGCGGTCAGGAGCGGGAAGCGATTCACGGCCTGGATGTAATGATCCAGACTGCCCAGCGAAGCGGGGGTCGGGAACGCCAGCGCGGAACCGGTCATCGTCGAACTCCTCTCTCAGGGGTGCCGGTGGACCCTTCGGGTCCCCGTTGCCCGACACCATTTTAGCACTCGTGTAATGAGAGTGCTAACCTACGAGAAAGTTCCTGAGCTGTTCCAGTCGGATATGACCGGCGACGTCCCGGCTCGAACCGGGCGGCGCCCGGGGATGACGAATGGCTGCCGCACCGGTGTGACCCCGAAGCCTCGCACCGACGGGAATGGTGCAGTGAGTGAGCACTCGCGCGCGCGGCAAGCGACGGCTCAACCGTCGGCGGGCAGCAGCGCGTCGACGAACTCGGCGGCGGAGAACGGACGGAGATCGTCGACGCCTTCGCCCACGCCGACGAAGGCGAGCGGCACCGGGTGCTCGCGCGCGATCGCGGCGACGACGCCTCCCTTGGCGCTCCCGTCGAGCTTCGTGAGCACGAGACCGGTGAGCCCGACCGCGCGATCGAACGCTCCGACCTGCGCGAGCGCGTTCTGCCCGGTGTTCGCGTCCAGCACGAGCAGCACCGCGTGCGGCGCGCCCTCCTTCGCCTTGCCCAGCACCCGCTTGACCTTGCCGAGCTCGTCCATCAGGTTGAGCTGCGTCGGCAGCCGGCCGGCGGTGTCGGCCAGGACGACGTCGATGCCGCGTGCCGTCGCCGCGCCGACCGCGTCGAACGCGACCGCGGCCGGGTCGCCGCCCGCCTGAGCGATCACCGCGACGTTGTTGCGCTCGCCCCACACGGTGAGCTGCTCGCGCGCCGCCGCGCGGAACGTGTCGCCCGCGGCGAGCAGCACCGAGTGCCCCTGCTGCTGGAGCCATTTCGCGAGCTTGCCGATCGAGGTCGTCTTCCCCGCGCCGTTCACGCCCGCGATCATGATCACGTAGGGCCGCTCGGGCCCGATCGCGAACGGCTTCTCGATCGGCGCGAGGAGCGCCACCAGCGACTCGCGCATCAGCGCGCGCGGGTCGGCATCGGCACCCGCGCGCTTGTAGCGTGCCTTCAGGTCCTCGATCAGGTGCGCGGTCGCGGCGACGCCGACGTCGGAGGTCAGGAGCGCGGTCTCGAGCTCCTCGATCGCCTCGTCGTCGAGGGCACGACGCCGGAAGACGCCGGCGAGCGCCCCGGAGAGCCGGTCGCGCGAGGCGGTGAGACCGCCGGTGAGCCGTTCGGTCCACGAGCGCCTGGGCTCGGCGTCGTCGGGCGAGGGATTCGGCGCGGCGGCGTCGGTCTTGCGCTTGAACAGGTCGAACATCGGAGGCACGTCGATTGCTGATCTAGAATTGTACCTATCACGGCGCAGCGCTCCGGCCGCCGAGCCTTGGCGGGCCGGTCGCCTTCCTTCCAGGGCCAGGCATGCGCATCGCGTTCCGGGCCATTGCCCCCATCCCATTCATGGCCCCGACGACGAATCGCGTGCGCATCATCGGCGGCCGCCATCGCGGTCGATTGCTGCGCTTCCCCGGCGTCCCGGGCCTCCGCCCGACGCCCGACCGGGTCCGCGAGACGCTGTTCAACTGGCTCGGGCAGGATCTCGCCGGCCGCACCACGCTCGAGCCCTACGCGGGCAGCGGCGCGATGTCGCTCGAAGCGCTGTCGCGCGGCGCCACGCTCGCTGTCGCCGTCGACCGCCACCCGGCGCTCGTCCGCGCGCTCGCCGACAATGCCAGGCTCTTCGGCGCAGAAGGACTCGAGACGCACCGGGCCGATGCGCGCGCCTTCATCGACCGCGAGACCCGCCGCTTCGACGTGATCTTCCTCGACCCCCCGTTCGCCGAGGACCCCTGGGACTGGCTCCTGCCCGCGTGCGCGGCGCGCCTCGCCGAGGGCGGCGCGATCTACGCGGAGGCCGGACGGGCGCTCGCCCCGCCGCCGGGGCTCGAGGTCGTCCGGGCGGGACGCGCCGGGCAGGTGCATTATCATCTGCTCGCGCCATGCTGACCGTCGTCTACCCCGGCACGTTCGACCCCTTCACCCGCGGCCACGAGGATCTCGTGCGGCGCGCGGCCCGGCTGTTCGACCGCGTCGTCGTCGGCATCGCGGCCTCCGAGTCCAAGCGCCCGATGTTCACGCTCGACGAGCGGATCGAGATGGCGCGCGAGGTGCTGGCCGACCTGCCCAACGCCACGGTCACCGGATTCTCGTCGCTGCTGATGGCGTTCGTGCACGACCAGGTGGGCGCGCGATCCTGCGCGGGCTGCGCGCCGTGTCGGATTTCGAGTACGAGTTCCAGATGGCCGGCATGAACCGGCGGCTGTGGCCCGAGGTCGAGACGCTGTTCCTGACGCCGTCGGAACAGTACATGTTCGTGTCGGCGACGATCGTGCGCGAGATCGCGCGCTTCGGCGGCAACATCGGCGACTTCGTGCACCCGGCGGTCGCGGCGAGGCTCCGCGCGAGGGCAGAAGGGCGCTGACATGGCGCTGATGATCACCGACGAGTGCATCAACTGCGACGTCTGCGAGCCCGAGTGCCCGAACCAGGCGATCTCGCAGGGGCCGGAGATCTACGTGATCGACCCCGCGCGCTGCACCGAGTGCGTCGGTCACTACGACGTTCCGCAGTGCCGCGAGGTGTGCCCGGTCGACTGCATTCCGGTCGATCCCACGCACGTCGAGACGAAGGCCGCGCTCCGGCTCAAGTACGAGGGACTGATGAAGAGCAAGGCCGGCGGCTGATGAAGGCAAGGGGGCCAGGCGGGAATAGTCCCGGGCGCGGGGCCCGGCCCCCGCGTCGGGAATTGGCTGACCGGCCCGGCCTAGGCGTTGGCGGCGAGCGGCAACTCGTCCTGAGCATGGACGAGCTGCTCGATCGCGGCGACGCGTGCCTCGAGCGCGCGCGCCTGCGCGTCCAGCGCCTCGCCCTGCTGGACGAGCTCGGCGATGCGCTCCTCGAGCTCGTCGCTCGCGCGGTGGATGCGCTTGATGCTCTCGAGCCGGCGCCTGAGCTGGAGCTGGTGCTCGCGCACCTGCGTCTCCAGCGGTGACATGACCGACTTGAGCCACGCGTCGACGTCGCGGTTCGCGATGTCGTAGAGGTGGCGGACGCGCGACGCCACGGTCTCGAAGAAGCGCTTCATCAGCGGGAACTTGGCCTTGCTCGCCATGTTCCACAGCGTGTTGATGTGCTGCTGGTAGGCGCGCTCGAGCCGCTCGACCTCCTTCACGTACTTGAGCACCGAGAACGGCGGCGGCGAGAACGGCTCGAGGTTGTGCTCCTTCGCGAAGCGCGCGTACATCGCGCCCATCATCTCGTGGATCTCGCCCGATTTCCTCGCGGCGTCGTCGAGGTCGGTGCGGATCTGCGCGAAGAAGTCGTTCATCGCGCCGCGCACGCCCTTGGTGAACAGGCTCGCCTCGATCGCGCGCCGCGTGCGGCCCGCGTTGGCGCGCAGCGAGTCGAGGCCGATCAGGTCGTAGAGCGCGGTCGTGTGCTGCGTGAACACGGTGCGCAGCGCCGAGAAGCGCGCGAGCCCGCGCTCGAACATCGCCTTCTCCTCGCGCACGCGATGCATCATGTGCTCGACCACGTCCTGGTTCTTCCCGCGCAGCGCCGTGAGCTCGGCGAGCTGCTCGGCCACGCCCGCCGCGCGCGCGTCGAGGATCGCCCGGATGCTGGCGACGAGCGCCCTGACCTCGGCGAGCGCCGCGCCGCCGACGATCTCGCGCTTCGCGGGCACGAGGCTGCCGGACAGCGCGCTCTCCAGGCGGGGCAGCCGGCTCTTCGCGAGCAGCGCGTCGTCGCCGTTGACCTTGGCGAGCAGCGCCTTCTGCGCGGATACCGGGAACACCTGCTCGGGCGGGACCGAGAGCATCTCGGCACTCGCGCGCGCCTGCCGCGCGATCTCCGCGTCGATCTCGGCGGCGGACTTCATGCCGTCCCACAGGCCGTCGATCTTGTTGAGGATCACGAGCCGGCCCGCTCGCGTCGCCGCGTCGGTGCCGGCGAGGTGATCGTTCCAGACCTCGAGGTCGGTCTTCGTGACACCCGTGTCCGCCGCGAGGACGAACAGCACCGCATGCGCGCTCGGCAGCAGCGACAGCGTGAGCTCGGGCTCGGTGCCGATCGCGTTGAGGCCCGGCGTGTCGAGGATCACGAGACCCTGCTTCAGCAGCGGATGCGGGAAGTTGATCACCGCGTGCCGCCAGCACGGGATGTCGACGCTGCCTTCGTCGCGGCGCTCGAACGACGCGGCGAGGTCCTCGTCATGGAGGCCGTAGCGCCGCGCGAGCGCCACGGGCACGCGCTTCACCTGCGAGACGCGCCCGAGCGCGTCGGACATCCGCTCGGCCGATCCGAGGTCGAGCGGCAGCGTCACCCACTCGTCCGCGTAGTTCTTGAGCTCGGCGACGGTGCCGTCCTTGAGGCGCGTCTCGATGGGCAGCAGCCGGATCGACGGAGGGCGCGACGCATCGTGCAGGATCTCGGTCGGGCACATCGTCGTGCGGCCCGCGGCAGAGGGCAGCAGCCGCTGGCCGAAATCGGCGAAGAAGATCGCGTTGATGAGCTCGGACTTGCCGCGCGAGAACTCCGCGACGAACGCGACGACGAGCTTGTCCTGGTGGAGGCGCTCGAGCAGCCGCTGCACGCGCTGGTCGACCTGCGCATCGGCCAGGTCCTGCTCGGCGAGCCACTCGTGCATCGCCGACACGCCCGCGGACAGGCGCCGGCGCCAGTCGCCGTAGGCCTCGAACCGGGCTGCGAGTTCGCGAGCGTGGATCATCCGTCCCCCTTGCGCGCCGCGCACCCGTCAGCGACGGGCGGGCGGCGAATGTACCACACAGGTCGTAAGCACGAGACGTGCCCGGCTGGCGCCGGTTTCCCCCCGTTCGGGGTGAGTGCCGGGTGCCGCCGGAGCGGCCGGCGGGTCAGGTCTGGCAGGTCGGGCAATAGAACGTCGACCGCTGCCCCTGCCGTAGCGATCGGACCGCGGTGCCGCAGGCCGGGCACGGGAGGCCGTCGCGGCCATAGACCGCATACCCGAGCTGAAACGCTCCCGGCTCGCCGGCGCTGTCCACGTAGTCGCGGAGCGTGCTGCCCCCCTTGTCGATCGCCTCGGCGAGCGTTCGACGCACCGCGTCGACCAGCCCGGCGAGCCGTGCGCGCGACAGCCGCCCGGCGGCAACGGTCGGCCGGATGCCGGCCCGGAACAGCGCTTCGTTCGCGTAGATGTTGCCGACCCCCACGACCAGCCGGTTGTCCATCAGCGCGAGCTTGATCGCGGCGCGCCGCCCGCGCGTGGCCCGGTGGAGCGTGTCCGCGCCGAAGCCGGCCGAGAACGGCTCGGGGCCGAGGCGGGCGAGCAGCGGGTGCGCAGCGGCGTCGCCGGGCACCCACAGGATCGTGCCGAAGCGCCGGGGGTCGTGGTAGCGCAACGTCGTGCCGTCGTCGAACACGAGATCGACGTGATCGTGCGTCGTGCGCGCCGGCGCGCGCCGGTGGATGCGGAGGCTCCCGGTCATGCCCAGGTGGACGAGCATCGTGCCGCCGTCGGGAGACGCTCCGGCGGGCGGGACCATCCGGAACAGCAAGTACTTGCTGCGCCGGTCGACGGCGGCAACCTGCCAACCGGGCAGCGCGCGTTCGAGGCCGAGTGGAACCGGCCAGCGCAATCGCCGGTCGTAGACGTGTACGGCGGCAACGCTGCGGCCGACGAGGGCTGGTGCGACACCTCGGCGGATGGTCTCGACTTCGGGCAGCTCGGGCACGATGCGCGGGTGACGCGCGCGGGGCGGAGGCCGGCGTGCGCGTTTGTTGGGCCGCGGACTATAGCCTAAGATCGGCCGAACGGCCGCCACGCCCGGTATCCCGAGGAACGCCCCCCGAATGTCGATGAGTTTCCCCTTCCGCCTCCGCTTCGCAGCGGCCGCGGCGTTCACCGCGGCGATCGCCGCATCCCCTGCCGCGCTGGCGCAACCGGCGCCGCCGGCCCCCCCCGCCTCGGTCCCGGCACCCGCGTCAACGGACGACCTGCCGACCGGGCTCTCGGCGGAACTGTTCTACCGGCTGCTGCTTGGCGACATCGCATTGCAGCGTGGCGACGCCGCCCTCGCGGCCCGCGCGTACCTCGAGGTTGCCCAGGAGCTCAAGGACGTCCGGCTCGCGCGGCGCGCCGCCGAGATCGCGTACGCGACGCGACAGCGCGCCACGGCGGAAGCCGCGGCGACGCTCTGGCTCGAGCTCGCCCCCGACGCCGAGCGGCCGCAACAGATCCTCGCGGCACTTGCCGGCGGCGGTCCCGCGGCTCGCGAAGGGGAGGGTGGCGCGCCTGCCGAAGCGGACCTGAAGGCGCGGCTCGAGAAATTGCTCGCCGACCAGGCGCTCTCCGGCACGGGCGTCGCCGACGCGTTCCTCCAGCTCAACCGCGCGTTCTCCCGCCAGGGCGACAAGGCCGCGGTCTACGCGATGATCCGCGACCTCGCCGCGCCGTACGCGTCGTCGCCCGAGGCGCACTTCGCGGTGTCGCTCGCGGCGCTCAACGCCGTCGGCACCGATCCGGCGATGGTCGCGATCGCGCTCGAGCGCGTCGACCGGGCGCTCGCGCTCAAGCCCGACTGGGATCGCGCTGCGCTGCTCAAGTCGGAGATCCTCGCGAAGCGGTCGACCGACGAGGCGGTCGCGTACCTGAGCGCGTTCCTGAAGACGCAGCCGGACTCGCGGCCGATCCGTGGCGCCCTCGCGCAGCACTACGTCGAGCAGAAGCGGCTGGCCGAGGCGCGGACGATCTTCGAGGCGCTCGCCGCCGAGGAGCCCGACGTGCGCGAGTACGCGATGGGCGTCGCGATCCTCTCCTACCAGTTGAAGGACTGGCCTGCGGCCGAGGCGCAGTTCGCGAAGCTGGCCGCGAACGGCGACGACGGCACGGCGCAGCTCTACCTGGCGCAGATCGCCGAGGAGACGAAGCGCTACGAGATGGCGATAACGCGCTACAAGGCGGTGACGGACGGCGACCGCGCGTGGCTCGCGAAGCTGCGCGTCGCCGCCGTCCTCGGCAAGCTGAACCGCATCGACGAGGGCCGGCGCTGGCTCGCCGACCTGCCCGCCGTCACGATCGACCAGCGCATCCAGGTGCGCCAGGCCGAGGCGTCGCTGCTGCGCGAGGCGGGCGACTCGGCAGGCGCGTACGCGGTGCTCGAGCAGGGGCTCGCCGAGTTCCCCGACGCGCCGGACCTGCTGTACGACGTCGCGATGCTCGCCGAGAAGCTCGACCGGCTCGACGTCGCCGAGGCGCGGCTCAAGCGGCTCATCGAGCTCAAGCCCGACGACCCGCAGGCGCTGAACGCGCTGGGATACACGCTCGTCGATCGCACCGCGCGGACCGAGGAAGGCCGCGCGCTGATCGAGAAGGCGCTGAAGCTCTCGCCGGACGACCCGTTCATCCTCGACAGCATGGGCTGGGCGCTGTTCAAGCTCGGGCGCTACGACGACGCGGTGGTCTACCTCGGCCGCGCCTATGCCGGCCGACCCGACGCCGAGATCGCCGCGCACCTGGGCGAGGTGCTCTGGGTGAAGGGCGAGCGCGAACGCGCGAAGGAGATCTGGGCGGCCCAGCTGAAGGACGCGCCCGACCATCCGGTGCTGCTCGAGACTATGCGCCGGCTGTCGCGGTAGCGCTCTTTGCGAACGCCTGCGCTTGCCGCCTGCGCGCTGTTCCTCGGAGCATGCGCGACGCTGCCGGCGCCCGCGCCGACGATGGAGCCGGTCGCGGACGCGGCGTTCGACTTGAGCGGGCGCCTCTCGGCGCGTCGCGGCGCCGAGGGCGTGGCGGCGCACTTCACCTGGGAGCACGCTCCCGGACGCGACGCGATCGAGCTCGCGACGCCCATGGGCACGACGCTCGCCCGTCTCGAGCGCGACGCCGACGGCGCGTCGATCAGGCGGGCCGACGGCGCTGTCGAGCGCTCGCGCGACGCCGCGACGCTCGTCGAGCGCTCGCTCGGCTTTCCGCTGCCGGTCGAGAGCCTCGCGTGGTGGATTCGAGCGGTGCCCCACCCGGGCGCGCCGCACGCGATCGAACGCGACGCGTCCGGCCGCGTCCTCGTGCTGCGGCAGGACGGCTGGTCGGTCGTGTATGCGTACGACGACCGCGCGGTGCGGCCCCTGCGCCTCTACGCGACCTATCCCGATCTCGAGGTTCGCATCGTGATCGACGCGTGGCGATGACCGCCGCCGGGCCGTCCGGGGCCCCGGGGGGGGGGGGGGGGGGGGGGGGGGGGGGGGGGGCCGCCGAAGGGGCGTCCGCGCGCCCGCCGGGCCGCCCCGAGGGCGCGCTGCCCCTAGGGGGAAGGTCGCGGAGCGAGCATCGGGGGGACCTCCCCGGCGGCTCGTCGTCCCGGCGCCCGCGAAGGTCAACCTGTTCCTTCACGTGACCGGCCGGAGGGGGGACGGCTACCACACGCTCGAATCGCTGTTCGCGCTCGTCGATCTCGCGGACACGCTGACGCTCGAGACGCGCGACGACGGCGCGGTCGTGCGCGCCGGCGACGTGCCCGGCGTTCCGGCGGACGAGGACCTGGCGCTGCGCGCCGCGCGCCGCCTGCAGGAGGCGAGCGGCGGCCGCCACGGCGTCTCGATCGCGATCGACAAGAGGATCCCGATGGGGGCGGGTCTGGGCGGCGGAAGCTCGGACGCCGCGACCGTGCTGCTCGCGCTCAACCGCCTGTGGGACCTCGGGCTTTCGCGCGAAGCGCTCATCGACGTGGCGGCGGAGCTCGGCGCCGACGTGCCGTTCTTCGTGTTCGGGCAGACCGCGCTCGCACGCGGCATCGGCGAGCGGCTCGGGCCGATGACGATGCCGACGACCTGGCTCGCCCTCGCGTTTCCCGACGTTCACGTGGCGACCGCGTCGATCTTCGCGGCGCCGGATTTGACACGATCGACGCCGTCGGCGAAAATAGACGTCTTTTCCGAGGGTTACGGCCGGAACGATCTGGCGGGCGTCGCGTGCGCCCGGCATCCGGCGGTGGCCGAGGCGCTCGCGGTCCTGACGAAGCTGTCGCCGCACGCGAGGATGACCGGCTCGGGCGCGTGCGTGTTCGCACCGTTCGCGCGGGAGGACGACGCGGCGCAGGCCGTGTTCGCGCTTCCCGCGGGATTGCGGGGTCGTGTCGTCCGGACGCTTGCGCGGCACCCGCTGGCCGCATTCGCGTAGAGTTTCGGAAGGTTGAGATGCGGGGATCCAGCGGTCCCCGCGCGCTGAAGGCCTCCCGGGGCCGTGCGCCGGTTTCCGCTGGGGAGTCGCCAAGCTGGTTAAGGCACCGGATTTTGATTCCGGCATACGAGGGTTCGAATCCTTCCTCCCCAGCCACTTTGACGCGTCGGGCAGGCCGCCGGAAGGCCGGCGACCTGCCCGCGTCGTTGTGAGACACCGACGATGGCCTACGAACGGATGCGCGTTTTCACCGGCACCGCCAACCCGAAGCTCGCGGAGGCGGTCTGCCGGCACCTGAACATCAGCCTCGGGCGCGCCGTCGTCGGCCGGTTCTCGGACGGCGAGGTGATGGTCGAGCTGCTCGAAAACGTCCGCGGCCGCGACGTGTTCGTGCTGCAGTCCACCTGCCAGCCGACCAACGACAACCTGATGGAAGTGATGGTGATGGTCGACGCGCTCAAGCGCGCTTCGGCCACGCGCATCACCGCGGCGATCCCCTATTTCGGCTATGCGCGCCAGGACCGTCGCCCGCGCTCCGCGCGCGTCGCGATCAGCGCGAAGGTCGTCGCCGACATGCTGACGACCGTCGGCGTCGATCGCGTGATGGTGATGGACCTGCACGCCGACCAGATCCAGGGCTTCTTCAACATCCCGGTCGACAACGTCTACGCGACGCCGATCCTGCTGGGCGACCTGTGGAAGCTGAACTACGACAACCTGCTGATCGTGTCGCCCGACGTGGGCGGGGTCGTGCGCGCGCGGGCGATCGCGAAGCGCCTCGACTCCGACCTCGCGATCATCGACAAGCGCCGCCCGAAGGCCAACGTGGCCGAGGTGATGAACATCATCGGCGACGTCGAAGGGCGCACCTGCGTGATCATGGACGACATCGTCGACACCGCGAACACGCTGTGCAAGGCGGCGACCGCGCTCAAGGAGCACGGCGCGCACAAGGTCGTCGCGTACTGCACGCACCCGGTGCTCTCCGGCGGCGCGGTCGCGCGGATCGCGGCGTCGGACATGGACGAGATCGTCGTGACCGACACGATCCCGCTCTCGGAGGAGGCGCGCGCCTGCCCGCGCATCCGCCAGCTCTCGTGCGCGCAGCTCATCGCCGAGACCATCACGCGGATCTCCAACGAGGAGTCCGTGAGCTCGCTGTTCATCGACTGACGCCGAGAGCCCCCTGTGGGTCGGGCTTCAGCCCGACGCCTTTGCTTCGATGCAGCGCTCCCCGTCGGCCTGAAGGCCGACCCACGAATGCGCAAGGCGGCGGCGATCGGCATGGGCACCCCGTCGGGCTGAAGCCCGACCCACAGGCCGGTTCGCGACGCCCGCGGTGATCCCGCTGGGTCCGGCTCCAGCCGGACGCTTCCTCCCGGAGGTTCGCGTCGGGGGCAATGATGCTATCGTCGCGGCGACGCGCGCCGCCCGCACACGCAGGAGACAGTCATGCCGGACACCATCGCGCCCGATCTCGCGGGCAAGTCGGTCCTGATCACCGGCGCGTCGACGGGCATCGGCGCCGCGGCGGCGCGGGCGTTCGCGCGCGCGGGCTGTAACGTCGGCATTCACTACAACGCGAGCCGCAACCGCGCCGAGGAAGTGGCCGCGGACGTCCGGCTCGCGGGCGGGCTCGCGCACCTGATCGGCGGCGACATGACCGAGAGCGCGACGGTGCGGCGCGTGATCGACGAGGCCGCCGGCGCGCTGGGCGGCATCGACGTGCTCGTCAACAACGTCGGCGGGCTCCTGGCGCGCGTGCCGCTCGCCGAGATCGACGACGCGGCCTTCGACGCGGTGGTCGACCTCAACACCCGCTCGCTCGTGATGGCCTGCGCGGCCGCGGTGCCGCACATGCGCCGCGCGGGGCGCGGCAGCATCGTCAACGTCACCTCGATCGCGGCGCGCAACGGCGGCGGCACGGGCGCGGCGCTCTACGCCGGCGCGAAGGCGTTCGTCAGCACGTTCACGCGCGGCATCGCGAGGGAGCTCGTCAGGGACAACATCCGCGTGAACGCGGTGTCGCCCGGCGTGATCGAGACGCCTTTCCACGAGCGCTACTCGACGCCGCAGATGCTCGAGACGATGCGCGCGACGATCCCGATGAACCGGCTGGGCACCGCGGACGAGTGCGCCGGCGCGTTCCTCTACCTCGCGTCGGACGCGCTGTCCGGCTACGTCACCGGACAGATCATCGAGGTGAACGGCGGGCAGCTGATGCCGTGATCGGCAGTCAGGCGTCGGTTGGCGGTTGACAGAAGGCGGCTCATCGGGCGCCGGTCGTGCCGGTCGCCACGCCGCAGACCTCCCGCCCGGCAGGGGGCGAGCGGGGCGGTGACGGGCGCGCAGGCCCGTTCTGGCGACATCCCGCAAATCGGGTTATAATTCAAAGCTTTCCCGGTCGCACGGGCCGGGTGCCACCCGCGGACGACGGACGGACTCGCATCGAGCCCGGGCCGAAGGCCGCAGACACATACGAAGGAGTCGCAACGATGGCATCGATCGAATTCACCGCCTTCCCGCGTCAGGGGGGCGAAGGCCGCGGCGCCTCGCGCCGGCTGCGCACCAGCGGCAAGGCGCCCGGCATCGTCTACGGCGGCAGCGCCGAGCCCACGCAGATCGAGCTCGACCACAACGCGCTGATCCACGCGCTCAGGAACGAGGCGTTCCACGCGTCGATCCTGACGATGAACCTCGGCGGCGCCGCGCAGAGGGTGCTCCTGCGCGACGTGCAGATGCATCCCTACCGCGCCCAGGTGCTGCACGTCGACTTCCAGCGCATCGACGAGAACAAGAAGATCCACATGAAGGTGCCGCTGCACTTCGTCAACGCCGAGCTCTCGCCGGCGGTGAAGCTCGGCGGCGCGAACGTGAGCCACGTGGTGAACGAGATCGACGTCGCGTGCCTCCCGAAGGACCTTCCCGAGTTCATCGAGGTCGACCTGTCGGCGCTCGAGACCGCGCACGCGTTCAAGACGTCGAACCTGAAGCTCCCGCAAGGCGTCGTCGCGGTGACCCGCGGCAAGGATCCGGTCATCGCGACCGCGGTCGTGCCGAAGGCGGTCGTCGAGACCGAGGAAGCGGCCGCCGAAGGCGCTGCCGCGGCTGCCGCGCCGGCCGCCGAGGCGAAGCCCGCCGAAGCGAAGGACGCCGACAAGAAGGACGACAAGAAGAAGGACGACAAGAAGAAGAAGTAACGCGAGCGGCACGCCCGCGCGACCGAGGCCCGCCGAGCCGAGAAGCCGGCGGGCCTTTTCGTTGCGGCCCCCGCGCCACGCGTTGCCCGTCGACCGATCCCATGGCCGCTTCCGCTCCGATCCGCCTCGTCGCCGGCCTGGGCAACCCGGGCAGGAGCTACGAGCGCACGCGCCACAACGCGGGCTTCTGGTTCGCCGACGCGCTCGCGTCGAAGCTCGGCGCGTCGTTCGCGCCGCAGTCGCGGTTCTCGGGCGCCGTGGCGCGCGACGGCGAGCTCAGGCTCGTCAAGCCCTCGACCTACATGAACGAGTCGGGGACGAGCGTCGGGGCGCTCGCGCGCTTCCTCGGGATCGCCCCCGCGGAGATCCTCGTCGTGCACGACGAGCTCGACCTGGCGCCGGGCGTGGTGAAGCTCAAGCTGGGCGGCGGCGTCGCGGGCCACAACGGGCTGAAGGACATCCGGGCGCATCTCGCGACGCCCGAATTCTGGCGACTGCGCATCGGCATCGGCCACCCGCGCGATTCCGACACGCCGCAGCAGCAGGTCGTCGACTTCGTGCTGAAGCCGCCCCGGCCGGACGAGCGCGCGGCGATCCACGGCGCGATCGACCGCGCGCTGGACGCCTGGCCCGCGATCGCGGCGGGCGATTTCGAACGCGCGATGATGTTGTTGCACACGAAGGAACCCTGAACCCATGAGCTTGAAATGCGGCATCGTCGGCCTGCCCAACGTCGGCAAGTCGACGCTCTTCAACGCGCTCACGCGCGCGGGCATCGCGGCGGAGAACTATCCGTTCTGCACGATCGAGCCCAACGTCGGGATCGTCGAGGTGCCGGACCCGCGCCTCGCGCGGCTGGCGGCGATCGCGAAGCCCGAGAAGGTGATCCCGGCGGTCGTCGAGTTCGTCGACATCGCGGGGCTGGTCGCGGGCGCGTCGAAGGGCGAGGGGCTCGGCAACCGGTTCCTCGCGAACATCCGCGAGACCGACGCGATCGCGCACGTCGTGCGCTGCTTCGAGGACCCGAACGTCGTGCACGTCTCGGGCAAGGTGAACCCGGTCTCGGACATCGAGACGATCAACACCGAGCTCGCGCTCGCCGACCTCGATGCGGTCGACAAGCAGATCGCGAAGGTCGAGAAGGTCGCGCGCTCCGGCGGCGACAAGGAGGCCAAGCGCCTCCACGAGGTGCTGGTCAAGGTCCAGAAGGTGCTGGACGAAGGCCGCCCGGCGCGCGTCGCCGACCTCTACGACGAGGAGCGCGAGCTGCTGAAGCCGTTCTTCCTGCTCACGATGAAGCCGACGATGTACGTCGCGAACGTCGCGGAGCGCGGCTTCCACGACAATCCGCTGCTCGCGCAGGTCGAGGCGTTCGCCGCGAAGGAGGGCGCGCCGGTCGTGCCGGTGTGCGCCTCGCTCGAGGCCGAGATCGCCGACCTCGACGGCGACGACAAGCAGGCGTTCCTCGACGACCTGGGGCTCGCGGAGCCGGGGCTCGACCGCGTGATCCACGCGGGCTACAAGCTCCTCGGCCTCCAGACCTACTTCACGGTCGGGCCGAAGGAAGTGCGCGCGTGGACGGTCGAGGTCGGCGCGACGGCGCCGAAGGCCGCCGCCGTCATCCACACCGACTTCGAGAAGGGCTTCATCCGCGCCGAGACGATCGCCTTCGACGACTTCATCGCCTGCAAGGGCGAGCAGGGGGCGAAGGAAGCGGGCAGGATGCGCCTCGAGGGCAAGGACTACGTGGTGCGCGACGGAGACGTCATGCACTTCCGGTTCAACGTC
>JADIZG010000010.1 GCA_016704895.1 Betaproteobacteria bacterium
CCCAGACGCCATCGGCGACCGCGCTCTTCGCGTGCAGCATCGTGCCGTTCCACTCGAACACGCGCACGCCCGCGTCGAGCAGCGGCTTGTAGGCGGCGCGCGACACCGGCGAGATCATCGGGATGTCGGAGGCGCCGGGCACGAGCAGGCGCACGTCGACGCCGTCGCGCGCCGCCGCCGCGAGCGCCTGCACATAGGCGGCGGTCCCCACGAAATAGGCGTCGGTGAGCCACAGGTACTGGTGCGCGACCGACGCGATCGTGAGGTCGAGGCGATAGGTGCCCACCGAGTTCGGCGTCCCGGCGACCACGCGCAAGGTCACGTCGCCGGCCGGCGCGATCGCCAGCGGGTCGGTCAGGAATTCGGGCCCGAGCTCCTCGCCAGCCACGTCCCAGACGATCGCGAACGCGCGCTGCAGCGCGGCCACCGCCGGCCCCTGGACGGCGATGCCGGTGTCGCGCCACGGCTCGAGACGCTTCGCCGGCTTGCCCACCCACTGCTCGCTCACGCAAAGGCCGCTCACGAAGCCGATGCGGTCGTCGATCGTGATCGTCTTGCGGTGGTCGCGCGCGAGCCAGGCGAGCGGGCTCGCGAGCCCGGGCGCGTTGAACAGCCGCACCTCGGCGCCGGTGCCCTCGAGCGCATTCCACGCGCTGCGGCCGCGCCAGCCGCCCAGCCAGTCGACGAGCACCTTGACCGCCACGCCCGAGCGGGCGCGCTCGGCGAGCGCGTCGGCGAACGTGCGCCCGATCTCGTCGTCGTCGACGATGTACATCTCGAACAGGATCGCCCGCTGCGCGCTCCGGATCGCGTCGAGCCACGCTGGGTAGTTCTCGCGCGCGTCGATCAGGAGCCTGACGGCGTTGCCGCGGATCGCGTCGGCGCCGCTCGTCCGCGAGTACGCGCGCTCGGCGAGCACCGACAGGTCCTGCGACCCGTACGGCGCGTCGGCGATGGCGGGATGGTCGTCGGCTGGGTTCATCTCGCGGCCGGGACGCGAGCGCACGCGTCCGGGGCCGCAACGTTATCACGCCGGAGGTCCGCCCACGCCGGCTGGCCACGGGACCCCCCGGGAAGGTCCGGCCCGTCGCGCTCGCGCAGTGGCACCGGAACGGCGGGCGGGGTGAGGCGCCCGCTTCCCGCCGCTGCGCGTCAGTACGGCACGCAGGCGGTGTTCGAATCCTCGGGCGTCCAGCCTGCCGCGATCATCTGGCTGCGAACCGTGAGGCTCGTCGTGTATCGGTGGTTGGGCGCCCCCGACATGCCGTTGTTGTACAGGCGGTAGAGCTTGATGCTGCCGGCCGGGCAGACGCCGCCGGCCGACGGCAGCTTCACCTTGTACGCGATCTTCTCGTACTGCCAGACGAAGCTGGTCGCGATCAGCCCCGCGCACTCGTAGTCGAGCGGCGTGTAGAAGTGCGAGCTCTTCGGGGCAAAGTAGACTTGGAAGAACCGGCACACGTCGACCAGGCCGGTGCCCGACGTCCAGACGCCGAGACGTATAGCCCGTGCGCGCCACACGCCGCCATACGCGCCGCCGTCGAGGCCGGTGATCTCGTCGGCCTGCGCGGTCGAAATAGTGGCCGAACCCTGCGTGGTAGTACTCGACCGCGGTGGTCGTCGTGGTCGGAGGCGTATAGGCATAGAAGCTATTCGTGACGACCTGGACTTGAGTGTTGAAGCTGTACCAGTCGTGCAGGCAATACCCGTCGTCACTCCCGCAACTGTTGGTGTACTCCAGCACACCGAGATGGATGTAGTAGATCCCGTCGGGAGAGTTCGTCACGGTAGTGTCGACGCCCTCGTAGTAGGTGAGAGGCGGCAACGGATTCATCAAAAACGCCCCGACCTGCCAATACGTGTAACCTTGACCGGGCACCAATGGTATCTGCGTCACGAACAATCGGATCTTGATGGTGCCGGAGGGGGACGTCGCGCTGAAATTGTTGAGCCGGTCGAAATAGATCCTGACCTCTCCGGCACCGTTGTCGATCGAATAACCGCCCGTGCCAGAAAACTCGAGATCGGCGCCGGCTTTCACGCTTTCGCTTGTTCCACCGACAAGCGCCTCTTGGCATCGGGCCTGCGCGCTCGCGAGTGCGGCGAACGCACGAATGCCATGCCGAACCACCACGTCGAACGCTTCATGTTCCCCCCTGCATTGAGGCGCATCCCGCGGCGCGCCAAATCTCTGGTCGGCGATCGAGCCGGACTCGACTAGACGCCACGAAACCGCGAACCCTCGCGAGGCCGGCTAAACGCCGCTTGGCCGTCCCCTCCGCATCCGCTCCGCACATCAGGCCCACCGTCCCAGCGTAGTCGCTCGACGGCCGGTGCAGATGCGGTCGAACAATCCCGACTCTTTACGAGTCCGACGCCTTTGATACTGCCATGCCTCGATCGCCCGCGCGTCAAAAAGGAGGCGACTATTCTGGCGCGCCCTGCCTACCGTCACCAAATGTAAACACACGACTGGCCAACATCGGCCGCAAGTGCCGCGCCAATCCGTCGGCTGCGTTTCACTGCCCACGCCCAGCATGGGCCGTCGCATGCTCAGAGCCGCGCCCGCCCCCGACGCGCAGGGGTCGTGCAGCCCGGGCTCGCCGCCGTCGGCCGACAGGACGGCGGCGAATCCGGTCCGCGGATGGACTCGGCGCCGGCATCGCCGTGCCGCCAATTCGGTACCGTTCACGATCGAACGCTGGCCCGTCGAGGAAGGACGAAGAACATGCGAGGCAACGCCGACTACCTGAGCGGGATCCGGCAGCAGCTCTACACCGCCGTGCTGTCCGACGTGCTGGACGAGCTCGGCTTCCGGCACCAGGCGATGCCGCCGTCGATCCGCCCCCTCGACGATACGCTGGTGATGGCCGGCTTCGCCCGCACCGGCAGCTATCGCGAGGTGTACCGCGTGGTGCCGGACGAGAATCCGTACGAGCTGGAGATGGCGCTGATCGACGACCTCCGGTCGGACGACATCGCGGTCTTCGGCTGCGGCGGCTCGTCGCGGATCGCGCCGTGGGGCGAGCTGCTGACGACCGCCTCGCGCGCACGGGGGGCAGCCGGTTGCGTCACGGACGGATTCGTCCGCGACATCAGGCAGATCCGGAGCCTGCGCTTCCCGGTGTTCCACGGCGGGATCGCCCCGCTCGACTCGAAGGGACGCGGCATGGTCGCCGAGATCGACGTCCCGATCCAATGCGCGGGAGTCGCGGTGGCGCCCGGCGACCTGATCGTCGGCGACGCCGACGGGGTGGTCGTCGTGCCGCGGGCGGTCGAGGCGCAGGCGGTGGCACGGGCGTTCGAGAAAGTCTCGAGCGAGGACCGCACGCGCGAGGAGCTCGCCGCGGGGGCCAGGCTCAAGGACGTGTTCGCGAAGTACCGGGTGCTGTAGCCGCGGCCGTCGACCGGAGGCGCGGCACCGTCGGCGCCGACGGCCGCGTCCGGCACCGGCACTGCACGCGATTCCTCCCGTTGCGCGCTCGCGGGTCGGCGCGCTATCGTCGCGCTGCGCGGTCCACGAGTCCGCCGGAATGCGACGGAACGCCGGCTGGCGCTGCGGCGGATCGTGCGTCCGGCGCGTCGGCCCGCCGCCCACGGGAGACACCGATGCGCATCCTGCACCGCCTCGCGCTGATCGCGACGATCGCGACGGCCTCGCTCTCGACGATCGCGACCGCGCAGCAGATCGTCGAGTACCCGCCGATCGCCGGCAACGTCCGGCCCAGCAGCATCGTCCTCGGTCCCGACGGCAACTACTGGTTCACCGAGATCTTCGGCGACAAGGTCGGCCGCGTCACGCCAGCCGGCGTCGTGACCGAGTACCCGGTCCCGACGGTTCCCGCGAGCCTCGAGCGCATCGCCGTCGGGCCGGACGGCAACCTGTGGTTCACCGCGCGCGGCTCGAACCTCATCGGCAGGATCACCACGGCCGGCGTCGTCACCGAGTTCCCGGTGCCGACCGCGAACGCCGGCCTGCAGTCGATCGCGCCCGGCCCCGACGGCAACCTCTGGTTCACCGAGAGCGACGCCGACAAGGTCGGCCGCATCACGACGTCAGGCACGATCACCGAGTTCGCGGTCACGGGCGGCTCCGGTCCATGGGGCATCGTCGCCGGCCCCGATGGCAACCTGTGGTTCACCGAGCGCTACGACAACCGGATCGGCCGCATGACGCCCACCGGCACGCTCACCGAATTCCCGATCCCGACGCCGAACTCGGATCCCATGTACATCGCGGCCGGTCCGGACGGCGCGCTCTGGTTCACCGAGTACGGCGCCGACCAGGTCGGCCGGATCACGACGGCGGGCACCGTCACCGACGAGTTCGACCTGCTGCGGACGAACGCGGAGCCGTGGGCGATCGTCGCCGGGACCGACGGCGCACTGTGGCTCACCGAGATCGGCGGCAACCGGCTCGTCCGGATGAGCACGTCGGGACAGGTCATCGAATACCCGATCCCGAGCGCTGCCTCCAGCGCCTACGATCTCGCCGAAGGCCCGGACGGCTCGTTCTGGTTCGTCGAATTCGACACGAACCGCATCGCCCGCCTGACGCCGGTCGCGCCGCGAACGCTCGTCGAATTCCCGGTGAGCGGGGCCAACCCGAACCTCGCCGGCATCGCGTTCGGCCCCGACGGCAATATGTGGATCGGCGTGCAGGGGAACAACACGGTCGGGCGCGTGACACCGGCGGGCGTGGTCACGGAGTTCCCGGTGCCGACGGCGAACGCGAATCCGTACGGGATCGCTGTGGGCGCCGACGGCAACCTCTGGTTCACCGAGCGCACCGCCAACGCGATCGGGCGCATCACGCCGACGGGCACCGTGACCGAGTTCCCGGTCCTGACCGCCGCGTCGTCGCCGCTCTTCATCGCCGCGGGGCCGGACGGCAACCTCTGGTTCACGCAGGTCGACGGCAACCGGATCGGCCGCATCACCCCCGCCGGCGCCGTCACCGAGTTCCCGTTGCCGAACCCGGGTTCGGGCCCGAGCCGGATCGTGGCAGGCCCCGACGGCAACCTGTGGTTCACCGAGGCCGACGGCAACCGGATCGGTCGGATCACGACCGGCGGCGTGATCACCGAGTTCACGCTACCCACACCCGCCGCGAATCCGGGCGGCATCGCGGTCGGCCCCGACGGCGCGCTCTGGTTCACCGAGACGGCGACCCACCGGATTGGTCGCATCACGACGACCGGGACGTTCTCGCCGTCGATCGACGTGCCCGACGCCGGCTCGCTGCCGTTCAACATCGTCGGCGGCAGCGACGGCGCACTGTGGATCACCGCGTACACCGGCCAGCGGATCCTGCGCATGACGACGGCCGGCGAGTTCACCGAGTTCGCGCTTCCCGATCCCATCACGTTCCCGGCCAGCCTCGCGCAGGCGCCGGACGGCGCCCTCTGGTTCACCGAGTTCGGCGGCAAGCGCGTCGGCCTGCTCGCGTTGCCGCTCGCGATCGCGACCGCATCGCTGCCTCCCGGCACACTGAATGCGGGTTAC
This sequence comes from Betaproteobacteria bacterium, assembly GCA_016704895.1. GTDB lineage: Bacteria > Pseudomonadota > Gammaproteobacteria > Burkholderiales > Casimicrobiaceae > VBCG01. The sequence continues at coordinate 5,506 of JADIZG010000010.1, forward strand.
CTGCAGACGCTCGCGAGGAGCGGCGGCATCGCCCTACGGTTCCTGGGTGCTGGCCGACGGCAGCCTGCCGCCCGGACTCTCGCTGGATCCTGCGTCGGGCCGGCTCTCGGGCGTGCCCACCGCTGTCGGCACCTGGACGTTCACCGCGGCCGTCACCGATGGCTTGGGCGCCACGGCCGAGCAAACCTTCGTGCTGACGATCCGCCCGGCCCCGGCGCCGGTGCCCGTCAATGGAGCGCTGGCGCTCGCGCTGATCGCGCTCGTCGTCGCGGGTTCCGGGATGCGTGCGTCGCGACGCTGACCTCCGCGGTCGTGGCCGCAACGGTAGCGCGATCGCGCGGCTACTTCGGCCGAATCTCCAGTCTCCGCGCCACGTCGCCCCACTTCGCGACGTCGGCGCGGATCAGCGCTTCGAACGACGTCGGCGTTCCGGTCGCGGCTCGAGTCCCTGCGCGTCGAACCAGGCGCGGACCGTCGGCGCTCGCGAGCATGCGGCCCACCAGCCGGTCGAGCTCGTCGACGATCTCCCCCGGCGTGCCCACCGGCGCGACCAGGCCGAGCCAGGTCCGGACGTCGAGCGACGGGATGCCGGCTTCGGCGATCGTCGGGACGTCGGGGACGAGCGTCGAACGGCGCGCGCTGAGCACGGCCAGCGGCCGCGCGCGTCCCGACTCGATCGCTCCCTGCGCGGCCGTCAGGCTCGCGATCAGCACCTGCACTTCGTCGGTGCTGATCGCCGCGACCGTCTGGCCGGACCCGCGGTAGGGCACGTGGTGGAGCGCGATGCCGGTGGCCGACGCGAGAAGCTCGGTGTCGAGGTGGCTGGACGACCCGAAGCCGGTCGATGCGTAGTTGAGCGCACCGGGACGCTGCCGCGCGTAGGCAACGAGCTCGCTCACCGACGCCACGGGCAGCGCGGAGCTGACGAGGACGACCTTGGTCTGCCACGCGAGGTTGGTGATCGGGACGAAGTCGGCAAGCGGATCGAACGTCGCCGCGAGCGACGTGTGCGGCGCCATCGCGTGAGTCGCCGTCGACGCGAGCAGCAGCGTGTAGCCGTCGGGCGCGGCGCGCCTGGCGAACTCGGTGCCGATGACCCCGTTCGCGCCGGGACGGTTGTCGACGACCACCGGGACGCCCAGCGCGGATTCCAGCCGGTCGCCGAGCATGCGCGCGACGACGTCGGCGGTGCCTCCCGGCGCCTGCGGCACGACGAGCCGGATCGTGCGGCGGGGCCAGGCCTCGCCATCGGGCAGCGTCACCGCTATGCGCTCGCGGGTCGTGCCGCTGTCCGCCTGCCGCATTCGTCGCGAACAGGCAGGCAAGCTCGCGACCGCGACCGCGAGCCTTTGGCGACGCGCCACGCGGCGCTGCCCGCGCCGGGAGATGCCGACGCGCCGGTCCGCGACTTCGATGGGGCGATGGCGCCGTTCGCGGCGTCCCGGAGAGGCATGATGCGGAGGCAGTGATCGACGCGGATGCCGTTCCCCGCGGCGCGGGCCGGGAACGGCCTGTTGCCTATGTTCCCGGGCCGTACACTTGCGAGCCTGGCGGAGACGGAGGGATTCGAACCCTCGATACAGGTTTTAGCCCGTATGCTCCCTTAGCAGGGGAGTGCCTTCGACCACTCGGCCACGTCTCCGGTGCGCGATGCGCGCGGGGAACCTGTAATTCTACCGGTCCGGGGCCGGCCCCGTCCAGCACGACGGGCGAAAAAGCCGCGTCGAATCCGGCGCTTACGCGGGCGCCTTCTCGAGCTCGAACGCCTTGTGCAGCACGCGCACCGCGAGCTCGAGGTACTTCTCGTCGATGACGACCGCGATCTTGATCTCGGAGGTCGAGATCATCTGGATGTTGATGCCCTCGTCGGCGAGCGCCTTGAACATCTTGGCGGCGAGCCCGGTGTGCGAGCGCATCCCGATGCCGACGACCGACACCTTCGCGATGCGGTCGTCGCCCTTGATCTCGCGGCAGTTGAACGACGTGCCGCGCTCGCGCTGCAGCGTGTCCATCGCCTTGCGGTACTCGTTGCGGTGGACCGTGAACGAGATGTCGGTCTGGCCGGACGCGCCGATGTTCTGCACGATCATGTCGACGTCGATGTTGGCGGCCGCGATCGGCCCGAGGATCGCGTAGGCGATGCCGGGACGGTCCTCGACGCCCATCACCAGGATCCGTGCCTCGTCGCGGTTGAACGCGATGCCGGAGATGATCGCCTGTTCCATGGAGTCGTCTTCCTCGTAGGTGATGAGCGTGCCGGGGCCCGAGGACTCGGGGTCCTCGAACGACGAGAGCACGCGCAGCTTGACCAGGTACTTGCCGGCGAACTCGACCGAGCGGATCTGCAGCACCTTCGATCCCTGGCTCGCGAGCTCGAGCATCTCCTCGAACGTGATCGTGTCGAGGCGGCGCGCCTCCGGCACGATGCGCGGGTCGGTCGTGTAGACGCCGTCGACGTCGGTGTAGATCTGGCACTCGTCGGCCTTGAGCGCGGCGGCGAGCGCGACCGCGGTGGTGTCCGAGCCGCCGCGGCCCAGCGTCGTGATGCTGCCGTCCCGATCGACGCCCTGGAAGCCGGCGACGACGACGACCGTGCCCGCGTCGAGGTCCTTGCGCATCGCCGCCTCGTCGATCTCGAGGATGCGCGCCTTCGTGTACGCGCTGTCGGTGAGCACGCGGACCTGCCCGCCCGTGTAGCTCTTCGCCGGGATGCCCATCTCCTTGAGCGCGATCGCGAGGAGCCCGATCGTCACCTGCTCGCCGGTCGCGGCGATGACGTCGAGCTCGCGCGGGTCGGGCGAGGCGGAGAGCTCCTTCGCGAGGCCGAGCAGCCGGTTGGTCTCGCCGCTCATCGCCGAGACGACGACGACGATCCGGTGGCCTTCGCGCCGGTAGTGCGCGACGCGCTTCGCGACGTTCTTGATGCGGTCGGTCGAGCCGACCGAGGTGCCGCCGAATTTCTGGACGATCAGGGACATGGTGGAGTCGGGAGTGCCGCGGCGCCCCGGCGCGCCGCTACATCGTGCGGAAGACGAGCGTCGCGTTCGTGCCGCCGAACCCGAACGAGTTCGAGAGCGCGCCGCGGATCGCCATCTTCCTGGCGGCGTTCGGCACGAAGTCGAGGTCGCAGGCGGGGTCGACGTTGACGAGGTTGGCCGTCGGCGGCGCGACCTGGTCGCGCAGGGCGAGCACCGTGAACACCGCCTCGATCCCGCCGGCGGCGCCGAGCAGGTGCCCGGTCATCGACTTGGTCGAGCTGACGGCGAGCCTGCCCGCGTGGTCGCCGAACGCCCGCCTGACGGCGATGCACTCGGCCAGGTCGCCGACCGGCGTCGAGGTGCCGTGCGCGTTGATGTAGTCGACGTCGGTCGTCGCCATGCGCGCGTTCTTCAGCGCGTTCAGCATGCTGCGCCGCGCGCCGTCGCCGTCTTCCGGCGGCGCCGTGATGTGGTGGGCGTCGGCCGACATCCCGTAGCCGGTCAGCTCGCAGTAGATGCGGGCGCCCCGCGCCTTCGCGTGCTCGAGCTCCTCGAGCACGATGACGCCGGCGCCCTCGCCCAGCACGAAGCCGTCGCGGTCCTTGTCCCACGGACGGCTCGCCGTGGCCGGGTCGTCGTTGCGGTGCGAGAGGGCGCGCGCGGCGATGAATCCGCCGAGACCGAGCGGGCTCACCGTCGACTCGGCGCCGCCGGCGACCATCACGTCGGCGTCGCCGTACTCGATCAGGCGCGCCGCCTCGCCGATGCTGTGGTTCGCCGTCGAGCACGCGGTCACGGTCGCCAGGTTCGGGCCCTTGTAGCCGTAGTGGATCGACAGGAGGCCCGAGATCATGTTGATGATCGTGCCGGGGACGAAGAACGGGCTCACCTTGCGCAGGCCGCCCGCGCTGTAGGCGGCGTGCGTCTCCTCGATCATCGGCAGCCCGCCGATGCCCGAGCCGATGCACACGCCGGCGCGCTCCTTGTCGCCGTTCCAGCCCTCGAGCCCGGCGTCGCGGATCGACTCCATCGCGGCGACGAGGCCGTAGTGGATGAACGTATCGTAGCGCCGCGACTCCTTCGCCGAGAGCCACTTCGACACGTCGAAGTCCTTGACCTCGCCGGCGATACGCACCGGAAAGCCCGATGCGTCGAAGCGCGTGATCGGTCCGATGCCGGATCGCCCGGCCAGGATCGACGCCCAGGCCTCGTCCACGCCTACGCCTACCGGCGAGACGATACCCAGGCCCGTGACGACGACGCGACGGCGTGACATGCGCGTAGGAAGGTGCCGAAAAGAAAGGAAGGGCCGGGACGGCGCGCGTCGGCCGACGCGCGCGCCCGTGGCGCCGGACGGGCGCGAACGCGCGCCCCGCCCTCAGCGCCGGCGTTACTTCTTCAGGTGCGCGCCGACGTAGTTGATCGCCTGCTGGACGGTCGTGATCTTCTCCGCCTCCTCGTCAGGGATCTCGGTCTCGAACTCCTCCTCGAGCGCCATCACGAGCTCGACGGTGTCGAGGGAATCCGCGCCCAGATCGTCGACGAACGAGGACTCGTTCTTGATGTCGGCTTCGTTGACGCCCAGTTGCTCGGCGACGATCTTCTTGACGCGCTGCTCCGTGTTATCCATGCGTCTCCTCCCATGCAGGGACCAATTGTTCCAAACCGCGCGATTTTACCAGATTGCCCGCCGGTGTCGTCGGCGCCCGACGGTCGATCGGGGAAAAGGGGGCGCGGGCACCGAAACTTCGTCGAACCGCCCCCGATCCCCTCCGATCACGCCATGTACATGCCGCCGTTCACGTGCAGCGTCGCGCCGGTGATGTAAGCCGCCCGCGGTCCCGCGAGGAAGGCGACCGCCTCGGCGATGTCCTCGGGAGAGCCCAGCCGCCCCATCGGAATGCGCGAGAGCAGCACCTCGCGCTGGGCGTCGGGCAGCGCGCGCGTCATGTCGGTGTCGACGAAGCCCGGCGCGACGCAGTTGACCGTGATGCTGCGGCTGCCGACTTCCTGCGCGAGCGACTTCGTGAAGCCGACGAGCGCCGCCTTCGCGGCCGCGTAGTTCGCCTGTCCGGGGTTGCCCGTCGAGCCGACGACCGAGCCGATCTGGATGATCCGGCCCCGGCGCGCCTTCATCATGCCGCGCAGGCAGGCCTTCGCCAGCCGCCACGCGGGCTTCAGGTTCGTCGCCATGATCGCGTCCCACTCCTCGTCCTTCATGCGCACGAGCAGGTTGTCCTTCGTGATGCCGGCGTTGTTGACGAGGATCGCGACCGGGCCGAACCGCGATTCGACGTCGGCGAGCGCCGCATCGGTGGCGGCCGCGTCGGTCACGTCGAGGCGGATGCCCGCGCCGGCGTAGCCGCCCTCCTTCAGCACCGCACCGATCGACTCGGCGCCCGCGTCGGACGTCGCCGTCCCGACGACGGTCGCGCCGTCGCGGGCCAGCGCGAGCGCGATCGCGCGTCCGATGCCCCGCGTCGCGCCGGTCACCAGCGCAACCTGCCCTTCGAGCTCCCGTGCCGCCATCGATTCTCCCCTCGCCTCAGGTGGCCAGCGCCGCCTTCGCGTCGCCGAGCGCGTGGCCGTCCGTCAGCGCGTGGACCTTGAGCGACGGCTCGATCTTGCGCGCGAGCCCCGCGAGCACGCGCCCGGGCCCCGCCTCGATCACGTCGGTGACGCCGCGCGCCGCGATCGCGCGCACGGTCTCGGTCCAGCGCACCGGGCTCGCCGCCTGCTTCGCGAGCGCCGCGCGGATCGCGTCGGGCGTCCGGTGCTCGGCGACGTCGACGTTGTGGATGACCGGGATCGACGGCGCACGGAACTCCACCTGCGCGAGCCGCGTCGCGAGGCGCTCGGCCGCCGGCTTCAGGAGCGAGCTGTGGAACGGCGCCGATACCGGCAGCAGCATCCCGCGTTTCGCGCCGCGAGCCTTCGCGGCCCCGATCGCGCGCTCGACGGCTGCGCGGTGGCCGGCGATCACGATCTGGCCGGGCGAGTTGAAGTTCACCGGCTCGACCACCTCGCCCTGCGCCGCTTCCCGGCAGGCCTCGGTGATCGCGGCGTCGTCACCGCCCAGGATCGCGGCCATCGCGCCCACGCCCTGCGGCACCGCCTCCTGCATAGCCTGCGCGCGGAAGCGCACGAGCGGCACCGCGTCGCGGAACGCGAGCGCGCCCGCGGCGACGAGGGCCGCGTATTCGCCGAGGCTGTGGCCGGCCACGACGTCGGGCATCGCTCCGCCTGCGGCCTGCCACGCACGCCACGCGGCCACGCCCGCGGTCAGCATCACTGGCTGCGTGTTGGTCGTGAGGTTGAGCGCCTCGGCGGGGCCGTCGGTCACGAGCGCCCAGAGGTCGTCGCCGAGCGCGTCGCTCGCCTCGTCGAACGTCGCGCGCACGGCGGGATGGTCGTCCCATCCGGCCATCATGCCGATCGACTGCGAGCCCTGCCCGGGGAACACCACGGCGATCTTCGTCATCGCTTCACGAACCCATAGGATGGTGCGGGAACCTGCGTCAACCCCAGCGCACCAGCGCCGAGCCCCAGGTGAATCCGCCGCCCACGCCCAGCATCATCACGTGCTGGCCGTCGCGGATGCGGCCGTCGCGCACCGCCTCGTCGAGCGCGAGCGGGATCGACGCCGCCGACGTGTTGGCGTGCCGGTCGACCGTCACGACGACGCGCTCGTGCGGGATGCCGAGGCGCTTCGAGGTCGCGTCCATGATGCGCAGGTTGGCCTGGTGCGGGATCAGCCAGTCGATGCCGGAGCGAGCCATCCCGGTCGCCGCCAGCGCCTCGTCGGCGACCTCGGTCAGCACGCGCACCGCGAACTTGAACACCGCCTGCCCGTCCATGTGCACGAACGGATCGCCCCAGACGGTGCCGTTGCGCACCTGGCCGGGCACGCAGAGCATCCCGCGCTGGGCGCCGTCCGCGTGCAGGCGCGTCGCCAGGATGCCCGGCTTCTGCGATGGGACGAGCACGACGGCGCCCGCGCCGTCCCCGAACAGCACGCAGGTCTTGCGGTCGGTCCAGTCGAGGATGCGCGAATAGATGTCGGCGCCGACGACGAGCGCGTTGCGCACCGCGCCGGACTTCAGCATCCCGTCGGCGATCGAGAGCGCGTAGACGAAGCCCGAGCACACCGCCTGCACGTCGAAGGCCGGGCCGCCGCGCGCGCCCAGCTTGTCCTGCAGGATGCAGGCGGTCGACGGGAAGATCACGTCCGGCGTCGTCGTCGCCACGATGATCAGGTCGACGTCGCCGGGCGCGAGGCCCGCCGCCGCGAGCGCCTGTCGCGACGCCGCCAGCGCGAGGTCGGACGTCGCCTCGCCTTCGGCGGCGACGTGTCGCTGGCCGATGCCGGTGCGCGTGCGCACCCACTCGTCGCTGGTCTCGACGCCCCGGCGCACGAGGTCGTCGTTGGTCAGCACCTCGGCCGGCAGGTAGCGGCCGGTGCCGGCGATGCGGCTATGCGGATGCGGCATCTTGGGTAGCGGGAAGCGGCTCGCCGAGCGAGCCCGCCGGCATCGCGGCGATGCGCTCGGCGATGCGGTCGAGCACGCCCTCGGCGATCTCCGCGTGCGCCTTCAGCAGCGCATGCTTGAACGACAGCACGTCCGCGCCGCCATGGCTCTTCACGACGACGCCCTTCAGGCCCACGAGCGTGGCGCCGTTGTGCCGCCGCGGATCGATCCGGCGCTTGAAGCGCATGAGCACCGGGTAGGCGATCGCGGCGACGAGCTTCGACAGCGGGCCGCGCGTGAACTCGGTCTTGAGGAACTCGTAGAGCATCTGCGCGAGACCCTCGGAGGTCTTGAGCGCGACGTTGCCGACGAAGCCGTCGCAGACGACGACGTCCGTCGTGCCGCGGTAGATGTCGGTGCCCTCGACGTTGCCGTGGAAGTTGAGCCCCGAGACGCGCAGGCGCTCGGCGGCCTCCTTGACCACGTCGTTGCCCTTGATCTCCTCCTCGCCGATGTTGAGGAGGCCCACGGTCGGCCGCTCGATGTGCTCGACCGCCGAGACGAGCGCGCTGCCCATCGCGGCGAACTGCACGAGCTGCTCGGGCGTGCAGTTCACGTTCGCGCCGAGGTCGAGCATCGTGACGACGCCCTTCTTCGTCGGGAGCTGCGCGGCGATCGCCGGCCGGTCGATGCCCGGCAGCGTCTTCAGCACGAAGCGCGCGATGCCCATCAGCGCGCCGGTGTTGCCGGCCGACACGCACCCGTGCGCCACGCCGTCCTTGACGAGGTTGATCGCGACGCGCATCGACGAGTCCTTCTTCCGGCGCAGCGCGTCGGCGGGGGGCTCGTCCATCTCGATCACCTCGCTGGCGGCGTGCACGCGCACGCGGTCGCGCGCGGGCGACCGCGACTTCCGCAGGAGCGGCTCGATCGCCTCGGCGCGCCCGACGAGCACGACGGCCGCGTCGGGCATCGCCTCGAGGAACGCGAGCGACGCGGGGACGGTGACGGCCGGGCCGTGGTCCCCGCCCATCGCATCGACGGCGACAGTCACTGTCATCGGTTGACTTCTCCGAGGCTTGCCGCCGTCGTGTTCCCCACGAGCGAACCCGTTCGCCGGACGCGCCGGGCGGCCCCGACGCGAGCGCGGGAATCGCGCCGTCGGGCCGGCGGGCGGCGGCTGCGCGCCGCCTGTTCGCGGGTGCGCTATCGCAGGGCAGCGGGCGCGCCGGGCGCACGCAGGCCGGCGTTACTCGTCGGCCTTGCTCTTGGCGACCTTCTTGCCGCGGTAGTAGCCGCTCGGGCTGATGTGATGACGCCGATGCGTCTCGCCGCTCACCGGTTCGACGGCGAGCTGCGTCGTCGTGATGAAGTCGTGCGCGCGGTGCATGCCGCGCTTCGACGGCGACTTCTTGTTCTGCTGGACAGCCATTTCCCGTTCTCCTTCACTGGTCGCCCCGGCGCGCGATGTGCGACCCGAAGCTCTGCTTTCCACTCGCGGCGCGAAGCCTCGCGCCACCCTGTTCCGACTCCGCGCGCAAGCGCGCGGCCGGCTGCCGCCGCCAACCCGCGATCACTGGCGCCCGGGGCATTCGCCCTCGTGGCGCGGCGCGAACGGCAGCGTCAGCACCAGCTCGACTTCCACCAGCGTCGCCGCGTCGAGTTGCTGGTCGGCGAGGACCACTTCGCCTTCCGTCTCCGCGTCGAGCCTCTCGAGCTCGCCCTCGTCATGCGCCAGCAGCACTTCGGTGCGCTGCGACACCGGCCAGTCCAGCCGGGCGAGGCAACGCTGGCACACCAGCGGCACGACCCCCTCGATAGCGATCGAGATCGCGGGCCGGCCTTCCGCGCTCGCGCCCCCCTCGACCGTCCAGGCGATCGGCGCCGGATCGTCCCCGGGCGCCAGGCTGTCGGCTACGTTCGGCAGGCGCCGCGCGTCGACCGACCCGGAGACCGACGAGGCGCGTGCGGCCAGCTTGAACGCGTCGAATCGGGAATCGGGGCCGGGACCGGACATCGAACCGCTCCACGACCGTCGGCCCCGCAGGAACTCCGGCGGCCGGAGGCATGGCAAGCGCAAACGCGAGATAATACGCGATTGGCGGGAAAGTGTCAAAAAACCGTCGATAAAACAACGAGGAACCCGCTTGCGCCCGCTCGTGCTCGCCTCCACGTCCCGCTACCGCGCGGCCCTGCTGGACCGCCTGGGCATTCCCTACGCGGTCGACGCGCCCGGCGTCGACGAGGCCGCCCGTCCGGGCGAATCGCCCGCCGCCGCCTGCGTCCGCCTCGCCGAAGCCAAGGCCCGCGCCGTGGGCGGGCGGCACCCGGGGGCGCTCGTCCTCGGGTCGGACCAGATCGCCGACTGCGACGGCGCGCACGTCGGCAAGCCCGGCACGCTCGAGCGGGCACGGGCGCAACTCGCGTCGCTTCCGGCCACACCGTGATCTTCCACACCGGTGTCGCGCTGCTCGACACCTCCACCGGGGAGTGCACCGTCGAGCGGGTGGACGTGCGCAGCACGCTCAGGCGCCTGTCCGCGCGCGAGATCGACGCCTACCTCGCCCGCGAGGCGCCGCTCGACTGCGCGGGGTCGGTCAAGTCCGAGGGGCTCGGCATCGCGCTGTTCGACCGGATCGAGAGCGACGACCCGAGCGCGCTCGTCGGACTGCCGCTGATCGCCACCTGCAGGCTCCTGTCGCGCGCGGGGGTCGACGTGCTGGCGCCGCGTCCGTGACCGCCCCGGGGTCGCTCTTCCTCGTGCCGAACCTGCTGGGCGCGGTGCCGCCCGGGAACGTGCTGCCCGTGCGCACGATCGAGGCTGCCCGCGCCATCGGGCACTGGGTCGTCGAGACGCCGAAAGCGGCGCGCGCGTTCCTCAAGTCCATCGGCCACCCGCGGCCGATCGCCGAATTGTCGATCCATGCTATGCCCGACCGGCCTTCGCAGGCCGAGCTCGTCGCGCTGCTGGCTCCGGCGCGGGCGGGCCATCCGCTGGGCTTCGTGTCGGACGCCGGGTGCCCGGCGGTCGCCGATCCCGGGGCGGCGCTGGTCGCGGCCGCGCACGGATCCGGCATCCCGGTCGTGCCCCTCGTCGGACCCTCGGCGGTCCTGCTGGCGCTGATGGCGTCGGGACTGTCGGGACAGGCGTTCGCGTTCCACGGCTACCTGCCGGTGCCCGAGGCCGCTCGCGCCGCCCGGGTGCGCGAGCTCGAGGCCGAGTCGAAGGCGCGCTCGTGCACGCAGGTGTTCATCGAGACGCCGTACCGCAACGCGGCGATGCTCGCGACGCTCGCGAACGTGCTCGCGCCACGCACGCGGCTCGCCGTCGCGGCCGACCTGACGCTCCCCACCGAATCGGTCTCGATGCGCGCCGCCGCCGACTGGCGCCGCGTCGACGCGGCCGCCTACCAGAAGCGCCCCGCGATCTTCCTGCTGCAGGCCTAGCGGCGACGGCCCAGAGCCCGCGCCGGCGGGCAGGCCCGTCGGCCTGAAGGCCGCCCCCGGGGCCGCGGGCGGGGGGGGCGACCCACAGGATGTCGCGGGGGTTTGTGGGTCGGGCTTCAGCCCGACGCCTTTCGCGTCCCCGGAACTAGGCCGGGCTCTCCTCCGGCCAGTCCTTGATGTAGTTCTTGAGCATGCGGTTCTCGAAGCTCTGTTCCTCGTAGACCGCCTTCGCGACGTCGTGGAACGAGACGACGCCCTGCAGCGTCGTGCCGTCCATCACCGGCACGTAGCGCGCGTGGCGCTCGAGCATCGCACGACGAAGCTCCATCACGTCGAGCCCCGGCGGCGCGGTGAGCGCGTCTCGCTGGTAGATGTCGCCGCTCTTCAGGTCGCCGAGCGAGCCGCCGTGCTTCGCGAGCGCGTCGAGCACCTCGCGGAAGGTCAGCATGCCGGCGTACCGGCCGCGATCCATCACGACCAGCGAGCCGATGTCGTGCTGCGCCATCACGCGCACCGCGTCCTGCACCGAAGCGTCGGGGGCGGTCGTGAAGAGCGTGTTGCCCTTGATCCGCAGGATCTCGCTGACCAGCATGCCGTCCTCCTTCCTCGTCGGGGGGCCGGGAACGCCCCGGCGAATCCCCCTGTGTGAAAGAGGTTACGCCCGCGACGCGCCTGCGCGCAACCGGCGCACCCCGCCCGACGGCTATCGGTAGAGCACCTGCGGCAGCCAGAGCCCGATCTGCGGGAAAACGTAGAGCAGGATGAGCGCGACGACCTGGATCCCCATGAACGGCAGCATGCCGCCGAAGATCTGGTTGAGCGTCACGTGCGGCGGCGCCACGCCCTTCAGGTAGAACGCCGCCATCGCCACCGGCGGCGACAGGAATGCCGTCTGCAGGTTCATCGCCACCAGGAGCCCGAAGAACAGCGGGTCGATCTGGTAGTGCGCGAGCAGCGGGATGAAGATCGGCATGAAGATGACGATGATCTCCGTCCACTCGAGCGGCCATCCGAGGATGAAGATGATGAACTGCGCCAGGATCATGAACTGGATCGGCGTCAGGTCCATCGACAGCACCCAGTGGTTGATGATCTCCTGCCCGCCCAGCAGGGCGAACGCCGCCGAGAAGATCGACGAGCCGACGAACAGCCAGCAGACCATCGCGCTCGTCTTGGCGGTCAGGAACGACGACTCCTTCACGATGCCACCCAGCTCGCGCACGGTCGTGCCCAGCGCGTTCCCCCGGCGCGCGCGCGCGTGGCCGATGTATCGGTAGGCCGCAGCGAGGATGCACCCGCCGAACGCGCCCACCGCCGCCGCCTCGGTCGGCGTCGCCAGGCCGAACACGATCGAGCCCAGCACCGCGAGGATCAGCACCGCAAGCGGAAAGAACGACGCAAGCAGCATCTTGAAGACCTCGAGCCGCTGCCAGGTCCACAACCAGTAGATGAACGCTGCGATCGCCACGGCCACGGCCGCCACGATCCAGAACCAGGTCGGCGTCGGCAGGCGTTCCGGCGCTTCCGCCTCAGGGACGCTCGCGGGCTGCGCCGCGGCGCTCGGCGCGGCCGCCGGTTTCGCAGCGTCACCCTTGCCGACAGGGGGCTCGGCAGCTGCGCCTTTCTCGGCCGGCGGCTCCGCGAGTTCGCCGTCTTCCGCCGGCGGCTCCGCGAGAGCGCCCTCCTCGGCTGGCGGCTCCGCGAGGCCGCCCGCCTGGCCGGCGCTCTCCGTCCCGGGTTGCTCGACGACCATGCCCGACTGCTCGAGGCCCGTGACGTCGACGATCTGGGCCGGCTTCGTGGCACCGAGCCACGTCATCCAGACGATTCCCCCGATGGCCAGCGCGGGAAGCAGCGTGACCACGAGTTGTCCGGCGACCGTCTTCGCCGGAACGCCGAAACTGCGTCCGCCCAGCGCGCCCAGCAGGCCGGAGAACGCATTGCGGCTGCGCTCGGCCATCGGCGCCAGCACGGCCGGGATCGGTACGCGCGCCTCCTCCTCGGGCAGCGGCGGCGCGGACGCGGGCTTGAGCTTCGCGAGCACGATCACATAGGCCACGTAGAGCGCCGCGAGCATGAGGCCCGGGAAGAACGCGCCGGCGTAGAGCTGCACGACGGACACGCCGGCGGTCGCCCCGTAGACGATCAGCAGCACCGACGGCGGAATCAGGATGCCGAGGCAGCCGCCCGCGGTGATCGCACCGGCCGACAACTGCGTGCTGTAGCCGGCGCGCAGCATCGCGGGCAGCGCGAGCAGTCCCATCAGCGTCACGACCGCGCCGACGATGCCGGTCGCCGTCGCGAAGATCGCGCAGGTCACGATCGTGGCGACCGCGAGCGAGCCCGGAACGCGCGCCAGCGCGAGATGCAGGCTCTTGAACAGGCGCTCGATCAGCGCGGCGCGCTCGACCAGGTAGCCCATGAACACGAACAGCGGGATCGCGATCAGCACGTCGTTCGACATGACGGCGTAGGTGCGTTGCACCATCAGGTCGAGCACCTGGCGCACCGCCAGATCGGGGTTGACGCTGCGGTAGGCGAGCCAGGCGAAGAACACGCCCATGCCCATCAGCGTGAACGCGGTCGGGAAGCCCAGCATGATCGTCACGACGACCAGCGCGAGCATGAGCAACCCGAGGTGGCCGTTGGTCAGCGCGCCCCAGGGCGTGAACAGGAGGATGGTGGCGATGATCACCGCCATCAGCGAGAACCCGAACCACAGCTCCTTCCTGATCCTCATCGCGCGGCCCCTCCGCCCGTCGCGGAAGCCGGCTCCTCCATCAGCGCCTCGTCGGCGTGCACCATCTCCTTCAGCTTGTCGACGTCGACCTCCTCGACGTCCTCCTCGCGCGACGGCCAGCGGCCCTGTTTCAGGCAGATCGTGCAGCGGATGATCTCGACCACGCCCTGCAGCAGCAGGAACGCGCCCGCGATCGGGATGATCGTCTTGAACGGATAGATCGGCGGGCCCTCGGCGGTCACGTTCGAGTGCTCGTTGATCGCCCAGGACTCCGCCGCGTAGAAGAAGCCGGCGTAGGTCAGCGCGAACACGCCGGGAATGAAGAAGACGACGTAGAGCACGAGGTCGATCGTCGCCTGCGTCCGCGGCTCGAAGAAGCCGTAGAGGACGTCGCCGCGCACGTGGCCGTTCTTCGCGAGCGTGTAGGCACCGGCCATCATGAACAGCGTGCCGTAGAGCATGATCATCGCGTCGAACGCCCAGGCGTGCGGGTCGTCGAGCATGTAGCGGGAGAAGACCTCCCAGCTCACCTGCAGCGTGAGCACGACGATGAGGAACGAGAACGCGTGCCCGACCAGCGTAGAGAACTTGTCGACGGAGATCAGGAAGCGTTGCATGGCCTCGGAGGGAGCGGCAGTCGTTCGGCGCGTTGCCCGGTGTCAGAAATGAAAACAGCCACCCGGGACCACCCGGATGGCTGTCGGTGGACGACGGGCGTCAGCCCTTCTTCCCGGCGCCGGGGCCGGGGCCCTTGCCGCCGCGGCCGCGGCCCGCCGCGAAGTAGTGGTTGTACGCCATGCGCCGGTTCACGTTCGTGTCGAGGTCCCACTTGACGGCGCGCGCGGCGAACGCCTTCTGCGAGGCCTCGATCTCCTTGAACAGCGCGTTGCCCTCGGACTTCTTCGCCGCCGCGGTGTCGTAGCCGGTCAGCTGGCGCTGGAGCACGGCGTCCGGCGTCTTGTAGAACTTGATGCCGCCCGCGGACATCTCGGCGTAGTCCTTCGAGTAGCGGTCGACCGCCTTCCACGACATGTCCGCGGAAGCCGCCTCGACGGCGTTCTCGATGACCGCCCTCATCTTCGCCGGCAGCGCGTCGTACTTGGTCTTGTTGAACATGATCTCGAACTGCTCGGCGTTCTGGTGATAGCTCTGCAGCATGCAGGTCTTCGAGACGTCCGGGAAGCCGAGGATGCGGTCCGAGGTCGCGTTGTTGAACTCGGCGGCGTCGAGCAGGCCGCGGTCCATCGCCGGAACGATCTCGCCGCCGGGCAGCGCGTTGACGGCGGCGCCCAGCGCCGTGAACACGTCGATCGAGATGCCGACGGTGCGGAACTTGAGGCCCTTGAAGTCCTCGATCTTGGTGACCGGCTTCTTGAACCAGCCGAGCGGCTGCGTCGGCATCGGGCCGTAGGGGAACGACACGACGTTGGCGCCGATCGAGGCGTAGAGCTTGTTCAGCAGCTCCTTGCCGCCGCCGTACTTGTGCCAGGCGAGCAGCATGTTCGCGTCCATGCCGAACGCCGGGCCGGAGCCCCACAGCGCCAGCGCGTTCTGCTTGCCGTAGTGGTAGACGAGCACGCCGTGGCCGCCGTCGAGCGTGCCCTTGGACACCGCGTCGAGCAGGCCGAAGGCCGGCACGACCGCGCCGGCCGGCAGCACCTCGATCTTGAGTTCGCCGCCGGTCATGTCGTTGACCTTCTTGGCGAAGTCGTTCGCGTACTCGTGGAAGATGTCCTTCGCGGGCCAGGTCGACTGCCAGCGCATCGCGATCGGGCCGGTCTGGCCCTTCGCGATCATCGGGAAGCCGAGCGTGCCCGCGGTCGCGGCGGTCGCGGTGGCAGCCCTCAGGAAACGGCGGCGAGCGCCGGTCGGTTGCGGCTTCGCGGCCGCACGGGTCTTGTCGGTCATGGTTCCTCCAGAGTGCGCTGGCGCAGGGGCGCCGCAGGGTACGACGGAGCCGGGCAATCTATCGCCGCCCGGGGCCCCCGAAATCGACGTTTCGAAACGAACGGACTATACAGCGGAATCCGTGCATTGCGTCATTGTGCAGTGCGAAAGCCCCTGTTCATGGCGCGGCGATAGGACGCCGCTCACGCAGCGCCTGCGCGAGCGTCCCGCTGTCGACGTATTCGAGCTCGCCGCCGACCGGCACGCCGCGCGCCAGCCGGCTCACCTTGAGCCCGCGCGCGGCGAGCAGCTCGCCGACGTAGTGCGCGGTCGCCTCGCCTTCGTGCGTGAAGTTCGTCGCGAGGATCACCTCCCGCACGACGCCGTCGAGCGCCCGCTTGAGCAGGCGGTCGAGGTGGATCTCGCGCGGCCCGATGCCGTCGAGCGGCGAGAGCCGCCCCATCAGCACGTAGTAGAGGCCCGCGTAGGCCTGCGTCTGCTCGACCATCATCAGGTCGGCCGGCGTCTCGACCACGCACAGCAGCGCCGCGTCGCGCTTGCCCGACCGGCACAGCGCGCACACCGTGTCCTCGGTGAACGTGTTGCAGCGCTCGCAGTGGTGCACGGCCTCGACCGCGCGCTCGAGCGCGCCGGCGAGCGCACGCGCGCCGTCGCGGTCGTGCTGCAGCAGGTGGAGCGCCATGCGCTGCGCCGCGCGCGGACCCACGCCGGGAAGGACCCTCAGCGCCTTGACCAGCGCGTCGAGGCTGCTCAACGGCTCGGCCGCCGGCCCGCCGCGTGCGTCGGTCGCGCGCGTGCCCATCCGATCCCGCGCCGTCAGAACGGCATCTTGAATCCGGGCGGCAACGGCAGGCCGCCCGCGAGGCCGGACATCTTCTCCTGCGTCGTGGCCTCGACGCGACGCACCGCGTCGTTCACCGCGGCGGCGACCAGGTCCTCGAGCATGTCCTTGTCCTCGCCGAGGAGCGAGGGATCGATCGTCACGCGCTTCACGTCGTGGCGGCAGGTCATCGTGACCTTGACGAGCCCGGCGCCCGCCTGGCCCTCGACCTCGATGCGCGCGAGCTCGTCCTGCGCGCGCTTCAGGTTGTCCTGCATGGCCTGCGCCTGCTTCATCAGGCCGGCGAGCTGGTTCTTCTGCATGATCGTCGGTGTCCCCGGGAGCGTGCGCGCCTGGCTCAGCGCGGCTTGATCGTGTCGCTGCGAACGGATGCGTCGAAACGCGTGACGACGTCGCGCACGAACGGCTCGTCGCGGAACGTCGCCTCGATGCGGGCCTTCGCCTCCTCGCGCTCGCGCACGGTGCGCGAGGCGAGCGAGTCGTCGGTCTGCTCGCCGACCTCGAACGCGAGCAGGAGCTTGCGTCCGGTCGCCTGCTCGAGCGCGGCCCTGAGGCGATCGGCGTAGATCTTGCCCGTCAGGTGCTGGTGCGCCGCCGGGAGCGCGAGGGTCAGCGCGGATCCCTCGAGCCGGCGCATCTCGGTCTGCGCCGCGAGCTCGCGCGCCATGCCCGTGAGGCCCAGGCTCGCGACGAACGCCGGCCAGTCGCCGGGCTCCGCGGGCAGCGCTGCGCGCGGCGGCGTCGACGCCGGCGACCTCGCCGGCTCGGGTGTCGGCACCGGTGACGGCGTCTGCGCCGCCCGCGCAGTCGGTGCCGCTGCCCGCCCCTGAGCGGGAGCCGGCGTGGCACTGCGCTCGCCGCGCGGCGGCGCCGTCGATGCACCGCGCGACGGCGGCGCACCGGCGGTTGACGGCGCACCGGTCCCGGGCTCGAACGCCAGCATGCGCAGCAGCGTCATCGAGGCCCATCGCCTCGTCGGGCGCGATCGCGAGGTCGGCGCGCCCCTGCGCCGCGATCTGCCACAGGAGCTGGATCGCCTCCGGCGCGAAGCGGTTCGCGTAGGCGGCGATCCGCTCGCCGTCGTCGAAGCCTTCGGCCGCCTGCGGCACGGCCTGCGCCACCGCGATGCGATGCACGAGCCCCGCGAGTTCAGCGAGCGCCTCGCCGGCGGACAGACCCCGCGGGCCGATCGCGTCGGCCTGCGCGAGCAACGCGGGACCGTCGCCCGCCGCCAGCGCATCGGCGATCCGGTAGACGAACTCGCGATCGACGACGCCCAGCATCGCGCGAACCGGATCCGCCCTCACCTCGCCGGCGCCGAACGCGATCGCCTGGTCGAGCAGCGAGAGCCCGTCGCGGAGGCTGCCGGACGCGGCCCGCGCGATCAGCGCGACCGCGTCGTCGTCGTGCGCGATGCCCTCGGCCTTCAGGATGGTCGCGATGCGCGCGCCGATCTCGTCGGGCGAGAGCGGCTTCAGCGCGAACTGCAGGCAGCGCGAGAGCACGGTGACCGGCACCTTCTGCGGGTCGGTCGTCGCGAGCACGAACTTGACGTGCTCGGGCGGCTCCTCGAGCGTCTTCAGCATCGAGTTGAACGCCGACTTCGACAGCATGTGCACTTCGTCGATCAGGTAGACCTTGTAGCGGCCGACCGTCGGCGCGTAGCGCGCGTTGTCGAGGATCTCGCGCATGTTGTCGATGCCGGTGTTCGACGCCGCGTCGATCTCCAGCAGGTCGACGAAGCGACCGGCGTCGATGTCGGTGCACGCGGCGCAGGTTCCGCACGGCGTCGCCGTGACGCCGTTCGTCAGGCAGTTGAGGCTCTTGGCGAGGATCCGGGCGATCGTCGTCTTGCCGACGCCGCGCGTACCGGTGAGCAGGTAGGCGTGGTGCAGCTGGCCGCGGGAGAGCGCGTTGGAGAGCGCGGTGACGACGTGGCCCTGCCCAGTGAGCTCGGAGAACGTACGGGGACGCCACTTGCGCGCGAGGACCTGGTAGCTCATGCAGAACCGATGGAACGTTCGACGTCGAGCGCGGGACGCGGGGCGGCGGTGATCAAGCCCGCGCCGCGCTGCGCGCGCGACGCGGGAGGCCGGACGTCCTGCGCAGGACGTCCGACGGCATGGGTGGCGAGCCGTTCCCCCGGCACTTGCAGAGAATCGCTATGGCTGCTTCCTTCCGGACCTGACCAGGTTCACGACCATGCAATGCGGGGCGACCCGCCGCGGAGCTGGAACCAAAAACCGTCCTGGGCGGACGAACGGGAGCATTATAGCCCGGCCGGCCCCCGGCCATCGCAACGATTCGAGCGACCGCCCTCATCGACCGACGCCCGCATGCTCGCCGACCCATGCGACATCGCCCGCGCAAGGCCATGCTGATCGGTCCGGCGCGTCGGGCCGCGCACCTGGCGACGCTCGCCCTGGCCGTCTTCGTCGCCGCCTGCGGCTTATCCGAGCTGCCGGCCCCGAAGGAAGCGCAAACGCTGGTCGTGGCGGTGCGACCCGGTCCGGCGAGCTGGTTCCCCGGCGCCGATGGGACATTCCAGGGCCTCGATCACGACCTGATCGAGCGGTTCGCGCGCGAACAGGGCCTTCCGCTGACCGTCGTCACCGTGTCCGACGCCGGCGCGCTCATCGAACGCGTCGTCGCCGGCGAGGCGCACGTCGGCATCGGCGGCCTCTTTCACCCGCAGAGCGTGAAACCGATCGCCGCGACGGGACGAACGCACCCGCCGCTCGTGTGGACCTCGGGCTACGAGACCGCCGAGGCCGTCGTCGTCCATGCGCGCGACGGCTTCCGGCCGAGCGGCTTCAAGGACCTGGCCGGCGCGGAAGTCGCGTACGACGACTCGTCGGGCATCGAGAGCGTGCTCGCGCAGGTCCGCCGCGACCATCCCGAGATCCGCTGGGTGCCGATGAAAGCGGCGTCGGCCGACGCGCTGCTCGCGGCCGTCGACGAGGGCAAGGTCGACTTCGCCGTGGTGTCGTCCATCGACGCCGCCATCGGCCGGAACATCCATCTCGACGTCGACGTCGCGTTCCCGCTGGGGGCGAAACGCGAGTTCGCCTGGGTGATCGGCGGCCGGCACCCGGAGCTCGCTCGCGAGCTCGACGACTTCCTCGCGCGCATGCGGCGCGACGGCACGCTCGCCCGGCTCTCCGAGCGCTATTTCGCGCCGCGCGGCGAGGTCGCCCGCCTCGACGCCGGCGTGTTCATGGAACGCATGCGCACCTCGCTGCCGGAGTGGAAGCCGATGTTCGTCGCCGCGCAGGAGGCGACCGGCATCGACTGGCGCCTGCTCGCCGCGATCGCCTACCAGGAGTCGCAATGGGATCCCGGTGCGACGAGCGAAACCGGCGTGCGCGGCTTCATGCAGCTCACCGAGGACACCGCGCGCCACCTCGGCGTCTCCGACCGGCTGGATCCCCGCCAGAGCGTGCTCGCGGCGGCACGCTACCTGCACGACCTCAAGGAGAAGATGCCCAAGCGCATCGCCGAGCCCGACCGGACCTGGTTCGCGCTGGCGGCGTTCAACATCGGCCTGGGTCACCTCGAGGACGCGCGCGTGCAGGCGCAGCGCGACCGGCTCGATCCCGACCGCTGGCGGGACGTGCGCCGCACGCTCCCGCTGCTCGCGCTGCCCGAGTACTACGAAAAGGCCAGGCTCGGGTACGCGCGCGGCGGCATGCCGGTCGCGTTCGTCGACCGCGTCCGCGCCTACTACGACATCCTGCTGCGCACGCAGGATGCGCACCAGCCGCGGCTGCGCATGTGGGGGGCGTACGCGGGACCGTGAACCGCGCCCGGGGCGCCCGCGTCCGTTCCCGTATCATTCGCCCGATGCGTCCGGGCACCGCCAGCCTCGTCGTCCTCACCTTCGCGCTGCTTTGGCTGCCCGTCGCGCCCGCGCATGGCGCAACGACCGTCTTTCTCGACGAGCTGACCTGGACCGAGCTCCGCGACACGATCGCTGCGGGACGCACCACGGTGATCGTGCCGATCGGCGGCACCGAGCAGAGCGGCCCGCACCTGACGCTCGGCAAGCACAACGTCCGCGTGCGCGCGCTCGCCGAGCGGGTCGCGCGCGAGCTCGGCGACGCGCTCGTCGCGCCGGTCGTCGCCTACGTACCCGAAGGCGGCGTGAGCCCGCCAACCTCGCACATGCGCTTCCCGGGCACGGTCACGGTGCCGGTGGAAACGTTCGAGCGGACGCTCGAGTCGGCGGCGCGGAGCTTCCGGCTGCACGGATTCCGCGACATCGTGCTCATCGGCGACCACGGCGGCTACCAGTCGTCGCTGACGGCCGTCGAGCGCCGCCTCAACCGCGAATGGGCCGCCGCGCCCGTGCGCGTGCATGCGGTGCTCCAGTACTACCGCGCGTCCGAGGACGCCTACAAGCAGGCGCTCAGGGCCCGCGGCTACCGCGACGACGAGATCGGCATCCACGCCGGCCTCGCGGATGCGTCGCTCGCGCTCGCGGTCGACCCGCGTGTCGTGCGCGCCGACCGGCTGAAGGACGCCCCGCGCGCCGCCGACGGCACCTACGGCGACCCGCGCCGCGCGAGCGCCGAGCTGGGCGAGCTCGGCGTCAACGCGATCGTCCGCGAGACCGTTGAAGCGATCCGCCGGGCGGTACGGCGCCGCTGACCCGCTTCTCTCCCCGCGCCTCCCTCCCAAACCCGTCCACAGGATTCCCTCGATGCAGCACGTCCGCCGCACGCTCGCCTGGTCACTCGGCCTCGGAATGGCCGCGTTCGCGTGGGCGCAGGCCCCCGCACCGGTCGCGACGGTCCCCGGCATGCCGCCGGTGCCCGATCCGTCGAACCTCTACAGCGAGACCGCGGCCGGCAAGATGAGCGCGTCGGTCGCGAACGACCTGCCGCGGGTCTACGTGCCGCACGTGCGCTCGAACGACGTCTACGTGATCGACCCCGCGACGCTCAAGGTCGTCGACAAGTTCAAGGTGGGGCTGAGCCCGCAGCACGTCGTTCCGTCGTGGGACATGAAGACGCTGTGGGTCGCCAACAACGCCGAGCGCACGCCGAACGGCAGCCTCACGCCCGTCGATCCGAAGACCGGCAAGCCGGGCAAGGCGGTCCCGGTCGACGATCCGTACAACATGTATTTCACGCCGGACGGCCGCTCGGCGATCGTCGTCGCCGAGGCGTTCAAGCGCCTGGACTTCCGCGATCCGCACACGTTCGCGCTGCAGGGCTCGCTCGCGGTGCCCCGCTGCGGCGGGATCAACCACGCCGACTTCTCGATCGACGGCCGCTATGCGATCTTCACCTGCGAGTTCACCGGGGGCGTCGCCAAGATCGACCTCGTCGAGCGCAAGGTGCTGGGATACCTGCAGCTCATCCTGCCGGGCAAGCCCACGAAGGTCGTCAAGGGGCCGGACGGGCGCGACGAGACGATCTGCACGACGTGGAAGGGCATGCCGCAGGACATTCGCGTGTCGCCGGACGGCAAGACCTGGTACATCGCCGACATGATGTCGAACGGCGTCTACGTCGTCGACGGCGAGCGCTTCGCGCAGATCGACTACGTGAAGACGTCGACCGGCGCGCACGGCCTCTACCCGAGCCGCGACGGCAGGAAGCTCTACATCGCGAACCGCGGCTCGAACAAGATCCACGCGCCGCCGAAGGGTCCCGGCGGCGTCTCGGTGCTCGACTTCGCCACGCGCAAGATCGTCGCCGAATGGCCGATCCCCGGCGGCGGCAGCCCCGACATGGGCAACGTGAGCGCCGACGGCAGGCAGCTCTGGCTGTCGGGACGCTACGACGACGCGGTCTACGTGATCGACACCGACACCGGCGCCGTCCGGAAGATCAAGGTCGGTGCGGAGCCGCACGGGCTCACGGTGTGGCCGCAGCCGGGGCGGTATTCGCTCGGGCACACGGGGAACATGCGCTGACGCGGACGCGGGAGGCAACGGCCAACGATTCGCGGCCGCGAGTCCTGCGGGGGGCCTCTACGGCTTGCGGCCCAGCACGTCGATGCCTCCCATGTAGGGGGCAAGCGCCTCGGGCACGTCGATCCCGCCGTCGGCGCGCTGGTAGTTCTCCATCACCGCGACCAGCGTGCGGCCGACCGCGAGGCCGGAGCCGTTCAGCGTGTGCACGAGCTCGGGCTTGCCCTGGGCGCCGCGGAAGCGCGCCTGCAGCCTGCGCGCCTGGAAGGCCTCGCAGTTCGAGCACGAGCTGATCTCGCGGTAGGCGCGCTGGGCCGGCAGCCACACCTCGAGGTCGTAGGTCTTCGTCGAGCCGAAGCCGATGTCGCCGGTGCACAGCGACACCACCCGGTACGGGAGGTCGAGGCGCTGCAGGATCGTCTCCGCGTGGCGCGTCATCTCCTCGAGCGCCTCGTACGAGCGGTCGGGATGCGTGATCTGCACCATCTCGACCTTGTCGAACTGGTGCTGGCGGATCATGCCGCGCGTGTCCTTGCCGTAGCTCCCCGCCTCCGAGCGGAAGCACGGCGTGTGCGCGGTGAGCCGGATCGGCAGCGCCTTCGCGTCGAGGATCTCGCCGCGGACCGAGTTCGTGAGCGTGATCTCGGAGGTCGAGATCAGGTAGAGCGGCTCCGACTCGCCCTCCTGCCCGCCCTTCCTCACCGAGAACATGTCGGCCTCGAATTTCGGCAGCTGCGTCGTGCCGACGAGCGTCTCGGCGTTGACGATGTAGGGCGTCCAGCACTCGACGTAGCCGTGCTCGCGCGTCTGGACGTCGAGCATGAACTGCGCGAGCGCGCGGTGCAGGCGCGCGAGCCCGCCGCGCAGGAACGAGAAGCGCGCGCCCGAGAGCTTCGCGGCCGTCTCGAAGTCGAGCAGGCCGAGGCCCTCGCCGAGGTCCGAGTGATCCTTCGCCGGGAAGTCGAACGCGCGCGGCGCCCCCCAGCGGCGGACCTCGACGTTGTCGTCGGACGACCTGCCGACGGGCGTCGACGCGTGCGTGAGGTTCGGCAGCCCGAGCAGGAAGTCGCGCAGCTTCGCCTGCACGCGGTCGAGCTCGGCCTCGAGCGTCTTCAGCGTGTCGCCGAGTCCCGCGACCTCGGCGAGCAGCGGCGCGGCGTCCGCGCCCTTGCCCTTGGCGACGCCGATCTCCTTCGACAGCGTGTTGCGCCGGCTCTGCAGGTCCTGCGTGCGCGTCTGGATGTCCTTGCGCTCGCGCTCGAGCGCCTCGAACGCCGCGGTGTCGAGCGTGATGCCGCGCTTCGCCAGGCCGGCGGCGACGGCGGGAAGGTCGTGGCGGAACAGGTTGATGTCGAGCATTTCGTTATTGTATCAGTCACTTGTCGCAACGAGTGTCGCTGCCGTTTCCCTACCGCGCCTCAGCGCTCGTCGTCGCGCGAGCGCTTGCGCGCGGCCGCGTCGCGCGAGCGGAAATCGGCCAGGCGCTGGCGGATGCGCTCCTCGAGCCCGCGGTCGGTGGGCTCGTAGAACGTCGTGGGAGGCATGCCGTCGGGCAGGTAGTGCTCGCCGGCCGCGTAGCCGCCGTCCTCGTCGTGCGCGTAGCGGTAGCCCTTGCCGTAGTCGAGCGACTTCATGAGCCTGGTCGGCGCGTTGCGCAGCCGCAGCGGCACCGGGCGCGAACCGTCCTTCGCGACGTGCGCGCGCACCGCGCCCCACGCCACGTAGGCGGCGTTCGACTTGGGCGCGACCGCGAGGTAGAGGATGCACTCGGCCAGCGCGAGCTCGCCTTCGGGCGAGCCCAGCCGCTCGTAGGTCTGGGCCGCGTCGAGCGCGAGCTGCAGCGCGCGCGGGTCGGCGAGCCCGATGTCCTCGGTGGCCATCCGGATCATCCGGCGCGCGCAGTAGAGCGGATCGGCGCCGCCGTCGAGCATGCGCGCGAGCCAGTAGAGCGCCGCGTCGGGGTCCGAGCCGCGCACCGACTTGTGGAGCGCCGAGATCTGGTCGTAGAACGCCTCGCCGCCCTTGTCGAAACGGCGCAGGCTGCGTGCGATCGTCTGTTCGACGAACGCGAGGTCGACCGCCGCGCGGCCGGCATCCGTCGCCGCGGTCGCGAGCTGCTCGACGAGGTTCAGCAGGCGGCGTCCGTCGCCGTCCGCGTACGCGACCAGCGCGTCGCGCGCGGGATCGTCGATCGGCGTCGACGGCATCGCGGCCGAGACCGCGCGCGCGAAGAGCTCCGCGAGCTCGTCGGGTCCGAGCGGCTCCAGTACGTAGACCGCCGCGCGCGACAGCAGCGCCGGAGTTCACCTCGAACGACGGGTTCTCGGTCGTCGCGCCGATGAACGTGATGAGCCCCTGCTCGACCCACGGCAGGAACGCGTCCTGCTGCGCCTTGTTGAAGCGGTGCACCTCGTCGACGAACAGGATCGTGGGCCTGCCCGACTGCGCGCGCACGAGCTCGGCGCGCGCGACCGCGTCGCGGATCTCCTTGACGCCGGCGAGCACGGCCGAGATCGCGACGAAGTCCGCGTTGAACGCGTCGGCCATCAGCCGCGCGAGCGTCGTCTTGCCCACGCCCGGCGGCCCCCACAGGATCATCGAGTGGAGCTTGCCCGCGTGGAACGCGACGGCGAGCGGCTTGCCGGGCCCGAGCAGGTGCGACTGCCCGACGACCTCGGCGATCGTGCGGGGGCGCAGGCGCTCGGCGAGCGGCGTGCCGGAGGGCGGCGGCGGGGCGAAGAGATCGGTCACGAGGGGATCGCTCGGGAAGGGAGGATGATAGCGAAGCCGCCGCGCCGCCGTCGGTACAATCGACGTTTCCGCGCCCCGCGCCCCGATGAGCGACGCCCGCCTCACCGCCACCTACGCCGTCCGCGCCGACCGGGCGTCGATCGCCGAGCGCGCCGAGGCGCTCGCGCTCGAGCAGAGCGTCGAGGTGCCGATCGCGGCGGTGCGCGACGCGCGCGTGCGCGACGAGGTCGTCGCGCGCGTCGCGTCGATCGCGCCGCGGGACGATGGTCGCCACGACGTCCGCATCGCGATGGCGATCGAGACGACCGGCCACGAGCCGGGGCAGCTCCTGAACATGCTGTTCGGCAACAGCTCGCTCCACGACGACGTCGAGCTCTGCGACGTCGAGCTGCCGGCCGACGCCGCCGCCGCGTACGGCGGTCCGCGCTTCGGCATCGCCGGCTGGCGAGAGGCGGTCGGCGCGACCGGGCGTCCGCTCACCTGCTCGGCGCTCAAGCCGCTCGGCCTCTCCGTCGACGCGCTGGCCCTGCTCGCCGGCACGCTCGCGCGGGCCGGCATCGACGTGATCAAGGACGACCACGGCCTCGCCGACCAGTCGAGCGCCCCGTTTGCCGCGCGCGTTGCCGCGGTCCAGCGTGCGATCGACGCCGCGAATCGCGAAACGGGGGGGCGTACGATCTACGCGCCCAGCCTGACCGGCAGCCTCGACGCGATGCGCGTCCAGATGAAGGCCGCCCGCGACGCCGGCACGGGCGCGCTGATGATCGCGCCGATGGTGAGCGGCGTGTCGACGCTGGCGGTCGTCGCGCGCGAAGCCGGCGTGCCGATCCTCGCCCACCCGGCGCTCGCCGGCGCCACCCGCATCGCGCCGCCGCTGCTGCTCGGCCGCCTGTTCCGGCTGTTCGGGGCCGACGCGACGATCTTTCCCAATGCGGGCGGCCGCTTCAGCTATTCGCCCGACACCTGCGCGGCGATTGCGGATGGCGCGCGCGCACCGTGGCACGGGCTCGCCCCTGCGATGCCCGTGCCGGCGGGCGGCATGAGCGTCGAGCGTGTCCCCGGGATGCGCGCGGCGTTCGGCGACGATGCGATGCTGCTGATCGGCGGAAGCCTGCTCGTGGCGGGAGACGCGCTCGAGGACCGCTGCCGCGCGTTCGTGGCCGCCGTGCGGGAAGGCGCCGGGGCGAACCGTCCGAGGGAGTCCGTTCGATGAGCGATGCAACGATCCGGCGCTTCGTGCCGCCGCGCGGCGGCGGCAATCCCGCGACCGACGAGCGATCCGCGTACCGCTGGGAGGCGGTCGACCTCCTCGCCTACAAGTCCGACGCGTCCTCGCCGTTCCGCGACGTCACTCGCCAGACGCTCTTCCGCCGCGACGACCTCGCCGGCGAGCTGCGCTACTTCGAGGTCGCCCCGGGCGGACACTCGACGCTGGAGCGCCACGCGCACGTGCACGCGGTGCTCATCCTGCGCGGACGGGGCCGGTGCCTCGTCGGCGACGCGGTGCACGCGGTCCACGAGCGCGACCTCGTCACCGTGCCGCCGGGGACCGGGCACCAGTTCCGCGCGGCGCCCGACGCGCCGCTGGGCTTCCTGTGCATGGTGGACGCCGTCCGCGACAAGCCCGAGCTGCCAGGACCGGATGCGCTGTCGTCTTTGCGCGCGGCGCGGGCAGTCGCCGACTTCCTCGACGGACGCTGAAGCGCAGACGCCGATGTCCGCTTGCCGCACGCCACGAAGGGCCGCGGCCCTCGCCGCGATCGCCACCGCGCTCGCCTCGATCGCACCGGCCACCGCGTTCGACCTGCAGGGTCATCGAGGCGCGCGCGGCCTGCTGCCCGAGAACACGCTCGCGGGCTTCGAGAAGGCGCTCGACCTCGGCGTGACGACGCTCGAGACCGATCTCGCGGTCACGAGGGACGGCGTCCTCGTCATCTCGCACGACCCGGACCTCAACCCCGCGCTGGTCCGGAGCCCGAGCGGCTTCTGGCTTGGCGCACGCGGTCCGGCGATCCGGACGCTCACGCTCGCCGAGCTGAAGGCCTACGACGTCGGCCGGGTCAACCCGTCGACGTCCTACGGAAAGCAATGGCCGATGCAGCTCGCGCGCGACGGCGAGCGCATCCCGACGCTCGCCGAGGTGTTCGGGCTCGTGAAGGCGCGCGGTTCGTCGGTGCGGTTCAACCTCGAGACCAAGATCACGCCGACGTCGGGCGACTCGGTCGTCGACCCGGAGACGTTCGTGAAGCTCGCGGTCGCCGAAATCCGCGCCGCCGGCGTCGCCGACCGCACGACGCTGCAGTCGTTCGACTGGCGGACGGTCGTCCTGTCGAAGCGCCTCGCACCGGAGATCGTCACCGCGTGCCTCACCGCCGAGTTCCCGAACTTCGACACCGTGAAGTCCGATGCGTCCGGACGCTCGCCCTGGCAGGCGGGCCTCGACCCGGCGAGCCACGGCAACTCGCTGCCGCGGCTCGTGAAGGCGGCCGGGTGCGACCAGTGGTCGGCCAACGCCGGGAGCCTCACATCGGAACGCGTCCGGGAGGCGCAGGCGCTCGGCCTCAAGGTGCTGGCGTGGACCGTGAACGAAGCAGCCGAGATGGTGCGCGTGATCGAGATGGGGGTCGACGGGATCATCACCGACTACCCGGACCGCGCCCGCAAGGTGCTCGAGGCGCGGGGCATCGTCCCGAAGTGAACCCATCCCGCGGTGTCAGGGGCCTGACCACGGAGATCCCGGCAGGCCGAGGGGTCATCTCGCCGCCGGCGCCGCGACGACGTCCGCGCCCGCGGGCGGCGCGAACCGGAACAGGTCCGCCGGAAGCGCGACGTTGCGCTCGAACGCTTCGAACTGCAGGCGGGTCGTCTGCCCGAACGCGTCGACGAGCTCCATCGCGCGCGGAAGCTGGCCGCGGAAGCCGATGCGCACCTTCGTGAACGTCGAGTCGGCGGACGTCGGCGTCGCCTCGACCCACGCGAGGCCGTCCGCCGTGCCGCCGTCGACGAGCGACGAAGTTGCGCTCGAGCGCGTTGTCGCCGGCGAGCAGCGCCGCAGGCGTCGCGCCGAGTGCCGCGTCCAGCGGGCGCACGATCACCTGGTTCAGGTCCTTGTCGTAGACCCACACCTTCGCGCCGTCGCCGACGACGAGCTGCTCGAACGGCTTCTCGTAGCTCCAGCGGAACTTGCCCGGGCGGGCGAACGCGAAGGTTCCGGACGACAGTTGCGGCACGCGCCCGCTGCGGGCGACGACGGTCTGCCGGAACGTCGCCCGGCCGTTCTTCGCGCCGTCGAGGAACGCGTTGAGCTCGTCGATGCCTCCCGCGCCGGCGTGCGTCGGCGCGAGCGCCATCGCGAACGCGAGCAGCCGGACGACAGCCGCGTCATCGCGGCGCGCCGGGCTCGGTGCCCGGGATGTTGGCGAGGCAGTTGCCCAAGGCGTCGAGGATCACGTAGCTGTGGGTGAGCGCCGCCCAGTCGCGGACTCCGGGCGTTCGGCGGTACTGGTGCACGTAGACCCGCCACGAGTCGTAGAAGTTCTCGGTCTCGACGTCGCATCCGCCGATCGACGAGGTCGGGCCGCAGAAGCCGTCGGGCATCAGCTCGAGCGCGGTCCGCTCGGCCGTCTTCCGGTCGATGCGCGGCGACCCGGGGGGGGCCTTGCGCGAGCAATAACGGTCGCCTTCGCGGTAGATCTCGACCGGGGCGGCGATGACGGGTGTGGCGGCGGCCACGAACAGCAGTGCCGATGCCAGGAAGGCGCGCGGCGCGACCAGCCGCACGTCGCCGCTGAAGCCCGACGATCGGGACGCCGCCGGCCGGAACCGGCGCGGCCCGGGCGCGGGCAACGCGACACGATCAGCCGTCCTTCGGCGCGGGCGCGAGCACCTCGCGGTTGCCGTTGGCCTGCATCGGCGAGACCAGTCCCGCGCGCTCCATCTGCTCGATGAGCCGCGCCGCCCGGTTGTAGCCGATGCGCAGGTGCCGCTGCACGAGCGAGATCGACGGCCGGCGCGTCTTGAGCACCACGGCGACCGCCTGGTCGTACACCGGATCGGACTCGGCGTCGGCGCCCTCGAGCGACATGCCGTCCTCGCCGTCGGCCGCGCCGCCCTCGAGCACGCCTTCGACGTACTGCGGCGCCCCCAGCGACTTCAGGTGCTCGACGACGCGGTGGACCTCGCCGTCGGACACGAACGCGCCGTGGACGCGCAGCGGGTAGCCGGTGCCCGGCGGCAGGTAGAGCATGTCGCCCTGCCCCAGCAGCGCCTCGGCGCCCATCTGGTCGAGGATCGTGCGCGAGTCGACCTTGCTCGCGACCTGGAAGGCGATGCGCGACGGGATGTTCGCCTTGATGAGTCCGGTGATCACGTCGACCGACGGCCGCTGCGTCGCGAGGATCAGGTGGATGCCGGCGGCGCGCGCCTTCTGCGCGATGCGGGCGATCAGCTCCTCGATCTTCTTGCCGGTCACCATCATCAGGTCGGCGAGCTCGTCGACGACGACGACGATCAGCGGCATCTCCTCGAGCGGCTCGGGCGACTCGGGCGTGAGCGACACCGGGTTCGCGATCGGCTTGCCCGCCTTCCTCGCGTCCGCGATCTTCTGGTTGTAGCCGGCGAGGTTGCGCACACCGAGCTGGCTCATGATCCGGTAGCGCCGCTCCATCTCGCCCACGCACCAGTTGAGCGCGTTCGGCGCGAGCTTCATGTCGGTGACGACCGGCGCGAGCAGGTGCGGGATGCCCTCGTAGACCGAGAGCTCGAGCATCTTCGGGTCGATGAGGATCAGCCGCACCTCGCGCGGCTCGGCCTTGTAGAGCAGCGACAGGATCATCGCGTTGACCGCGACCGACTTGCCGGAGCCCGTCGTGCCCGCGACCATCAGGTGGGGCATGCGCGCGAGGTCCGCGACGGTCGGCTTGCCGGCGATGTCCTTGCCGAGCGCGAGCGTGAGCTTGCCCGGCGCATCGTGGTAGACGGACGAGGCGAGAATCTCGACCAGGCGAACCATCTGGCGCTTCGCGTTGGGCAGTTCGAGCGCCATGCAGCTCTTGCCGGGAATCGTCTCGACCACGCGGATCGAGACGACCGACAGCGCGCGCGCGAGGTCCTTCACCAGGTTGACGATCTGGCTGCCCTTGACGCCGACGGCCGGCTCGATCTCGTAGCGCGTGATCACCGGGCCCGGGTACGCGGCCAGCACCTTCACGGCCACGCCGAAGTCGGCGAGCTTCCGCTCGATCAGCCGCGACGTGAACTCGAGCGTCTCGGCCGGAACCGTGTCGGTCGCGGGCGGCGCGTCCTCGAGGAGCGAGAGCGCCGGCAGCGGCGAGTCCGGCATGTCGGTGAACAGCGGACGCTGCTTCTCCTTGACGACGCGCTCGGATTTCGGCGGCGGCGGCGGCGGCGGCACGACGACGATCGGCTCGCGCACGACGTCGGTCTCGCGCGAGCGCTCGACGACGGCCTCGCGTTCGAGCGCCGACTGCTCGCCGATGCGGCGGTCCAGCCGCTCCTCGCGCTTCCTGCGCACCCACGCGACCAGCCCTTCGAGCGAGGCGCCGATGCGCTCCATCAGCCTGAGCCACGACAGGCCGGAGAAGAGCGAGAAGCCGCCGAGGAATGCCGCGACGAGGAGCAGCGTCGCGCCGTTGTAGCCGAGGCCGCGCGTGAGCATCGTGCCGAGCGCGTCGCCGATCGCTCCGCCGGGACCGAGCGGCAGCGCGGCGCCGAGCTTCCAGAAGCGCAGCGCCTCGATCGCCGAGCTCGACACGAGCACCAGCACGAAGCCGATCGTGCCGAGCCAGCGGGGATGGTCGGTCTCGAGCTCCGGATGGGCGATCCGGCGGAACGACGCGATCGTGATCGCGACGCCCGCCACGACGAGCCACCAGGCGGAGATCCCGAACAGGTAGAGCAGAAGGTCGGCGAGCCACGCGCCGATCGCGCCGCCGCGATTGACGATCGGCGAGCCGTCGCCCGAGTAGGACCAGGCGGGATCGCCGGGCGAGTAGGACGCCAGGATCAGCGCGACGTACGCGAGCACCGCGACGATGGCGAACCAGATCGACTCGCGCACGAGGCGCGCGAATCGGGGCGACAGCGGCGAGGCGTCACGCCTCGCTGAGGCTCCGCGCATGGATGCGCCTGAATTCTTATTGGAAAACATCATGTTACCGCCAATACTTCATGCGGCACATTATACACGGATTGGCGTGTCGCGCACGTGGAGGCCACGAGGGCTCCGGGGTTGCGGTGCGGAGGGCCGACCCGATCTACCGGTAGAATCGCGCCACTTCGAGAAAGCGAGCAAGGACGATGAGCACCAGGCACGCCTGACTCCTGATTCTCGGCTCCGGCCCCGCCGGGTACGCCGCCGCAGTATACGCCGCACGCGCGAATCTCAAGCCCGTGCTGATCACCGGCCTGGCGCAGGGCGGCCAGCTGATGACGACGACCGAAGTCGACAACTGGCCGGCCGACGTCGACGGCGTGCTGGGGCCCGACCTGATGGCGCGCTTCCAGCGCCACGCCGAGCGCTTCGACACCGAGATCGTGTTCGACCACATCCACGAGGTCGACTTCGCGAAGCGCCCGTACACGCTGAAGGGCGACAACGGCACCTACACCTGCGACGCGCTGATCGTCGCGACCGGGGCCTCCGCGCGCTACCTCGGGCTGCCGTCCGAGGAGGCGTACATGGGCAAGGGCGTGTCGGCCTGCGCCACCTGCGACGGGTTCTTCTACAAGGGCCAGGACGTGGTCGTCGTCGGCGGCGGCAACACCGCCGTCGAGGAGGCGCTCTACCTGTCGAACATCGCGAAGGGCGTGACCGTCGTCCACCGCCGCGACCGATTCCGCGCCGAGGCGATCCTGGTCGACAAGCTGATGGCGAAGACGAAGCCGGGCGGCAACGTCCGCGTGATCTGGAACCACGTGGTCGACGAGGTGCTGGGCGACGCGTCCGGCGTGACCGGCGTGCGGCTCAAGCACCGCGACAATGGGGTCGCGCAGGACGTCAAGGTCCACGGCCTGTTCGTCGCGATCGGGCACACGCCGAACACGCAGATCTTCGAGGGCAAGCTCGAGATGGCGGGCGGCTACATCAAGGTGAAGAGCGGCACCGAGGGCAACGCGACGGCGACGAGCGTCCCGGGCGTGTTCGCCGCGGGCGACGTCGCCGACCACGTCTACCGCCAGGCCGTCACCTCGGCCGGGACCGGGTGCATGGCGGCGCTCGACGCCGAGGCGTTCCTCGAGGGCGTGGACGGTCGCGTTGACGGTTGGCGATGCGGCGGTGGCTCAGTGGCGGCGCATCGAGCGCCGATGAAGGCCGTCGAACGATGGCGAAGCTCTCCGACCTGAAGGCGCTGATCGACGCGAAGCGCGCGGCTGAGCCGCGCGCCCAGACGAGCGTCGCCGCCGCCCGGCGAAGGCCAGCGTCGCGGCTGCGCACGGCACCGTCCCTCGCGCCGCGCCGGGCGATCGCCGCGACGAAGCACGCCGAGGGCGACATCGACCTGCGGGCGGCGTTCGCCGACGTCGCGCCGATCAAGCCCGCGAACAAGGCCCGCATCGCGGCTCCCGCCCCGGCCCCCGTGCCGCGCCAGCGGATCGCCGACGAGCAGGACGCGCTCGAGGCATCGAAGTACGGCGACGATCCTGCGCCCCAGTCCTGGGACATCGGCCAGGAGCACGAGGGCGAGCAGACGTTCCTGCGCGCGGGGCTGGGCACCGACGTGCTCGGCAAGCTGCGCCGCGGCCACTGGAAGGTGCAGGCGGAGCTCGACCTGCACGGGCACGACTCCGACGAGGCGCACGACGCGCTCGCCGATTTCCTGGTCGACGCGCGCTCGTCGGGCATGCGCTGCGTGCGCGTGATCCACGGCAAGGGGCTCACCTCCCCCAACCGCGAGCCGGTGCTCAAGGGCAAGGTGCGCCGCTGGCTCGCGCGCTGGGACGACGTGCTCGCCTACTGCGAAGCGCCGCCCCATGCCGGCGGCGGCGGGGCGGTGATGGTGCTGTTGCGCGGTCGGTAGGCCCGCGCGCTTGCCGGTCCGGCCGGTTGCCGGTAGAACGTCACGCGTCGCCTCCCGGACCGACATCGATGCCGCGCTTCGCCCTCCTCCTCGCCATGGCCCTCGCCGCCACGGCGGCACACGCGCTCGACGCGTTCCCCGGCGCCCGCGCCGTCGCGTTCGACGGGAAGCGGCTCGTGCACGCGGCGGAGGGCGGGACGCCGGTCGAGCGGTGGCGCGAGTTCGTGCCCGAAGGCGAGGCGATCGCACGCTGGACGCGCCTCGCGTCGATCCGCGAATACCCGGGGCACACGGATCCGAAGGCGCTCGCCGAGGGACTCCTGCGCGCGCTGAAGCAGCAGAACCCCGATGCGCCGTCGTCGATCATCCGGCATCCGGCGACCGGCGAGGTCATCGTCGACTTCATCTCCTGGCCGCCCGACCGCGCGTTCACCGAGTTCAACCTGTTCCGCTACGGCAAGCGCGATGCCGGCGGCGTGATCGCGCAGCAGTACGCGCTGCGCGTCTACGGCGACGCGACCGCGTTCCTGCGCGGACTCAAGGCCGAGCGCGTGCGGCTCGTCGAGCTGATGGCGAAGGAAGGATTGCGCGCGGCGCCCTGATCCACGAGTGGCGCCATGGTGCGTCGGGCTGAAGCCCGGGGAGCTCCCCGGCCGCCTTTGGGTCGGCCTTAGGCCGGGCGGACGCACCTGCGCGGGCTGATCGACCAAGCGACGCGATGCGCGTGCGCCGGCAGCTTCGCGCGCACTTCCTCGGTCCTCGCCGGATCGCAGAGGCCGGCGACGACGCCGGGTCCGTCCTCGATGCGCTCGGCGGCCACCTCGCCCCACGGATCGACAAGCATCGAGTGACCGTAGGTGCGCCGGCCGTTCTCGTGCACGCCGCCCTGCGCGGCGGCGAGCACCCAGGTCTGGTTCTCCACCGCGCGCGCCCTGAGGAGCAGGTGCCAGTGCGCGCTGCCGGTCGTCCAGGTGAACGCCGACGGTACGCAGACGAGCGCGCAATCGCCCAGCGCGCGGTAGAGCTCGGGAAACCGCAGGTCGTAGCAGATCGTGAGGCCGATGCGCCCGAACGGCGCGTCGAACGCGACGACCTCGGCGCCGCGCTCGATCGTGCGCGTCTCGTCGTAGGCCTCGTCCCCGTGCGCGAAGCGGAACAGGTGGATCTTGTCGTAGCGCGCGAGCCGCGACCCGTCCGCGCCGTAGGCGAGGCAGGCGCTGCGCACGCGCGCCGGATCGTCGGAGGCGATCGGCACGCTGCCGCCGACGAGGACGATGCCGTGCTCGCGCGCCGTGCGCGACAGGAACGCCTGCTGCGGTCCGTCGCCGTCGCGCTCGGCCAGGCGAACCTTGTCGGACGCATGCGTGCCCAGGATCCCGAAATACTCGGGGAGCAGCACGAGCGACGCGCCGCCGCGAGCCGCTGCCGCGACGAGCGATCCCGCCTGCGCGAGATTGGCGGCGACGTCGCCGCCGGAGACCATCTGGACCGCTGCGACACCGAACGCCCGCGCCGTCATCGCTCGGATCCCGTCATTTCGGGGCGCCGCCCGATGGCGCGGGTGCCGCAGCGTCGGCGCAGTCGGCGTCGGCGCAGGCGCGGGCACGGCGGCCGGCGGCGTCACCGTCGCGGCGACCGCCGCCTCGCCGACCGGGCGCGAGCCGACGCGCTCGACGACGGGATCGCTCCACGAGCCGGTCACGCGGTAGTCGTAGGCGAACATCTGCTCGAGCGGATCCTTCATCACCTTCTGCGCGAGCAGCGTGCCCGCCCCCACCGCCGCGGCCACGAGCGGGTTCGCGGCGAGCAGCAGCAACGCGGCACCCGCGGCCCCGGTCGAGAGCGTCGTGGAAAGCGCTGGGAGGACGCGCACGGCGAGATTCTGCGTCTCGAGGGCGAGATTGGCCTCGCCGGTGATGTCGACGCGCGCCGCCGGCCCGACGAGCTTGAGGTCGTCGGTCGTCATCACGCCGCGCGCGATGCGCACGTTGCCGTCGATGCGGTCGAACGCGAATCCCTCGGAGAACACGTCGCGGAAATCGAGCGCGATGCGCCGCGGCAGCGCCTGCAGCGACAGCACGCCGAGGAGCTTCCCGATCCCCGGCTCGATCTTCGTGAACTGCCCGGAGCCGACCTCGACCTTGAGCGCCCCGGACAGCGCCGTCGGATCGAAGTCGGACGGCGCCCCGGGCCAGTCGAGCTGGCCCTTGATCGTGGTCGGCGCGCCGCGCATGACGTCGGCGAAGCCGAAGCGCTTGAGCATCGCGCCGGCCTCCTGCGCATCGAGGCTCACGTCGAGGCGCGTCTGCTGCGTGCGCCCGGCCGCGCGCCACCAGCCGTCTGCATTCACGCGTCCTGCATCGCTCGACAGCACGAGCTTCTCGATCCGCCAGTCGGTCGCCTGCGGCTTCGCGACCATCTCGAACCGGCCGAGGTCGCGCCCCTTCGAGATCAGCGCCGCGCTCTGGACGTCGAGCTCGGGCCAGGGATTCGCGCCGCCGTCCGTGTGCGTCCCCGCACGAGGCTCGGCGCCCTGGGGGGCGAGAGCTCACCCGCTTCGGGGACCGCGAGCCGCGTGAGCCGCGCGACGATCCGTCCACTCGGCATCGCCGGCGTCGCAGCACGCCAGTCGGCCGTGCCCGCCGCTTCGCGCGCCGCGAGCTGCAGCCGCCAGTCGTCGCCCGTCGAGCGCGCCGACACCTTGACGTCGTTCAGCTTGCGGCCGAAGACCCCGAGGACCGCCGCGTCGAGGTCGACGCCGCGGATCGAGAGCCCGGTCGACGGTGCGGCGGACACCGACCGCGCCTGGGCCTTCGACTTCACGGCGAGCCAGTCGTCGACGTCGAGCGCCGCCACGTCGCCCCGGATCCAGACGCCGGCGCGGTCGTTGTCCGCGGGCTGCGACGCCGCGCGACCGACGAGCACGAGCACGCGGTCGACGACCGGTGTCGCGCCGGCGAGCTGACGCTGCACGAGCACGCGCCCGACGCGGGCAGCGTCGATCGTGATCGCGTCGGTCGCGCCGCGCGCGTCGGGCTTGCGCTCGATGCGCAGCGGCACGCTGTCGGCGGCGACCTTGCCGGCCGGCGCGGGCAGGTCGATCGTGGCGCCGCGGAGGCTCGACTCCACCGTCCAGCGCGTGCCCGCGGCGTGCGATTCCAGCGCGAGCGACCAGTCGGTCGTGCCCGACACGCGGTCGGAAAGCGCGTCGGGCAGGTCGTTGCGCAGCGCGAGCAGGTTGGCGGTGCCCTGGGCGGTCGCCCGGAAGCCGCCGTCCGCGGTGGACATCGAGAACTTCGCCGGTCCGCCGTAGACCTCGGCCGACAGGTCGCGCGCGGTGACGCTGTTCTCGCTGAAGGCCATGCGCCCGTCCACCTGCGACAGCACCGGCACGCCGGGAACGCGCAGCTGGTTCGACGCGAAGGCGTACTCACCCGCGACGGTCGAGGCGCCGGAGCCCCCCAGGGGCAGTTCGAAGCGCATCTTCAGCGCGCCGTTGCCGGTCGCCTGCGCGCCGCCGAGCGCGCCACCGATCCATCCGCCGACCGGGCTCGTCTCGATGAAGTGGAGGAACTCGGCGGTCGGGCCGGTCGCCTCGCCGTCGACCTTGATGCGCGTGACGTCCGCGAGCAGGTCGTCGATCGCGATCTTCGTGCGCCCGATCTGCGCGCCGTACACGCGGCCTTTCGTCATGTCGAACGCGACCTTCGCGCCATCGAAGCGGACCTCACCGTCGATGTCGGTGACCGCGGGCCAGCCGGCCGCGTAGTCGAGGGTGGCGCCCTGCGCCCTGGCGGCGAGCGTGAACGTGCCCTGCTTCGGGTCGGCGAACGGGAAGCGCGCGAGATCGCCCTTCACCGCCAGGCGCGCGTCGCTCATCGTTCCCGCCTGGAGGGCCCCGCGCATCCAGTCGCCGATCCACTCGTCGAGGACGCGCGGCAGGTAGCGCGCGAGCCGGCGCACGTCGATGCGCGCGACCTGCGCCTTCAGGTCGACCGTCCCGGCGCCCGTCTTCGCCGGACGCCACGTCCCGTTCGCGGTGACGGCCGCATCCGCGTTGGCGACGGCGACGTCGTCGAGCTCGACCTCGTTGCCCGACTCGGCGAGGCGCCAGCGCACCGTGCCGGTCAGCGTCTCGATCGGGACCGGCGCAGTCAGCATGCGCGGAAGCGAGACCACCATCGCGCGGCTGCCGAGCTTCGCGGTGCCTCCGCGCTCGTCGGCCTGCACTTTCGCCGACAGCCCGGTGACGCCGGGCGTCGCGCCGCTGGTGGCGACGCCCACGTCGATCGCCTCGCCTTCTGCGGCATAGGACGTCGGCGCGTCCGGCGGTCCTTCCCAGCGGTAGCGCGCGTCGCGCAGCGTGCCGCGCGGCGCGTACCGGGCGAGCTCCTCGCGCCAGGTCGCAGGCATCGGCAGGCTCGCGGCGAGCGACGCCAGCGGCGCGAGCTCGATCACGTTCGCACTCGCCCGCCCGCTTCGAAAGATCCCGTCCTCGCCCACGACCGCCTCGAACACGGCGTCCATCGGCGCGAGCGCGGCACCGTTGCGCCCGACGAGGGCGAGGTCGTCCGCCGTGAACCTGCGCGTCGCCTGGTCGCTCTGCCAGGTCACGCGCCCGCGCACGCTGGCGAGCTCGAGGGGTGGCAACGACGCGAGACGCGTGCTCACGTCGGCGAGCTCGACGTCGGCGGTCATGTCGCGCACCTTGCCCTCGGCGAGCTCCGCCCACAGCCGCACCGCGCCGTGGCCGTCGCTCACGTCGACCGGCAACGGGATCCACTCGGACCAGGCCGCGATGTCGGCGAAGTCGAGCCGCAGGTACATGCGCGCCTGCATCTTCGAGAAGTCGTGCGCGGCGAGGTCCGTGAATTCGCCGCGCAGGTCGATCGGCGAGGCGATCTCGGACGGCGGCTCGCCGGTCAGGCCGATGCGATGCCTGCGCGATCCCAGCGGGTGCTCGAGCCTGACGTCGACGCGGTCCAGCACCAGCTGGGGCGCGCGACGGAGCTCGTCGGTCCAGAGGATCAGCGCGTTGCGGACGGTGATCTGGCGCTGGCGCAGGATCCAGTCGGTGAGCCGCGTGTCGTCGACGGTCGACTGGGGGTCGATCTCGAGGCCCGCGATGTGGAGACGTCCGCCGATGTCGCGGGAAATCGCGAGCCTGGGGCCGTCGATCTCGAGCTGCTTCAGGCGCAGGTCGAGGAGCGGAAGCGACCACCAGGAAA
Source organism: Betaproteobacteria bacterium (assembly GCA_016704895.1). Classification (GTDB taxonomy): domain Bacteria; phylum Pseudomonadota; class Gammaproteobacteria; order Burkholderiales; family Casimicrobiaceae; genus VBCG01. The sequence goes on from JADIZG010000010.1 coordinate 43,827, forward strand.
CCGTCGCCTCCACGCGCGGGAGCTCCAGCAGCGGCCGCTCGAGACCCCCGGTACGGTCGTGGACCGCGATCCCGGTCACGACGATCTTCGGGTTCCAGCCATCCCAGCCGGTCGTCAGGCTTTCGATGGCCACCGGCGCGCCGATCGCCAGGGTCACGCGCTCGGCGATCTCCGGGGCGTACGACTCGATCCGCGGGAGCACGACATAGCGCACTGCGAGGAGCACGACGCACGCGAGCACGACGAGCATCGCCGCGACCATGCCTGCATGGCCGGCGAGACGCGCGGCGAGCGAACGAGGTGCGGACGTCGCTGGGGCGGATTCGTTCGCGACAGGCATAATGGACGGGCCCGGAGACTGGAGTGTAACGGATCGCCCCCGGGCCGCTTGCCCCGTTCCCCGCCCGCTTCCCCGCCACGATGAATCTCGACGACGCGCTCGCGTTCAGTCACTACGCCCGCCGCGTCGTGGACGCGGATCCGGCGCTCCGCGACGCGCTTCTGGCGACGCTCGACGCCCCGTACGACTGGGCGCGCGCACGGACCGCGATCGACGCCGCCGCCGCAGCGCCCGACGCGACGGGCACCCTCGGCGCGGCGTTGCGCGCGCTGCGCGCCCGCGTCATGGTCCACACGCTCGCGCGCGACCTCACCGGCCGCGCCGGCCTCGCCGAGGTCTGCGGCGCGGTGACCACGCTCGCCGAAGTCGCGATCGACGCCGCCGTCGCGGCCACGCGCCGCGAGCTGGTCGCCACCCACGGCGAGCCGCTGGGCAGCGAAGGCGGCGCGCCGCAGCCGTTCGTCGTCGTCGGCATGGGCAAGCTCGGCGGCGGCGAGCTCAACGTCTCGTCCGACATCGACCTCGTCTTCCTCTACCCCGAGGAAGGCGAGACCGCGGGACCGCGCGTCGTCGCGAACCGCGAGTTCTTCGACCGGCTCGGCCGGCGCGTGATCGCGATGCTCGACGACGCGACCGCCGACGGGTTCGTGTTCCGCGTCGACATGCGCCTGCGCCCCTACGGCGAGAGCGGGCCGCTCACGATGTCGTACGCCGCGCTCGAGAACTACCTGGTGACGCAGGGACGCGCCTGGGAGCGCTACGCGTGGCTCAAGGCGCGCGCACTGACCGGCGTGCCGCAGCAGGAGCTCGACGCGATCGTCGGGCCGTTCGTCTACCGCAAGTACCTCGACTACGACGCGTACGCCGGCCTCCGCGACGTCCACCGCCAGATCCGCGAACAGGCGGCACGACGCGACGCGCGCGACAACGTGAAGCTGGGCCCGGGCGGCATCCGCGAGATCGAGTTCATCGTCCAGGCGCTGCAGATCGTGCGCGGCGGGCGCGAGCCGGGACTGCGCATCCGCAACACGCGAGCGGCGCTCGCGGCGCTCGCCTCGCGCGGCCACCTTCCCGAGTCGGCTGCCGCGGCGCTCGACGGCGCCTACGTGTTCCTGCGCGACACCGAGCACCGGCTGCAGTACCGCGACGACCAGCAGACGCAGGCGCTGCCCGACGACCCGGGCGAGCTCGACGCGCTTGCGCGCGCAATGCGGTTCGCGTCGGCGCCCGCATTCCGCGCAGCGCTCGACGCGCACCGCCTCGAGGCCGGCCGGCAGTTCGAGTCCGTGTTCGGCGCGGCGGACGCCGATGCCGGCACCGACGCCGAGTGGCGCAGCGTGTGGGACGCCCCCGACGTCACCGACGAGCACGTCGCGCAGCTCGAGCGCGCGGGCTTCGAGGATCCGCCCGCCCTGCTCGGCACGCTCGCCCGGGCGCGCGCAGGGACGCGGTACTCGGCGCTGCCCGCGCAGTCGAAGGAGCGATTCGACAAGCTGGTGCCGCGCATGCTCGCCGCCGCCACCGCGAGCCCGGGCGGCAGCGGGGCGCAGGCGACCTTCATGCGCCTGCTCTCGCTGCTCGAGGCCGTCGCGCGGCGCAGCGCCTATCTCGCGCTCGTCATCGAGCATCCTCCGCTGATTCCCCGGCTGGCCGGGCTGATGGGCGCGTCCGCCTGGGCGGCCGACTACCTGACGCGGCACCCGATCCTGCTCGACGAGCTGCTCGACGCGCGCGTGCTGATGGAGGAGCCCGACCACGACGCGTGGCGCGCCGAGCTCGCGCGCATGCTCGCGGAGAACGCGGGCGACCAGGAGCGCGAGATGGACGCGCTCAGGCACTTCCAGCACGCGCAGTCGTTCCGGCTGCTCGCGCAGGACCTGGCCGGCCAGCTCACCGTCGAGCGGCTCGCCGACCACCTGTCCGCGCTCGCCGACGTCGTCCTCGAGGCGACGCTGGGGGCGTGCTGGAGGCATCTCGCCGGGGCGGACGCGCCGCCTCCGCGCTTCGCGATCATCGGCTACGGCAAGCTGGGCGGGAAGGAACTGGGCTACGCGTCCGACCTCGACATCGTGTTCGTCTACGACGTCGATCCCGACGATCCCGACGGCGACGCGAAGCTCGCGCGCTATTCGCGGCTCGCGCAGCGCATGAACACGTGGCTCACGAGCAACACGCCGGCGGGCCAGCTCTACGACACCGACCTGCGCCTGCGCCCCGACGGCGCGAAGGGGCTCATCGCCTCGTCGCTGGGCGCGTTCAAGCGCTACCAGCGCGAGCAGGCGTGGACCTGGGAGCACCAGGCGCTCACGCGCGCGCGCCACTGCGCGGGCGACGCCGCGATCGGCGCCGCGTTCGAGGCCGAGCGCGAGGCGATCCTGCGCCTGCCGCGCGACCGTCCGAAGCTCGCCGACGAGGTCGTCGCGATGCGGCGGCGCATGCACGACGGGCATCCGAACCCGACCGCGCTGTTCGACCTCAAGCACGACGCGGGCGGCATGGTCGACATCGAGTTCGTCGTGCAGTACCTCGTGCTCGCGCACGCGCACGACCACCCGCGCCTCACCGGCAACCTCGGCAACATCGCGCTGCTGCGCATCGCCGGCGAGCTCGGGCTCGTTCCGGCCGACCTCGCCGCGCGCGTCGCGGACGCGTATCGCGAGTACCGCAAGGTCCAGCACGCGATCCGGCTGACCGGCGCGCCGCACGTGCGGGTCGATCCGGCTGCCCATGCGCAGCGGCGGTACGACGTCGAGGCGCTGTGGAGGACGTGTTCGGAGGTGGGGGGGCCGGCGCGGAGGCGGACGGCGTGCCGGTCGGCCGGCCGCCCGCGAGCGCCCGACGCCCCGGCATCGCCGCCACCTAGGCGGGTGGCGGCCTGACTGCCGCGCGCGTTCGCCCAGGCCGCGGTCGACGCCTGGCCATCGGGTGCACGCCGGCGCCCGCCAGCCCCGTCTCGCCCGGCGGCTGTCTCGGCGGCGCTCGAACGTCGCGCGCGCGGTCGCGCGCGTCGCCCGCCGCGAAGATCGCCCGGAACTGCCGGCGCTGGAGCGTCGAGGCTTCGCCTCGAGCGCGCGCCCGGCCGCCGTCAGCGACAGGCGCCGCACGCGCGCGTCGCCCTCGTCGCGCTCCCAGGCGATCAGGTCCTGCGCCTTCAGGTCGCGCAGCGGCCCGCTCAGCGACTGCTTCGACACCGCGAGCGTGCGCAGGAGCCCGCCCACGGTCGGCCGCTCGAGGCGCGCGACGAAGAACAGGACCCGGTGGTGGGCGCGGCCCAGGTTCCTCGCCTCCAGCACGCGGTCGGGCTTCGCCACCATTCCCCGGTAGGCGAAGTACATGAGCTCGATCGCGGCGTCGAGCGACGCCCTGCGGCTGCGGCCGGCCATCGGGCCTCCTTGACGCGGCCCCGGGCCGCGCGGCAGAATAAGTCAGGTTTATTGACCTATTGTGCCCGCACGCGCCGCCCGGCGGCAAGCCCCGGCAACCGGCCGCGGCCCGCCCGGGCGCGGTGCGGTAAAATCCCCCTTTCGCCCGAGGAGATGCTCGATGTCGATGGCCGACCGCGACGGCTGGATCTGGTACGACGGCAAGATGGTGCCGTGGCGCGACGCCACGACCCACGTCCTGACCCACACGCTGCACTACGGGATGGGCGTCTTCGAGGGGGTCCGCTGCTACGAGACGATCGACGGGCCGGCGATCTTCCGCCTGCGCGACCACACCGACCGGCTGTTCCGCTCGGCGCAGATCTTCGGCATGAAGATTCCGTTCGCGAAGGAAGCGATCGAGGAGGCGCAGAAGGACGTCGTGCGCCGCAACAAGCTCGGCTCCTGCTACATCCGCCCGATCGTGTTCTACGGCAGCAACGCGCTCGGCGTCGCCGCGAAGACCAATCCGGTGCTGGTCGCGATCGCCGCGTGGCCCTGGGGCGCCTACCTCGGCGCCGACGGCATCGAGAAGGGCATCCGCGTGAAGACCTCGTCGTACACGCACCACCACCCGAACGTCACGATGTGCAAGGCCAAGGCGGTGGGCAACTACCCGGTGTCGATCCTCGCGAACCAGGAAGCGACGCACGACGGCTACGAGGAGGCGATGCTGCTCGACCCGCAGGGATTCCTGTGCCAGGGCTCGGGCGAGAACGTGTTCATCGTCCGCAACGGCGCGCTGCACACGCCCGACCTCGCGGGCGGCGCGCTCGAAGGCATCACGCGCGAGACGATCATCGAGTTCGCGCGCGAGCTCGGGATCCCGGTGCACGAGCGGCGCATCACGCGCGACGAGGTCTACATCGCCGACGAGGCGTTCTTCACCGGCACCGCCGCCGAGGTGACGCCGATCCGCGAGTACGACCAGCGGCCGGTCGGGTCGGGGACGCGCGGTCCGATCACCGAGAAGCTGCAGTCGATGTTCTTCGACACGGTGAACGGTCGCAACGCGTCGAAGAAGCACTGGCTGGCGAAGGTGTGACGATGAGCGCGACGCCCGCCACGCAGGCCGACGCGGTGATGGTCGACCCGAAGGACCTCCCGGCGTTCTGCCCGAACAAGGCGATGCCGCTGTGGAGCTCGCACCCGCGCGTGTTCCTCGATCTCCAGGCCACCGGCGAGGCGAGTTGCCCGTATTGCGGCACGCGCTACGCGCTCGAGGGCGGCGCCCGCCCCGGCGCCCACCGCCCTGAGGGCCTCGTGGCACCTCGGGTCGCCCCCGGTCGCCGGGCGCGTAGCCCGTCACGGACGCGGTCCCGCGAATTCGCCCGATGGACCGCACCCTGATCGTCGCGCCTTCGTGGGTCGGCGACGCCATCCTCGCCGAGCCGCTCGTCTCGCTGTTGCGCGAGCCCTACGAGGATCCCGCGATCGACGTGCTCGCGCCGCCCTGGTGCGCGCCGGTGTACCAGCGCATGCGCGGCGTGCGGCGCATCGTCGAGAACCCGATCCCGCACGGGCGCTTCGACCTCGCGTCGCGCCGACGCATCGCGGCGCAACTCAGGCTCGAGGGCTACGCACGCGCGATCGTGCTGCCGCTGAGCTGGAAGTCGGCGCTGATCCCCTACCTCGCGCGCATCCCCCGGCGCATCGGCTTCAAGGGCGAGGCGCGGTACGTGCTGCTCAACGACCTGCGCAAGCTCGACCGCAAGGCGCTGCCCCGCCTGGTCGACCGCTTCTGCGCGCTCGCGGGCCCAGCCGGCACCAACGTCCCGATGCCGCCCGCTCCCGTGCTGGTGCCCGACCTCGCGAACCGCGACGCGGCGATCCGCGCGCTGCACCTCAAGGGCGACGATCCGGTCGCGATCCTGTGCCCCGGCGCCGAGTACGGCCCGGCGAAGCGCTGGCCGCCGACGCATTTCGCCGACCTCGCGCGGCGGCTGCTCGAGACCGGCGCGCGCGTCTGGATCGTGGGCTCGCCCAACGACAGGCTCGCCGCCGACGCGGTGATCGGCGCGGCGGGCGAGAGCGCGAAGCGCATCCGCGACCTCACCGGGAAGACCGACCTCGGCACCGCGATCGACCTGCTCTCGGCCGCGTCGGTCGTGATCAGCAACGACTCGGGCCTCATGCACGCGGCCGCCGCGGTCGGCGCGCCGGTCGTCGCGCTGTTCGGGTCCTCGTCGCCGGCCTACACGCCGCCGCTGTCGCCGCAGGCGCGGATCGCCCGGATCGACATCGCGTGCAGCCCCTGCTTCAAGCGCGAGTGCCCGCTCGGCCACTTCAAGTGCATGCGCGAGCTCGCGCCCGAGCTGGTCTACAATCTGGCGCGCTCGACGATGCCCGCCCACTGAGCGATCGAACCATGGCCAAGGTCCGCACGCCCCCGATCTACACGACGCCTCAGGATGCGGCGCTCGCGTTCTACCACGCGTTCGAGGCGCGCGACCTCGACGCGATGATGGCGACCTGGGCCGACGACGAGGAGATCGTCTGCGTGCATCCGGGCGGCCCGCGGCTCGTCGGGTTCGACGCGATCCGCAACGCGTGGGAGCATCTCTTCTCCGGCGACGTGCGCCTCAAGTTCCGCATCGAGCAGCCGATCGCGATCGACACGGTCGGGCTCGCCGTGCAGAGCGCGATCGAGCACGTGTTCCTCGCCGACGGCAACTCGCGCGGGATGGCGGTCGCGACCAACGTCTTCATGCGCACCCCCACGGGCTGGCGCATGGTGTGCCACCACTCGTCGCCCACGCCGGCGGTCGCCGCGCCGGCCCCGGCGGGACCGCTGCACTGATCCCCGAGCGCAGGATCGCCGGCCGGGTCGCCGCGCCCGGATGCGGGGACCCGCACGCCGGTCCCGCGCGCCGCGCGCACCGGCCCTGCGCATGACGCAACCGAAACGCAACCCCCTGCGGGATCTTCGCGGCGTCAGCCGCATGGCGATCGACGCGACGCTCGGGATCACCGATCTCGTCGAGGCGCTGCACGCGCGCATCGCGCACACGCCGACGCGGCTCGGCGGCCCCATCGGCCTCGCGGTCCGGAAGGCGACCGGTCACGTCTATCGCGCGGTCCGCGGCGTCACGCGCGCCGTGGGCGGCGGCCTGGACGCGCTGCTCGGACAGCTCGCGCCGCTGGTCGCCGACGTCCCCGACACCTCGTCCCGCGAAGCGCTCGTGGCCGCGCTCAACGGCGTGCTGGGCGATTACCTCGCACGCACCGCCAACCCGCTGGCCATCGCCATGCGCATGCGCCGGGACGGCGTGCCGCTGGACCTCGAACGCGACGCGCTGGCCGCGCGCGTGACGCGGCCTTCGTCCACGCTCGTTCTCGCGGTGCACGGCCTGTGCATGAACGACCTGCAGTGGTCGCGCGCGGGCCACGACCATGCCCAGGCGCTGGCGCGCGACCTCGGCGGCACCGCCGTCTACCTGCGCTACAACAGCGGCCTGCACGTGTCGACCAACGGACGCGAGCTCGCCGCGCTGCTCGAGGCGCTGGTGGACGCCTGGCCGGTCCCGGTCGCGCGGATCGTCGTCCTCGGCCACAGCATGGGCGGCCTGGTCGCGCGGAGCGCGGCCCACTACGGCGGGCTCGCGGGCCATCGCTGGCGCACCGTCCTCGAGAGCCTCGTCTTCCTCGGGACGCCGCACCAGGGATCGCCGCTCGAGCGCGGCGGCCACGGCCTCAACCAGCTGCTCGACGCGCTGCCCTTCGCCACGCCGCTCGGAAGGCTCGGGCGCGTGCGCAGCGCGGGCATCACCGACCTGCGCCACGGCAGCGTGCTCGACGACGACTGGCAGTCCCGGGACCGGTTCGCACGCGGGGGCGGCGTGCGCCACCCGCTGCCGCTGCCCGCCGACGTCGCGTGCCACGCGATCGCCGCGAGCCTGGCCGCGAAGGCGCGCGAAGACGGTCGCGGCGTGCGCGGCGACGGCCTGGTGCCGGTCGCGAGCGCGCTCGGGCTCCACGCGACCCCCGGCTCGCGCTCGCGATTCCCGCGTCGCACCGGTGGATCGCCACGTCGACCGGGCATCTCGACCTGCTTTCGTCGCCTGCCGTGTACGAACGCCTGCGGGACTGGCTCGTCAGGTCGTCCGACGACGCCGACGGGACGCGTTTCCCGCCGCGCTGACCGAGCCGCGGCTCAGCGGTCCGGATCGGACGCCGACGGCGACGCAGGCCATGATGCGCCGCCCCATCGGGCGAAGGTCAGCGGGTGCCGCCGACCGTCATCTTCTCGATGCGCAGCGTCGGCTGGCCGACGCCCACCGGCACGCTCTGCCCGTCCTTCCCGCAGGTGCCGACCCCGGTGTCCATCGCCATGTCGTTGCCGACCATCGTGACGTGCGTCAGCGCATCGGGACCGTTGCCGATCAGCGTCGCGCCCTTCACCGGGTACGCGAGCTTCCCGTTCTCGACCTTCCATGCCTCGGACGCCGAGAACACGAACTTGCCGCTGGTGATGTCGACCTGCCCGCCGCCGAAGTTCGCGGCGTAGAGACCGTCGTCGACCGACGCGAGGATCTCGGCGGGGTCGTGCGCGCCGGCAAGCATGATCGTGTTGGTCATGCGCGGCATCGGCAGGTGCGCGAAGGACTCGCGGCGGCCGTTGCCCGTCGGCGCGACCTTCATCAGCGCGGCGTTCAGCCGGTCCTGCATGTAGCCGGTGAGCACGCCGTCCTCGATCAGCACGGTGCGCCGCGTCGCATGGCCCTCGTCGTCGACGTTGAGCGAGCCGCGGCGCTGCGCGATCGTGCCGTCGTCGATCACCGTGATGCCCTTGGCGGCGACGCGCTTCCCGACGCGGCCGGAGAACGCGCTCGTCCCCTTGCGGTTGAAGTCGCCTTCGAGGCCGTGGCCGATCGCCTCGTGCAGCAGGATGCCGGGCCAGCCCGGTCCGAGCACGACGGTCATCGGGCCGGCCGGCGCGTCGCGCGCCGACAGGTTGAGCAGCGCGCCGTCGACCGCGTGCTTCGCGTACTCGTCGAGCCGCGCGTCGTCGAAGTGCGCGTAGCCGAACCGCCCCCCGCCGCCCGCGTGGCCCTGCTCGCGCCGCCCGTTCTCCTCGACGATCACCGTGATCGACACGCGCACGAGCGGACGAACGTCGGCGACGATCTCGCCGTCGCTGCGCACGATCAGCACCGTCTCCTGCTCGCCCGCGATCGACGCCATGACCTGCACGACGCGCGGGTCGCGGGCGCGCGCCATCTTCTCGAATCGCTCCAGCAGGGCGACCTTCGCCGACTCGTCGAGGCTCGCGACGGGGTCGTCCCCGCGGTACAGCGTGCGCGCCGGGCCGCGGCGCGAGACCGGCGCGGACGCGGATTGCCCCTGCCGCCCGATCGCCCGCACCGCGGCGGCGGCCTCGTCGAGCGCCGCCGGCGTGATGTCGTCCGAGTACGCGTACGCCTGGCGGTCGCCCGAGACCGCGCGGACGCCGACGCCGCGGTCGATCGAGAAGCTGCCGGCCTTCACGATGCCTTCCTCGAGGCTCCAGCTCTCGAAACGCGCGTGCTGGAAGTAGAGGTCGGCGAAATCGACGTCGCGCTGGTGGATCGACGCGATCACCTGCGACAGGCGCGCCGGGGAGAGCCCCGCGGGCGCGAGGAGCAGCGCGGAAGCCTCGGCGACGAGCGATTCGGAAACGGGAGGGACGGCCAGGTCGGTCATGGTCGGGAATCGGCTTTGCGAAAGGTCGGTCGATCGTCGGGCATCGGGGGGCGGCGCACCGGTCCCGCACGTGCGAGGATTGCCAAGGATACGCCGGTGCGCACGGCCGATCGGCCCTGCCCGCAACGCGGGAACGCGTCAGGCGGCCGCGCCCTGTCCGAGGTAGGTCGCGGCGACGCGCGGATTCGCGGCCAGCTCGGCGCTGGGGCCGGACAGCACGAGGTCGCCGGTCTCGAGCACGTAGCCGTGGTCGGACACCTGCAGCGCCGCGCGCGCGTTCTGCTCGACCAGCAGGATCGACACGCCCGACTGGCGGAGCGCGACGATGATGCTGAAGATCTCGCGCACGATCAGCGGCGCGAGGCCCAGCGACGGCTCGTCGAGCATCAGGAGCTTCGGCCGTCCCATGAGCGCGCGGCCGAGCGCGAGCATCTGGCGCTCGCCGCCCGACAGCGTTCCGGCGAGCTGCCCGCGGCGCTCGAGCAGGCGGGGGAAGCGCTGGTAGACCTCGTCTAGCGTGCGCCGCGTCGCGGCCTCGCCTTCGCGCCGGCGCGAGAAGGCGCCCAGCGCGAGGTTGTCGGCGACCGTCATCGAGGCGAACAGCTCGCGCTTCTCGGGGACGAGCACGAGCCCCCTCGCGACGCGCGCCTCGACGTCCGTGCCCGAGACGGACTCGCCGAGGTAGCGGATCTCGCCGTGCGCCGGCAGGAGCCCCATGATCGCGCCGAGCAGCGTCGTCTTGCCGGCGCCGTTGGGCCCGATGACCGTGACGATCCTGCCTTCGCCCGCCTCGATCGAGACGTCGTGGACCGCCTCGACCTTGCCGTAGCGCACCGAGAGGTTGCGGACTTCGAGCAGCGCGGCCATCGTCGCTCCGTTCAGACGCCGCCCAGGTACGCTTCGCGCACCGCGGGATTCGTCTGGATCTCGGCGGGCAGGCCTTCCGCGAGCTTCTGCCCGAACTCCATGACGACCAGCCGGTCGGTGAGCCCCATCACGAAATCCATGTCGTGCTCGACCAGGAGGATCGTCATCCCCTCGGACTTGAGCGTGCGCAGGAGCTTCGCGAGCTCCTGCTTCTCGAGGAAGCGCAGGCCCGCCGCGGGCTCGTCGAGCAGCAGCAGCGTCGGATCGCACGCGAGCGCGCGCGCGATCTCGACGACCCGCTGCTGCCCCAGCGCCAGGCTGCCCGCCGCGTCGAACGTGTGCGCACCGAGACCGCAGCGCTCGATCTGGCGCGCCGCCTCGGCGCGCGTGCGCGCCTCCTCGTGCCGGTCGAGCCGCAGCGCCGCCTTGACGACGCCCGTGCGTCCGCGCAGGTACGCGCCGAGCGCGACGTTGTCGAGCACGCTCATCGTCGGGATCAGCTTCACGTGCTGGAAGGTCCTGCCGATGCCGCGACGCGCGACCTCGAAGGGCGGGCGGCTGCCGATCGACGCGCCCCGGAACACGACCTCGCCCGAGGTGAGCGACAGCGCCCCGGAAATGAGAGCGAAGGTCGTGCTCTTCCCCGCCCCGTTCGGGCCGATCAGGCCGAGGATCTCGCCGTGGCGGATGTCGAACGACAGGTCGTTCACGGCGACGAGCCCGCCGAACTGCTTGCGCGCGGCCTTCACCTCGAGCAGCGGGCCGTCGGCCGGCGCGTGGTGGCGCACGGCCAGCGGCGCCGCCTCGCGCACGGGCGGCGGCGGCGCGCGCGGCAGCAGGCGCTCGATCCACGGCCAGACGCCGTCGCGCGCGCTGCAGCAGCACGATCAGCAGCACGCCGAACACGATCATCTCGAAGTTGCCCGAGCGGCCGAGGAGCTGCGGCAGGACGTCCTGCAGCACCTGCTTCAGCAGCGTGATCAGCGCCGCGCCGACGACGGCGCCCCCAGACGCTGCCCGCGCCGCCCACCACCGCCATGAACAGGTACTCGATGCCGGCGACGATCGAGAACGGCGTCGGGTTCACGAAGCGCTGCAGGTGCGCGTAGAGCCAGCCGGAGACGCACGCGAGGAGCGCCGCGTAGACGAACACGACGATCTTGAGCCGCGCGCCGTCGACGCCCATCGCCTCGGCCATGTCGAGGCCGCCGCGCAGCGACCGGATCGCGCGTCCCGGCCGCGAGTCGAGCAGGTTGTTCGTGCACCACAGCGCCGCGAGCGCGATCGCCCAGATCAGGTACCAGATCGCGCGCTCGTTCTTGAGCTCGAGCGGCCCGATCGAGAGCGCCGGGATGCTGGAGAGACCCGTGTGCCCGCCGAGGAACTCCAGGTTGCCGAACAGGAACGAGAGGCTGATGCCCCAGGCGATCGTCGCGAGCGGCAGGTAGTGCCCCCGCATGCGCAGCGTGATGAAGCCGAGCCCCAGCGCGACGAGCGCGGTGACCGCGAGCCCGACGAACAGCGTGAGCCAGGGCGAGGTCCCGTACTGCGTCGTCAGCCACGCGGTGGCATAGGCGCCCAGCCCGACGAACGCCGCCTGCCCGAACGAGGTCTGGCCCGCGACGCCGGTCAGCAGCACGAGCCCCAGCGCGACGATGCTGTAGAGGCCGATGTAGTTGCCGAGCGTCACCCAGAACTGCGGCGCGACGACCGGCGCGACGGCGACCACGACCAGGAACGCCACGAGCGCGCCCGTCGACCAGGTGAGCCTCACGCGGCCCTCCCCCGGCGCCTGCGCACCCCGCGGCTCATTCCTCCTCCTCGTGGTGGTGCGTGGTGAGGCTGCGCCACAGCAGCACCGGGATGATCAGCGTGAAGACGATCACCTCCTTGAAGGCGCTCGCCCAGAAGGACGAGAACGACTCGAGCAGCCCGACGAGGAGCGCGCCGGCCGCGGCCACCGGGTAGCTCGAGAGCCCGCCGATGATCGCGCCGACGAAGCCCTTGAGCGAGATCAGGAAGCCCGAGTCGTAGTAGACGGTCGTGATCGGGCCGATCAGCACGCCGCAGAACGCGCAGACGAGCGCGCCGAGCGTGAACGTCAGCGTGCCGGCGAACGTCGGCGAGATCCCGGCGAGCCTGGCGCCGACGCGGTTGACCGCCGTCGCCCGGAGCGCCCGGCCGTAGAGCGTGCGGTTGAAGAACAGCGCGAGCGCGAAGATCAGCGCGAGGCTCGTGAGCACGACGAGCAGGCTCTGCCCGCTCACGGTGACCGCGCCCCACTCGAACGACGCCGACGTGAACGGCGGCGTGCGCGAGCCCTCGGCGCCGAAGAACCACAGCCCGAGGCCGAGGAGCGTGAAGTGCAGCGCGACCGACACGATCAGCAGCACGAGCACGCTGGCTTCGGCGATCGGCTGGTAGGCGATCCGGTAGAACAGCGGCCCGAGCGCCGTGACCGCGGTGAGCGTGAGCAGGATCTGGACGAGGAACGGCGGCTGCAGCGGCGCGACGAAATGGATCACCGCGGCGATCGCGAGCGGAACGCCCGCCCACAGCGCGAGGCTCCGCGCGAGGCCGCGCATCTCGCGCTGCCGGACCGCCTTCGCGATTTCCATCAGGCCGGCGACGACCGCCATCGCCGCCAGCATCCCGGCGATGCCCGACGCCTTGCCGAGCTGCAGGCCGGCGAGCGTCAGCGTGCCGTAGGCGACGAATTCGCCCGAGGGGACCCAGATGACGCGCGTGACCGCGAAGACCAGCACCAGCGCCAGCGCGAGCAGCGCGTAGACGGCACCGTTCGTGATGCCGTCCTGCGCGAGGAGCGCGACGATCGGAAGGTCCATCGGCGTATTGTGCACCTCCGGACAAGCAACGGGCCGGCGCGGTCGTCCCGCGGCCGGCCCGTGCCGGAGGTCAGCGCGTTACTTGACCAGGACCCACTTGCCGTCGTCGATCCTCACCATCATGCGGGCGCGGTTGTCGAGCCCGTTGTGATCGTGGGGCGTCATCACGTACACGCCGTGCGTCGCGACGACGTTCGCCTTCTCGAGCGCATCGCGCAGCGCCGCGCGGAACTCCTTCGTGCCCGGCTTGGCCTTCTTGAGCGCCTCCGGGATCGCCGAGTTGAGCAGCAGGTAGGCGTCGTAGGCGTGGCCGCCGAAGGTCGAGCGCGTCCCGAACTTCTTCTCGTACTGCGTGATGTACCCGGCCGCGACCTTCTTGACCGGATTGCTGTCGGGCAGCTGCTCGTACACGAGCATCGGGCCGGCCGGCAGCAGCGTGCCGTTGCCGTCCTTGCCGACGACGCGCAGGAAGTCGGGGTTCGCGACGCCGTGCGTCTGGAAGATCTTGCCCTTGTAGCCGCGGGCGACGAGTTCCTTCTGCGGCGTGGCGCCCGGCGTGCCGGCGGCGCCGATCAGCACCGCGTCCGGCTTGGCCGCGATGAGCTTCAGCACCTGGCCGGTCACCGACGTGTCGTTGCGGTTGTACTTTTCCTCGGCGATCACCTTGATGCCCGCGAGCTGCGCCGAGCGCTTCATCTCCGCGAGCCAGCCGTCGCCGTATGCGTCGGCGAAGCCGATGTAGCCCATCGTCGTGACGCCGGCGGCCTTCATGCTCACCGCGATCGCGTCGGCCATCAGCGCGTCGGACTGCGGCGTCTTGAAGATCCAGCGCGTCTTCGGGTTCGCGGGGTCGACGATGCGGGCGGACGCGGCCATCGAGATCATCGGCGTCTCGCCTTCGACCGCGGTGTCGATCATCGCGAGCGACGCCGGCGTGATCGTCGAGCCGAGGAGCACGTCGACCTTGTTCTCGCCGATGAGCTTCTTCGCGTTCTGGACCGCCTTCGTCGTGTCGGAGCCGTCGTCCAGCACGATCCAGTTGACCTTCTCGCCGCCGATCGTCGTCGGCAGCAGGTCGAACGTGTTCTTCTCGGGGATCCCGAGCGACGCGGCCGGGCCGGTCGCCGAGACGGTCACGCCGACGTTGATATCGGCGAGCGCGGTCGCCGCGACGCCGAACGAAAATGCGGCGGCGAGCGCCGTCACGAGCTTGCGTTGAAGCATGGATCTCCTCCAGAGCCTCGGGATGGGAAAGGTCGGGAAGCGCGGTCTTCCGCCGCGACTGCCCGCCATGAGCGTCATTCTCGCACGCCTGGCACGCGCTCGATGCGCGACGTGTCTCCGGGGCGAGGTTTCCGGGCGATTCTGGCAAGCCGCCGGCACCCGGTCAATGCAAGGTCTTGACCACGATCAAGTGCGCGCCAACCCCCCGCCGCGCGCTCCGGGGGCGTCAGCGGGGAGCGCACATCGCGACCGCGTCGGGACCGTAGCCCTCCGCGACGCCGCCTGAAGCCACCATCTGGTCCCGCACGGTCGGACTTGTCGTGTACCGGTGGTTCGTGTCGGGCCTGCGGTTCCAGATCCGGTAGACCGGCTGCGTCGCCGGATCGGCACACGCGCCCGAGACCGGGTCGGGCGCGGCCAGGTGCATCGCCGCTTCCGACTCCAGCACGAACGCCGGGTTGGCGAGGCGCACCCGCTCGCATTCAGCCGGATCGGCGGAGAAGAAATGCGAGTCTCCCTGGCCTGGAGGGAGGTAGAACCGGCAGATCGGCGTGCGCGCGGCGGCCGCGGCGGGCCAGGCGCGAAAGCCCGCGCCAGTGCGCTGCCACCCGGCGAACGCGCCGGCGTCGAGACCGGCGATCTCGTCGGGATCCGAACTGATGAAGAAGTGGTCGAAGCCGGCGTGGTGGAATTCGACGACCGGCGAGGTTCCGGGCGTGTCGGTGCCCCCGAGGCGCAGCACGCGTCCGCCGGCCAGGTCGGCGACGTAGACCTCGCCGGACTCGTCGCGGCCGAACGTGCCGATGTTGAAGCCGGTCCGGCCGAGCTCGTAGACCGCGTAGTAGGCGGGCGGGACCGCCTGCTGCAGCACGTAGACCGCGCCGGTGCAGAAATCGCCGAACACGTACCGGCCGCCCAGCGTCGATGCGAGCGCCGTCCCGCGGTACACCTCGCCGCCGGTGATCGAGCACCCGGTGTCGTGCGTGTATTCGACGATCGGCGCGGTGAGCGCGGCGGAGTCGCACGCAGGCCCCCCGGGAAGGCCGGTGCAGCGCGTTCCTTCCGCGACGCGCCAGCCGAAGTTCAGCCCGGCGCCTGCGCCCACGGTCGCGACGTCGAGCTCCTCGCGCTCGTCCTGGCCGACGTCGCCGACGTAGAGCACCGCCCCGTCGAAGCTCATCTTCCACGGGTTGCGCAGACCCGTCGCCCAGATCTCGGCGCGTCCGCCGACGCCGTTCGCGTAGGGATTGCCGGGCGGGATCGCGTAGGGAAACCCGCCGTCGACGTCGATGCGCAGGATCTTGCCCAGCAGGCTCTGCGGGTCCTGTGCCCGATTCTGCGGGTCGTTGGCGCCACCGCCGTCGCCCATCCCCACGTAGAGGAGCCCGTCGGGACCGAATCGCACCGCGCCGCCGTTGTGGTTCGCGTACGGCTGCGCGACCACGAGCAGCACCTGCGCCGAGCCCGCATCGGCCGCGTCGGGCGTCGCCTCGGGTACCCGGTAGCGGGCGACGACCGTCGCGCCGTCGGGCTTGCGCGTGTAGTTGACGTACACGTAGCGCGTCGTCGCGAACTGCGGGTGGAATGCGACGCCGAGCAGTCCGCGCTCGTCGCCGGAGAGCACGAGGGTCGCGATGTCGAGGAGCGGCTGCGCCGCCAGCGCGCCGCTGCGCACGAACCGGAGGCGGCCCGGCTTCTCGACGACGAAGAGCCTGCCGCTGCCGTCGCCGGCGTTGACGACGTCCACCGGCGACTGCAATCCGGTGGCGACAGCGACCAGCGGCAGCGGGTTCGGGCTCGGCGGCGGAAAGACGATCACCGCTTCCGCCATGGCGACGGCCAGCATCGCGGCCAGTCCGCGCAGGCGGCGCGACCCGGCGGGAGGAGGCGCGGCATCGCGTCCACGCCGACCCTGCGCCCCTCCCCGGCGGGCCGATCGCCGGCCGGCTCGGTCATTTCCTGAGGGCGTCGCGGATCTCGCGAAGCAGCAGGACGTCCTCCGGCGGCGCGGCGGGCGGTGCCGGCGGGGCCTCGCGCTTCAGCCGGTTGATCTGCTTGACCATCAGGAAAATGATGAACGCCAGGATCAGGAAGTTGATCGCGACCGTGATGAAGTTGCCGTAGGCGAACAGCGGCACGCCGGCCTTGGTGAGCGCTTCGTAGGTCTGCGGGCCGCTGTAGCCGGCCGGCGGGTTGCCCAGCGCGATGAACCAGTTCGAGAAGTCGAGTCCGCCGAAGATCCGGCCGACGATCGGCATCACGAGATCCTTGACGAGCGAATCGACGATCTTGCCGAACGCGCCGCCGATGATGACACCGACCGCGAGGTCGACGACGTTGCCCTTGACCGCGAATTCCCGGAACTCACTGGCGAATGACATGCTCGCTCTCCCGCTGGATGCTTCTGGCGCCCGGTTGCCCGGGCCTGCGCTGTCCCGACAGCGCGCGCGGCGCGTCGACGGCCCGTCAGATGGCCGCTTCGCCCGACTCGCCGGTACGGATGCGCACGACCTGCTCGACGGCCGTGACGAAGATCTTGCCGTCGCCGATCTTGCCGGTGCGCGCGGCCTTGACGATCGCCTCGATCGCGCGCTCGACCAGATCGTCCTGCAGGATCACCTCGACCTTGACCTTGGGGAGGAAGTCGACGACGTACTCGGCGCCGCGGTAGAGCTCGGTGTGGCCTTTCTGGCGACCGAATCCCTTGACCTCGGTGACCGTGAGGCCGGTCACGCCGATCTCCGAGAGCGCCTCGCGCACCTCGTCGAGCTTGAACGGTTTGAGGACCGCTTCGATCTTCTTCATGTCGTGGTTTCCCCGCAGGCACGGCGCCGCGTGCCGGTTCTGCCGACAAGCTTACACGACGCCGACGACGACGCGCTACCGGGCGGCCCCGGGCAGCCGGTCCCAGTCGCGCCACGCCGACGTGATCGGGAAGCGCCAGTCCTTGCCGAACCCGCGCGGCGTGATGCGGATCCCGACGGCGGACTGCCGGCGCTTGTATTCGCTCACCTTGATCAGCTTGACGACGCGCGCGACCGCCTCCGCCGGCCATCCGCGGGCGACGATCTCGGCGGGGCTCGCGTTCTCCTCGACGTAGGCCTCGAGGATCGCGTCCAGCACGTCGTACGGCGGCAGTGAGTCCTGGTCGGTCTGGTTCTCGCGGAGCTCGGCCGACGGCGCCCGCGTGATGATGCGCTCGGGGATCGCGCGCCCCAGCGCGTTGCGGTAGCGCGCGAGCCGGTAGACGAGCGTCTTGCTGATGTCCTTCAGCACGGCGAAGCCGCCGGCCATGTCGCCGTAGAGCGTTGCGTAGCCGACCGCCATCTCGCTCTTGTTGCCGGTCGTGAGCACGATCGCGCCGGACTTGTTCGAGAGCGCCATCATCAGCATCCCGCGGATGCGCGCCTGGATGTTCTCCTCGGTGGCGTCGGCGGGCAGGCCGCGGAACTCGTCCGCGAGCACGGCCAGCATCGCGTCGAACGGCCCCTCGATCGGGATCTCGTCGTGGCGCACGCCGAGGATCCCCGCCATCTCGCGCGCGTCGTCGACGCTCATCGCCGACGTGTAGCGCGACGGCATCATCACCGCGCGGACCCGGTCGGCGCCGAGCGCGTCCACCGCGATCGCCAGCGTGAGCGCCGAGTCGATCCCGCCGGACAGGCCGAGCAGCACGCCGGGGAAGCCGTTCTTGCCGACGTAGTCGCGCACGCCCATCACGAGCGCGTGCCAGACGTGGGCCTCGAGCCGCGGGTCCAGGCTGCCTCGCACCGGACGCGGCACCGCGCCGTCGAACGCCGCCAGCGCGACCGTCTCGTGCCACGCGGGCACCTGCTGCGCGACCGACCCGTCCGCCGCGACGACGAACGACGCGCCGTCGAACACCAGCTCGTCCTGGCCGCCGACCAGGTTCACGTAGACGATCGGCAGCCCGTTCTCGCGCGCCCGCGCCGAAACGACGGCCAGTCGCGCCGCCTGCTGGCGCGTGTGGTAGGGCGAGCCGTTCGGGACGACGATCACCTGCGCGCCCGCGGCCCTGGCCTGCGCCGCCGGCCCGGGGAACCAGACGTCCTCGCAGACGATCAACCCGAACCGCAGGCCGTCGACGTCGACGACGCACGGCGCGTCGCCCGGCGAGAAATAGCGCTGCTCGTCGAACACCGTGTAGTTGGGCAGTTGCTGCTTGCGGCCGACGCTCTCGACGCGCCCGTCGCGGATCACCGCGAGCGCGTTGTGGCGGCGCCCGTCCCGCTTCTCGGGAAATCCGACGACGAGCGTCGTGTCGCGCACCGCCGCAGCGAGCGCTGCGAGCTCGGACTCGCAGGCGTCGAGGAACGCCGGCCGCAGCAGCAGGTCCTCGGGCGGATAGCCGCAAAGCGACAGCTCGGGGGTGACCACGAGCGACGCGCCGCCTCGCCGCGCGGCGCCGGCGGCGTCGAGGATGCGGCGCGCGTTGCCGGCGAGATCGCCGACGACCTGGTCGAGCTGCGCCAGCGCGATGTGCATGCGATGATGGTAGCAGACAGCCCCTCCGGAACGTGGTTCGAAGCACGTCTCCGGGGGTTGAGCCTCCCGCCGGCGGCAGCGACAATCGCCCACTCCATGCGCGCCCCCGTCCTCCGCCCCGCTCCGCCGTACCCGGTGCCCGTCTCGCCGGTGATCCGCGACGACGTGCCGCTCGGCGCGATCGCTCCGGGCGAGTGGGATGCGCTGGCCGGCGGACACCCGTTCCTGCGGCACGCGTTCCTGCAGGCGCTGCACGAGACGGGATGCGCGAGCCCGTCGGCCGGCTGGACGCCGCGCTACGTGACCGCCTGGGAAGGCGGAAGGCTCGCCGGGGCGATCCCGCTCTACGCGAAGGCGCACTCGTACGGCGAGTACGTGTTCGACTGGGGCTGGGCCGACGCGTACCGCAGGCATGGCATGCGCTACTACCCGAAGCTCGTCGCCGCGGTGCCGTTCACGCCGGTCACCGGCCCGCGCCTCATCGGCCGCGATGCGACGACGCGGCGCGCGCTGCTCGACGCGGCGCTCGCCCGGGTCGCGGACGGGAGCCACTCGTCGCTGCACGTCCTGTTCGCGACCGAGGCGGAAGCGCGCGAGCTCGACGCGGCCGGGCTGATCGCGCGCCGCAGCGTGCAGTTCCACTGGACGAACGCCGGCTGGCGCGACTTCGACGACTTCCTCGCCGCGTTCTCGCACGACAAGCGCAAGAAGATCCGGCAGGACCGCCGCAGGCTCGCCGAGCGCGGCGTGAGCTTCGAGCGCAGGCGGGGCAGCGAGCTCTCCGGCGGCGACTGGGCGTTCTTCTTCCGCTGCTACGAGGCCACCTACCGGGCGCACCACTCGACGCCCTACCTGACGCTCGAGTGCTTCGAGCGCATCGGCGCCGCGCTGGGCGACGACGTGCTTGTGGTGACCGGCTCGCGCGACGGGCGGCCGCTGTGCGCGGCGCTCGACGTGACCGACGGCACCACGATGTGGGGGCGCTACTGGGGCGCGACGGACTACGTGCCCGGCCTGCACTTCGAGGCCTGCTACTACCAGGCGATCGAGCACTGCATCGCGCACGGCATCTCGCGCTTCGAAGGCGGCGCGCAGGGCGTGCACAAGCTCGCGCGCGGCCTCGCGCCGGTCGCGACGCACTCCGCGCACGCGATCGGCGACCCCGGCTTCGCCTCGGCGATCGCGGACTACTGCGCGCGCGAGCGGGCCGACGTGCTGCGAACCGTGGACGAGCTGGGCGAGTCCAGCCCCTACAAGGCGATGACGATGCCGGACGACGCCTGAGCAGGACAGCCGCGATCCCGCTGCCGTGATCTACACGTCGAACGCCTTCGTCCTGCCGCTGCCGGCCGGCCACCGCTTCCCGATGGCGAAATACGCGCGCCTCGCCGAGCGCATCACGCGCCTCGCGGGTCCGCTGATGCACGTCGCCGACGCGGCCACCGACGCGGAGCTCCTGCGCGCGCACGACGCCGGCTACGTCGACGCGGTCTCGCGCGGCACGCTCGACGAGCGCGCCCTGCGACGGATCGGCTTCCCGTGGTCGCCTGCGATGGTCGAAAGGTCGCGTCGCTCGGCCGGCGCGACGCTCGCCGCCTGCCGCAGCGCGCTCGACCGGGGCGTCGGCATCAACCTCGCGGGGGGCACCCACCACGCGCATCGCGCGCATGGCGAAGGGTTCTGCGTGTTCAACGACGCCGCGGTCGCGGCACGCGCGATGCAGGCCGAGGGGCTCGCCCGCCGCGTGCTCGTCGTCGACCTCGACGTGCACCAGGGCGACGGCACCGCCGCGATCTTCCTCGGCGATGCGACGGTGACCACGCTCTCGGTTCACGGGCGCCAGAACTTCCCGTTCCGGAAGATGGCGAGTGCGATCGACGTCGAGCTCGACGACGGCACGACCGACGACGTCTATCTCGCCACGCTCGCCACGGTGCTCCCGCGCGCGATCGACCGCGCGCGTCCCGACCTCGCGATCTACCTCGCGGGCGCCGATCCGTTCGAGGGCGACCGGCTCGGCCGGCTCGGGCTCACGAAGGCCGGGCTCGCCGACCGCGACCGGATGGTGCTCGACCGGCTCGCCGCGCTCGGCATCCCGGTCGCGATCGCGATGGCCGGCGGCTACGCGGAGGACGTCGACGACGTCGTCGACATCCACATCGCGACCGTCGCGCTCGCGCTCGAGCGCGCAGGCGCGCTCCCGTGCGCGGAAGTGGCAGTGGCTGCGTGCTAGACTGAAAAGGCCGATTGCGCGCATTCTCCGCACGGGCCCCGCCCGTGGCCGACTCCGACCGCCCCGCATGAACGAAACCGTCCTGCTCGCACGCACCGGCCCCGTCGCCACGCTGACGCTCAACCGTCCCGACGCGCTCAACGTGCTCGACGAGGCGATGGTCGACGCGCTGATCCCCGCCGCTGCCGACGTCGCGGCGGACCCCGGGATCCGCGTCCTCGTCGTCCAGGGCGCGGGCAAGCACTTCATGGCCGGCGGCGACATCCGCACGTTCGCGCGCGAATCGTCGCGACCGCCGGACGAGCGCCAGCGCGGCTTCCAGCGGCTCGTCGAGCGCGTGCACGTCGCCGTCGAGACGATCGCGCGCATGCCGCAGCCGGTCGTCGCGCGCGTGCAGGGCGCCGTCGCGGGATTCGGCCTGTCGCTGATGAACGCCTGCGACCTCGCGATCGCGTCCGACGACGCGTACTTCGCCGCCGGCTACCGCCAGATCGGCATCACGCCCGACGGCGGCGGCACGTGGTCGCTGCCTCGCATCGTCGGGCAGCGGCGCGCGCTCGGCATCCTGCTGCTGGGCGAGCGCTTCGGTGCCGCCGATGCGCTCGCGATGGGGCTCGTCAACCGCGTCGTGCCGCTCGCCGATCTGGACGCCGCCGTGGATGCAGTCGCGCGGGCGCTCGCCGACGGCCCGCGCGAAGCGCTCTCCGCGACCAAGCGCCTCGTGCGCGACTCGCTCGATCGCACGCTTTCCGAACAGCTGCAGGCCGAAGCCGTGAGCTTCGGACGCCTGTCCGCCACCGACGACTTCGTCGAGGGCGTCGCGTCGTTCCTCGAGAAGCGCCCGCCGCGCTTCTCCCGCTGAGGCCGCGATGGCCGGATTGAAGGGCAGGACGCTGTTCGTCACCGGGGGGTCGCGCGGCATCGGGCTCGCGATCGCGGTGCGCGCCGCGCGCGACGGCGCGAACGTCGCGATCGCCGCGAAGACGGATGCGCCGCATCCGACGCTTCCCGGGACGATCCACACGGCGGCGCGCGAGATCGAGGCCGCCGGGGGACGCGCGCTGCCGATCGCCTGCGACCTGCGCGACGACGAGGCGCTGCAGCGCGCGGTCGCGGTGACCGTCGCCCGGTTCGGCGGCATCGACGTCCTGGTCAACAACGCGAGCGCGATCAGCCTCACCGGCACCGAGGCGACGCCGATGAAGCGCTACGACCTGATGATGGACGTGAACGTGCGCGGCACCTATGCCGCGACGCAGGCGTGCCTGCCGCACCTGAAGGCGTCCGCGCGCGCGGGCCGCGAGCCGCACGTGCTGACGCTCGCGCCGCCGCCGACGCTGGATCCGCGCTGGTACCGCGACCACGTCGCGTACACGATCGCGAAGATGGGGATGAGCCTGTGCGTGCTCGGGCACGCCGAGGAATTCCGCGCCGACGGCATCGGCGTCAACGCGCTGTGGCCGCGCACCGTGATCATGACCGCCGCGGTCGCGATGCTGCCCGGCGTTTCGGACGACGCGGGGCGCCTGCGCAGGCCGGAGATCGTCGCGGACGCCGCGCACGCGATCCTCGTGCGCGACCCGACGCGCTGCACGGGCCGCTACTTCATCGACGAGGAGGCGCTGCGCGAAGCCGGCGTTACCGACTTCAGCCGCTACGCAGTCGAGCCCGGCCGCACCGACTTGATGCCCGACCTGTTCCTCGACTGACCCGGCGTCCGCCGGGGACAGCCGGGACGTCGGGCGGGCCCAACGTGCGCGTCCGTGGGTCGGCCTTCAGGCCGACGCGCATCCCGATGCGAACCCGTCGGGCTGAAGCCCGACCCACAACGTCGCGCCATCCTGTGGGTCGGCCTTCAGGCCCCCGCGCGACGCATCGCCGATGGGAAGGCGTCGGCCTAGGCCGACCCACGCGGGGCGCGCCCAGGGGGGCGGGGGGGATCAGCGCGCGCCGGGCACCCCGGGGGGGGCCCCCCCTGGGGGGGGGGGGGGGGGGGGGGGGGGGGGGTTCCCGCGCCGACGATCAGACGGACTCTTCCTCGTCGCGCGGCAGGCCGACCCATTTCTGGGTCGCGGGACCTTTCGCGCCGCACCGCCGCCGCCGCCGTTCCGCCGCTGCCGCCGCGTCCGCGACGCCGGCGCTTCTTCTGTCCTGCGCCCTGTCCCGCGCCTTGCCCGGCGGCCGGCGCGTGCCCCGGCGCGACGTTGCCGTTCGCTTCGCGCGCCGGCGGACGTGCGCCATGCGCGCACCGTGCCCGCCATGCGCACCGTGCCGCTGCCCCGGTTGCGCGTCCCCTGGCATGCCGTTGGCCGTGCGCTTGCGCCCGCGGCGGCGCTTGCGTCCCTGGCCCTCGCCCGCGGGCGCGGTCCCCGGCCCACCCTGCTGGCCGCCGTGCTGCGCGCGGCGCTGTCCCTCGCCGCGGGAATGCTGCCCCTCGCCGCGGGCGTGCTTCGGTTTGCCCCCCGTCGGACGCTGACCGGCGGCCGGCGGCGCCCCGCCGCCCTGCGCCTTCAGGCCCGCCGATTTGAGCAGCGCATTGACCTCCTGCGGCTCGAGCTCCAGCACGTCGCCGCGCTTGAGCGGCGGCGGCATCGACACCCGGCCATAGCGCACGCGGATCAGGCGCGACACCGTGAGGCCGAGCGCCTCGAACAGCCTGCGCACCTCGCGGTTGCGGCCTTCCTTGACGACGACCTTGTACCAGTGGTTCGACGCGTCCTCGTCGCCCCCGCCGTCCTCGACCCGTTCGCACTTCGCCGGGCCGTCCTCCAGCTCGACGCCGCGCTTCAGCGTCTCGATCTGCTCGTCGGAGAGCCGGCCCATCACGCGGACCGCGTACTCGCGCTCGACCTCGTAGCGCGGATGCATCAGCCGGTTCGCGAGCTCGCCGGAGTTCGTGAACAGCAGCAGGCCCTCGGTGTTGTAATCGAGGCGTCCCACGGCGATCCAGCGGCCGTCGCTGATCGCCGGCAGCATGCCGAACACCGTCGGACGCTCCTCGGGATCGTCGCGCGTGACGAGCTCGCCCGTCGGCTTGTGATAGACGAGCACGCGCGCCTTCGGCTCCGCGAAGCGCACGTTGACCGGCTCGCCGTTGATGCGCACCTCGTCGCCCGGCCCGACCTTCTGGCCGATCTCGGCGGGCATGCGGTTCACGGTGATCCGCCCGGCGAGGATCAGGTCCTCCATCGCGCGGCGCGAGCCGAAGCCGCAGCTCGCCAGCACCTTGTGCAGGCGCTGCGGCTCGGAGAAGACCTCGTCAGTGGAACGTTTGTGTTTCGGAGGCGGCAGGCTCGCCTCGAATCCCTGCATCGCCAGGCTCGACTGGTGCGGGTGCTGCTGCGTCTGCCGCATCGGCCCCGAGGATCGGGGTCGCGAGTGCGAGGGCC
This sequence comes from Betaproteobacteria bacterium, assembly GCA_016704895.1. Taxonomy (GTDB): domain Bacteria; phylum Pseudomonadota; class Gammaproteobacteria; order Burkholderiales; family Casimicrobiaceae; genus VBCG01. The sequence continues at coordinate 68,336 of JADIZG010000010.1, forward strand.
GCCTCGGCGGCTTTGGCTGGGGCATCGGGGGTCTCCAGGAGATTCGAGGTGTCGAGCTCGGCCAGAGGCGGGAGCTCCGCGAGGGAGCGAAGGCCGAGGTCGTCGAGGAACGTCCGGGTCGTCGCGTAGAGCGCCGGGCGACCCGGCGTCTCGCGATGGCCGACGACCTCCACCCACTGCCGGTCCTCGAGCGTCTTGACGACGTTCGTCGACACGGCCACCCCGCGGATTGCCTCGATGTCGCCGCGGGTGACGGGTTGCTGGTAAGCGATGATCGCGAGCGTCTCCATGACGGCGCGCGAGTATTTCGGCGGCTTCTCGGGCGAGAGCCGGTCGAGGTACGACTGGACCGACGGCACGGCCTGGAAGCGCCAGCCCGACGCCACCAGCGCGAGCTCGACCTTGCGCCCGGACCAGTCGGCCCGGAGCTCCTCGAGGAGCTTGCGCACGGTCTCGCCATCGAGCGGCGGTTCGAACATGCGCGCGAGCTGGGCCGCCGGCATCGCCTCGCCCGCGACGAGCAGCGCGGCCTCGAGCACGCGCTTGATCCCGACGAGGTCTCCGGTGGGCGCCGCCGCGTCGTCCTGCGGCTCGCCCTCTGCCCCGACGGGCAGCGAATCGGGGCCGGCGTCGGCAGGACGCTCCTGCCACGCGGGTCCGGCTTGAGCCGGACGCCCGTCGGCGTCCGTAGGCAGGGTCTCGTCGTTCATTCGTTCTCGGCGGCCAGCGCGAACGCGGTCTCGCCCTTCGCATGGACGTGGATCGGCGCGTACGGCTCGGCCTGCGTCACGTCGACCAGCTGCTCGCGCGCGAGCTCGAGCACGGCCAGGAACGTGACGACGAGGTGCGGCACGTCCGCGTGCTCGGCGAACAGCGTCGTGAATTCCGCGTAGCGTCCCGGCGGGAGCGCCTTGAGCAGGCGGCTCATCTCCGCGCGCACCGACAGCTGCTCGCGCGTCACCAGGTGGTGGCGGTTGACCCTGGCGCGCTGGACCAGCGTCGCCCACGCGGCGCGCAGGTCGGCCGGCTCGACGTGCGCGAGCCGCGCCGTGGAGACGCGATCGAACCAGACGCGCACGAGCGCGAAGTCGCGCTCGGCCATCGGCAGGGCGTCGATCGCCTGCGCCGCCGCCTTCATGCGCTCGTACTCGAGCAGCCGGCGGACGAGCTCGGCGCGCGGGTCCTCGACCTCCTCGCCGTGCGGCGCGGGCGGCCGCGGCAGGAGGAGGCGCGACTTGATCTCGATGAGCACCGCCGCCATCAGCAGGTACTCGGCCGCGAGCTCGAGCTGCGTGCGCCGCATCATCTCGACGTAGCCCAGGTACTGGCGCGTGAGCTCCGCCATCGGGATGTCGAGCACGTTCACGTTCTGCTTGCGGATCAGGTAGAGCAGCAGGTCGAGCGGTCCCTCGAAGGTCTCGAGGAACACCTCGAGCGCCTCGGGCGGGATGTAGAGGTCGACCGGCAGCGACGCGAGCGGCTCGCCGTAGACGCGCGCGACCGGCTTCGGCGCCGGCGACGGATGCTCGAGGTCGAGCAGGGCTTCGGTGGACATCAGGTGTAGCGGAGGCCCATCGCCTCGCGCACGTCGACCATCGTTTCCTCGGCGAGCTTGCGCGCGCGCTCGCAGCCGTCGGCGATGATGCTGCGCACGAGCTGCGGGTCGTCGAGGTACTTCTGCGCGCGCTCGTGCATCGGCGCCTGCTCCTTCAGGATCGCCTCGATGACCGGCTGCTTGCAGTCGAGGCAGCCGAAGGCCGCCGTCGTGCAGCCCTTCCAGACCCAGTCACGCGTCGTCTGGTCCGAATAGATCTGGTGCAGCGACCAGACCGGGCAGAGCTCCGGATTGCCCGGGTCGGTGCGCCGCACGCGCGCCGGGTCGGTCTGCATCGTGCGGACCTTGCGCGTCACCTCGGCGGGCTCCTCGCGCAGGAAGATCGCGTTGCCGGTGGACTTCGACATCTTCTGGCCGTCGAGGCCCGGCACGCGCGGCGCTTCGGTCAGCAGCGGCTGGGGCTCCGGGAGGATCACCCGGCGCGCCCCCTCGAGCCAGCCGAACAGCCGCTCGCGGTCGCCGAGCGACAGGTTCTGCGTGTCCTCGAGCAGCTCGCGGGCGGTGGCGAGCGCGGCCTCGTCGCCCTTCTCCTGGAAGGCCGCGCGCAGCTCGTTGTAGCGCTTCGCCTTCTTCGAGCCGAGCTTCTTCACCGCGGCCTTCGCCTTCTCCTCGAAGCCCGTCTCCTGCCCGTAGATGTGGTTGAAGCGCCGCGCGAGCTCGCGCGTGAGCTCGATGTGCGACACCTGGTCCTCGCCCACCGGCACCATGTTCGCGCGATAGATCAGGATGTCGGCGCTCTGCATCACCGGGTAGCCCAGGAACCCGTAATTCGACAGGTCGCGGTCGGCAAGCCGCTGCTGCTGGTCCTTGTACGTGGGCACGCGCTCGAGCCATCCCACCGGCGCGATCATGCCGAGCAGCAGCGTGAGCTCGGCGTGCTCGGGCACGCGCGACTGGATGAACAGCGTGGCGCGCGTCGGGTCGAGCCCCGCGGCCAGCCAGTCGACGAACATCTCCCACACCGTGTCGGAGATCGCCTCGGTCTCGTCGAAGTGCGTGGTCAGCGCGTGCCAGTCGGCCACGAAGAACAGGCACTCGTGCTCCTCCTGCAGCCTGATCCAGTTGCGCAGCGCGCCGTGGTAGTGGCCGATGTGCATGCGCCCGGTGGGACGCATGCCGGAGAGCACGCGGTCGTTGAACATGGAAGGTCGGTCAGAGGCCGCCCGGCAGGTCGACGCCGGTGATCGCCTCGATCGCCGTCACCGCGAGACCGAACAGCGGGCGCATGGCAACGCCGAGCGCGCCGGTCACGAGGAGGACGATCACGAGGATGAACCCGAATCGCTCGGTGTTCGAATAGGGAATCGCGAGCGAGCGCGGCAGCAGGCTCAACGCGATCCGGCCCCCGTCGAGCGGCAGGATCGGCAGCAGGTTGAGGACCATCAGCGACACGTTGATCACGACTCCGACCACACTCATGTATTGCAGGCCCGCGCTCGAGAACGGGCCTCCGCCCGACGCGAGCCCGAGGACCATCGCCCAGGCCAGCGCCATCACGAAGTTCGAGCCCGGCCCCGCGGCCGCGACCCACAGCATGTCGCGCTTCGGGTGGCGCAGGTTGCCGAAATTGACCGGCACCGGCTTCGCCCAGCCGAACAGGAACCCGCCCAGCCACAGCGTGGCGAACGGCACGAGCACGGTCCCGACCGGGTCGATATGCTTCAGCGGATTCAGGGTGACGCGGCCCAGCATCCATGCCGTGCCGTCGCCGAACATCCGTGCCACGTAGCCGTGGGCCGCCTCGTGCACCGTGATCGCCAGGATGATCGGAATCGCGGCCAGCGCGATCCGCTCGAGCGACAGGAGCTCCATTGAGGCGTCATTCTACCGCAGATCGGGCGAACGGGCCGGGCGCCCGCCGCGCGGTCAGTCGAGTCCCAGCGCCGCCGGGTCGCCGCGGCCGACCCGGACGACCGCGCCGGGCGCCGACTCGAGGTCGACGACGGTCGACGCCTCGCCCGCGCAGGGTCCCGCGTCCAGGAAGGCGTCGATCCTGCGCCCGACCGCCGCCGCGATCGCGTCCGGCTCGTTGAGTGGCGTGCTCTCGCCGGGAAGGATCAGCGACGACGACAGGATCGGCTCGCCCAGTTCCGCGACCAGCGCGGCGGCGACCGGGTGGTCGGGCACGCGGACGCCGATCGTGCTGCGCCGGGGATGCTTGACGCGGCGCGGCACCTCGCGCGTGGCCGGAAGCAGGAACGTGTAGCTGCCCGGCACGCCCTGGCGCAGGATGCGGAACTGCCAGTTGTCGAGGCGCGCGTAGCGGCCCGCCTGCGCGAGGTCGTGGCACACGAGCGTCAGGTGATGCCGGTCGTCGATGCCGCGGATCGTGCGGATGCGCGCCGCGGCGTCGAACGCGTCGAGCCCGCAGCCCAGCGCGTAGCACGAGTCGGTCGGATAGACGATCACGCCGCCCGCGCGCAGCAGCGCCACCGCCTGCCGGACGAGGCGGATCTGCGGGTGCGTCGGGTGGACGGACAGGCGCTGCGACATCCGGTCGGCGAATCGCGGGGCAAGGGGCTCGGGCCGGCGCGCCTCGAGGCGGTCGACGTCGATTGGTTATATGATTCGGGTCATTCTAGCGCATCGGCTATAAGCGAGGGCAGCACGCGCGCCGTCGACGCACCCCCGTCCCATGAACCTGCAGCAGCTGCGCTACCTCTGCGCCATCGTCGACCACGGCCTCAACGTCTCGGATGCCGCCGAGGCGCTCTACACGTCGCAGCCGGGCATCAGCAAGCAGATCCGGCAGCTGGAGGACGAGCTGGGGCTCAAGGTCTTCGTCCGGCAGGGCAAGCGACTCACCTCCCTCACGCCCGCCGGCAGCGTCGTGCTGGCGACCGCGCGCAGGGCGCTGTCCGAGATCGGCAACCTGAAGCGCGTCGCCGACGAGTACCGGCGCGAGGACGCGGGCACGCTCACGATCGCGACCACGCACACGCAGGCGCGCTACATGCTGCCCAAGGTGCTGCAGGCGTTCGCGGAGCGCTATCCGAAGGTCCGCGTGGTCCTGCACCAGGGCAACCCGCGGCAGGTCGCGGAGCTGACCGTGCACGGCGACGCCGACCTCGGCATCGCCACCGAGGCGCTCACCGACTTCCCGGAGCTCGTCACGCTGCCCTGCTACACGTGGAACCGCTGCGTGCTCGTGCCCGTCGGCCACCCGCTCGCGAAGACGAAGGGCAAGCTCACGCTCGAGGCGCTCGCGAAGCATCCGATCATCACCTACGATTTCGCGTTCACCGGACGCTCGCAGATCAACGCCGCGTTCGCCGCGCGCGGGCTCGAGCCCAACGTCGTGCTGACCGCGCTGGACGCCGACGTCATCAAGACCTACGTCGAGCTCGGCATGGGCGTCGGCATCGTCGCGCAGATGGCGTTCGAGGCGGGGCGCGACCGCGGTTTCGTCAAGCTCGACGCCGGCCACCTGTTCGCGCCGTCGACGACGCGCCTGGCGCTGCGGCGCAACGAGTTCCTGCGCGGCTACGTCCATGCGTTCATCGCACTGTTCGCGCCGAAGTACGACCGCGCCGCCGTGGACGCCGCCCTCGAGGGCGGGAGCACCGAGGCTTGAGTCCCGACGCGCCACGCCCGGCGCCCGCGCCCGCCGCGCGGCGCTCGTGGGGGCTCGCGGCGCTGCTCGCGACGCTCGTGATGCTCGGACCGTTCTCGATCGACCTCTACCTGCCCGCGTTCGGCGCGATCGGCGGCGAATTCGGCGTCCCGCAGGTGGCGCTGCAGGCGACGCTCTCCGCGTACCTGTTCGCCTACGCGTTCATGATGCTGTGGCACGGCGCGCTGTCCGACGCGCTGGGCCGTCGCCCGGTCGTGCTCACCGGGCTGGTCGTCTACGCGGTGGCGACGCTCGGCTGCGCGATCGCCGGGAACATCGAATCACTCTGGCTCGTCCGGGCGCTCCAGGGGCTGTCGGCCGGCGCCGGGCTGGTCGTCGGTCGCGCGATCATCCGCGACCGCTACCACGGATCCGAGGCGCAGAAGGTGATGTCGCAGATCACGCTCGTGTTCTCGATCGCGCCGGCGGTCGCGCCGGTCGTCGGCGGCATCCTGCTGAACACGCTCGGCTGGCGCTCGATCTTCTGGGTGCTCTTCGCGTTCACGCTCGCCGTCCTCGCCTGGACGGCGCGCTCGCTGCCGGAGACCCATCCGCGTCCGCGCGCACGCCGCTGCACCCGCGCACGATGGCGCGCAACTACCGCGCGGTGCTGGGCCGGCCCGAGTTCCTGCTGCTCGCGTTCGTGCCGGCGCTCAACTTCTGCGCGTTCTTCCTCTACGTCGCCGGCGCGCAGTCGTTCCTGGTCGACCTGCTGGGCGTGTCGACCTGGGGCTTCGGCTGGCTGTTCATCCCGCTCATCACCGGCGTGATGATCGGCGCGACCGTGTCCGGCCGGGTCGCGGGGCGGCTCGCGGCGCGCCGCACCGTCCGGCTGGGCTACCTGTTCATGGCCGCGGCATGCGTGCTGAACCTCGCGCTCGCCGCCTTCGCGCCGCCGCACGTGGCGATCCACGTCGCGCCGATCTTCGTCTACATTATCGGCTCGTCGATCGTGATGCCGACCATCGTCGTGATGATGCTCGACCTCTTCCCCACGATGCGGGGGCTCGCGTCGTCGCTGCAGGGCTTCGTCCAGTTCACGCTCTCGGGCATCATCGCGGGGACGATCGCGCCGATCCTCGACCGGTCGCTCGTCGCCCTCGCCGCCGGGATGGCTGCGTTCACGCTCGCGAGCTTCGCGCTCTGGGTCATCTATCTGCAACGCACGCGCGTTGTCTCCCCACCATGACGAAATCCGTCGCCGCCCTCGCCCTCGCCGCCCTCCTCGCCTCCATGTCCGCCTCCGCGCAGCCCGCCGACGGCAAGCCGCAGTCGCTGCCGATCACGACCATCAGGGTCGGCCCGCACCCGGTCGCCGCGGAAGTCGCCGCGACGCCCGACCAGCGCACGATCGGCCTCATGTACCGGTTCAGCCTGCCGGCGGACCACGGGATGCTGTTCGTGTTTCCCCAGCCCCAGCCGCTCTCTTTCTGGATGCGGAACACCTACATCCCGCTGTCGATCGCGTACATCGATGTCGAGGGGCGCATCCTCAACGTGGTCGAGATGCCGCCGCGCAGCGACGCCACGCACCCCTCGCGCGGAGAGGCGCTCTACGCGCTCGAGATGCGCAAGGGCTGGTTCGCCGACAAGGGCGTCGGCCCCGGCACGCGCGTGACGGGATTGCCGCCTGCATCGAAGCGGTAGTCGGCGCGAAGCGAAGCGCGTCGGCCTGAAGGCCGACCCACAGAATTCCCGGCCTCAGGCGACGCCTCCCCGGGGTCGGCCTTGGCCCCGACCAGCTGTGGGTCGGCCGTCAGGCCGGCGCATGGCCTCGCGCCGCGATGCCGGCGTCATGGCGGTGCACACGGTTGCGCGCCTCTCCCCGGCCCCATGCCCCGAGGTTGCACCGCAACGTCGCCGTTCGTCGTCTCGTTGTACACGACAGACTACGCGGGACTAGGATACTTCGCAGGCTTGGCCCGCGTCAGGCCGGACTCCGACCCCTCCCGACCATGGCACAGGTCTCGCGCCCCCGCTCCGCCGCACACGGAAGGCCGGTCGCGATTCTCGTGCCCGGTGCCGACGCGATCGCGAACGCCGGCGATCCCGTCAGCGTGATCCTGGGCTGGGCGCGCGGGCTGGGATTCGACGGCGTCACCTATTTCGCTCCGGCCGACGTCCCCTGCGGTACCGGTGCCCATGGCGTCCTGGTCGACCTGGGACGAGCGCTGGCAGCAGGCGTACCGGGACTCGGGCTACGCGAGCGTCGACCCGCGCCTCGTCGCGACCGCCGGCCAGTCGCTGCCCTGCCTCTGGGATGGCGGGATGATCGTCGCGCGCGGGCGCCTGCGCCGCTTCCTCGACGACGCCGCGCGCGCCGGCGTCCGGAGCGGCGTTGCGATTCCGATCGGCACCGCGCGCGGTCGCGCCATCGTCGCGTTCGACTCGTCGATCGCCCCGGTGACGCCGCCGAGGCTGGCGGCGATCCGCGAGCGGCTGGGCGAACTGCTGTGGGTCGCGCATGCCGTGCACGCGAGCCGCCACGTCGATCCGCCGCTCGGCACGCTGCAGCGACGACGACGCGCAGGGCGCACTGTCGGACCGCGAGCACGACTGCCTCGCGATGTCGGCACGCGGTCTCACCAGCCGCGACATCGCGGTGAAGCTGGGGTATCGCGTCGCGGACGGTCGACTTCCACTTCGGCCGGGCGCTCGTCAAGCTCGCGGCGATCAACCGGCACGAGGCGATCGCGAAGGCGATGGCGCGCGGCTGGTTGTCCTGACCGCGGAGCCCGCCGGGCCGCCGACCGCGCGCAGAACCTACGGCGCTCCCCGATCCGCATCCGGCCGAGACGTCGACCTCGCCCTTCCCGTTCGCGCGCGCGACGGGAGCTCGCCCTCGTCGACCAGCTCCAGCGTCAGGACGTCGATGTTGGGCCGGTGGCTCACGAACACCACCGGCTTGCGTCCGCGCGGCGGGATCATCGACTGCGCCTTCGCCTCGAACGCCGACGTGCGCGAAGCATCCGCGCTCGCGATCGCGCGCAACAGCGGATCGGTCTCGTAGCGGTCGCCGAACGCGATCGTCGCGGTCTCCCGGCAGCGGCACATCGGCGAGGTGATGACGACGGGCGCGATGCCGGCGGGGAATGCTTCCCGAGGCGCTTCGCTTCCGGCGGCCCTTCGCGCTCAACGCCATCTCCCCGAGGCATTGTCCGGTCGGGTCCCAGGCGAGCGGCCGGCCACCGCTCGCGTTCGCGTGCCGCATCAGCACGACGAGGTTCTCCTCGGTCGCGAGCCGCTTCCAGAGCGCGTCGTCCGCGTGCGCGGCGGCGGACAGGACGAGCGCGAGCAGGAACGATGCGGTGCGCGTCAACGCAGGATCGGCCCGGTGAAGCCGACCGACCGCAGCGTGCGCACCGCCACACGGCCGGCTTCGGCCCCGAAGCGGCGCGCGAGCCGGCTCGGCAGGTCTTCGCTCGGCGTGAAGTTGATGATCTCCTCGGCGCCGATCACGTCGCGCGCGACGCCGTCGACGCTCCCGACCGCGTCGGCGAGTCCGAGCTCGACCGCGCGCTGGCCGTTCCAGACCAGCCCGGAGAACATCTCCGGCGTCTCCTTGAGCCGCGCCCCGCGTCCGTCGCGCACCGCCGCGACGAACTGCGCGTGGATGTCCGCGAGCATCGTCTGCGCGTACTCGCGATGGTTCTCCGACAGCGGCGAGAACGGGTCGAGGAACGCCTTGTTCTCGCCGGCGGCGAGCACGCGCCGCTCGACGCCGACCTTGTCCATCGAGCCGACGAAGCCGAAGCCGTCGATGATCACGCCGATCGAGCCGACGAGGCTCGCCGGGTTGACGTAGATGCGGTCGGCCGCAGCGGCGACGTAGTAGCCGCCGGAGGCCGCCATCTCCTCGACGACCGCGTGCACGGGAATGTCGGGATGCTTCGCGCGCAGGCGGCGCACCTCCGCGTAGATCTGCCCCGCCTGCACGGGGCTCCCGCCGGGGCTGTTGATCCGCAGCAGGACGCCCTTCGTGCCCGGATGCTCGAGCGCCGCCTTGAGCCCCTCGGCGACGATGTCCGCGCTCGCGCGCCCTTCGCGGTCGATCTCGCCGTCGACGTCGACGACCGCCGTGCACTTGTCGAGGCACATCGGGCGCTCCGACCCGAGGAGCCCGAGGAACACGAGCGCGCCCAGCACGACGAACGCGAACGCGGCCAGCCGGAAGAAGATCGACCACCGGCGCGCGCGCCGCCGCTCGACCACGATGTCGTTCGCCAGCGCCTCGAGCGCCCGCCGTTCCCAGCCTTCGTCAGCCATGCCGCCCTCGTCCTTCGCGTGCCTCGTCGAACGCGCGAGTCTACTCCGCCGCGACGATCGACTCGCCGTCGTCGCGCACGGCGACCGCTCGAAGCGCCGCGCCGCGGCACGGCCCGGCGACGCATCGCCCCGTCGCGGGCTCGAACAGCGCGCCGTGCGTCGCGCAGACGATGAGCCGCCCGTCGGCGTCGAGGAAGTCGCCCTCGTTCCAGTCGAGCTCGCCGCCGGTGTGCGGGCACGCGTTGCGGTACGCGACGACGCGGCCCCCGAAGCGCAGCGCGAAGCAGGGTCCTCCGCCGCTCTCGAAGCGCACGCCCCGGCCGCCGTCGACGAGTCCCGACGACGACGCGATGCGAAGGGATCGCTCGCTCGCGCTCACGCGTTCGCCGCGAGCCACGACCGCAATTCCGCGATCGAATGGACGGTCGCGAGCGGCCCGCGGGCAGCGAGGCCCTCGGGCGGATGCGCGCCGTAGGCGACGGCGAGCCCGTGCGCGCCGGCGTTCCGCGCGAGGTCGAGGTCGTGCGTCGTGTCGCCGATCATCAGCGTGTCGCGCGGATCGGCGGCGAGCCGGTCCATCAGCGCGAGCAGCATGTCGGGATGCGGCTTCGGCAAGCCCTCGTCGGCGCAGCGCGTCGCATGGAAGCGGCCGGCGAGACCGTTCTTCGCGATCGCCCGGTCGAGGCCCGCGCGCGTCTTGCCGGTGGCGACCGCCAGCAGGAACCCGGCGTCGTCGAGGTCCGACAGCAGCTGCGCGGCACCGTCGAACAGCGGGATCGTCGGCTCGCGGTCGAGGTAGTGGCGGCGATAGTGCGCCGCGAGCCGGCGCTGCTCGTCGGGCGACAGGCCCGGCGCCACGTGCGACAGCGCGTCGGCGAGGCCCAGGCCGATCACGTAGCGCGCGTCGGCTTCGCTCGGCATCGGGCGGCCGACCTCGACGCACGCGGCACGGATCGCCGCGGCGATCGGCGCCGTCGAGTCGGCGAGCGTGCCGTCCCAGTCGAACACGATCAGCCGGAAGCGCCGCGGCGCGACGTCAGCCACGGGCGGCCTCCGTCACGCCTGCGCCCAGCGACGCGACGAACCCCGCGAGGTCGGGCGGCAGCGGCGACGCGAACGCGAGCGCCTCGCCGGTGCGCGGGTGCGCGAGCGCGAGGCGCGCGGCGTGCAGGAACATGCGCTTGAGGCCGGCCTTCGCGAGCTCGCGGTTCCACGCGAAGTCGCCGTACTTGTCGTCGCCGGCCAGCGGGAAGCCGAGGTGCGTCAGATGCACGCGGATCTGGTGGGTGCGGCCCGTGTGCAGCTCGGCCTCGAGGAGCGCGAGCGGCGGGTCGCGCTCCGGCCACACGGTCACGCGGCGGAACGTCGTCTGCGCGTGCTGGCCCTCGTCCTCCACCCGCACGCGGCGCTCGCCTTCGCGCGTCGTGTAGCGATGGACGGCGAGCTTCACGACGCGCTTCGCGTCGCGCCAGCGGCCGCGCGCGAGGACCAGGTAGCGCTTGTCGACCTCGCCCGCCCGCCACGCGGCGTGGAGCGCGGTGAGCGCCGCGCGCTTCTTCGCGACGAGCAGCACGCCCGAGGTTTCGCGGTCGAGCCGGTGGACGAGCTCGAGGAAGCGCGCCTGGGGTCGGGCGGCCCTGAGGCGCTCGATGACGCCGTGCGCGATGCCGCTGCCGCCGTGGACGGCCACGCCGGCGGACTTGTCGAGCGCGATCAGGTCGTCGTCCTCGTACAGCACAACGAGTCGCTCGCCGGCCCTGGCCGCCCCCGCCGTCAGCGAGGCCGGGTTGGCGGGCTGGGCGGTCCGGATCGGCGGGATGCGCACACGGTCGCCTTCGGCCAGCCGCGCGTCCGGGCCTGTCCGGCGGCCGTTCACCCGGACCTCGCCCGAGCGCACGATCCGGTAGAGGTGGCTCTTCGGGACGCCTTTGAGCGTCCGCGCGAGGAAGTTGTCGAGCCGCTGCCCGGCCGACGCCTCGTCGATCGCGACCTCGCTCACGGCATTGTTGCGTAACTCGTTCATTCGCCTATAATTGTCTGGTCAGCCGCGCCAAGACCCCTGCAGGTGCCCCTCGCCGTGGATCCGTTGCCCCAGGGGCCGGTCCGGGTACAAGGGACTCGTCGGGGTTTCGCGTGGCGCCGCCCCTGCTTGCTGGGCGGCCAAGCCGGGAAGTTGCTCGCCGGCCGGACCCGTGGTCCGAAAAAAGAGCGATATTAAGGCATTAGCGCAGTCCCGCGCCGCCCGGCTCCGTGCCGGGGCACGAGCCCGGGCTGTGCGGCGATCGACCAAGATCACGCAAGAGCGGTCCGTCGGCCGGTGCGGCGCATGCCCCGGCCTCGCGGATCTCCCCGAGATCCTCCGTCTAACCGGACTACTGGCGAAACGCACCAACCGAACGGCCCGCCGCGCAGGCACGAAAGTGCCTGCTGCCGGCGCAAGCGATGCGATGACCCCTGCCGCCGCCTCCGTTCAACGCAGCCCCGGCTTTCCGCCCGGGCTGTGCGCCATCCTGTCCGCAGCCGCACCGTCCTGACCGGGAACGCTGGCCCAGGACGGCCCGCGCCCCGCCTGCTCGTCCCCGCCGCCTTCCGGGCCGGTCGTCGCCGATCGCGCACGAAGGAATCCGCATGAAGCGCATGCTGTTCAACGCCACCCAGGCCGAAGAGCTCCGGGTGGCCATCGTCGACGGCCAGAAGCTGGTCGACCTCGACATCGAGTCCGCCGCGAAGGAGCAGCGGAAGTCCAACATCTACAAGGCCGTCGTGACGCGCGTCGAGCAGTCGCTCGAGGCCTGCTTCGTCGACTACGGCACCGACCGCCACGGCTTCCTGCCGTTCAAGGAGATCGCCCGCCAGTTCCTGAAGGGCGGCCGCAAGGGCGGCGACGACGAGGACGGCGAAGGCGGGCGCGGTCGCATCCAGGACCAGATCCGCGAAGGCATGGAGCTGATCGTCCAGGTCGACAAGGACGAGCGCGGCAACAAGGGCGCCGCGCTCACGACCTACATCTCGCTCGCCGGCCGCTACCTCGTGCTGATGCCCAACAACCCGCGCGGCGGCGGCGTCTCGCGCCGCGTCGAGGGCGAGGACCGCAACGAGCTGCGCGACGCCGTCTCGCAGCTCGACGTGCCGAACGGCATGAGCGTGATCGCGCGCACCGCCGGCATCGGCCGCACCGCCGAAGAGCTGCAGTGGGACCTGAACTACCTGATGCAGCTGTGGCGCGCGGTCGAGGAGGCCGCGAAGCTGCAGCCGGGCGCCTACCTGATCTACCAGGAGTCGAGCCTCGTCATCCGCGCGATCCGCGACTACTACCACCCGGACATCGGCGAGATCCTGATCGACACCGAGGCGATCTACGAGCAGGCGCAGCAGTTCATGGCCCACGTGATGCCCGACAACGTGCACCGCGTGAAGCTCTACAAGGACGACGTGCCGCTGTTCTCGCGCTTCCAGATCGAGCACCAGATCGAGACCGCGTACGGGCGCCAGGTGCCCCTGCCCTCGGGCGGCGCGATCGTGATCGACCACACCGAGGCGCTCGTCTCGATCGACGTCAACTCGGCGCGCGCGACCAAGGGCAGCGACATCGAGGCGACCGCGTTCAACACGAACCTCGAGGCCGCCGACGAGCTCGCGCGCCAGCTGCGGCTGCGCGACCTGGGCGGCCTCATCGTCGTCGACTTCATCGACATGGAGTCCGCGAAGAACCAGCGCGAGGTCGAGACCCGCCTGCGCGACGCGCTGCGCTACGACCGCGCCCGCATCCAGCTCGGCAAGATCTCGCGCTTCGGCCTGATGGAGCTGTCGCGCCAGCGACTGCGCCCCGCCCTCGCCGAGTCCGCGTACATCGCCTGCCCGCGCTGCCACGGCGTCGGCCACATCCGCGGCATCGAATCCACCGCCCTGCACATCCTGCGCATCGTCCAGGAAGAGGCGATGAAGGACAACACGGCGCAGATCGTCGCGCAGGTCCCGGTCGACGTCGCGACGTTCCTGCTGAACGAGAAGCGCACCGACGTGCTGTCGATCGAGACGCGCTTCAAGGTGAGCATCCTGCTCGTGCCGAACCGTCACCTCGAGACGCCGAACTACAAGGTCGAGCGCCTGCGCCACGACGACCTGAACCAGGCCGAGCCGCTCCCGCTGTCGTTCGACCTGGTCGAAGGCCCCGAGGAGCAGGACGTCGCGAAGGCGAAGAAGGAAGAGGCGAAGGAAGTCCGGCAGGAAGCGGTGGTCAAGGGCATCACGCCGACGCAACCTGCTCCGATGCCGCAGGAGCCCGCCCCGGCGCCCCAGGCGCAGGCGGCGCCTGCGCCTGTGCATCGCGCAGCGCCCCCGTCGGCCGGCTCCTGGTTCGACCGGATGATGGGATGGTTCCGCAGCAAGCCTGCACACACCGAATCGGCCGCCCCGTCGGCCGCGCCTGCGCGCGAGTCCGGCAAGGAGCGCCCGCGACGCGACCGCGAAGGACGGGAAGGCCGAGAAGGACGCGACGGCCGCGGACGCGGGCAAGGGCAAGGTCAGGAGCGACGCGACGGCGGCGGACAGCAGCGCCGCGACGAGCGGCGCGGCGAAGGCCGGCGCGACGACCAGCGTCGTGGCGAGCAGCGTCGCGATGGGCAGGGCCGGCCCGCGCAGGGTCAGGGTCAGCGAGCGGGCCAGCCTCCGCAGCAGCGTGGCGAGCGCGGTCAGGACGAGCGCCGCCAGGAAGGTCGCCGCGACGAGGGCGGTCCGCGCGACGAGCAGCGCAAGCAGGAGCCGCGGCGCGACGAGGGGCCGCGTGAGCCGCGTCCGGAGCGGCGCGAGCGGGCAGAGCAAGGCGGCGAGCGACGCGAGCGCGGTGAGCAAGGCGGCGAACGACGCGAACGCGGTGAGCAAGGCGGCGAGCGACGCGAACGCGGTGAGCCAGGCGGCGAGCGACGCAGGCGTGCCGAGCAGGCAGGCGATCGTCGCGGCCCGGCGCCCGTCGAGAAGCCGCACGCCCCGGTCGCTGCGCTCGAGGAAGGCGGTCCGATCGCCGCCGAAGGCGGCGACGAGCAGCGTCGCGAAGGCGTACGCCGTCGTCGCCGTCGCGGTCGCGGAGGCAGCGATCGCGCCGAACGCGCAACGACTGCCGAAGGCACTGTCGCCGAGGCAGGGGAAATGCGGGACGCCGTCCACGAGGAAGCGCCGCACGACGCGCTGACGTCCGCGGACGCCCCGCCCGCCCACATCCCGGCGCGGCATGCCCCGGTGCACGCCGAACCCGAGGCCCGACAGGAGTGGCAGGAGCCCGAGCGCGTCGTCGAGACGCGCGCGGTGGCCGCGCCGCCGCAGGTGCCCGCGGTCCCGCCGGTCGTCGTGCCGGCGCGCCCCGTGTCCCCGGCGCCGATCGCCAGCGCTCCGCCGGTCCCTTACGCGCTTCCGGTGGAGTCGGACCTCGAGCTCGTCGAGACCGACCGCGCGCGCGCGGCTCCGCGGCCCGCTTCCGAGGAGGCCGAGGCGCCGCGTCCGCGCCGCGTGCGGCCGCCGAAGGTCGAGCTCCGCGACGAGCCGCTCGAGATCATCGAGACACGCAAGGAGGCGCCGCCGGCACCGTGACGCGCACGCGCCGAGGCGCACGCTGGGGAAGGCGGGTCTGCGGACCCGCCTTTTTCTTTGGCGCAGGCGTTCGCGTACGATGGCAAGTCCACGAGCGAATGCCGCACCGATGCTGCTCATCGTCCACCACTCGCAGTTCGGCGGCACCGCGCAGCTCGCGCAGGCGGCCGAGGACGGCGCGCGCAGCGTCGGCGGGATCGAGGTCGTTTCGCGCCGGGCGCACGAGGCGGGTGTCGACGACGTCCTCGCCGCGCGCGGCTACCTCTTCGGCGCGCCCGAGAACTTCGGCGGCATCGCCGGGATGCTCAAGGATTTCCTCGAGCGCGTGTACTACCCGTGCGAGGGCCGGATCGAGGGACGCCCCTGGAGCGCGTTCGTGTGCGCGAGCAACGACGGCACCGGCGCGATGACCGGCCTCGAGCGCATCGCGACCGGCCTGCGCCTGCGCAAGGTGCATCCCGGGCTTCATCTACCGCAGCGGCCTCGTCGCGCAGCGGCACGAGGTGCCGGCATCCGCGCTCGCGCAGGCGCGCGAGCTCGGCGCGACGCTCGCGGCGGGGATCGACGCCGGTCTCTACTGAGACGCGCGAGCGCCGGCATCGCGCGCCCCGCTTTCGGGGCGGACGAGATGCGCGAGCAGCGATTCGCTCCCCGCCTCGATCAGGTCGAGCACCGTCTCGAAGCCGTCGGCGCCGCCGTCGTAGGGATCCGGCACCTCGATCCGGCGGAGATGCGGCGCGAACTCGAGAAAGAGCCCCACGTGGCCCGGGCAATGCGCGGGACGCATCGCTTCCAGGGCGTGCAGGATCGAGCGGTCCATCGCGAGGATCCAGTCGAAGCGGCCGAAGTCCGCCGGGATCACCGGGCGAGCGCGCAGTGGCGTGAGATCGTAGCCGCGCTTCGCGGCGTGCGAGATCGAGCGCCAGTCCGGCGGGTTGCCGGCATGCCAGTCGATCGTGCCCGCGGAATCGATCGTGAATCGTCCGGCGACGCCGGCGCGCTGCGCGGTGGCGCGGAACACCGCCTCGGCCGTCGGCGACCGGCAGATGTTGCCGAGGCAGACGAACAGGGGGGGGGGGGGGGGGGGGGGGGGGGGGGGGGGGGGGGGGGGGGGGGGGGGACGCCGTGGCGCCGTGGCATATAGCCGGGGGAATCGACATGACGCGGCATTATAGTGCGGCCGTGGCGCAGGGCCGGCCGCGGCTCCGTTACCATCGCCTGTCGCTACGCTCCTGCTCCCTATGCCCTCGTCCACCTGCCCCCGTCGACCGAACCGTGCCGGCGCGCTCGCACTGATCGCCTTCGCATCGTGCCTCGTCGCATTCGCGGGAGATGCCCGCGCGGCCGATCCCGCCAAGGTGCTGCGCATCTCGCTGCCCGACATCACGAGCCTCGACCCGCAGCAGGGAACCGACCTCTACTCGACGCGCGTCGCGACCGCGCTGTTCGAGGCGCTCTACCAGTACGACTACCTCGCGTCGCCGGCGAAGATCGTGCCGAACACCGCGGCGGCGATGCCCGAGATCGCCGACGGCGGCAGGACCTGGACGATCCGCCTGAAGAAGGGCATTCGCTTCGCCGACGATCCGGCCTTTCGCGGCAGGCCGCGCGAGCTCGTGGCGGGCGACTACGTCTACTCGCTCAAGCGCTGGCTCGACCCGACGCTCAAGGGCGGCGGCGAGCCGGCGCTCAGCGATCTCGTCGTCGGCGCGCGCGCCGTCGTCGACGTGGCGAAGGCGCCGGGCGCGAAGTTCGACTACGACCGGCCGATCGAGGGGCTGGCCGCGGTCGACGCCCACACGTTGCGCATCCGGACGACCGCCGTCGACTACACGCTGCTCGAGCGGCTCGCGAGCCTGCCGGCGATGGCGGTCGCGCGCGAGGCGATCGAGGCCGCGGGCGCCGACGTGATGACCAAACCGGTGGGGACCGGCCCGTTCGTGCTGAAGGAATGGCGCAAGGGCTCGCGCATCGTGCTCGAGGCCAACCCGCACTACCGCAGCTTCGCGTTCCCGGCGTCGTCCGACCCGGCGCACCGCGAGGTCGTCGCCGGGATGAAGGGCGTGAAGCTGCCCGCGATCGGCCGCATCGAGATCGCGATCATCGAGGAGTTCCTGCCCGAGCTCCTGTCGTTCGAGAAAGGGCGAGCTCGACTACGTCGGGCTGGGCGGCCAGGTGCTGGGCCGCGTGACGCAGTACGGCAAGCTCCAGCCCGAGCTCGCCGCGCGCGGCGTGCGGCACGTGCGCGCCGTCCTGCCCAGCCTGATCTTCACCTACTTCAACATGGACGACCCGCAGCTGGGCGGCACGTCGCCGGACCGCATCGCGCTGCGCCGCGCGATCGGCATGGGCTTCAACACGCCCGACTTCATCCGCGTCATGTACCACGGCCAGGCGCTGCCGGCGAACCAGCTGCTGCCGCCGCACGTCGACGGCCACGACGCGTCGCTTCCCGCGAAGGCCACGTACGATCCCGCCGCCGCGCGCGCGTTGCTCGACCGCTTCGGCTACAGGGACCGCGACGGCGACGGCTGGCGCGAGATGCCCGACGGCAAGCCGTTCGTGCTCGTGCACAGCTCGCTGCCGGACTCGTGGTCGCGCGAGGCCGACACACTGTGGCTGAAGAGCATGGAGGCGATCGGCATCCGGATGCGGGTAAACACCGCGCCCTTCGCCGACCTGCTCAAGCAGAGCCTCGCCGGGCAGCTGCCGATGTTCAACCTCGGCTACCGCGCGCTCGATCCGTCCGGCTACCAGATCCTCGCGACGCTTTGGGGCCGCTCGCCGCCCGACACCAACCGCTCGCGCTTCCGGCTGCCCGAGTACGACGCCGCGTACGAGGTGTTCCTGCGCACCGCTCCGGGCCCCGAGCGCAACGCGCTGGCGCACCGGATGTCGGAGCTCGTCCAGGCCTACGCGCCGATGTCGCTGCAGGTGTTCGGCATCGCCAACACGTTCCTGCATCCGTGGGTGCGCGGCTACTGGCCCTCGCCGTTCGGCTTCACGTGGAAGTACCTCGACGTCGATCCGCGAAGGGCGCGGCGTCGACGAAGTGACGAGGCGCCGAGCGAGATGTCCCGACTTCGCGAATTCGCCTGCGCCCTTGCCGCTCTCGCCGCGCTGACCCCTGCCCTCACGGCGGCGCAAACCCCTGCGGCCGATTGGCCATCGCGGCCGATCCGGATCGTCGTCGCGCAGGCGCCCGGGGGTCCGCCCGACCGCATCGCGCGTTTCGTCGCCGAGCCGCTCGCGCGCGCGCTCGGCGTGCCGGTGACCGTCGAGAACCGCCCCGGGGCGAGCGGCGTGATCGGCGTCGACCATGCGATGCGCGCCGCGCCCGACGGCTACACGCTGCTGATCGCCACGCTGTCCACGCACGTGCTGGTGCCCGCGACGGCGGAGCACCCGCCGTACGACGCGGTGCGCGACTTCGCGCCGGTGATCAACCTGCACCGCTCGATCAAGGCGCTGTGGGTCCCCGCCTCGCTGCCGCCGCGCACCGCTGCCGAATTCGTCGCATACGCGCGCGCACGCCCGGGCGAGCTCAACTATGCGACCGGTGGTGCGGGATCGTCGAACCACGTCGACATGGAGCTCTTTCGCACGACGACCGGGCTCGACATCGTGCACGTCCCGTACAACGGCCCTGCGGCGGGGATCACCGCAGTCGGGAGCGGCGAGGCGCAGGCGATGATCGTGTCCGTCACGACCGCGCGCGGCCTCGCGCAGGCGGGCAAGGTTCGCGCGCTCGCGCTGTTCGCGGGGAAGCGGACGCCGCTGCTGCCCGACGTGCCGACCGCCGCCGAGGCCGGATTCGGCGACATCGACCTGTCGGCCTGGATCGGGCTGGTCGCGCCAGCGGGAACACCCGCGGAAATCGTCGAGAAGCTCAATCGCGAGATCGAGCGGATCCTGCGCGCCCCCGCCGGCGTCGCCTGGGCCGACTCGCAGGGACTCGAACCGGTCGGCGGGTCGAGCGCCTCGTTCGCCGCGACGATCGAGAACGATCGCAGCCGCTGGACCGGCGCCGTGAAGAAGCTCGGCGTCGCGGCGCGCTGATCGCGCGGCCGCCTGCGCGCGCGCTCGTCAGGTCTCGGTCGGCAGCGCGACGCCGAACAGCTTTTCCTTGAGCTTGTAGAGCTTGTCGCGCAGCGCCGCGGCCTTCTCGAACTCGAGGTTCTTCGCGGCGTCGAGCATCTGCTTCTCGAGGAGCTTCAGCTCCTTTTCGAGGTCCTTGCCCGGCATCGCCTCGTACTTCGCCTGCGTCTGCGCGGCCGCAAGCTCGCGCCGGCCCTCCTCGACGTCGTAGACGCCGTCGATGATGTCCTTGATGCGCTTCTGAACGCCTTTCGGCGTGATCCCCTGCTCGGCGTTGTACGCGACCTGCTTCGCGCGGCGCCGCTCGGTCTCGCCGATCGCCTTGCGCATCGAGTCGGTCATCGTATCGGCGTAGAGGATCGCGGTGCCGTTGATGTGACGCGCCGCGCGGCCGATCGTCTGGATCAGGCTGCGCTCGGCGCGCAGGAACCCTTCCTTGTCCGCGTCGAGAATCGCCACCAGCGACACTTCGGGGATGTCGAGGCCCTCGCGCAGCAGGTTGATGCCGACGAGCACGTCGAACTCGCCGAGGCCGCAGGTCGCGGATGATCTCGACGCGCTCGACGGTCTCGATGTCCGAGTGCGGGTAACGCACCTGACGCCGTTCTCGCCCAGATAGTCGGTGAGATCCTCCGCCATGCGCTTCGTCAGCGTCGTGACGAGCGCGCTCCCTTGCGGTCGACGCGGATCCGGATCTCGGACAGCAGGTCGTCGACCTGCGTCTGCGCCAGCCGGACCTCCAGCATCGGATCGACGAGACCGGTCAGGCGCACGAGCTGCTCGACGACCTGCCCGGCTCTTGCTTCTTCTCGTAGTCGGCGGGCGTGGCCGACACGAACGTCGTCTGCGGGAGCAACCACTCGAACTCCTCGAACGCGAGCGGCCGGTTGTCGAGCGCCGACGGCAGGCGGAAGCCGTAGTTGACGAGGTTCTCCTTGCGCGCGCGGTCGCCGCGGTACATCCCGCCGACCTGCGGAATCGTCACGTGGCTCTCGTCGACGAACATCAGCGAGTCGCGCGGCAGATAGTCGATCAGCGTCGGCGGCGGCTCGCCGCCGGCCTTGCGGCCCGACAGGTGGCGCGAGTAGTTCTCGATGCCCTTGCAAAAGCCGATCTCGACCATCATCTCGAGGTCGAAGCGCGTGCGCTGCTCGATGCGCTGCGCCTCGATCAGCTTCATCTGCGAGACGAAGAACTCCTTCTGCTGCGCGAGCTCGACCTTGATCTTCTCGACCGCGTCGAGGACCTTCTGGCGGCCGGTCACGTAGTGCGACGACGGGAACACGGTGAAGCGCGAGATCTTCTGCCTGACGTGGCCGGTCAGCGGATCGAACAGCTGCAGCGACTCGACCTCGTCGTCGAACAGCGAGACGCGCACCGCGTTCTCGGCGTGCTCGGCCGGGAAGATGTCGAGCACGTCGCCCCGCACGCGGAACGTGCCGCGCCGGAAGTCCGCCTCGTTGCGCGAGTACTGGAGCTCCGTCAGGCGCTTGATCGCGTCGCGCTGCGCGAGCCTGTCGCCCATCCGCAGGTGCAGGATCATGCTGTGGTACTCGGACGGGTCGCCGATGCCGTAGATCGCCGACACCGTCGCGACGATCACGCAGTCGCGCCGCTCGAGGATCGCCTTCGTCGCCGACAGCCGCATCTGCTCGATGTGCTCGTTGATCGAGCTGTCCTTCTCGATGTAGAGGTCGCGCGACGGGACGTAGGCCTCGGGCTGGTAGTAGTCGTAGTAGCTGACGAAGTACTCGACCGCGTTGTTCGGGAAGAACTCGCGGAACTCCGAGTAGAGCTGCGCGGCGAGCGTCTTGTTCGGCGCGAGCACCAGCGCGGGACGCCCGGTGCGCGCGATGACGTTCGCCACCGTGAACGTCTTGCCCGAGCCGGTGACGCCCAGCAGGGTCTGGAACGAGAGTCCGTCGGCGAGCCCTTCGACGAGCTTCGCGATCGCCTCGGGCTGGTCGCCGGCGGGCTGGAACGGCTGGTGCAGCTCGTAGGGGCTGTTCGGGTACGTGACGACCATGGGCAGGGGCGGTCGGGCGGGCGGGCAATCGGCAATTGTACGTCGAACGATCGTTCGGGCCTTGATCCCCAACCCCGGTTCCGACGCGGGTCTGGTCCCGGAGTCGCAGGTGAACTGCAGCTCCGCCAACCGCGCGTAGAGCGGGTTGTCGCGGACGAGCGCGTCGTGCGGCCCGGACGCGATCGCGCGCCCGCGATCCATCACGACGATGCGGTCCGCATGGCGCACCGTGGCGAGACGGTGCGCGATGATCACGGTCGTGCGGTTCGCCATCAGCCGCTCGAGCGCCAGTTGCACCATCCGTTCGGATTCCGCGTCGAGGGCGCTCGTCGCCTCGTCGAGCAGCAGGATCGGACGGTCGGCGAGCACCGCGCGCGCGATGGCCAGCCGCTGCCTCTGCCCACCCGAGAGCCGGACACCTCGCTCGCCCAGGAAGCTCGCGTATCCGTCGGGAAGGCGCTCGACGAACTCGGTCGCGTACGCCGCTCTCGCACGCCGCGCCTCCTCGTCCTCGCCGCGCTCGGGCCGGCCGTAGCGCGCGTTGTCAGGCACGCTCGCGCCGAAGATCACCGGATCCTGCGACACCAGCGCGATGCGGCGCCTGACGTCCGCGGGGTCCGCATCGCGCGAAGTCGATGCCGTCGATGCGCACCCGCCCGGCCTGCGGATCGTAGAAGCGCAGCAGGAGCTGGAAGACCGTCGTCTTGCCCGCCCCCGAGGGGCCTACCAGCGCGACGCGCTCGCCGGACCGGACCGAAAGCGAGAAGTCCTCGAGCGCCGGAGCGTCCGGCCGCGACGGATAGTGGAACGTCACGCCGTCGATCGCGATCTCGCCGCGCGGCGGCAGCGGCAGCGCGACCGGCTGCGCGGGCGCCGCGATCTCGGGCACCGCCTCGAGCAGCTCGAACAGCCGCTCGGTGGCGCCCGCCGCGCGCTGCAGATTGCCGATCACCTCGCTGATCGCCGCGACCGCACTCGCGACGAGCACCGAGTAGAACACGAACGCCGACAGCTGCCCTGCGCTCATCCGCCCGGCGAGCACGTCGTGGCCACCAACCCACAGGATCACGCCGATCGCGCCGAACACGAGCAGGATCACCGTCGCGACGAGCGCCGCGCGCTGGCGGAACCGGTCGCGTGCGGCGTCGAACGCACCCTCGACGCGCTCGCCGAAACCGCGGCGGTCCGCCGCCTCGTGCACGTACGCCTGCATCGTGCGGATCTCGTGCAGCGACTCGTCGACATAGGCGCCGACGTCGCCCAGCCGGTCCTGGCTCGCCCGCGCGAGCCGGCGCGCACGGCGGCCGGACAGCACGATCGGCGCGACCGTCAGCGGCACGCCGACCAGCACGAGCAGCGTGAGCTTGAGGCTCGTGAGCGCGAGCATGACGAGCCCGCCCGCGAGGAGCAGCAGGTTGCGCAGCGCGAGCGACGCCGACGTCCCGATCACCATGTCGAGCATCGCGGTGTCGCTCGTGAGCCGCGAGATCACCTCGCCGGTGCGCGTCATCTCGAACCAGCCCGGCGGCATCTTCAGGATGTGGTCGAAGACCGAGCGCCGCAGGTCGGCCGTCACCCGCTCGCCCAGCCACGACACGAAGTAGAACCGCACGTACGTCGCGACCGCCATCACGACGACCACCAGCAGCAGCCAGGCGAGCGCTCCGTCGAGCGCACCTGGGTCGCCCGCGAGGAAGCCGCTGTCGATCGCGACCCGCAGGCCCTGTCCGATCGCGAGCATCGCGGAAGCGGCCGTGACCAGCGCGACCACGGCGACGACGATGCGCCAGCCGTACGGCCGCACGAAGCGGCCGGTCCGCGCGAGCACGCGCAGCGTCGTCGCCGTGGGCAGCTTCGGCGTTTCGATCGGGAGGCGGTCGATGCGGGCCATGGGTGGATTCGGCGGCGGGCGCGGCATGGCGCCCGGCACGCACGGGCCGTCCGGGTGGGCGCCGCGGGCCGATCCGGTGAGCCGGTCGCGGTAGAATAGCAGCCCCGCTTCGAGGTTCCCGATGAACGCTCCCCACGCCCCGTCCTTCCTCGGCGCCGTCGACATGGCGCCCCGCGACCCGATCCTCGGCATCACCGAGGCGTACAACGCCGACACGAACCCGACGAAGGTGAATCTCGGCGTCGGCGTCTACACGGACGACAACGGCAAGGTGCCGCTGCTCGAATGCGTCAAGCGCGCCGAAGCGCAGATCGTGGCCCAGTCGACGCCGTGGACCTACCTGCCGATCGACGGCCTCGCCGTCTACGACAAGGCGGTGCAGGGGTTGCTGTTCGGCGCGGACGGCGAGATCGTCACCGCCGGTCGCGCGTGCACGGTGCAGGCGCTGGGCGGCACCGGGGGCCTGCGCGTCGGCGCCGATTTCCTGCGTCGTTTCGCGCCCGGCGCACAGGTGTGGATCAGCGACCCGTCGTGGGAGAACCACCGCGCGCTGTTCGAGGCGGCCGGCTTCACCGTCAACAGCCATCCGTATTACCACGCGGCGACGCGCGGCCTCGACTTCGACGGCATGATCGGCGCGCTGTCGCGCGCGCCCGGCCACGTCGTCGTGCTGCGCGTGCTGCCACAACCCGACCGGCGCCGACCCGACGCGCGAGCAGTGGGACCGCATCCTGACGGTCGTGCGCGAGCGCGGGCTCATCCCGTTCCTCGACATCGCCTACCAGGGCTTCGGCGACGGCATCGACTCGGACGGCGAGATCGTGCGTCGCTTTGGCGCGACGCCCGGGCCGATGCTGGTCGCGAGCTCGTTCTCGAAGTCGTTCTCGCTCTACGGCGAGCGCGTCGGCGCGCTGACGCTGGTCACCGAGAGCCGCGACGAGGCGAGCCGTGCACTCTCGCAGCTGAAGCGCCTCGTCCGAACCAACTACTCGAACCCGCCGACCAACGGCGGCAAGATCGTCGCGACCGTGCTCGCGTCGCCCGAGCTTCGCGCGCTGTGGGAGTCGAGCTCGGCGCGATGCGCGACCGCATCAGGCGATGCGCAAGATCCTCGTCGACCGCCTGCACGCGCGCGCCGGGCGTCGACTTCTCTTTCATGCTGACGCAGCGCGGCATGTTCTCGTACTCGGGCCTCACGAAGGCGCAGGTCGAGCGGCTGCGCGCCGAGCACTCGATCTACGCGATCGACACCGGCCGCATCTGCGTCGCGGCGCTCAACACGAAGAACGTGGACGCCGTCGTGGACGCGATCGCGTCGGTCCTTCGCTAGGGGCATTCGCCGTCCGGCGCCCAACGCCGAACTTGCGCACGCGCAACGCGCTGTCGCCGACCGTCAGCGGCGAGCGTGGTCGCGTCGGTCGTCGACCACCTTGCCGTCGTCGGGCAGCGTTCCGGCGTCCATGAACGCGACGCCCCCGCGCAGCTTGGTGACTTCGCGTATGGTCGCGGAGATCGCCTGCGCGTCGCCAGCGCCGCGACCCACGAGCTCCACCTGCAGGGTCATGCGGTCCTTCCCGGCGTGGAGGTCGACGACGAGCCGAGCTTTCCGGATCTCGGGGTGCTGCCGCACGATGCTCGCGACCTGCGACGGATGCACGAAGAGTCCGCGGACTTTCGTCGCCTGATCCGCGCGTCCCAGCCAGCCTCGCAGTCGCGCGTTCGTGCGCCCGCACGGGCTCGGCCCGGGCAGGAACGCAGACAGGTCCCCGGTCCCGAACCGTATGAGCGGATAGTCGGCGTTGGCGAGCGCCGTTACGACGACCTCGCCGATCTCTCCGGGCGCAACGGGACTGCCGGTGCCCGGCGTCACGATCTCGACCAGTACGCCCTCGTCGACGACGAGCCCTTCGCGAGCCGCGGTCTCGTACGCGATCGCGCCCAGGTCTGCCGTTCCGTACATCTGGAAGCCCGCGATTCCCCGCGCGTGCAGTGCGTCGCGCAGGGCAGGCGGGAACGCCTCGCCGGACACGAGAGCCTTGCGAAGACTGTGCACCGGCACCGCGGCCGCGTCGGCCCGCTCGAGGATGATTTGAAGGAACGACGGGGGTCCGGCATAGCCGTCAGGCGCAAGCTCGGCGATCACCTGGAGCTGCTGCTCCGTCTGGCCGACGCCGCCCGGAAAGACCGTGCACCCCAGCGCCAGCGCGCCCTGCTCCACCATCGAGCCACCCGGCGTGAAATGGTACGAGAAGCAGTTGTGAACGAGGTCGCCCTCGCGGAAGCCGGCGGCGAAGAGCGCGCGGGCGAAGCGCCAGTAGTCCGGTGCGCGCCCTTCCGGCTCGAAGATGGGCCCGGGCGATGCGAACACCCGTGCGGCCGCGCCCCACCGCGTGGTCGCGAGGCCACCGAACGGCCTCGCCCCCTTCTGCAACTCGACGAGCGCCGACTTCCGCGTGACGGGAATCCGCGCGAGTGCGCCTCGATCGTCGATTGCCTCGGGATCGACATCCTGCAGGATCCTGCCGAACGCCGGCGAGTGCGCCTTGGCGTGCGCAATCTGCGCCCGCAGCAGCGTCATCTGCTCGCGCTCGCGAAGCTCGGCGTCGCGTGTCTCGAGCCGGTCGTAGTGGCTGTTCATCGTGCGAGCCAATGCGTCCGACGCGCCCGGTGTCTCACGCCAGCCAACGCTTGCGCCGCCGGTAGTGCTTGACGTCCCGGAACGATTTGCGCCCGATTCCCGAGACACCCAGGTAGAACTCCTTCACGTCCTCGTTACGGGCGAGCTCGTCTGCCGCGCCGTCCATGACGAGCCGCCCATTTTCGAGGATGTAACCGTAGTCCGCGTACCGCAGCGCGACCATCGTATTCTGCTCGGCAAGCAGGAACGACACTCGCTCGCGCGAGTTGAGGTCGCGGACGATCACGAATATCTCCTCGACGATCTGTGGTGCGAGGCCCATCGACGGCTCGTCGAGCAGGATCATCGTCGGGCGCGCCATCAGCGCGCGGCCGATCGCGGTCATCTGCTGCTCGCCGCCCGATGTGTAGCCGGACTGGGCGTTGCGGCGCTCCTTGAGCCGGGGGAAATAACCGTAGACGCGCTCCAGCTCGGCGGCGCGCTCGCCCCGCGGAAGGCCCCGCATGTACGCGCCGGTCAAGAGGTTGTCCTCGACGGAGAGATGCGGAAAACAATGCCGTCCCTCCATCACCTGACAGACGCCGAGGCCGACGACCCGGCTGGTCTCGAGGCGGTCGAGCCGGACGTTGCGGTACTCGATCGAGCCTTTGGTCACCTCGCCACGCTCTGCCGCCAGCAGGCCCGAGATCGCCTTCAGCGTCGTGCTCTTCCCTGCGCCGTTCGCGCCGAGCAGCGCAACGACCCCGCCTTCCGGCACGGTCAGCGATACCCCCTTCAGCACGAGGATCACGTGGTCGTAGACGACCTCGACGTTGTTGAGCGCGAGCACCGTGCCGGGTGCTGGTCCGTCACCACTTTCCGAAGTGCGCGATTCGGTCGTCGAGGAAGCGGGGCTCACCAGTGCGCCCTCAATGCGCCACGCCGAGGTAGGCATCGATCACCGTCTGGTTCCGGCGAACGTCGTCCGGCGTGCCATCGCCGATCTTGCGACCGTAATCGAGCACGACCACACGGTCCGAGATGTCCATCACCACGCCCATGTCGTGCTCGATCAGCACGATCGTCGTGCCGTACTGCTCGTTCACGTCGAGCACGAAGCGGCACATGTCCTGCTTCTCCTCGACGTTCATCCCGGCCATCGGCTCGTCGAGCAGCAGCATCGTCGGCTCGGCCGCGAGCGCGCGCGCGAGCTCGACGCGCTTCTGCAGCCCGTAGGGCAATCGGCCGACCGGCGTCTTGCGGATGTGCTGGATCTCGAGGAAGTCGATGATCTCCTCGACCATGCGCCGATTCTCGAGTTCCTCGCGCCGCGCGCGACCGAAGTGCAGCGCCTGCTCGGGCACCGTCGCCTTCATGCGCAGGTTGCGCCCGGTCATGATGTTGTCGAGCACGCTCATCCCCTTGAAGAGCGCGATGTTCTGGAACGTCCGGGCGATGCCGAACACGGCTGCGTCGTGCGGGACCATGTTGCGCCGGACCGTACCGCGAAAGGCGATCGTGCCCTCCTGCGGCCGATACACGCCGTTGATGACGTTGAGCATCGAGCTCTTGCCGGCGCCGTTGGGCCCGATGATCGCCCGGATCTCGTGCTCGCGCACGTCGAAGCTCACGTCGGTCAGCGCCCGGACCCCGCCAAAGGCGAGCGAGATGCCCTCCAGCGCGAGGATCACCTCGCCGGGGGAGCGTTCGCGCGCGCTCGCCGCCATCGCTGTCACGTGGAGCCCCGGGCTACGCAGGGAAACGTCCTTGCCGTCTCGACGCGGATGTCGGCCGCCACGATGCCGGTTCGGCCGTCCTCGAACCGCACCAGCGTCTCGATGTGCTGGACCTGCCGACCTTCGTAGAGCGCGTCGATCAGCGTGCGGTACTTCTCCGCGACGAACCCGCGCCGAACCTTGCGCGTGCGCGTCAACTCGTCGTCGTCGGGGTCGAGTTCCTTGTGCAGCACGATGAATCGGTGCACCTGCGACCCCGACACTGCGGCTTCACCCGCCAGCTCGGCGTTGACCTTCTCGACGCACTCGCGGACGAGGGCCCTCACCTCCGCCTTCTGGGCGAGGTCCGTGTAGCCTGAATACGCGAGTCCGCGCCGCTCGGCCCAGTTGCCGACCGATCCGATGTCGATGTTGACGAACGCGCACACCTTGTCGCGGTCGTGCCCGAACTGCCACCGCCTCCTTGATATGGGGGAAGAACTTGAGCTTGTTCTCGATGTAGTTGGGCGCGAACAGCGCTCCACTCGCGAGCTTGCCGACGTCCTTGGCGCGGTCGATGAGCTTCAGGTGGCCCTGCTCGTCGAAGAATCCGGCGTCCCCCGTGTGGAAGTACCCTCGTCGTCGATCGATTCGGCGGTCGCGTCGGGCCGCTTGTAGTACTCCCGCAGGAGCATCGGTCCGCGCACCAGCACCTCCGAGCTCTCGGCGATCCTCAGCTCGACGTTCGGGGCAGGCCGACCTACCGTGTCGAGCTTCACCTCCCGGTCGTGCTGCAGGCATGTATAGGCGCAGGTCTCGGTGGACCCGTAGAACTGCTTCATGTTGATCCCGATCGACCGGTAGAACCTGAACAGGTCGGGGCCGATCGCGGCGCCTGCGGTGTACGCGACCCGGATGCAGCTCAGGCCGAGAACGTTGCGCAGCGGACCGTAGACCAGCACGTTTCCCAGCCAGTACTTGATGCGGTCGAGCACCGGGACGGGCTTGCGGTCGAGGATCTGCGCGCCGCACCTGCGCGCGACGTCCATGCACCGGTCGAACATCCACTTCTTGGGCGGTGAGGCGTCCTCCATCCGGATCATGACCTGCGTGAGCACGTTCTCGAAGATGCGTGGCGGCGCGAAGTAGTAGGTCGGGCCGATCTCGCGCAAGTCCGTCATCACCGTCTCGGCCGACTCCGGGCAGTTGATCGTGAAGCCCGCCACCAGCCAGTTGACGTACGAGAACAGGTGATCGCCGACCCACGCCATCGGGAGGTAGGCGAGAATGCGGTCGCGCGGATTCAGCCCGTCGAACCCGCACGCGCCGCGCGACGCGGCCAGAAAGGCGCCGTGCGTCTGGCACACGCCTTTGGGCCTGCCCGTCGTGCCGGACGTATAGAGGATGATCGCGACGTCCTCCGGGCTTCCCTTGGCGATCTCCCGCTCGAAGAACCCCGGATTGTCCGCCTCGAACTCGCGTCCGGTACGCTGGAGCACGTCGAGCGACAGGATGCCCTCGTAGTTCCGCAGGCCGCGCGGATCGTCGTAATAGATGTGCCTGAGCGTGCCGACCTGCGATGCGGCCTCGATCAGCTTGTCGACCTGCTCCTGGTCCTCGACCACCGCGTAGACGATCGCCGCGTCGTTGAGCACGTAGACGAACTCGGCCGCAGGCGCGTCCTGGTACATCGGTACCGGGATGCCTCCCAGCGCTTGCGCCGCGGCCATCGCGAAATAGAGCCTCGGGCGGTTGTCGCCGACGATCGCCAGGTGCATGCCGCGCCCGAAACCCTGGGCCGCCAGCCCGCACGCGATCGCGCGTACCTCGTCGGCAACCTGCCGCCAGGTCCACTCCTGCCAGATGCCGAGGTTCTTCTCCCGCACGGCCGGATCGTCGCCGCGCACCTCGACCTGGTTCAGCAGCAGGCTCGGGAGCGTGTCGCGAAGCGCATTCATCGGCGGTGCGAACCGAAAGGGGCGAACGCCAGCCGCTCCGGGCAGCGCCGTCGATGGCTGGCCGGCCTCGACGCCGCGCCGCCGGGCTTCGACCGAAGTTCTCGTTGCGAGCGCCCGACGTCCATGTGCACTCCGTCAGCTGAACCGGGAGAAATCCGGCTTGCGCTTCCCGAGAAAAGCCGCGAATGCCTCCTTCGCTTCGTCGGACTCGAGGCGCGCGCGGAACTCCGCGGATTCCGTCCGGATCGCATCCTCGACTTCGGCGCGGAACGCGCGACGCATCAACGCCTTCGACACCCGGACCGCGGCGGGGGGCTTGGCCGCGAGCTTGGCCGCCTGCGCGCGCGCGTGTGCGAGGACCTCGCCGTCCGGCAGCACGGCACTCACGAATCCGCAGGCAGCCGCGGTAGCCGCGTCGAAGGGCTCTCCCAGCAGAAGCAACGCCGCGGCCCGCGCATGCCCGACCATGCGCGGAACGAGCACGCTCGATCCGGCCTCCGGGCATAGCCCGAGGTTGACGAAAGGCAGCCCGAAGACCGCGTGCTGCCCCGCGTAGACGAGGTCGCAGTGCAGCAGCATCGTGGCCCCGACGCCTATGCAGGCTCCGTTCACGGAGGCAACGATCGGCTTCGCGGTCGAGTTGATCGTGCGCACGAAGCGAAACGCCGGATGATCGTCATCGGCCGCGGGCTGCAGCAGGAAATCCTGAAGGTCGTTTCCGCTGGTGAACACGTCCGGCTGGCCGCGAAGGAGGACGACGCGCACATCCGGCCTGCGGTCGGCTTCCTCGAGTGCGGCCGTCAAACCTTCGTACATTGCCACCGTCAGCGCGTTCTTCTTCTCCGGCCGGCACATCTCGATGTCGAGCACACCGGCGGCGACCGAGACCGCGATCTGCGCCGCCACCTGCCCGCCCACTGCCGGACCCTGCACAGGCAGCGTCATGCGACGTAGACGCGCCGGGAACGAACGTTCGCGCGGATGAACTCGACGATCGAGTCCGCGGACGCGCCGGGACCGAAGATGCCCTTGACGCCCATCTCGCGCATGCCGGCGAAGTCCCGTTCGGGGATCACACCGCCGAACACGACGAGCACGTCCTGCTTGCCGCTGTCGATGAGTCGACGCGTCACCTCGCGTGCGACCGGAAGGTGCCCTTCCACCGAGCTCGAGATTCCGATGACGTCGACGTCCTCCTGGATCGCTGCATCGAGGATTTCCTTCGGCTCGAGAGTTGATGAAGATCACCTCCATGCCGGCCTCGCGCAGCTTGGTTTTGCCAGGTACCGAACGCCACGGTCGTGCGCGTCCATCGTCGTCTTGCCCAGCAATACGCGAATGATTCGCTCATCCATTCTTGCGCTCTCCAGTACCGGAATCGATGGCGTCCCGCCGGGGCGCCGCTGTCGTTTCGCCCGGCCGCACGCTCAATGCGGCGGCGCCCAGCCAAGGTGCTGCTTGAGCACGGCCATCACCTCCCCGGTGGTCGCATCGGCGTCCGACGCCTCGACCATCGCCGGGATCAGTCCCCCGACCTCGCCTGCCTTGAACCGCTCCGTCGCCTGGTGCACCTCGGCCATCGCCGCTTCCCACTTCGCGTGGTCGCGGTTTGCGCGCAGCGCCGTCACGCGCTGGATCGCGGTGCGCTCGGATTCGGGGTTCACCTGGAACACCTCGACCTCCTGCATCACGTCGGACACGCCCGGTCCCGCCAACGAGAATGCGCTCCTTCGCGTCGACCTGGTCGCGCCAGCGCAGCGCGCTCGCCTCGATCTGCGCCCGCACGTAGTCGTGGCACTTGTGGTAGCCGCCGCGCTTCTCGACCTCGTCGAAGATCTTCAGCGCCGCCGCCTCGATCTGGTTGGTGAGCGCCTCGACGTAGTAGGACCCGCCAAGCGGGTCGGCGACGCGCGTGAGTCCGCTCTCCTCCTGCAGGATCTGCTGGATGCGCAG
The DNA here is from genome assembly GCA_016704895.1 of Betaproteobacteria bacterium. Lineage (GTDB taxonomy): Bacteria > Pseudomonadota > Gammaproteobacteria > Burkholderiales > Casimicrobiaceae > VBCG01. The sequence goes on from JADIZG010000010.1 coordinate 99,671, forward strand.
TGCCATCGTTGCCGAATGCTCGGTCGGAATCGCCAGTGCCTCGTCGAACGTACTGACCTCCATCGCCTGAACTCCTGCCAGTGCCGCGCCGAACGCGTGCAGCGTCGTGCGGATCAGATTGTTGAGGGGCTGCTGAGCGGTGAGTACAGCGCCGGAAGTGTGCGTGTGGATGCGGACGTGCATGCTGCGCGGATCGCGAGCACCGAGCTCGTGGCACTTGCGCGCCCAGATGCGTCGCAACGCGCGGATCTTACAGACCTCCTCCCGAGAAGTCGTTCGCCTGCGAGATCTGGAAACCGAAGCGGCCGAGAAACACGTCCGGCTCGAGGCCCTTCCCGATGCATCCGCGCGCGTAGTCGATGCCGGCCGCCACGGTGAACGCCACCTCCTGCACGGCAGTCGCGCCCGCCTCCTCCATTCCGTAGCCGAACAGGTTGAGGGTGTTCCAGCGCGGCATCCGCTGCGTGCAGAACGCGATCAGCTCGGCCGCGAGATCCATGCCGGCCTTCGGCGGGAAGCAGGTCATGCCCACGTACGCGCTCTGGTAGTACCAGCTCATTGAGTTTCCGCCCAGCTTCTCCCACGGCACTCCGCGCCGGCGCGCGTAGGCGAGGTAATGCGCGAGCACCGGCAGGTTCTCGTAGTACGAGATGTGGACGACGTTCATCTTGTCGAGCGGCAAGCCGTCGAACAGGCGGGCGTTGTCCTCGCGGGAATAGACGGCCATCCCGCATTGGCCGACACGCCCCTCGGCCGCCGGGTGGTCGGGGTCGAGGCCCTCGTGCGACACGAGGTCGTAGACGAGGTTCTCCGGGAAGTGTTGCCGGAAATATCCGGTCATGCCCTGCGCCTGCAGGAGTAATCCATCCGGCGGCGCGTCTCCTCCGGAAGGCCGTACCCGATCACCGGCTGATTCGCCCCAGGGCATGAACTGGTACTGCGCCGCGTTGAGCCCCGCGCGTGAAGGGAACACGCCTGGCGCCGCCAGCACCGTTCTCTGCGGCGTCAGCGACATCGTGCCGGAAAATATGCCGGCTTGACGGGGAGTCGGATCCGTTCGCTGGACGTACGAAGCGCCGTCGACGCCGAACTTCTTCGCGAGCTGGTCGAACTTCGAACGCCATTCGCGCTCCAGCGCGCGCGACGCGGCGACGAACTCGGGCGAGAACGGCCCGACACCTTCCGCCGACGGGCCCGGCGTGTCGGTTCGGATGGTCTTGTCTGTGACCTGCATTGCGTTTCTCCTCGGACGTATTCCTGAACCGGGCGGCTAGTCGCACAGCTCGACGAGGGCCGCGACACCCATGCCGCCGCCGGCACCTATCGTGGCCATTCCGTAGCGCGTGCCGGTGCGGCGCATCGCGTACAGCATCGTCACCATCGTGCGCACGCCGCTGCAGCCCACAGGGTGGCCGAGCGCGATGCCGCCCCCAAGCGGATTCACCCGGTCGAGGCCTATGCCGAGCTCGCGGCACGACGAAAGCACGACCGACGAGAACGCCTCGTTGATTTCCCACCAGCCGATGTCGCCCGGTCTGAGACCTGCCCGCTCCAGCGCGACGCGCGCCGCGGGCGCGGGACTCATGCAGATCAACCTCGGGTCGACGCCGACGCGCGCCGTCGAGAGCACGCGGGCCAGCGGCTTCACGCCGAGCGCGTCGGCCTTCTCACGGGACATGAGCATCGCGGCAGCCGCACCGTCGCTGACTCCCGATGCGCTTCCGGCGGTCACCGTGCCGTCCTCGCCGAACGTCGGCGCGAGCTTCGCCAGGGAAGCCAGGCTGCAGTCGCGGCGTGGATGCTCGTCCTCGGCGAACTCGAACTCGCCCTTTCGGGCCTTGACGGTCAGCGGCACGATCTCGTCCCGGAACAGACCTCCGTCGATGGCCCTGACCGCGAGCAGGTGCGACCGCAGCGCGTACTCGTCCTGCTCGCGGCGCGAGATCGAGTAGACCTTCGCGACGTGGTCCGCGGCCATGCCCATGTTGAACCGGCCATAGCGGTACGTGGAAGCCGACCACGTCGACTCCTCGAACTGGTCGACGACCTCGCTGTTTCCGCGGCGCGTTCCCCAACGGTGGCCATGGAGCAGGAACGGCACGCCGCTCATGCTCTCGGTCCCGGCGGCGATCACGACGTCCGCGTCGCCTTGCGCGATCTCACGCACGGCGCAGTTGAACGCTTCGAGCGACGAGCCGCACGCTGCGTTCACCGCGGTGCCGGAGACGGAGAACGGGAAGCCGGCCTCCAGCGCACAGAAGCGCCCGATGTTGAGCGCCTGCGAGGTCTGGTAGACCTGCCCGACGATCACGTTGTCGATGACTTCCGCGGGGACGCCCGCGCGCGCCACCACCTGCTGCAGCGGCGTCCGCACGAGCTCGTGGGCAGGCACGTCGCGCAGTGTCCCGCCGAATCTGCCCTGCGCCGTCCGGCAACCCGCCACGACCACGACTTCACGTTTCATCTGCTGCCTCACTTGGGGTCGATACCGTAGTAGTCATACCAGCCGCCGCGGCTCCCTGGCTTCAGGTTGGGCGCCCCGCGGTAGCCGGACGTGAATACCCTGCGCGCAACAGGAGGGATCGCGTAGCGCTCGCCGAGCGTCTCGTGGAGGTACTCCTGTGCGTGGTACCAGGCGTCGAAGGACGCCGTCTTGTCGAGCAGCTCGAAAACGCCCATCGGCCAGCCAAGTCCCGCCTTCACCATCTCGTCGACGTCGCGGATGCTGCAGATACCTTCCTGGACCGCCCGCATCGCCTCGGCCGCGAACAGGTTGACGAAGCGCGTCATGAAGAATCCGGGCGAGTCGCGCACGACGACGGGCTTCTTGCCGATGGCGCCGAGATAGCCGACGATCAGGTCGACCGCCCAAGGCGCCGATTGGTCAGCGCGCGCGACCTCGACCAACGGCATGACGTTGGACGGATAGAACCAGTGCGCTCCGACCAGCCGCTCGACGTTCGCCAGCGCGCGGCCGAGTTCACCGATCATGATCGACGACGTATTGCTCGCGATCACCGCATCGGGGAGCGCCGCAGCCTCGATTTCGCGCAGCACCTCGATCTTCCGCTCGACGATCTCGGGAACGCTCTCGAACACGACCTGCGCGTCGCGCACGCCTTCGGCGATGTCCAGCGTCGGCCGCAGGCGCGAGAGCGCCCGTTCCATGCCGGCCGCGTCGAGTCGGCCTTTGCGGACCGCCCCCTCGAGTCCGAACGGCCCGTTGCGCACCAGCGCAAGGCCATGATCGAGCGACTCCCGCCGGCGCGCGACGAGCCGCACTTCGGCAGCCGGCGAGCCGAGCAGGCACGCGATCACGATTCCGTGACCCATCGATCCGGCGCCACCGACCACGGCAACGCGCTCGACCCCCGCCAGGGCCCCCTTCCCAGGCTCGCTCATCGCCGATGGCTCCTTACGTTCGTCCCGGCCCATGGAACTCGTCCTCGATTGCGCGCGCGGCGTCGGCAGCGCTCATCGATCGCGTGGCGACCGCGTCGGCCAGGGCATCCAGCCTGCCCGCGTGCGCGGCGCGCCGCAGCGGCGCGTCGACCATGGCCGCCTCGAGCCCCGCGCGGATCTCCGCGAGCGCACGTTCGTGCTTGCGTCGGTTCCAGGCAGGTCAGCCTTGTTGATGCAGAACACCGACGCGATCTCGAGTACGCCCGCCTTCATCGCCTGCACGGCATCGCCGAGGCCCGGTGCCTCGACCACGACCGCCGTGTGGGCAACGCGACAGATGTCGATTTCAGACTGGCCGATGCCGACCGTCTCGACGATCACCGGGTCGTAGCCGACAGCGTCGAACACCCGCACGAAGTCATAGGTCGCGCGCGCCACGCCGCCCAGGCATCCTCGGGTCGCAGCGCTGCGGATGAAGACGTTCTCATTCTGGCTCGCGCGGTTCATGCGCACCCGGTCGCCGAGCACCGCGCCACCGGTGAACGGGCTCGTCGGGTCGACGGCCACGATGCCCACGCGCCGCCCGAGCGAAGCGAAATGCAGCGCGAGCTCGTTGACCAGCGTCGATTTGCCGGATCCCGGGGGGCCGGTGACGCCGATGATCTGGGCCCTCCCGCCCCTCGCGTGCAGCCGGGCAAGCAGCGCCCGCGCCGGCGCGCCACCGGCCTCCACCAGGCTGAGCGCCTCGCCGAGCGGCGACTTGCGCCCTGCGAGCAACGCGTCGAACCAGGGCGACGCCGGTGCGTCCGTTGGCGACAAGTCGGGATCCCCGTTGGCATGATCGCCGCAGCATGCGGCCGCGCCGGGTTTCCCGCGGCGACGACGCAGTCTAGCAGCCTGCCGCCGCATAAATCAAGCGCTCGCTCGAATCGCACCTCGAGCGTTGCGACTCGCCCCTCGGGCGGCGTGCACGGCAGGCTGGCGCGCGGCGTATACTGATCCGCATGAAGCCCGACGACTCGATACGGCGTCAGGAGTTGCTCTCCTCGGCCGCACGCCTGTTCCGCGACGTCGGATACCCGCGCGCAACGGTGCGCGACATCGCCAAAGCGGTTGGCATCCAGTCCGGGAGCATCTTCTACTACTTCAAGACGAAGGAGGACATCCTCGTCGATGTCATGGAAGCGGCGATGCAGACGTTCGTCGGCGCAGCCCAGCGCGCCCTGCGCGAGGCATCCACGCCCGAGACGAAGCTGCGGGAACTCTTCGTCGGCCATCTCAAGGCGCTTCACGGCAGTTCCGACGAGACAGCGGTCGTCCTTTCCGAGTGGCGCAACCTGTCGCCGAAGTCACGGCGCAAGATCGTGAAGCTTCGCCGACCAGGTCGACAGCATGTGGGACGAAGCGCTGCGCGATGCCTCCGCTGCCGGACTCGTCCGCGGCGACCTGCGATTGCTGCGCCTCGCCATGCTCGGGTCGCTGAACTGGTCGCTCCAGTGGTATGCGCCCAAGGGCGGGCTGTCGATCGAGGAACTCGCCGACCGATTCCTCGAATT